>NZ_JBHJWV010000005.1:196344-352060 GCF_042266785.1 Microbacterium sp. NPDC056052
GGGTGGGTTGCGCGGGCCCTGTCGTTGCGGGGCGGACGGCGTAGCGGTCGTTGCGCGCGGCCGCGCCCAGCGCGCCCGCGGCGACGCGCGGCGCTTTCCCGAGCGCCGCGCTTCGCCTCGCGCCGGCTTCGCCGGTGCTCGCTCAACGACCGATCGGTGTCGGTCTACTTGTTGACCTGGAAGCCCTGCTGGTTGCCGTAGTCGACGAGCGTCTTCTGCCACTCCTGCAGAGCGGCGTTCAGGTCGCCCTTGGCCCCGATCGCCTTGCCGACCGAGTCGCCGAAGACGTTGTTCGCGTAGCCCTGGTAGGGCAGGTACTGCCAGCCGGGGATGACGGACTTCGAGGACTCGACGCCGACCAGGTTGGCCTTTTGGCCGTCGACGTAGGCGGGGAAGGTGCGGTCGGCCCACTCCGGGTTCTTGAAGTCTGCGACGGTCGACGGGAACCCGCCTTGGTTGACGAGATCGCGCCCCTTGCCGTCGGCGAGGAACTGGAGCACCGCAGCGGCGAGGGCCTTGTTCTTGCTCTGCTCGGTGACAGAGATGCCGCTGCCGCCGTTCTCGGCGGATCCGGGGGTGCCGTCCCAGGTGGGCATCGGCGCCGCCGTCCACTTGTCGACGCCGTAGTCCTCTCCCATGTTGATCATCCAGGAGCCCATCATCAGCGTGGCGAGCTTGTCCTGCGCGAGCGCCTTCGTCCACTCATCAGACCAGGTGGCGAGCGGCGAGAGCTCACCCTTCTGCAGCATGCCGCCCCACATGTCGGCGAACTTCTTGGTGCCGGCGTCCTGAAGGTCGATCGTGACCTTCTCCCCCTCGGTCTTGAACGGGTGCCCGCCCGACGCCCAGATCATGCTGGTGAAGAAGCCGGCATCGCCACCCGTGGCGATGTAGGTGTCGGGATCCGCGGCGTGGATCTTCGCACTGTCGGCGACGAACTCGTCCCAGGTCTTCGGCGCCTCGGTGATGCCTGCGGCCGCGTAGAGCTTGGTGTTGTAGAGCATGACCATGGGACCAGAGTCCAGCGGGAGCCCGACGAGCTTCTTGTCGATGTTGACCGCGTTCCACGTCGAGGCCGTGAACTTGTCCTTGTAGCCGTCGAAGCCGTAGGAGGTCATGTCGGCCAGCGCGCCGGCCATGGTCAGCTGCGGCATGGTCTGGTACTCGACCGGCACGATGTCGGGCGCGCCGGATCCGGCCTTGACGGCGTTCTGCAGCTTGGTGACGGTGGCATCCGGGTTGTCGAGCTTGACGACGTTGATCTTGACGTTCGGGTGCTCCTTGGTGAAGGCGTCTGCCCAGTCCTGCGTCGTGGTGCCCCACGTCCACCAGGTGAGCTCGCCCCCCTTCTTGAGCGCGGCCTCGATGTCGGCCTTCGAACCGCCGCCGGCGGCGTCGCTGCCGCCCTGGCAGCCCGCGAGGGCGCCCATCATGAGCGAGGCGGCGCCGACGACGACGGCGGCGCGCATCCAGATGTTCTTCTTCACTGCGGGTTTCCTTTCGGGAGGTGATGCAGGGATCTTTCGTGCGATGGGATTCGTGATGCGGAGGGAACAGATCGGTGCGCGGCTACTTGACGCTTCCGGCGGCGAGGCCGGACTGCCAGTACCGCTGGAGGTACAGGAACGCGGCGGAGATGGGCAGGACCGTGAGCAGCGACCCGGTGATGACCAGCTGCGGGATCGGCGCCGTTCCGATCGAGGCGGACGCGGACGCCCACTGGCTGAGCCCCACGGTGAGCGGGTACCACTCGGGACTGGAGAGCATGATCAACGGCAGGAAGTAGTTGTTCCACGTGGCGACGACCGCGAACATCAGCACGGTGATGAACGCCGGAGCGAGCTGGCGCAGCGAGATCGAGAAGAAGATCCGCAACTCGCCCGCGCCGTCCAGACGGGCGGCTTCGATGAGTTCGTCGGGGATCGCCTCCGCGGCGTACACCCAGACGAGATACAAGCCGAACGCGCTCACCAGCGACGGGATGATCACCGCCGCGGGGGTGTTCGTGAGGCCCAGCTTGCTGAACAGCAGGAACTGCGGCACCGCGAGCACGGATCCGGGGATGGCGAGCGCGCCGAGGATGATCGAGAACACGGCCTTGCGGCCGGGGAAGCGGTATTTCGCCAGCCCGTAGCCGGCGAGGGTGGCGAGCAGGGTGGCCCCGCCGGCGCCGACCACGACGTAGAGCACCGTGTTCAGGAACCAGCGCAGGAAGACGCCGTCGTCATAGGCGAAGGTGTCCGCGATGTTCGTGAACAGGGAGAAGGTCGGCCCGAACCACAGCCCGGGGGTCGTGTAGAGATCCGCCTTCGACTTGGTCGCGTTGACCACCAGCCAGAGCAACGGACCCAGGCTGTACAGCAGCATGAGGGACATGACGATCATCAGGGTGATCGAGGTGCGGCTGCGGCGTGGCGAGGTACGGCGCGTGCGCCGGGCCGGCCGCTGCGCGATCCTGCCGCTCGCGAGCCGGCTCGGACGGCGTCCGGTGACGATGGCCTCGGTGCCCATCGGCTCCGCGGTGTTCGAGGTCATGACGCTCATCACTTCTGCTCCTTCGAGCCCATGGACTGCGCGACGAAGGCGATGATCATCGTGATCACGCCGGAGATGATCGCGATCGCCGCGGCGTAGTTGAACTGGGATCCGGCGAACGACAGATTGAACGCGTACATGTTCGGCGTGAAGTAGCTGGAGATCGAGTTCGGCGCGATCTTCTGCAGCACGGCGGGCTCGTTGAACAGCTGGAAGCTGCCGATGATCGAGAAGATGGTGGCGACGACGATCGCACCACGGATGGCCGGCAGCTTGATGCTGAACACCGTCCGCAGCGCGCCGGCGCCGTCGATCTCGGCCGCCTCGTACTGCTCCTGCGGCACCGCCTGCAGCGCGGAGAAGAAGATCAGCATGTTGTAGCCGACGAACTCCCAGGTGACGATGTTCCCGATCGCGGGGAGGACGAAGGTCGCTGACAGCGGAGAGGGCACCACGTCGCCGAGCCAGCGGTTCAGATCGGCGACCAGACCGAACTGGTCGCCGTACATGTAGCCCCAGATCATCACAGCCACGACACCGGGCACTGCGTAGGGGAGGAAGATGCTGAGCCGGTAGAACGGCACGAAACGCAGTCGTGCGCTGTCCAGCGCCAGGGCGGCGACGAGCGCGAGGATCAGCATGATCGGCACCTGCACCACGAGGAACAGCACGACACGGCCGGTGGCGTCCCAGAACTTCGGATCCACGATCGCCGTGGCGTAGTTCTCGAAGCCGACGAAATGGGTGCCGCCGACCAGGGAGTCGCGGAACAGGCTGAGATAGATCGCGTACAGCAGCGGCGCGATGAGCACCAGCGTGAACACGAGCATGAAGGGACCGACGAACCACCATCCGGCCCAGGACCGCCGGGAGCGTCGGAGCCCCGTCATCGCCATTGACATCAAGTCACTTCCTCGTGATTGGTTGCGTTACCAGGAGCACTATAGGCACACTATGGTTACGTAAACAACTCACAGCTCGCAAACGTGATGTTTACGTTGCCAATCCGTCGAAGATCCACCATAAGGACGATGTGCGAGCGCCGACGGAGGCGATGTGCCCGATGGACAGAAGACAAAGGAGTTGAATCCATGCAACGACGACGATGGGCGCGGGGGGCGATCGCGCTGAGCGGCGCGATCCTGACGCTCGCACTCGCCATGCCGGCTCAGGCCGCCACGACCTCGACGCGACCGGCCACCGGCCCCGCGCCGGCCCAGATCCCGCAGCTCACCGGTGTCGAGCTCGCCGCGAGCTGGACGGCGCCGCTGAGCACGCGAGGACGCTATGTGGTGGACGCCGACGGCGACCGGTTCAAACTCCTCTCCGCGAACTGGGACGGTGCCCAGGGGCATTGGAGCGGCAGCGGATCCAAGGCCGACCCGGCCACGCACAACAGCGGTGACAGCTACGACATCCCGATGGGGCTCGACCGCGTGGCGCTGCCGACGCTGATGAGCGACTTCCACTCGATCGGGATCAACAGCATCCGCCTGCCCTTCTCGAACGAGATGCTCGGGATGACGACGGCCGTGCCGGACGCGGCGGTCGCGGCGAACCCGCAGCTGCGCGGCAAGACGCCATTGCAGGTCTTCGACGCCGTGATCGACGCGCTCACCGCCGACGGATTCGCCGTCATTCTGAACAACCACACCACGACGTCGCTCTGGTGCTGCGGCGTGGACGCGAACACCAAGTGGTACAGCAGCCAGACCACCGAGAAATGGATCTCGGACTGGGTGATGCTCGCCGATCGCTATCGCACCAATCCGCGCGTCGTGGGCATGGATCTGCGCAACGAGGTGCGCCGAGACGTGACGGACGACGCGAACTGGGGGATGGGCGACGGCAACGACCTGTACAAGGCGTACCAGCAGGCCGCCATCGCGATCCAGAAGGTGAACCCGGACGTCCTCATCGTGATGGAGGGCATCAACTGGCAGGGGGTGCCGATCGACGGCTTCTTCCATGACCGGCCGATGCTCAAACCGGTCGCGAACACGTCGAACACGATCCTGCATCCGGACAAGCTCGTCTACTCCGCACACGTGTACGCGTACACCGGTCCGCAGCACACCGGCGCCACGGGTCTCGGCGAGACGCACGACCTGCGCTATCGGGACATGACCGCGGCACAGCTCGCGGACGCCGTGACGCAGGAGGCGCTGTTCGTCACCACCGCCGGCCAGCACTACACCGCTCCGGTGTGGTTGAGCGAGTTCGGAATCCGCGGCGCCGGGGAGACGGACCAGAAGAACATCGACTGGTGGAACAACTTCACCGACCTCCTCGCCGCGAACGACACCGACTTCGCCGCATGGCCGCTGGTCACGCAGGCCGACGCCGCCGGCACCTTCGCCGACACCTACGCTCTGCTCGGCTATCGCCCCGACGGCAGCAGGATCAGCATCGCCGACGACTGGCGGTACGCAGGCTGGCAGAAGCTCGTCACCTCCGTCGGCACGACAGGACACGTCGCCACCCCGACGCGCTGGAACATGCTGGGCAGCGACAGCTACCTGCCCGATACGAACGCGTCGGCGCTCATGCAGGATCGTCCCGACTGGGATCCGGGCCAGTGGAAGGGCGTGTGTCCCGACACCGAGCGGCTGCAGGGCGTGTCCCGCAGCAGTAACCGCGCCCTCTGCACCGATGCGGGACAGCCGCCCGTCACGACGGTGCGCCACGTCGTCGGCACCGAGGCGAACGTGCAGTTCGACTGGGCCGGCGGATACAGCAAACTGCAGTGCGCGAACGGCGAGATCGCCGTGGGCTTCAGCCTGACGATCGGCACGATCAACCGCTGGGCCACGTCCAAGCTGCTCTGCGCGCCGAGCGCGACCGCACTGCCGTCGAGCAACGGCCGCACCCTCTGGTTCGACCGTGCCGACGACCGGCCCGCGGGCGGGGGCTCGACCGCGAGCGACTGGGCGCCCGGACGCTTCAAGGGGCAGTGCGCGGACGACGAGTACATCGCCGGCATCGCCTACACCTATCAGCGGCTTCAGGGCGGTGTGCCGAGCGCCCTGCTCTGCAAGCCCCTGCACTGACCCGCGCCTGTCCCGGACGGCGTACCGTCGCTCTCCGGGACAGGCGCACGACCCGATCCGGCGCGACTGCGCCCCTCACCCGTGACAACCTGCCGCATTCCCACCCCTGGAAGGATCCGCCGTGATCGACACGATCCACGTCGTCTTCAAGACCCACCTCGACATCGGCTTCACCGCGCTCGCGCGCGATGTGATCGCCGGCTACACCGAGAGCTACCTGCCGCGCGCGATCGAGCTCTCCGAAGAGCTGGAGCGCCGCGGCGGGCCCGCACAGTTCGTCTGGACGACGGGATCCTGGCTGATCGATCACGTGCTGCGCACCGGCACACCCGCCCAGCAGGACCGACTGGACGCCGCCCTGCGCGAAGGTCGGATCCGCTGGCACGCGCTGCCGCTCACGACGCACACCGAGCTCATGGATCCGTCGCTCGCCGCGTTCGCCGCGTCGATCGCGCAGGGTCTGGACGAGCGGTACGGCCGGCGCACGATCGCCGCGAAGATGACCGACGTGCCCGGGCACACCATCGGTCTCGTGCCCGTGCTCGCTGCGGCGGGGATCGAGTACCTGCACCTGGGCGTGAACGGCGCCTCTGCAGTGCCCGACGTGCCGGAGTTCTTCGTGTGGCGCGCGCCCGACGGCGCCGAGGTCGTCGTGAACTACGCCCGTTCGTACGGCTCCGAGGGGCTCGACCTCGCCGTGGTGCCGGGTGGCTCCGACGCGCTGCACCTCGCGCACACCGGGGACAACAACGGCCCGCCCACGACCGCCGAGGTCGAGGAGCTGTTCGCCGCGCTGGCGGCCGCGCAACCCGGCGCGCGGATCGTGGCGTCGAGCCTGGACGACTTCGCCCGAGCCCTGCTCGCACGCCGCGACACCCTGCCCGTCGTGACGGCGGAGATCGGCGACACGTGGATCCACGGCGCCGGTGCCGATCCCCTGCTCACCGCAGGGCTTGGCGTGCTTCAGCGCCTCCGGGCCACGTGGCTGCGCGACGGCGCGCTCGAGCCGTCGTCCGCGGAGCATCACGATCTCGGCGTCGCCCTGCTGCGCATCGTCGAGCACACCTGGGGTGAGGATCTGAAGACGTACCTCCCCGACTATGTGAACTACGCCAAGGCCGACTTCCGTGCCGCACGCGCCCGCGACGTCGTGGATCCGTCGTCGAACCCCGCCGAAACGCGCGCATACGACTGGGCATGGGCGGAGCATCCGTCGGCGCAGGGGCTCACCTATTCCGGGTTCGAGGCGTCCTGGGCCGAACAGCGCGCGCACCTGGACGTCGCTCTCGCCGCGCTCGCACCGGAGCGCGCCGCCGAGGCGCGTGCGGCACTGGCCGAGCTGCGTCCGCCGGCGGACGGTTCCGCCACCGCCCCCGCCCCCGCTGCCGGCCCCGCCCCCGCTGTGTCCCACTTTCCGCCCCACCATGTCCCGATTCCGGCTGGAGAACCGGCCCAGGAAGAGCAAGAAGTGGGACACGGTGGCTCCGCGACCCCGAACTCCCGGGTGCGTGCCGGCGAGGAGATCGCACGGGGCCGGTTCCGGGTGACGTTCGGGACGGATGGAGCGATCACCGGACTGCGCGACGAGCACGGGACTGTGTGGGCGGATCCGGAGCACACGCTCGGCGCATTCCGGCATCAGACCTTCGACGAGCGCGACGAGGAGCGCTGGCTGCGGCAGTACTGCCGCGATCTCGCGCACAACGGCGTCTGGGCGGTCCCCGACCAGGCGAGCCCCGGGCTCGCCATCGCGGAGACCCTGCCTGCGCGCGTGACAGCGCCCGAGCTCCGCGACCTCACGGTCGGCACCTCTCCGGAGGGCGACGACACGGCGCGCCTCGAGCTGGCCCTCCCCGAGGAGCTCGTCGCCGAGACCGGCGCGCCGCAGCGGATCCGCGTCGACTACCGGTTCCCGCACGGCGACGGGCCGATCCGGATCGTTCTCGACGTCTGCGGGCGCGAGGCGTCGCGGCTGCCCGAGGCGAGCTGGTTCGGCTTCCGTCCGGCGCCGGCCGAGGGCGTCGCCGACGGCGCCTGGATACTGCGCAAGCTCGGCGCACCGGTGGATCCGCGGCACGTGGTGAGCCGCGGCAACCGCACGCTGCATGCGGTGACGGCCGTCGAGCGCGACGGATCCGCGCCCGTGAGTCTGCGCACGGTCGACGCCCCGCTCGTCGCGGTCGGCGCCCCTGCGCTGCTGCACTTCGACGACGAGATCCCGGATCCGGCCGACGGGTTCGCCGTGAACCTGCACAACAACGTGTGGGGCACGAACTTCCGCATGTGGTTCGATGACGATCTGCGCTACCGGTTCGAGCTGGATCTCGACGGCGCGCCCGCCTTCGCAGAGGAGAACCGATGAACGACGTCCCCCGCGCCTCCGCCACGGATGCGGCACTCGTGACGAGTCCGCTGGCGATCATGGCGGTGCGCCCGGACGGCTTCGAGGCGGTGTGGGCGGTTCGTCGGCTCAGCCGCGGGCGGCTGGAGTGGCGCAGCGACGACGCCCGCGGCGAGGCGCGGATGGACGAGTTCGGCATGACGCCGCAGAGTGATCACGTGCTGCGCGTGCGCGTCGACGGTCTCCCTCCCGGCGCCGTCGTGCAGGTGCGCGCCGTGACGGAGGCGGTCTCCGATCCCGCCGTGCGACAGGTGAGCGCGTGGAAGAGCGTGCGCCTGCTGTCCCCCGCAGCAGACCACGCGCGGATCGCGGTGTGGAACGACACCCACCAGCACGACGACACGCTCCTCGCCCTCGACACGCAGACCCCGGCGGTCGATCTGCTCGTCTGGAACGGCGACGTCTGCAACGACTGGACCACTCCCGATCAGTTCGCCGACACGGTGCTCGCCCCCGCACGGCGCGACATCAGCGCGGATCGCCCGCTCGAGCTGATCATCGGGAACCACGATGTGCGCGGGGACTGGGCCTTCCGGTTGCAGGAGTACGTCGCGACGAGAGAGGGCCGCCCGTTCTCGGCAGCCCGGATCGGACCGGTGGCGTGCCTGTTCCTGCACACCGGCGAGGACAAGCCGGACGCGCATCCGACCTTCCGCGGCCGTGTCGCGTTCGAGCCGCTGCGCGCCGAGCAGGCCGCCTGGCTGGCGGAGGCCACCGCCCGCCCGGAGATCCGCGACGCGCCCTACCGCCTCGTGTTCTGTCACATCCCGCTGCGCTGGACCGACGAGACTCCGGCCGACTACGACGACGAGGGCTACGACTGGTTCAGCCGGTTCAGCCGCGACGCCTGGCATGACGCACTCGTCGCCTGGGGCGCGCAGCTCATCGTCTCCGGGCACACACACGAACCGGCACTGATCCCCGGCGACGCGCAGTTCCCGTATGCCCAGATCGTCGCGGGCGGGCCCGATCTCGACGCGTCCTCGGCCGAGGCGGCGACCTGGATCGACATCCAGGCGGATCCCGGATCGCTGCGCCTTCAGATGCGCACCCTCGACGGAGCGATGCGGATCGAGGAGACACTGCTCCCGCACGCCGAGGGCGGGGGCGTTGCGCCGGATCCGCAGACCGCCGCGTGAGCGTTCTCGTCGCCCTGGCTGTCTTCGGATCCGCACTGCTGCACGGCACCTGGAACGCGATCGCCAAGTCGATTCCGTCGCCGCTCGCGTCGTCCGCGCTCATGGGGCTCGTGTATCTCGTCGCCGGCGGGATCGGCGCAGTGGTGCTGCCGTTGCCCGATGCCGCGTCGTGGCCGTTCCTCGTCGCCTCGGCGACCGCGCAGACCGCATACCTGCTGCTGCTCACCGCGGCCTATGCGCGCACGGAGTTCAGCCGCGCCTACCCGCTGACCCGCGGGGTCTCGGTGCTGGGCGTCACCGCGGCCGCTGCACTGCTCTTCGGCGAGCACTTGTCGCCGCTGCAGCTGGCCGGGGTGAGCATCGTCGCCCTCTCGCTGTTCGCACTGTCCGTCTCGCGGGGTGCACGGCCCGAGTTCGGCTCCACCAGGCTCATCCTCGCGGTCGGCGCCACCGTCACGACCTACAGCGTGATCGACGGCGCGGGCGTGCGGGTCGCGGGGCACCCGCTCTCGTACGCGGCCTGGCTCTTCCTCCTGCAGGGCCTCATGATCCCGGCGCTCTGCCTGGTGCTCTCCCGAGACCGCCGCGGGTTCGTCCGCGATCTGCGCCCGCTCGCAGCCCGGGGCGTCGCGGGCGGCGCCATCTCACTCATCGCGTACACGATCGTGGTGTGGGCGCAGTCGCTCGCACCCCTCGCACTCGTCTCCGCGCTGCGTGAGACGAGTGTGGTCGCCGCCGGGGTGATCGGCTGGCTGTTCTTCCGTGAGCCGCTGCGGCCCTGGCGCGTCATCGCCAGCGTCGTCGCGGTCGGCGGGGTCGCACTGGTGCGCCTCGGGGCATGACGGCCGCACGGGGCCGCATGGCGTGAGGCGGTCAGGTCACCAGCGCCGGCCGTGGCGGCGCTCCCACGCGGCCTCGACCGTGACAGGGCGCCCGGCGTAGACACCGGCGGGGATCGACGCCGCGAGGAGCGCGGTGAGCACGATCAGCGGCACCTGCCAGCCGCCGGTCGCCGTGTGCAGGATGCCGAGCAGGAACGGGAAGATCGCGGCGAGCACGTATCCGCAGCTCTGCACGAAGCCGCTCAGGGCGACCGCGGTCTCCGGCTCCCGCGCACGGATGCTGATCAGCACGAGTGCGAGCGGGAAGAGCAGTCCGGCCAGACCGTACAGCAGCACCCACACCCAGACGAGCGACGGCGACGGCAGGAGCAGCAGGCCGAGCAGTCCCGTCCCCGCGCCCACGGCGCCGATCACGTACAGCGCGGTGGTCGCCCGGAAGCGCACGATCAGCACGGGCACGATGAGGGACGCGGGAAGGCCGGTGAACGCGAACAGCGAGAGCAGGAAGCCCGCCTGCTGCGGCGTGGTCCCGGCGTGCTCGACGAGCATCGTCGGCAGCCACGCGAACGCCGTGTACGCCATGCTCGCCGAGGTGCCGAAGATGCCCGCGAGCACCCAGGCCAGGGGAACGCGCGCCAGACGCGAGAACACACGGGAACTGGAGGGAGCGGTCACGATCGGCCCCGTGGACAGCGCGGTGGCGTCCTCGAACGACAGCCGGTCGGCGCCGGCCTCCGCACGGTCCTCCGGCTCGTCGGGATCCCGTTGTCCTTCACCGCCCGCGGGGGCGGCCGGTGGCACGGCAGCGGCGCCCTCGGACCGCGCGCGCAGCAGCATCACGATCCACGGGATCGTGCCGGCGAGCGCGAACACCGCCCACATCGCCAGCGAGACCCGCCAGCCCGCGGCGTCCGCGGCAGGCACCGCGATGAGCGGAGGCAGGAACGTCGAGAACGCCATCACCGTGGTGTACAGCGTCATCATGAGGCCGAGGCGATCGGGGAAGTACTTCTTCACCATCGGCGGCATGAGGATGTTCGCCATGCCGACGCCCGCGAACACGAGCGCCGTGGCGATGAGCAGCGTGGAGGCATCGACCGCGAACCCGCGCCCGACGAGCCCGACGGTGACGGCGCCCAGAGCGATGACGGCGACCCGCTCAAGGCCGAACCGGCGTTCCATGAGCGGAGTGAGCAGCCCGAACAGCGCGAAGCACACGGGCGGCGCCGTGCCGATCAGGCCCACGACGGCCGCCGGCATCGGGAAGTCGCGCGCGACGTGGTCGACGACGGGCGACAGGGATGCCACGGCGGAGCGCAGCGAGAAGGCGACCAGCACGATGCCGAACACCGCCAGGACCCGCCCGCGCCAGAGCGGCCGGACGTTCATGCCCCGCCCCTGCGGGTCGAGAGCCTCGGCAGCCGCTCGAAGGGCAGGAACCGATCCGTTCCGCCCGCCGTCACGAGGTCTGCGACCCCTCGAGCCAGCCCAGATACTCCTCCGTGACGGTTCCGGTGACGTACCGGCCGTCGAAGGGGCTCATGTCGAGATCACTGAGCTCGGACCCCTCGATGATCGCCGCCTTGAGGTCCTCGACCTCCTGGTACACGAGACGGTCGGCGCCCAGCACCTCGGCGATCTCGGGGATCGTCCGGCCGTGCGCGATGAGCTCGTGCTTGGAGGGCATGTTGATGCCGTACACGTGCGGGTGACGGATGGGCGGAGCCGCGGAGGCGAAGATCACCGAGGTCGCGCCGGCGTCGCGCGCCATCTGGATGATCTGCTTCGAGGTGGTGCCGCGCACGATCGAGTCGTCGATGAGCAGCACGTTCTTGCCCTTGAACTCGGTCGACATCGCGTTCAGCTTCTGCCGCACGCTCTTCTTGCGCACCGCCTGGCCGGGCATGATGAAGGTCCGGCCCACGTAGCGGTTCTTGTAGAAGCCCTCGCGGTACTCGATGCCGAGCTTGCGGGCGACCTCCATCGCGGCGGGGCGCGAGGAGTCCGGGATCGGCATGACCACGTCGATCTCGTCGAGCGGCACGTGCTTCGCGATCGTGTCGGCGAGACGGTCGCCCATGCGCAGGCGCGACTCGTAGACCGAGATGCCGTTCATGACCGAGTCCGGGCGGGCCAGGTATACGTACTCGAACGCGCAGGGAGCGAGGACCGGGGCCTTCGCGCACTGCTTGGAGAACAGCGTGCCGTCGTTCGTGATGAAGACGGCCTCACCGGGCTCGACCTCGCGGACGACCTCGTAGTCGCCGTTCTCGAGCACGAGCGACTCGCTCGCCACGACCCACTCCTCCTTGCCGTCCCTGACGCGCTTGCCGAGGATCAGCGGCCGGATTCCGAACGGATCCCGGAACGCGAGCAGTCCATAGCCGGCGAGGATCGCGATGACGGCGTAGGCGCCCTCGATCCGCTCATGCGTGCGCGCGACGGCCTCGAAGATGCGCTCGGAGTCGAGGTCGACGGTCGACGTCGTGGTCTGCAGCTCGTGCGCGAGCACGTTGAGCAGCAGCTCGGTGTCGCTCGACGAGTTCAGGTGGCGGCGGTCGCGGTGCGCCATGTCGGCGGTGAGCTCGCGCGTGTTGGTGAGGTTCCCGTTGTGGATGAGGACGATGCCGTACGGCGCGTTCACGTAGAACGGCTGGGCCTCCTCCTCGCTCGACGCGGTGCCCTTCGTGGCGTAGCGGACGTGGCCGAGGCCGACGTCGCCGAGCAGCGAGCGCATGTCACGCGTGCGGAACGCCTCGCGCACCATGCCCTCCGCCTTGGCCATGTGCATGACGCCGCTGGGTTCAGCCGTGGCGATGCCGGTCGCGTCCTGCCCGCGGTGCTGCAGCAGAAGGAGCGCGTCGTAGATGTCCTGGTTGACCGGGCTGTGCCCGACCATTCCGACGATGCCGCACATGGGTGTCAGTTCGCTCCGTCCGCGTAGGCGCCGACCAGGCGCACCGCACCGCCGTCGACGCCCTTGGCGCCCTGTTCGAAGTCGCCGGCCGGGCGCGCGGCCACGGCGTCGAGCCGCACCGTCCCGACCTGCCAGGTGTCGATGCCGCCGGCCGTGAGCGCCTCGGCGATCGCGGTGGCGGCGGAGGCGTCGACGACCGCGAGGAAGCCGATGCCGAGGTTCCAGGTGCCCTCGCTCGACTCCAGCGTCGAGCCGGCCAGGTCGCTCAGCACCCGGAAGACCGGGGCGGGCGACCACGTGGAACGGTCGACCTCGGCCCAGGATCCCTGCGGCAGGACGCGCGCGAGGTTGGCCGCGATGCCGCCGCCGGTGACGTGGCTGAGGGAGTGCACGGCGCCGTCGAAGCGCTCGGCGATGCCGAGCAGCGGCGTCGTGTAGAGGCGGGTGGGGACGAGCAGCGCCTCGCCCCACGTAGCGCCCAGGTCGACCGCACGGTCGCCGTAGCCGATCCCGGCCTTCGCCAGGATGTGCCGCACGAGCGAGTAGCCGTTCGAGTGCAGGCCGCTGGAGGCGAGGGCGAGGACGACGTCGCCGTCCTGCACGCGCTCCGATCCGAGGATCCGGTCCGCCTCCACGATGCCGGTCGCGGCACCCGCGACGTCGTAGTCGTCGACGCCGAGGAGCCCCGGGTGCTCGGCCGTCTCGCCGCCGACGAGGGCGGTGCCGGTGAGCTCACACGCCTCGGCGATGCCGCGCACGATGTCGGCGATGCGCTCGGGGACCACCTTGCCGCAGGCGATGTAGTCGGTCATGAACAGCGGCTTCGCGCCGACCACGACGATGTCGTCCACGACCATGCCGACCAGGTCGTGCCCGATCGTGTCGTGCTTGTCGATCGCCTGGGCGATCGCGACCTTGGTGCCGACGCCGTCGGTGCTCGAGGCGAGCAGCGGCCGGCGATAGCCGAGCAGGGCGGAGGCGTCGAAGAGACCGGCGAATCCGCCGACCCCGCCGAGGACCTCTGGTCCGTGCGTGGCACGGACGGCGGACTTCATGAGTTCGACGGCTCGATCGCCGGCTGCCGTATCGACGCCGGCCTCAGCATAGGTGCGGGAGGACACCCGACAATCCTACCGGCGGGCGGCCGTGCGGTCGCCCGCCGGCCGGGGCTCGTGGGGGCGGAGCCGCGCCCGCGATCCGCATCCGCGATCGTGACCCGCAATCGGGCCCCGCACGGCCCGGAAATCCGTACGATGGGCGCATGGTCGACAAGCCGCAGTGGCTGGTGCGCGAGGAGGCCGGGATCCCGGTGCTCGTCGCGCTCGCGCTGCGCCAGCGACTCGGGATCCGGATCCCGGTGGAACTGCCCACGTTGAGGGACCACCCGCTGCGCGCCTTCGACGACGGCGGGGTGGACGACGCGCTCGAGCGGCAGTGGCGGGCGTACTGGGACATGACCGTGGAGCCGGAGGCGCACCCGTCCAGATCCCCGCTCGAACTCGTCGACGGCTTCGACACGATCGTCGCGCTGCCGGCCGTGGGTGCGGAGCGGTTGCGCGCGGCGATCGCGCCGCTCGCCTCGGAGGTGGTGCGCTACGCGAACGAGGCCCAGCAGCGCTACTCGCGCTCTGTCGCCGGTACGGGCGACCCGTACCGCGCCTACGCCGCCGCGCTCGCGGAGTTCGAGCGCGACACCGGACGCCGCGCGCACTCCTTCGAGCTCAATGTGCACGTGCTGCCGCTCGCACAGCGCGGGATCTGGCGCATCGGGGCGTTCAGCATCGCGGTGACCGACAGCCTCCGGCACGACCCCGTGGACTTCGACAGCGCGATCCGCCCCGTCATCGCCGAAGTGGCGTGACGAGGTCCGGTCCCCCGGAGCCCTCCCTGGCTCGGGCCGCGACCCGCGGGGCTACTCCGCGACGGTCTCGCGGTCGACGCGGACCACGCGCTCGCTGCGGCGGGCGGCACGTTCGAGGAGGAGCGCGAGGACGCCGAGCAGGGCGATGCCGACCGGAACCGTCCACAGCAGCAGGAAGCCGAACACCTGGCCGAACGGGTAGGCGACCTGCGTGGCCTCCGACGCGTCGAAGTTGCCGAACACGGTCAGCACGAACGCGAGGACCACGCCCACACCCACGCCGATGCCGAGGAAGACGCCCCAGCGCGGCGCACGACGGACGCGCGCCTCGACGATCTCGGGCGTGCGGTCCGGCTGCGGCGTGCTCATGCCTCCATTGTCCCACGCGCACCTGTGCGGAGATCCGCCCGAGCGCGACCCTGCCGAGCGGCTCAGGGGCGCAGCGGCAGCAGCTCGGTGAGATCGGCGCGGGTGCCGGAGGCGTGGATGCGGCCCGCATCGAGGGCGGACGCCCAGGTCTCGGATCCGGTCGACACCGCGATCCACGTGGCCGCATCCAGCTCGACGACGTTCGGCGGGGTGCCGCGGGTGTGCCGCGGACCCTGCACCACCTGCACCGCGCCGAACGGCGGCACACGCACCTCGACGCTGTTGCCGGGCGCCTTCTCGTCCAGCAGCTGCAGCAGATAGCGCACGGCCGTGGCGTAGTCGGAGCGGGCCGGCCTCCCGCCGGCGGCGAGCGCCGTGCGGGCGGCATCGAGCGCCGCGCGCCCCGCCGTCGTGTCGATCCTGCTCGCCATAGGTCCATGCTAGGCACGGCAGGCATAGGCTCGGCACGATGACTTCCTCCGCCGAGACGCCCGCCACGGACACCGCAGGGGCGCGTGCCGACCTGCTCGCCGCGGCGGCGAAGGGCGCGCTCGGTCTCGGCCGCTTCCCCGGGGTCGACGACGACGCGCACGCCGCATCCGTGCTCATCCTGTTCGGCCGCCTCGACGACGAGACGTCCGACGCGGCTGCGGTCACGGTCCCCGCCGATCTCGACGTGCTGCTGCAGCGCCGTGCCGCGACGCTCTCCTCGCATCCGGGGCAGGTCTCCTTCCCGGGCGGGCGTCGCGAGGAGGCGGATCCGGATCCCGCCGCGACGGCCCTCCGCGAGGCGCAGGAGGAGACCGGGCTGGATCCGGCCGGCGTCGAGATCCTCGCCGCGCTTCCGGAGATCCCCCTCGCCGCCAGCAACCACCTCGTCACCCCGGTGCTGGGCTGGTGGCGCGAGCCCTCGCGGGTGGTCGCGGTGGATCACGCCGAGACCGTGCAGGTGTTCCGCGTCCCCGTCGCGACGCTGCTGGATCCGGCGACCCGGTTCACGTCGACGCTCACCCGGATGGGGCAGACCTTCCGCGGCCCCGCCTTCGACGTCGACGGCACGATCGTGTGGGGCTTCACGGCGATGGTGCTCGACGGCGTCTTCGAGGCTGCCGGCTGGACCCTGCCGTGGGACCGCGCCGACGAGCGGCCGATCCGCCTCGAGGTGTGACGGTCCGCACGGCTTCCCGACCGTCATCGACCGGTGACCGCTCGGTAGGCTGACGGGGTGAAGATCCTCGTCCTCGGTTCCGGTGCCCGTGAGCACGCGATCGTCCTCGCCCTGCGCGCCGAGCGGAAGGGGCACGAGATCCTCTGCGCCCCCGGCAACGCCGGGATCGCGCAGGACGCGACGCTGGTCGAGGTGGATCCGATGGACGGCGCGGCCGTCCGCGCGTTCGCCGACGAGCACGGCGTCGACCTCGTCGTCATCGGCCCGGAGGCGCCGCTCGTCGCGGGCGTCGCCGACGTGGTGCGCGCGCACGGGATCCCGGTGTTCGGACCCGGCCACGCCGCCGCGCAGCTGGAGGGATCCAAGGCGTTCGCGAAGCGGATCATGGAGGCGGCCTCGGTGCCGACCGGCCGCGCCGTGCGCGCGGCGACCGCTGCCGAGGTCGCGGCCGCGTTCGACGACCTCGGCGCCCCGTACGTGGTCAAGGCCGACGGACTCGCCGCGGGCAAGGGCGTCATCGTCACCCCCGACCGCGCCGCCGCGCTCGCCCACGCCGAGCACTACCTTCCGCACGGCCCCGTGCTCATCGAGGAGTTCCTCACCGGGCCGGAGGTCTCCCTTTTCTTCCTCAGCGACGGCGACTCCGTCCGTGCGCTGAGCCCCGCGCAGGACTTCAAGCGCGCCTTCGACGGCGACGAGGGACCGAACACCGGCGGCATGGGCGCCTACTCGCCCCTGCCGTGGCTCGACGAGCAGTTCGGCAGCGAGGCGACGTTCGTCGAGGAGGTCACCCGCACCGTCGCCCTCCCGGTCGTGAAGCAGCTCGACGCCGAGGGCACGCCGTTCATCGGCCTGCTCTACGCGGGCCTCATCCTCACGCCGAACGGCGTGCGCGTGATCGAGTTCAACGCGCGCTTCGGCGACCCGGAGACCCAGGTGGTGCTGCCGCGCCTGCGCACCCCGCTGTCGCAGCTGCTGCTCGCCGCGGCCACCGGCACGCTCGAGGACCAGCCGCAGCCGGAGTTCCGCGACGACGTCGCGATCACCGTGGTGCTCGCGAGCGAGGGCTACCCCGAGGCGCCGCAGACCGGCCGCCCGATCGAGGGCCTTTCCGAGGCCGCGGCCGTCGAGGGCGTCAGCGTCGTGCACGCGGCGACCGCGGGCCCCGACGCTCCCGGCGGCAACCTCATCGCGACCGGCGGCCGCGTGCTGAACGTGGTCGCGACCGGATCCGACTTCGCCGACGCCCGCGCCCGCGCCTACGAGGCGCTCGGCCGGATCCGCCTCGACGGCGCGCACCACCGCACCGACATCGCCGCGCGCGTCGCGCAGTAGTAGCCGGGCCGGTTCCGGATCCTGCGGACGCTTGCCGGCCGGGCGGGTCGCGGTGACCTGCGAACGCCGACGCCCCCTCGCAATATCGACACCCCCTCGTATGGACGTCCATACGAGGGGGTGTCGGCGCTCAGAGGGGGTGTCGACGAGACACCCGCGTCAGCAGGCGCGCCGCGTCAGCAGGAGTCCCGCGTCACCTCTTCACGAGGTGCGCCGGACGCTGCATGAACAGGACCCCGATCACGCCGACGAGCAGGACGGCGGCGGGCAGGATCATCGACTGCGCCATGGCGGAGGAGAACCCCGCCACCACGACCTCGGGGAGCTTGCCCGCGCCGAAGTCCCCGCCCTGGCTGGCGGCCCCCGGGAGGTTCGCCTCCAGGCGGCCCTGCATGAGCGCGGCGATCGCGGCGGAGCCGAGCACCGACCCGATCGTCCGGGTGGTGTTGTAGATGCCGGCGCCCGCGCCCGCCTGCCGCGGCGCGAGGTTGCGCGTGGCAGTGGTGGCCAGCGGCCCCCACATGCCGGCCTGGCCGATGCCCATGAGCGCCGAGGGCAGCAGGAACATCCAGATCGGGGTGTCCGGCGTCATCAGCAGGCCGTACCAGACCAGGGCGACCGTCGTGAGGCCGAGCCCCGGCACGAGCAGGACGCGCGGATCCACGCGGTCGAGGATCCGGCCCGCGATCGGGGCGAGCACACCCGACAGCACCGCCATCGGGATCAGCAGCAGCGCCGCCTGCGTCGGCGTGAGGCCGCGGGCGAGCTGGTAGAAGAACATCATCGGCAGGGACATCGAGGTCACCGTGAAGCCCACCGTGGCGATCCCGAAGTTCGCGACCGAGAAGTTGCGGTCGCGGAACAGGCCGAGCGGCACCAGCGGCTCGCTGCGGGTCTTCGCCTGCTGCCAGATGAAGACCGCCATCACCACGACGCCGGCCGCGATCATCGCCCAGATCCACCCCGCCCAGTCGTAGTGCTGGCCCTCCTGCAGCCCGAACACGATGAGGAACAGGCCGAGAGCGCTGAGCACGACGCCGACCATGTCGAACCGGTGCTCGTGCGTCTGCAGGCGCGGGACGAGGATCCAGGCGAGCACGAACCCGATCACGCCGACCGGAAGGTTGATGAAGAAGATCCACTCCCAGCCGAGCGCGTCGACCAGCAGACCGCCGGCCAGGGGGCCGACGAGCGTGGCGACACCCGCGGTCGCGCCCCACAGGCCCATCGCCGCACCGCGGCGCTCGGCGGGGAAGGTGCGGGTGATGACCGCCATGGTCTGCGGCGTCATCAGCGCGGCGCCGAGACCCTGCACGGCCCGGAACGCGATCAGCATCTCGAGCGAGCCGGAGAGGCCGCAGCCGAGCGAGGCCAGCGTGAAGATCGTCAGGCCGATCAGGTACATGTTCTTCGGGCCGAACCGGTCGCCGAGGCGTCCGGTGATCAGCAGCGGGACGGCGTAGGCGAGCAGGTAGGCGCTGGTCACCCACACGACGTTGTCGAGATTGTTCGTGGACGGGTCGAGCGCCGCCTTGATCGCGGGGTTCGCGACCGAGACGATCGTGGTGTCCACGAGGATCATGAAGAATCCGATGACCAGCGCCCAGAGGGCGGGCCAGGGGCTCTTCGGCTTGTGGCCGACGGCGTAGGCGCCGGTCGACGTACCGATGGTTTCAGCCATTCTGGTGTGCCTTTCGCTTGGCAAGAAGGTGGTCCGGATCCGGCCCCCACGAGAAGTCGGGGGACGAGATCCGGGGGATCAGGGCGCCGAGCCAGTCGATCTCCGCCTGCAGCATCAGGCGGTGCCGGATCGGCTCGAGGAGGTACTGCTCCGGCACGTCGCGGGTCCCGGCGCCGTCGAGCGAGGCGCCGATCGTCGCCAGCTCCTCGCGGAGCAGCTCGAGCCGCTGCGTGAGCAGATCGACCGTCTCGTCCCGGTCGAGGTTGTGCGCCTCGGCCAGGGCGACGCGGAACGGGGTCTGCCGCCGGCTGCCGCCGAGCTCGCGGCGCACCCATTCGCGCACCGCGTCCGCGCCCGCCGGCGTGACCGCGTACGTCGTGCGCTCAGGGCGGTTGCCGTCGCGATCGACGCCGACCTCCTCGAGCAGTCCCTGCCCGTGCAGGCGGGAGACGGTGTGGTACAGCGTTCCGTTGGAGATCGGGATGATCCGGTCGTCGCGACGGGCACGCAGCAGCCGCGCCATCTCATACGGGTGCATGTCGCCCTCGCTCAGCAGTGCGAGCACCATCACCCCCAGAGGGGTGAGCGCCGGATCCTTCACCATCACTCCATTCCGACTAGTCCATCTGGACTAGTCCATCGGTGACTATACTCCCGACCGGATCCGAGCGCCAGCGCCTTTCTTCTCCGGGCTCATCGCAGCGCCGCCGTGAGCTGGGCGCACGTCAGCGCGCGATCCGCGTAGACCAGGCGCATGACGGCCGGATCCGGGTTGCCCAGATCCGGAGCGCGGTGGACGAGACGGAGCCCGGCCTTCTCCGCCACGGCGGCCGAAGCGCGGTTGTGCTCGACGAGGTAGGCGATGACCGGGATCTCGGGGGCGACCTGCGCTGCAGCTGCGAGCGCAGCGCGCGCCACCTCCGTCGCGTACCCGTGGCCGTGGTGATCCGCGGAGAGGCGATAACCGAGGTTCCACACGCGGGCAGGCCCGTCGGGGCCGGCGTCGGGCGCGTCGGCGCCGAGCATCGTGCTGCCGCCGTTGCCGATCACCTCGCCGGTCTCGCGCATCCGCACGATCCACGATCCGACTCCGTGGGTCCGCCAGCTGGCCCCCCAGCGCTCGAGCATCGCGGCGACGCGCTCCGGCTCGGTGGGCCGCAGGCTCGGGAAGTGCGTCCATACCCGGGGATCGCTGTAGACGGCGAAGACGGCATCGAGGTCGCCCGGCTCGGGGCGACGCAGGCTGAGACGGTCGGTCAGGATTTCGAAGGGGATCTCGGCGCTCACCCGAGCACACTAAGCGCGACCTCGGACATCGCCGCCGCCTCCGTGTCCGGCGCGGCGGGACGCCCGCGATAATGGACGCGTGAGCACACCCCTCGAAGTCTCCGGCTGGCGTCACCTCTACTCCGGCAAGGTCCGCGATCTGTACGCGCCGGAGGATCCGGCGGACAAGCGGCTGCTCGTCGTCGCGAGCGATCGGGTCAGCGCGTTCGACTTCGCACTCGAGCCGCCGATCCCGCAGAAGGGCGCCCTGCTCACCGGCCTCAGCCGCTGGTGGTTCGACCGGCTCGCGGAGGGTGCGGACCCGATCGCCCACCACCTCGTGGACGGCGACGTCCCCGCCGAGGTCGCCGATCGCGCGATGCTCGCCCTGTCGCTCGAGATGCTGCCGATCGAGTGCGTGGTCCGCGGCTACCTGACCGGATCCGGCTGGCTCGAGTACCAGCAGAGCGGCACCGTCTGCGGGATCCCCCTGCCCGCTGGACTGGAGAACGGCGACCGGCTGCCCGAGCCGCTGTTCACGCCCGCGTACAAGGCTCCGATGGGCGAGCACGACGAGAACATCACGTTCGAGCGCACCGCCGAGATCGTCGGCGCCGAGCGCGCCGCCCAGCTGCGAGACCTGTCGCTCGCGATCTACCGTCGTGCCGCCGCCATCGCGGAGGAGCGCGGACTCATCCTCGCCGACACCAAGTTCGAGTTCGGCGTCGATGCCGACGGCGTCCTCCGCCTCGCCGACGAGGTGCTCACCAGCGACTCCTCGCGGTACTGGGACGCCGAGTCGTGGCGGACCGGATCCACCCCCTCCGAGCGCATGGCGAGCTTCGACAAGCAGATCGTGCGCGACTGGTTGAGCGCCCACTGGGACAAGCAGGGCACCCCGCCCGTGCTGCCCGACGAGGTGGTCGCACAGACCGCCGCCCGCTACGCGGAGCTGCTCGGCCGCCTGACCGCCTGACCGGGCGGCGGGCTGGACCGGGCCGCGCCGGCGGGGCCCGGCGCCTGACCGGGGCCGGGCCCGGGGCCGGGCCGGGTGCCTGCCCTGGGCCGGGCCCGGCAGCCCGGAGCCGCAGCGGGCACCCGTGGCGGGGCTCGCGCAGAACCATGTCCCACTTTCGGCTGCGAAATGGGCCACTTCGCCGCCGGATTCGGGACACGGTGCCGCCAGAAGTGGGACACGGTCTGCCAGAAGTGGGACACGGTCCGTCACGACCAGATCCCTGCTCCCAGGGAACGCCCAGGATAGGGTTTCTCCAGCCCCCTCCCCCCGATCCCGAGGAGTCCGCATGTCCCTGTGGAAGATCCACGGCGACGGACGCACCGTCGAACCCGGCGCCGTCGTCCGCCCCGATGAGCGCCTGAACTGGCCCGCCACGATCGCGATCGGCGTGCAGCACGTCGTGGCGATGTTCGGTGCGACGTTCCTCGTGCCGATCCTCACCGGCTTCCCGGTGCCGACGACCCTGCTGTTCAGCGGCGTGGGCACGATCCTGTTCCTGCTCATCACGCGGAACAAGCTGCCCAGCTACCTCGGATCCTCGTTCGCGTTCATCGCCCCGGTGACCGCCGCCACCGCCGCCCACGCGACGGGCGGCGACAGCGGGATCGGCGCGGCCCTCGCCGGCATCGTCGCGGTCGGCGTGCTGCTCGCGATCATCGGCGTCGTCGTGCACGTGGCCGGCGTGAAGTGGGTGGACCGCTTCCTGCCGCCCGTGCTGGCGGGAACGATCGTCGCGCTCATCGGGTTCAACCTCGCCGGCGCCGCGTACGGCAACTTCGCCAAGGCGCCCGTCACGGCGACCTTCACCCTCGCGATCACGATCGTGTTCGCGGTGCTTTTCCGCGGATTCCTGGGCCGGATCTCGATCTTCCTCGGCGTGATCGCGGGCTACATCTTCGCCGGGTTCCGCGGCGAGCTCGACTTCTCCGCGGTCGACAAGGCGGCCTGGGTGGGCCTTCCCACGTTCCACTTCCCCGACTTCGGAACGCCGACCGTGTGGAGCGGCATCGCGATGTTCCTCCCCGTCGTGCTCGTGCTCATCGCCGAGAACGTCGGTCACGTCCGCGGCGTCGCGACCATGGTCGAGGATCCGGAGATCAACGCACAGACCGGCAAGGCGCTCATCGCCGACGGCGTCTCGACCACGATCGCCGGCTTCTTCGGCGGATCCGGAACGACCACCTACGGCGAGAACATCGGCGTCATGGCGTCGACCAGGGTGTACTCGACCGCGGCCTACTGGGTCGCCGGCATCGCAGCGATCCTGCTCAGCCTCTCGCCGAAGTTCGGTGCGATCATCAATTCGGTGCCCGCGGGCGTGCTCGGCGGCATCACGACCGGGCTCTACGGTCTCATCGGCGTGATCGGCATCAAGATCTGGGTCGACAACCGCGTCGACTTCTCGCGTCCCGTGAACCAGTACACCGCTGCCGTCGCGCTCGTCATCGCGGTCGGCGGGTTCTCGATCGCGGTCAAGGACTCGGGCTTCGTGCTCGGCGGCATCGTCATCGCGACGGTGGCCGCGATCGTCATCTACCACGGCGGCAACGCGATCGCCCGGCTGCGCAAGTCCGGTGCGGACGACCCCCGCCCGCTCGAGGCCGTCGGCCCGATGGGCGGCGACCCCGCCTGATCAGCGCGAAGCCCGCGCGCGCGGCTCGGATCCCGAGCCCGGCGCGGGCTTCGTCATGCCGGGAAGCGGTGCCACGGGCTCCGGCAGACCGTAGCGGCGGTGCACCCAGCGGCGGGCTTCCTCGAGCGGGTACGAGTCGCCGTACATGATGCGCTGCCCGACGATCCCGTCGAGCACGCTGCGGAGCATGATCTCCTCGAGCGCCGGATCCGCGTCGCCGCGGTCGCGGAAGATCGATCGCACCGCGTCCTCCGCGGCGACGACGCCCGCCATATGCCGCCGCTCCCCCTCCGCGAACAGAGCCCGCGTGGTCGGCTGCTGCTGGAGTGCGACGACCACGCGCTGCAGGGGCAGGGCGACCGCGGTCATGCCGAGCGCAGTGTCGATGATGGCCGCGAGGCGCACCTCCGGAGGAAGCGACGCGGCGGACGGCGGGGACTGCTCCTCAGCGGACCGTGCGACGGCTCCGTGCGCCTGGGGCACGCTCGCCTGCTCGGACGGCGGGCCGCTGTGCGCGATGCCGAGCAGCATGTCGAACCAGCGGTCGATCACGGCCTGGACGAGCTGCTCCTTGCCGCCGAAGTAGTAGTTGACCAGCCCCTGCGCGACGCCCGCGCGCCCGGTGATGTCGGAGATCGTGGCGCCGTCGATCCCGCGCTCGGCGAAGACGTCGATCGCCGCCTCGAGCAGGCTCTCGCGCGAGCGCTCCCGGGCGACGCGGTTCTGCTCCGGGGAGCGTGCCATGCGCCGTGCCTTCCGGATCCGTTTTCCAGGTGACGGATCCTTTCGCTACATTAATCACTGAATATTCATTCAACCTACATAGACCCTCACACCGGAGGACCCTCATGCACGGCAGTGCCCGCGTCGATCTGAACGACCTCGGCAGCCTCATCGGCTGGCTCTTCGCCCAGTGGTGGGTGTGGGTCATCGTCGGCGTCGTCGTGCTGTTCTTCCTGGTGATCTGGATCATGCCGGCCGCGAAGGTCAAGCCCTCCGAGGCGTACTCGACCGATGACCGCGAGGCGAACGAGATCGCGCTCGGCTTCCTGCAGATCGTGAACCAGCCGTCCGGCCCGTGGAACGACCCGACCGCGTCCGCGCTGAGCGCAGGCGAGAAGAAGCGGCTCGTCGAGATGTGGGGCGTCGCGACCCGCGAGGAATGGCTCGCCGGCATCGAACGGCTCGTCACGGTCCGGCGTCGCCGCGACGTGTGGGTGACGTGCCTCGCCATCCGCGCCGAGCTCGCGGGACGCCTCGGCCGCGTGCCGAAGTCCAAGGAGTGGACGGCCGCGATCATCGAGGCGGGAGGCGACAAGCGCGACGCCCGCTCTTTCGTCGCGGCGATCGAGGGCGTCGAGACGCAGGTGCGCAAGCTCGTCGGCAAGGACATCGTCACTCCCGACGTCTACGTCCGCACCCTCGACGGCTACGCGCTCGGCCAGGCTGTGGCGCTCGCGACCTGGGGCGTCGCCCTGGGGCACGCCGACGTGCCAGAGGCGCGCGCGATCATCCACCGCATCAACGAGGAGGGCCGCCCGGCGTTCTCCTCCTGGGCCGACTTCGGCCTGAGCTACATCACGGGCCGCGTGATGCACTGGAGCGACGGCGTGATCGGCGAGAAGACCTTCGACAAGTTCGGCGACGGCTGGTCCGAGTTCAAGGCGGCGTCGACCGCGAAGCGCAACGGGCCGTGGGCGTCCCTGCCCTGGCGAGTCGGGTGAGCGAGGGGCGCATGAGCACGGATCCGCGCGCCGCGGAGCCGATCCGGGTCGATCTCTCGGCCCTGCGGACCCCTCCGGGCATGCGCACGCTGCTCGCCTACGAGCGCGCGGCGCGCATTCCCCTGCACCGGCGCTTCTTCGCCGTGCTCGCCGGGGTGCTGCTGCTCACGGCGGCGATCGTCATCGCGCTCTGGTGGCTGGGCTCGATCGGGATGCTCGCACGGGTGCCGCTCGTCGCCGTGTTCGGCGTCTTCTACGGCGTGCTGGGGGCGTTCGGCTTCGTCTGGTACGCCGTGGCCCTCTCCCGTCGCGCACGCCTCGCGATGTTCGCGTGGGCGAACGGGTGGGCCTATGCGGATCTGCTGCAGGGCACCCGACGTCCGGGTTCGGCGTTCACGCGCATGCGCCGCTCGATCGAGCGCGGCGTGATCGCCTCGGAGGACGCGCGCATCCCGTTCGAGCTGGGCCTCGCGCACTCGGTCGGCGGTCGGGACGAGGTCGCGACCGTGCAGCGCCCGTTCGCCTTCATCGAGCTGCCGCTGCCCGCGAAGGTCCCGCACATCGTGCTGCGCAACCGGCGCCGCAGCATCGTGCCCACCCTGGGGCTGGGCGGCGCGCGGATGGATCTGGAGGGGCATTTCGCGTCGACCTTCCAGCTGCTCGTGCCCGAGGGCTATCAGCGCGACGCCCTCTACATCTTCACGCCCGACCTCATGGCGCGGGTCCTGGACCTCGGCGCCGGCGCCGAGCTCGAACTGGTCGAGGACCGCGCCTACGTCTACCTGCCCGGCAGCACCCGGTTCGACCGACCGGACGTGATGCAGGGGACCGTGCAGCTCGCCGAAGAGCTGCACCGACGCTTCGCGGCGCGGACGGGCCCGTACCGCGACGAGAGCACCGGCCCGATCGAACGACCGGAGGGCGTGGCGATCGGGCTGGGCGGACAGCGCCTCGGCGGGCAGGGCGTGTCCCTGTTCGCCGTGGCCGGCGTGTCGGCGGCGGTGATCCTCTCCGCAGGGATCACGGCGTTCGCGCTGTTCGGCGGGGCGATCCTGCGATCAGGGGGTTGACCGCAGGCGCCGATCTCTTGGGGAATCGGCGACCGACGCCCCGTCTCCTGCGCTGTGCACGGCAGGGAGGCGGGGCGCTTCGGCGTCTGCGGCGCCGGATCGCTGCTGAGCCTGTCTGCGCCCCGCCTCCGCCGCGGTCAGCGTCGGATGATGCGCTGCTCGATCGCGACGGCGACGGCTCCCGCCCTGGTGTCGACGCCCAGCTTGCCGTAGATGTGGGAGAGGTGCGATTTCACGGTCGCCTCCGAGACGAACAGGGCCTTCGCGAGCTCGCGGTTGCCGAGTCCGTCGGCCAGCAGCTCCAGCACCTCGACCTCGCGCTCGGTCATGCGCGGCTCGGGCGAGGCGGCACGGCGCATGAGCACGGCGGCGACCGAGGGCGCGAGCGCCGGCTCGCCCCGGAAGACCGCGTGTATTCCCGCGAAGAGCTGATCCGGCGGCGCGTCCTTGAGGAGGTAGCCGGCCGCTCCGGCGTCCAGGGCGCGCAGGATGTCCGACTCGCTGTCGTAGGTGGTCAGCACGAGCACGGCCGGCGGATCGGGCAGCGCGCGAAGACGCCCCGTCGCGACGATCCCGCCCTCCCCGTCGCCCAGGCTGAGGTCCATGAGCACCACGTCCGGTCGCTCGGCCTCGACCACCCGGACGGCGTCGACGGCGTTCGACGCCTCGCCCACGACCACGAGGTCGTCCGTCGACTCGAGCAGGGCGCGCACGCCGGCGCGGACCACGGGGTGGTCGTCCACGAGCACGATCCGAAGGGTCATCGACTCTCCTCCTGCGGATCCGATCCCGGTCCGCGCTCACCCTGCGGATCCGGTCCCGATCCGTTCTCGCCCCATCCGTCCTGGGCGAGGGGGAAGACGAGCGACAGCGTCGTCCCCTCCCCCGGGGCGCTCTCGACCTGCAGCTCGCCGCCGAGCTGTGCGATCCGCTCCGCCATCCCCGGGATGCCCTGACCGCGTCCCGCCCCGCGGCGCTGCACGGCCCTGGCCGACATCGCGGAGGGCCGGGTGTCGAAGCCGATCCCGTCGTCGCGGATGTCGAGGCGCAGCTCATCGGGCTGCGCAGTCAGGCTCACCACAGCTCGGGTGGCGCGGGCGTGCTCCGCGACGTTCGCGAGCGCCCCGCGCGTGGTGCGGATGATGGCCGACGCCATCGGGAGGGGCACCTCGGTCGCGGTGCCGTGGTTGCGGAACTGCACGTCGACGCCGCGCCCCGCGGCCTCTGCGACCACGCGGGCGAGCGCGGCGGGGAGCGATCCGGCAGCGCCCTCGAGCTCCCCGGGGGCGAGGTCGCGCACCACGCGGCGCACTTCGTCGAGCGCGGACCGCGCCATACCCGCGGCCGCGCGCACCTGCTCCCTGGCGGCGTCGGGCCGGCGCTCCCAGCCCTGTTCGGAAGCCTGCAGCAGGAGGTTGATGCTGGACAGGTCCTGCCCGACGGAGTCGTGGATCTCGCGCGACACCCTGGCGCGTTCGGCGAGCACGCCGGCGCGGTGCTGCACGGCGGAGAGGTCGGCCTGCGTCGCGGTGAGCTCGTCGAGCAGCTGCTGACGGGCGCGCGCCTCGCGGTCCAGCGCGCGGTAGGCCACGATCGTGGCGAACGCGATCCCGATCGGACCGGCGACGAGCGTCGGGTCGAACAGCGCGGCCAGGCGCAGCTCCGCGACGATCACCACCGCGGTCATCGCGGTGATCGCGGCCGTCGCCGGCCAGAACGGGAGGATCTGCAGCACCGCGAAGGCGAGCGGGACGGCGCACCATCCGAACGACGGAGCCACGAGCGTCAGGGCCGCCCAGAGCACGCACGCCACGAGCGCCCACGTCGCCGGCCACGCGCCGCGACGGGGGACGAGCCCCTGCAGCACGGCGGCCACCACGAGCACGGCGGCGACGGCGAGGACCGGCACGGCGTTCTCGCCCTCGCCGTGCCGCAGCAGGTACCGGATCGCACTCACGACGATCAGCGCGATGAGCACCACCTGCAGCGCAGGTCCGAATCGCACCGGCGCGAGGATCCCGCGCACGCCGTCGCCGCGGGCCGCCTCGTGCTGCGCCTCCGACCGCGTTTCCATGGGCTCAGCCTACGAACGCCGCGAGCCGATCCGCATCAGCCGATCGGCTACTGCTCGCCCGCCCCGCCTGGCCCGCCGGGCTCACGCCGACCCGCGCACCACCAGCTCGGTGCCGAGGGTCGTCCGGTGCGGAGGAGCGGATCCCGTGAGCCGGTCGATCAGCACGCCGGCGAGCGCCACGCCCTGCGCATGCATGGGCTGGCGGATCGTCGTGAGCGGCGGATCCGTCGAGAGCGCCACGGGAGAGTCGTCGAAACCGACGATCGCGACGTCCTCGGGAATCCGCACGCCCGCACCGCGGAGCGTGCGCAGCACGCCGCGGGCCATGAGGTCGCTCGCGGCGAAGACCGCGTCGGGCAGCGCGCCTCCCTGTTCGGCGGCGCGCGCGAGCAGCTCCTGCGCGGCGCGCGCTCCGCTGGCCTCGGAGTAGTCGCCCGGGATCTCGGCGAACGGCTCCAGCCCGTCCTCGGCGAGCCGCTCGCGGAAGCCGGCGAGCCGGTCCACGCCGCCCGCCATCGACAGCGGTCCGGTCACGGTCGCGATCCGCCGTCGCCCGATGCTCCGCAGGTGCTCGACGGCCTGACGTCCGCCGGTGACGTTGTCCACGTCCACGAACCAGTCGTCCTCCGCGCCGTTCGTGCGGCGACCGCCGAACACGACGGGCACCGCCTCGACGATGCGGTCGACGAAGGCGTCGCTGTTGTGGTGGGACAGGATGATCGCGCCGTCCACTCCCCCGTTGCGCACGAAGCCCGTCATCCGGCCGCCCGGGTCGTCGCTCGCGATCAGCAGGTTCAGGATGTAGTCCGAACGCGCGATCCGGTCGCTGATCCCCGCCACGACGGCGCCGAAGTAGGGGTCGCCGAAGAAGCGCCGGGTGTCCTCCGGCACGACGAGCGCGATCGCGTGCGTCTGCCGCAGGGCGAGCGAGCGCGCCGCCCGGTTGGGGACGTAGCCGAGGCGCGCGATCGCGTCCTGCACCGCCGCGAGCGCGTGCGGGCTCACCGCGGTCGACCCGTTCACGACCCGCGACACGGTCGACCGGGAGACGCCCGCCGCGGCGGCGACCTCCTCGATCGTGGCCGGTCCGCCGCCGAGCGGAGCCGGCAGCGACCTCCCCCGCCCGGCGCCCGTGCCCGACCCGTCGTCCATGTCTCAGACCGCCCGGGCCGCGATGATCCTGGCGTACTCGCGCCCGGAATCCTTCACGATCCGCTCCTGCGTGCCGTAGTCGACCCGCACGATCCCGAACCGCTTGCCGTAGCCCCAGGACCACTCGTAGTTGTCGAGCAGAGACCACGCGAAGTAGCCGCGCACGTCGACGCCCTCCTCGATCGCGTCGTAGGTCGCCGCGACGTGCTCGCGCAGGAACATGGCCCGCTCCGCATCGTGCACGACCCCGCCGGTCGTGATCCCCGTCGCGGGATCCACGCGCCCGCCCTCGAGCTCGTCGTCGTACGCCGCGCCGTTCTCGGTCACATAGAGCGGCAGCCCCGGCGCGTACTCGGTGCCGAGCCGGCGCAGCAGCCGGGTGAGCCCTTCGGGCTGCACCTCCCAGCCCATGCCCGTGCGCGGCAGCCCGCGCTCGACCCAGTGCACGTCGTCCGCGGCGGGGAACGGGGAGCGGGTGCGCCGCGCGTTCTCGCCCTCGACGCCGCTGTCGTGCGGCGTGCCCTCGCTGCCCGGCTGCGGCGTCCCGGAGAGCAGCTCTCCGTGGTAGTAGTTGATGCCCAGGCAGTCCAGCGGCGCGGCGATGGTGTCCAGGTCGCCGTCGTGGATCGCGGCGGCCCAGCGACGCACCGCGATCGGATCCACCTCGCGGATGTCGGAGACGACGTCGGCCGGATAGGCGCCGCGGAGCACCGGATCCAGGAACCAGCGGTTGAACTGCCCGTCGATCCGGCGCGCGGCGTCGACGTCGGCGGGGTCGCGCGCATCGGCGGGATCCGCGACCGTGAGGTTCAGCGTGATCCCCAGGTCGAGCTGAGGATCCCGCTCCCGCAGCGCCCGGACGGTGCGGCCGTGCGCGAGCAGCAGGTGGTGCGCGGAGAGCAGGCCGTCCTCGATGCCGACCCGGCCCGGCGCGTGCACACCCGCGGTGTAGGACAGGAACGAGGAGCACCACGGTTCGTTCAGCGTGGTCCAGTGCTGCACGCGGTCGCCGAGCGCGTCGTGCACGCTGAGCGCGTACTCGACGAAGCGCTCCACGGTGTCGCGCGAGGTCCAGCCGCCCTTCTCCTCGAGCACCTGGGGCAGGTCCCAGTGGTACAGCGTGAGCCAGGGGACGATGTCTCCCGCGAGCAGCTCGTCGACGAGGCGGTCGTAGAACGCGAGGCCGGCGGGGTTGACCGCGCCGCCGTCCGGGCGCACCCGCGCCCAGGAGGTGGAGAAGCGGTAGGCCTGCAGGCCCAGCTCGCCCATGAGCCGCACGTCGTCGGCGTAGCGGTGGTAGTGGTCGCACGCGACGTCGCCGGTCTCGCCGTTCCGCACGGCGCCGGGCTCTCGGGCGAAGGCGTCCCAGATCGACGCGGTGCGACCGTCCTCGAAGGCGGCGCCCTCGATCTGGTAGGCGGCGGTGGCGGCCCCGAACAGGAAGCCGTCGGGGAATCGGCGGACGGACGTGTTCAAGGGCGCTCCTTCGCTCGGTGCGTCGTCGGGTCGGCGCGGTGGTGGCTTCGTGGCGGGGTTCGCGAGGGGGTGCCCGTCGCGGACGCCGCGCTGCGGCGCTCGTGCCGCATCGCTCGTGCCGCATGAGGGCTCTCCCGGCGATCCGGATCAGGTTATGGGAGCGCTCCCACGATGTCAACAGGCACGGTAGTCCCGCCGATCCGTACGGTACTCAGTCGCTTCGTGCACGCGCGGCCCGATCGGCGATCTGCAACCTCCGATTCAACTGAGTTCGGCACACCACGCACCCGAGACCGCACCGCGTACCCTGGACCGGTGACCTCCTCGCCCGCGCTCGTCCGTGCCGAATCGCTCATCCGCTCGATCCCGGACCACCCGGAGCCGGGCATCCTGTTCCGCGACATCACGCCGCTGCTGGCTGACCGCGAGGCCCTGCAGGCGACGACCGAGGCCCTGGTCGCGCCGTTCCGCGGATCCTTCGACGTGGTCGCGGGCATCGAGGCCCGTGGCTTCATCCTCGCCGGAGCCGCGGCGATCGAGGCGGGCACCGGCTTCGTGCCGATCCGCAAGGCGGGCAAGCTGCCCCTGCCGGCCGCGTCCGTGGACTACGCGCTGGAGTACGGCACCGCCACGATCGAGATGCACGACGACCTGCCCGCGGGATCCCGGATCCTGCTCATCGACGACGTGCTCGCCACCGGCGGCACCCTGGCCGCGGGCCGCAGGATCGTGGAACAGCTCGGCTATCGCGTCGCCGGGATCTCGGTGCTCTTCGAGATCGACGGGCTGGGCGGCCGCGACGTCGCCGGCGACGTGCACACCGTGTTCCACAGCTGAGCGGCTCCGCCCCTCGTTCTGGCGCCCGGCCGCCCCGGCCGAAGGCCCTGTTTCCGCGCGATAGACTGGCCGCTGCCCCCTCCCGCGACATTTCGGAGCCTCGAATGCCCACCATCGTCGTCGACGTCATGCCCAAGTCCGAACTGCTCGACCCGCAGGGGAAGGCCGTCTCCGGAGCATTCGCCCGCACCGGCGTGACCGCGTTCAGCGACGTCCGCATCGGCAAGCGCTTCGAGCTCACCGTCGACGGCGAGGTCACCGACGACGTGCTCGCCGAGGCCCGGCGGATCGCCGAAGAGGTGCTCTCCAACTCCGTGATCGAGGACGTCGTCGGCATCGAGGTCGCCGAGTGACGGTGCGGATCGGGGTCGTCACCTTCCCCGGTTCCCTCGACGACCGCGACGCCCAGCGCGCCGTGCGCATCGCCGGCGCCGAGCCGGTCGCGCTCTGGCACGGGGCGCACGACCTCGACGGCGTCGACGCCGTGATCCTGCCCGGCGGCTTCAGCTACGGCGACTACCTGCGCAGCGGCGCGATCGCCGCACTCTCGCCGATCATGACCGAGGTCAAGGACGCGGCGGCCAAGGGCATGCCGATCCTCGGGATCTGCAACGGCTTCCAGATGCTCGTCGAGGCGCACCTGCTGCCCGGCGGCCTGATCCGCAACGACCACCAGCACTTCGTGCGGCGCGACCAGAGGCTCACGGTCGAGAACGCCGACACAGCCTGGACGAACGAGTTCTCCCGCGGGCAGGAGATCATCATCCCGCTCAAGAACGCCGAGGGCGGCTACATCGCCGCAGACGAGACGCTCGACCGCATCGAGGGCGAGGGCCTCGTCGCCTTCCGCTACGCGGGCGTGAACCCGAACGGATCCCTCCGCGACATCGCCGGCCTCACCAACCCCGGCGGCAACGTCGTGGGCCTGATGCCGCACCCCGAGCACGCGACAGAGCCCGGCTTCGGCCCCGACACCTCCGCCGCCATGCGCAGCGGGGTCGACGGTCTGCCGTTCTTCACGAGCGCGATCGCCGCGATCGCCCGCGTAGCCGCCTAGCCCCCGCTTCCTCTCCCCCCTCCACCTTCCGAGTCGTCCCCGTCAGCGGATCCCCCAGGGTCCGCTGACGGGGACGACTCGGTCTGTGGAGGGTTCCCACGGGGGGGCGTTGCGCGAGCGGGTGGCCGGGGTTAGCGTCGAGAGCGTCCCCGACGATGGGAGAGGCGCATGGCCGGCCGGTTCGTGTACTGGATGAACGTGTCCCTCGACCTGCGGATCGAAGCCGCCCCCGGCGAGGACGGCGGCGGCGACTGGATGCGGATCGACGAGCCGCTGCATCGCGAGTTCAACCGACGTGCCGCGGAACTCGCCCTCATGGTGCAGGGCCGGCGCGTGTTCGAGATCATGGAGTCGTTCTGGCCCGCGGCGCGCGACGACCGGTCACTGCCCGAGTACATGCAGGAGTACGGCGCGATCTGGACCGACAAGCCGAAGATCCTCGTCTCCCGCACCCGCACCGAGGCGCCGTTCCACACGCGGGTCATCGGCGAGGATGCGGTCTCCCGGCTCGCGGAGGTGCGTGCAGAGACCGAGGGCAGCATCGGCGTCGGCGGGGCGACGCTCGCCACCGCGCTGCTCGAGGCGGGCCTTCTCGACGAGCTCCTGCTGTTCACGCACCCGGCGATCCTCGGATCCGGCCGCCCGCTGTTCGACGATCCGCGCCCCGGCGAGACCAGATCTCCGGTGATCCTCGACCTGCTCGAGCAGACCGCCTACGACCAGGGCGTCACCCTGCACCGCTACGCCATCCGCCGCTGATCCCCCAGCTCACCCGCCCCACTCACCTCGCCACTCGCCCTCGCCCCCTTGGAGCGCCTCCCTACTTCGAGTCGTCCCCGTCAGCGCACGCTATGGGCGCCGCTGACGGGGACGACTCGAAGTAGAAGGGGGCGCGGTCAGCCGAGGGCGGGCGGCCAGACGCCGATCAGGACGGCCATGACCACGACCGTGACGAGTTCGTGCGCGATGTTCAGCACGGTCAGCGAGCTGGGGCGCCCTTCGAAGGCGTCGTGCGTGATGAACCGCGCCGCCGTGAACCCCATCCACAGCGTGATCGCCGTGACCAGTGCCGAGATGAAGAAGGATCGGCCGTAGAAATGCCAGGCGATCGCCGTGGCCCCGGCGAGCACCCAGGCCGTGACGAAGCTCACGATCACGGTCGCGATGATGGCGAGGACCGGGCTGCCCTTGGGGTTGTCGAGGTCGACCCCGGCAAGGCGGGCCCAGCGGGTGCCGAGAACGCCGCGGGCGTACCAGATGGATCCGACGACCATGCTCGACGCGGTCGCCAGCAGTACGGCCCAGTAGTTGATCTCGGGAACCATGACAGCCTCCTCGCTTCGGTGCCGGACGCCGGCAGCGGCCCGGTGCGCTCAGAGTACCGCCGCCGACGCGCCGCAACGAGCCTCCCACCTCGAGTCGTCCCCGTCAGCGCACGCTATAGGCGCCGCTGACGGGGACGACTCGAAAGTAGGGGACCGGCGAGAGGGCGGCCGGAGGAGGGGGCACCAGAGGCAAGGGTCACCGGGGGCGGGGGCACCGGAGGAGGGGGCACAGAGGTAAGGGGCACCGGGGCGGGGTCACCAGGGGCTGGGCTCGTAGTCCTTCAGGAACACGCCGTGGACGTCCTCGCCCGCCTCGCCGCGCACGATCGGGTCGTACACGCGGGCCGCGCCGTCGACGAGGTCGAGCGGGGCGTGGAAGCCCTCCTCGGCGAGGCGCACCTTCGTGTAGTGCGGGCGCTCGTCGGTGATCCAGCCCGTGTCGACGGCGGTCATCAGGATCCCGTCGGTCTCCAGCATCTCGCCGGCGCTCGTGCGGGTGAGCATGTTCAGCGCGGCCTTGGCCATGTTGGTGTGCGGGTGCCCCGGGCCCTTGTACCGACGGGAGAACTGGCCCTCCATCGCCGAGACGTTCACGATGTGCGTGCGCCGCGCGGGCGAGGCGGCCATCGCCGGACGCAGCCGGCTGATGAGCAGGAACGGCGCCGTCGTGTTGCAGAGCTGCACCTCGAGCATCTCGAGCGGATCCACCTGATCCACGCTCTGCACCCAGCTGTTCACGCGGTTCACATCGGGCACGAGGCCGCCCGCGTCGATCGCCGTGCCGTCCGCGTGCTTCGCGAGGGAGGAGGATCCGGGCGCCATCGCGAGCCGGGCCAGCTCCTCGGCCGTGAGCGCCTGCCCTCCCTGCTCGGCGATCGTGCCGCCGAGCGACGCGATCGACAGCAGCGGGTGCGCGTCGACCGAGGCCTGCAGGGCCTCGGGGTGCGGATCCGCGGTGTGCCCGAAGGTCTCCATCTCGGGCAGCGGACCGTTCGGGAGCGGCTGCAGCTCGGCGTCGGCGAGCAGCGAGTACGCACCAGGCGAGCGGCGCACGGTCTGCGCCGCGTTGTTGATGAGGATGTCGAGCGGGCCCTGTGCGGCGACCGAGTCCGCGAGCGCGATCACCTGGGCGGGGTCGCGGAGGTCGATGCCGACCACGCGGAGCCGGTGCAGCCAGTCGGCCGAGTCGGGCAGCGCCGCGAACCGGCGCACCGCGTCGCGCGGGAACCGCGTCGTGATGGTGGTGTGCGCGCCGTCGCGGAGCAGCCGTAGCGCGATGTGCATGCCGATCTTGGCGCGCCCACCCGTGAGCAGCGCGCGCTTGCCCGTGAGGTCGGTGCGGGCGTTGCGCTTGCCGTGGCTGAACCGGGCGCAATCGGGGCAGAGCTGGTGGTAGAACGCGTCGACCGTCGTGTACAGCTGCTTGCAGATGTAGCAGTTGCGGGGCTTCAGCAACTCGCCCGCGATCGGCGCATCGGTCACGCTGCTCTCGAGGTCGAGGCCGCGCGTCTCGTCGTCGATGCGGTCCGGAGCCCCCGTCGCGGTCGCCGCGATGACGGCGCGGTCGGCCTCGGCGATCGCATCGCGGATCTCCCTGCGACGCACGCGCTTGGCGGCCTTGAACATGGCCGAGGTCGCCCGGCGGACGGCGATGAAATCGGGGTGGTCCTGATCGAGCCCGTGCAGCTCGGCGAGCACCCTGAGGGTGGTCGCGAGGTCGGTCGGATCGATGCCGGATCCGACGACGTCACCGCCTGTCGTGGCGCTGCGGTCGCTCTGCGTCGACGGGGCGTCGGAGGGGGCGTCGGTCATTGTCACGATTTTACGCGAGCCGGCTGGATGAGAGCCCGGGTTCCCTGCGCCCGCACACACGACAGACGCCCGCACCTCCGCCGGCGCCGAGTGGCCTGACCGGCAGCCCCGCCTTCGGGCATACGCTCGAGGAGTGAGCCTGCTCGTCACCGTCCCCACCGCCGAACTCGCCGCCGACATCGCCGCCCGGGGCCCGCTGCCCGACGGCGTGAAGGTGCAGGTCTGGGACATGACCACGCCCCCGCCCGCACCGCGGATCGACATCGTCGTGCCGTCGTACCTCGGACGGCAGCGCTTCTCCGCGCTGGACGGCGTCGAGGTCGGTCTCGTGCAGGGGCAGATGATCGGCTACGAGGCCGTGATCGGCCGGGTGCCCGCCGGGGTGCCGTTCGCGAACGCCGCCAGCGTGCACGAGCCGGCGACCGCCGAGCTGGCCCTCGCGCTGACGCTCGCGGCGCAGCGCGAGCTGCCGAGGTTCGTACGCGCGCAGGACGCGGGCATGTGGGATCGGGCGTTCACATCGAGCCTCGCGGATCGGCGCGTGCTGCTGGTGGGCATCGGCGGCGTCGGCACGGCGGTGGCCCGTCGCCTCGCCGGCTTCGAGACCAGCATCACCGCGGTCGCGCAGACCGCCCGCACCGAGATGATCGACGGCGTCGGCGAGATCGCCGTGCACGCGCTCGCCGACCTGCCCGCGCTTCTGCCCGACGCGGAGATCGTGATCCTGTCGCTGCCCGGCGGATCCGCCACGCACCGGCTGTTCGACGCGGCCATGCTCGCGCGCATGCCCGACGGGGCGCTGCTGGTGAACGTGGGCCGCGGCACGCTCGTCGACACGGACGCGCTGGTCGCCGAGAACGGCCGCATCAGGGCCGCCCTGGACGTCATGGATCCGGAACCGCTGCCGGAAGGCCACCCCCTGTGGACCACGCCCGGCGTGCTGTTCACCCCGCACGTCGGCGGCGCCTCGACCGCCATGAACCCGCGCATCGCGGCCCTCGTGCGTACGCAGATCGACCGCATGGTCGCGGGCGCGGAGCCGGTGAACCTCATCGCCCGCTGAAATCCGGTGGTACGCCCCCGCGAGATCGCCGCGTTTCGTCTCGGTCGCCTCCGGCCGGTCCCTGAGCGTGTCGAAGGGCGCGCCACGACCGTGGGGGAAGCACGCTCGAACCGATTCGATCCCCGCGTTTCCGGGATCCGCCGGCATCCCGGTACCCTGATCGCATGGCCCAGATCGAGCAGCAGTCCGCCCCCGGATCCGAGTGGTGGCGCACCGCCGTCATCTACCAGATCTACCCGCGCTCCTTCGCCGACGCGAACGGCGACGGCATCGGCGACCTGCCGGGCATCACGTCCCGTCTGGACGCGCTGCAGGAGCTCGGCGTCGACGCGATCTGGCTGAGCCCGTTCATGCCCAGCCCGCAGAAGGATGCGGGCTACGACGTCTCGGACTACCGCGGCGTCGACGCGCTGTTCGGCACGCTCGGGGACTTCGACACGATGCTCGCGGCCGCGCACGCCCGCGGCATCCGCGTGATCGTCGACCTCGTGCCCAATCACTCCTCCGACCAGCACCGCTGGTTCCAGGCGGCGCTGAAGGCCGCGCCCGGCAGCCCGGAGCGCGCGCGGTACATCTTCCGCGACGGCAAGGGCGAGCACGGAGAGCTGCCGCCGAACAACTGGCAGAGCGTGTTCGGCGGCGGCATGTGGACCCGGATCACGGAACCCGACGGCACGCCGGGCCAGTGGTACCTGCACATCTTCGACCCGAGCCAGCCCGACTTCGACTGGACGAACGAAGAGGTGCGCGAGGAGTTCCGCGGCGTACTGCGCTTCTGGCTCGACCGCGGCGTCGACGGCTTCCGCGTGGATGTCGCCCACGGCATGATCAAGAAGGCGGGGCTGCCCGACTACACGCCCGATGACGGCGCCGACTCCATGGGCGGCGACCAGGAGGACGTGCCTTACTGGGGCCAGCCCGGCGTGCACGAGATCTACCGCGACTGGCACGACGTGCTCGCGGCGTACGACGGCGACCGCGCGCTGTGCGCGGAGGCCTGGCTGCCCACGCTCGACCAGATCGCGCTGTGGGTGCGCCCCGACGAGATGAACCAGGCGTTCAACTTCAACTACCTGATGACGCCGTGGAACGCCGAGGAGCTGCGCGCCGTGATCCGCGACTCCCTCGACGCGTTCGGGGCCGTCGGCGCCCCGAGCACCTGGGTGCTCTCGAACCACGACGTGGTGCGCCACGCCTCGCGCCTCGCCCTCACCTGGGACAACCCGCAGGGCGACGGCATCGGCCCGCGGGACGACCCCAAGCCCGATGCGGCTCTCGGCCTCGCGCGCGCCCGCGCCGCGACCACGGTGATGCTCTCGCTGCCCGGATCCGCCTACCTGTACCAGGGCGAGGAGCTGGGTCTGCCCGAGGCGATGGACATCCCGGACGAGTTCCGGCAGGATCCCACCTGGTTCCGCACGAGCGGCGAGCGCTACGGACGCGACGGCTGCCGCGTGCCGCTGCCGTGGAGCGGCGCCACGCCGTCCTACGGCTTCAACGACACCGGCGCCTCGTGGCTGCCGCAGCCCGCCGAGTGGGCCGAGCACGCGCGCGCTGCAGAGGAGGGTGCGGACAGCTCCACCCTGGAGCTGTACAAGACGCTGCTCCGGCTGCGCAAGGAGCGCGGGCTCGGATCCGGATCCCTCATCTGGGAGGACCTGGGATCCGACGCGGTCGCGTTCCGTCGCGGGGACCTGCACGTGGCGGCGAACCTGGGCGAGGCGCCCCTGTCGCTGCCGGACGGCGCCGCGCTCGTGGTGCACAGCGCCCCCGAGGCCGGGACCGTGCTGCCCGCGAACTCCGCCGCCTGGTACACGATCGACTGAGACGGCGCCCGGGCTCCGGTGAACCCGGACGGGCCCGGCGAGCCCGGGCGGGTCCGTGAGTCCCGGCGGATCCGTGAGCCCCGGCGGATCCCTGAGCCCAGAGATGGAAAACGTCGCTCGCGCGCATCCGCCAGCGACGTTTTCCATCTCCCGGCCCGGAGCGCGCCACGGCAAGATGCTTTTCGCGCCCCGCACAGCCCGGGGCGCGACGTTTTCTATCTCGCGGTACGTGAGCCCGGCGCAGGTCGTGCTCGCGCAGCGACCCCGACGTCACGCCGGGTCGAGCGCCTCCACGGGCGGCTCCCCAGCGTCGACCGGGGCGACCGCAGCCACGCGGCGCCGGTGCATCGCGGCCGTGGCGAGCTGCACCCCGAGCGTCACCGCGAGCACGATGCCCGAGAGCGGCAGGAGCTGGTCCGGCGCGGCGCCGGCGGCGAGCGCGAGACCGCCGAGCGCGCTGCCGAGCGCACTCCCCAGCATCATGGCGCTGTTGTTGAGCGCGAGCACGAGTGCGGCCACCGCCGGCGGCACCATCGTGGCGAGCCGCGTCTGGGCGGCGACGCCGGATCCGCCGTTGAAGAAGGCGCACACCAGGAACCAGACGAGCCCCGCCACGGCGCCGGCGATGCCGGGGAGCATGAGTCCCGCCCCGCCGAGCAGAGCAGCGGCGAGCACCGTGGCGACGATGACCGTGAGCACGGGGACGGGGCCGCGGCGATCGGTCACGCGTCCGGAGACGATGTTGCCGGCGAGGCTCACGATGCCGTAGCCGAAGAGAGCGCCGATGATCGGGTACCCCTCGCCGATGCGCGGGCCGAGGATCAGCGTCGCGTAGGTGAAACAGAAGTAGCTCGCGCACATGAGGCCCATCGGCACCAGCAGCACGAGCAGGATCGCCGGACGCGTGAGCGGGCTCAGCGCCTCGCGCAGCGACAGCGGCGGAAGGCGCAGCGGTCGCACCTTCCACAGGATCCCGACGAGCGCTGCCGCGCCGACGCCGACCACGAGGAACAGCGGGATCCGCCAGTCGGCCTGTCCGATCACGAGCCCGACCGGCACGCCGAGCGCTGTCGCGAACAGGAAGCCGCCCATCACGAGCGAGAGCGCCCTGCCGCGGTAGTGCTCTGGTGTGCGCGCGATCACGTAGGAGCCGATCACGGCGTTCAGCAGTGCCCCGCCGAGGGCCGACACCACCCGGCCGCTCATCGCCCAGAAGTAGGTGGGCGCGAGGCCCACCATGAGGTTGCCGAGCACGAAGACGCTGAGGGCCAGCACGATCGTCGACTTGCGCTCCCAGCGTCCGGTGAATGCACCGAGCACGGGACCGGCGATCGCGCCGGTCGCCGCGAACACGCTCATGAGCTGCCCGGCGGCGGCCGCATCGACATCCAGGTCCGTGGCGATCTGCGGCAGCAGCCCCGCCAGCACGTAGCCGTCGATCCCCATCGAGAAGGTCGCGACGGCGAGCCAGATCAGCGCTCCGGGCCGGAAGCCGGTGTCATCAGCAGTCGTTCGCACCAGGTCATCCAACCAGAGCGGATCCGCTCCGCGCTCGCATTTTGCGAGGATTCCGGACGAATTGTCGGACACCGCCTCAGCCGACCACCTCGAACGCGGCAGACAGCAACGTCTCCTCGCGCGACGACGACCCGACCAGGAGCTCGAAGGCACCGGGCTCGACCCGGCGGATCCCCGCGGCATCCACGATCGTGCAGTCGGCGACCGGCAGCTCCAGCCGCACGCGCGCGGACTCCCCCGGCGCGAGATCGACCTGGCGGTAGGCCTTGAGCTCCTTGTCGGTCCAGCTGGCGCTCGTGACGACATCGCGCACGTACACCTGCACCGTCTCGCGCACGGGGCGGGATCCGGTGTTGGTCACCGACACCTCGGCGACGATCGTGTGGTCCGCGGCGAGCGTCGCCGACACGAGCCCCAGGGCGGAGTACTCCACGGTCGTGAACGACAGCCCGTCGCCGAACGCCCAGGCCGGCGCCTGCGTGAGGTCTGCGTAGCGGGTGCCGTGCTGCCCGCGGATCTGGTTGTAGTACGTCGGCTGCTGCCCGACGTGCCGCGCGAACGAGATCGGCAGTCGCCCCGAGGGCTCGATCGCGCCGGTGATGAGCTCGGCGATCGCACGGCCTCCGTGCATGCCGGGGTTGGCGGCCCAGATCACGGCGGCGGCCCCGGCCGCCGACGCAGGGAGCACGAGCGGTTTGGAGGCCAGGAGCACCACGATCACGGGCTTCCCGGACGCGATCATCGCATCGAGCAGCGCGTTCTGGCCGCCGACGAGTTCGAGGGTCGCGGTGGAGCGGCCCTCGCCGACGAGCTCGATCCTGTCGCCGACCACCGCGACGACGACGTCCGCCGCGTCGGCGGCACGGACCGCCTCGGCGAGAAGGTGCGGATCGGACTCGGCCGGCACCACGACGGGCGGCCGGGGCTGCCCGTCCGGGAACGTCGCGCCGAGCGGGTCCTCCTCGAGGGTGAGGATCTCCGCACCGTGCGCGTGCCGCACGGCCAGGCCCTCGACGGCGCGCAGGCCGTCGAGCACCGTCGTGATCATCTCGCGGGGTTGCCCGTCGAGCCAGCCCGCCTGGCCGGAACCGCCGGCCCAGTCGCCGAGCTGGGTCTGCGCGTCATCGGCGAGGGGTCCCACCACGGCGACCCGGATCGGATCCGCCTCCGCGAGCGGACCGGTCGCGCCCAGCGGCAGCACCCCGTCGTTCTCCAGCAGCACGAGCGATCGCCGCGCGACCTCGAGGTTGAGGTCGGAATGCGCTCCGCTGCCCACCACGGCGTCCAGGCCGGACGAGGGCAGGCGCGGATCCTCGAAGAGCCCGAGGTCGAACTTCAGCGTGAGGATGCGGGCCACGGCGGCATCGAACGCGTCCGGTCCGAGCATGCCCTTCTGCACCGCCTCGAACGCGCCCTCGTAGAACTGCGGCGTGGTCATCACCATGTCATTGCCCGCGGTCACCGCCGCAGCGGCGGCATGCGCGTAGTCGGGTTGCACGCGCTGCTCCCAGACCATCCTGCCGACGTTGTCCCAGTCCGTGATGAGCGTGCCGGTGTAGCCCCACTCGCCGCGCAGCACGTCGCTGAGCAGCCAGTCGTTGACCGTGATCGGCACCCCGTCTGTGGTCTGGTATCCGAGCATGAAGGTGCGGCAGCCCTCGCGCGCGACGCGCTCGAAGGGCGGCAGGAACCAGCTGCGGAGCTTGCGCCTCGAGATGTCCGCCTCGCTCGCATCCCGTCCGCCCTGGGTCTCCGAGTAGCCGGCGAAGTGCTTCGCGGTGGCGAGGATCGCGGTCGGGTCCTCGAGCCCCTCCCCTTGATAGCCGCGCACCATCGCGCTCGCGAGCTCGCCGATGAGGAACGGATCCTCGCCGAACGTCTCGCTGATCCTCCCCCAGCGCAGATCGCGCGCGATGCACAGCACGGGCGAGAACGTCCAGTGGATCCCGGTCGCCGCCACCTCCTCGGCCGTGGCGCGGGCGACCTGCTCGATCAGGCCGGGATCCCAGGTCGCCGCCATGCCGAGCGGCGTCGGGTAGATCGTCGCGCCCGGCCAGAACGAGTGGCCGTGGATGCAGTCCTCGCCCACCAGCAGCGGGATGCGCAGCCGGGTCTCTGCGGTGAGCCGGTTGGCCTCGAGGATGCGCTCGGGCGAGGTGTGCAGGATCGAGCCGACGTGGCGCCGCAGCACGTGGTCGCGCAGGTCGTCGCGCGCGTCGAGCTGCAGCATCTGACCGACCTTCTCCTCGACCGTCATGCGGCCGAGCAGATCGGCCACGCGTTCTGGCGTGCCGAGGCTCGGATCGCGGAAGGGCAGGACGTCGCTCATGCGGGGGTGCTCTCTGGTTCGGCGGCTCCGGCCGCGGGGGGCGACGCCGGCAGCGCGCCGGGGCGCACCGCGGTCACGGCGGCGTTCTGGTCGATGCCGCGCTTCTTGAGGGCGCGGGCGCGCTCTCCGGCGGAGCGCAGGCGGGGGTTGACGTACTCGTCGATGCCGAAGTTGATCAGCGACAGCGCGACGCCGAGCAGGGCGATGCAGAGCCCGGCCGGCACGTACCACCACCAGTAGTCGGGGAAGGCGTTGTTCTGCTGCGCCCAGAACAGGATCGTGCCCCAGTTCAGGTTCGACACGGGGATCACCCCGATGAACGCGAGAGTGGTGAGTCCCAGCACCGCGGCGGTCATGGTGCCCACGAAGCTCGACGCGATGATCGCCATCAGGTTCGGAAGCATCTCGACCAGGATGATCCGGTGCAGCGGTTCGCCGTTGGCGCGCGCGGCCTGGATGAAGTCGCGGTTGCGCAGCGACATCGTCTGCGCCCGCAGCACCCTCGCGCCCCATGCCCAGCCGGTCAGTCCCAGCACCGCGGCGATGATCCACAGCGGCGGATCCTGGAACTGCGAGGCCACGATGATGATGAGCGGCAGGGCGGGCAGCACCAGGAAGACGTTCGCGAGCGCCGAGAGGGCCTCGCTCTTCCATCCGCGCAGATAGCCGGCGGTCACGCCGACGACGATGGCCACGACGGTCGCCATGATCGTCGCCAGGAAGCCGACCAGCAGCACGCCGCGGGTGCCATAGACGAGCTGGCTGAACACGTCCTCGCCGATGTGCGTGGTGCCCAGCAGGTGCTGGAGCGACGGCGCCTCCAGCGTCTGATCCAGGTGCTGCGCGGTCGGCGGATACGGCGCGATCCACGGGGCGAAGAGCGCGACGATCGCGAACGCGCCCAGGATGATCAGCCCGGTCGCCGACTTGGGGTTGCCGAACATGGCGAGCGAGGCGCGCAGCTGCGACCAGAACGTGCGCCGGAATACGGGCCCGGGGTCCGCGGTCAGCACGGTGACCGTCTCGGGTGCGCCGGCGCCGGGGGCCGGCGCGAGGATCTCTTGTTTCGTGGTGGGAACGTTCATGCTCAGCCCTCCGTCTGACGGGTGCGCGGATCGAGGACGGCGTAGACGATGTCGGCGATGATGTTCGCCACGAGCACCGCCATCACCAGGACCAGGAAGATGCCCTGCATCAGGGCGTAGTCCTTGGCGTTGGTCGCGTTCAGCAGGAGCAGGCCGATCCCGGGGTAGGAGAAGACCATCTCCATCACGATCGTGCCGCCGACGATGAAGCCGAGCGAGAGCGCGAAGCTCTGGATCTGCGGCAGCACGGCGTTGCGCGCGGCGTACTTCCAGAGCACCCGACGGTTCGGCATGCCCTTCGCCTGCGCCACCGTGATGTAGTCCTCGTCGAGCACCGTGAGCATCATGTTGCGCATACCGAGCACCCAGCCGCCCAGCGACGCGATCACGATCGTCAGCACCGGCAGCGCGGCGTGCGAGAGCACCTGCCCGATGAACTCGGCGTTCCACCCTGGTTCGACGCCGACCTCATAGGCGTGCCCGGCCGGGAACCAGCCCAGCGTCGAGGAGAAGAACGCGATGAAGATGAGGCCGAACCAGAAGTACGGCACGGTGCCGAGGAAGGTGGTCACCGGCACGAAGACGTCCAGCGCGCTGCCGCGCCTCCAGCCGATCACGGCGCCCACGCTCGTGCCGATCGCGAAGGAGATCACGGTGGCGACGCCGACCAGCCCGAGGGTCCACGGCAGCGCGGAGGCGATCGCCTCGTTCACCGGGGCCATGCCGGTCGAGATCGAGACGCCGAGGTCACCGCGCAGCAGCATGCCCCAGTAGTCGAGGTACTGCTGCCACAGCGGCACCGAGGAGTCGAGGCCGAACATCAGGCGCAGCGCCTTCTCCGCGGCGGGCGTGAGCTGCCCCTGGCTGCGGGCCATGAACGAGTCGACCGCGTCGCCCTTCATCATCCGCGGGATGAAGAAGTTGATCGTGATGGCCGCCCACGCGGTGAACAGATAGAACGCGGCGCGGTTCAGGATGAAGCGCCACGGCACGCGGATCCCTCCCCGCTCGGCGCGGGTCGCGGTGGTGCCCACGAGCGTCGGGTCGACGGCGGGGGCGGTCGTCGGTTCGGCGCTCATCGCGCACCTCCTGCCACGGGCACCGCGGGCCTGCCGAAGTGCTTCTCGGGATCGGGCGACGCGGCGCGCAGCTCGCGGGTGTACGGATCCTGCGGGTTCAGGATCACGTCGTCGGCGGGGCCGCGTTCCACGACCCTGCCCTGGTTGAGCACCATGATCTCGTCGCTGAAGTGACGGGCGGTGGCCAGGTCGTGCGTGATGTAGAGCACCCCCAGCCCCTCCTCCCGCTGCAGCTCGGCGAGCAGGTTCAGGACGCCGAGCCGGATCGAGACGTCGAGCATCGAGACCGGCTCGTCGGCGATCAGGAGGTCGGGCCGGGAGGCCAGTGCTCGGGCGATCGCGACGCGCTGGCGCTGTCCGCCGGAGAGCTCGTGCGGACGGCGGTCGATCACGGCGCCGGGTTCCAGCCGGACCCGGTCGAGGAGACGCCGCACCTCGGCGTCGACGTCCTTCCGGGGGACGACGCGGTCCAGCTGCAGCGGGCGCTCGATGTGGTGCCGGATCGAGTGGGACGGATTCAGCGATGCGAACGGGTCCTGGAACACCATCCGCAGGCGCTGCCGGTAACGCCGCAGGCCCGCACCCCGGCGCGGGATCGCCTCTCCGTCCAGCAGCACCTCGCCGTGAGTGGGGGTCTCCAGTTGAGTGAGGATCTTCGCGATCGTGGACTTGCCGCTGCCCGACTGCCCAACCAGGCCGATGGTCTGGCGCGCACCGAGCGTGAAGCTCACGTCGTCCAGCGCCTTGATCCGCCCGGCTCCGCGGACGCTGTAGACCTTCGTGACGTTCTTGACCTCGAGCGTCGTCATCGCCGCACCATCCCTCTCTCGCCCGTGAGCCGGGGGAACGAGCTCAGCAGTGTTCGCGTGTACTCGTGCTGCGGATCGGTCCAGATCTGCTCGGCGGTGCCCAGCTCCACGATCTCCCCGGCGCGCATGATCGCGATGCGGTCGCTGATCTCCAGCAGCAGCGGCAGGTCGTGCGTGATGAAGACGACCGAGAAGCCGAATTCGCGGCGCAGCTGCGAGATCTGACTGAGGATCTCGCGCTGCACCAGCACGTCCAGCGCGGTGGTCGGCTCGTCCATGACCATGAGCTGCGGACGCAGGGCGAGCGCCATCGCGATCATCACGCGCTGGCGCATCCCGCCGGAGAGCTCGTGCGGGTAGGAGCGTCGCCGCTGCCCGCCCACCTTCACGATCTCCAGCAGCTCGACGACCGCGTCCCGGCGTTCGGTGCGGCTCATGGCCGGGCGGTGCACCCGGAACACGTCGTCCAGTTGGGCGCCGATCGTGGCCACCGGGTTGAGCGCGTTCATCGCGCCCTGGAACACCATCGAGATCCGGTCCCAGCGGAACCGCCGCATCTGCTCGACGTCGAGCGCGTTGACGTCGACGTCCTCGCCGGACGCGTCGTGGAAGGTGACGCTGCCGCCGGTGATCACGGCCGGAGGCTTGAGCAGCCGCTGCACGCCGTACGCGAGGGTCGTCTTGCCGCAGCCGCTCTCGCCGGCCAGGCCGACGATCTCGCCGCGGCCGATCTCGAGGGTGACGTTCTTGACCGCCGCGACGGGCGGATCCACGTCGTACACGACCGAGAAGTCGCGCACGGAGAGAAGAGTGTCTGTCATGAGTGCTTGCTCCGGTAGCGGTCGTCGAGCGAGGCCGCGCGCACCGCGATCGGGACGGAACGCGGTGCTCCGTCATGACCGCGTTTCGTCCCGCGGCGCTCGCTCGACGACCGAGAGGGATCGGACTGCTACTTACCGGCCGGCTTCAGCTTCAGTACGACCTGGACGGCGGAGGGCTGCGTCGGGTCGGCCGTCGCGTACTGGTCGTCCTCGCTCGGCCACCCGGTGTACTTCCGGGTGTTGTACTCGCCCAGCTGCGGGTGCGTGCCGATCGGGATCGCCGGCACGTCTTCCACGAAGATCTTCTGCAGCTTGTTCAGCGCATCCGTGCGGGTGGCGTCGTCCGAGGCCTGCGCGTACTGCGCCAGCAGCGCGGTCGCCTCGGGGTTGTTGTAGCGGCCGAAGTTGTCGGAGACCTTGCCGCCGGCCGCCTGCTCCAGGTAGGCGCCGTTCATCACGTCGTCGTAGATGTGCCAGGGGTTCGTGCCCGATCCCGTCCAGTGCAGCGCGGCGTCGAAGTTGCCGGTCGCGACGTTGCTGAGCCAGGTGTCCGCGTCGGGGGTGGCGACCTTGGCGTCGGCGCCCAGCGTGCTCTTGACCTGGGTGGCGACGAGCTGGATCCCGGTGACGTAGTCGTTCCAGCCCTGCGGATCCTGCAGAGTGAACGACACCGGAGCGCCGGCCGGATCGATCAGCGCGTCCTTGTTCCAGGTGTATCCCGCATCGGTGAGCACCTTCTTGGCGCCGTCCACGTCGATCGAGAACGTCTTGTCCTTGTACTCGGGGGCGATGTACTGGTCGCCCGTCGGCTGCGGGATGCCGGTCACGCTCGTCAGCTCCGGACCGGCGTTGCTCCGCGCCTTCTCGGCGTGCGCCTTGCGGTCGATCACCATGTTCACGGCCTTGCGGAACGCGGGGTCGTTGAACGGCGCCTTCGTCGTGTTCACCAGGATCATGTCGGGGCTCAGCACGTTGGCGGCCCAGAACACGTTGTGCTTCGCGTCCTTGTCGACGTAGTTCTTCTGGAAGTCGGTGATGAAGATCTGCCCCCAGTCCGTCTCGCCGTTCTGCAGGCCGCGGAGCAGCCCGGTGTTGTCGTTGTACTCGAGGTACTTGAGCTGCGGGACGGGCACGTCGCCGCCCCAGTAGTCCTTGCGCGAGGAGAGCACGACGCCCTGCGAGGAGAAGCTCTTGATCGTGTACGGCCCGGTGCCGATGGCCTCCTTGACCGGATCCTTGGTCGGATCGGCGATGGCCTTCCACTGGTGCTCCGGCACGATGCCGACCTGCAGGACATCGCCCTGCTTGACGAACTTCGACTCGCTGAAGCTCAAGACGACGTTGTCGCCGTCCTTCTTGATGTCGGCCAGCTTGAGTCCGCCAAGGTCGAGCGCCGGGGTGTTCTTGATCAGCGTGTAGGTGAAGACGATGTCGTCGGCGGTGAACGGCTTGCCGTCGCTCCACTTCACGTCGGCGCGCGGCGTGACGGTGAGCTGCGTGTAGTCGGCGTTCCACTCGACCTTCGAGGCGAGCCACGGCGTGGTCTCGTTCTTGCCGACCGGGTTCACCATCGCGAGGGGTTCGTAGATCATCCGGTCGTAGCCGAGCGACATGCCGGATCCGGTGCTGATGAACGGGTTGTTGATCTGGGTGGCGAGCACCGCGGCGCCGTCGGGCTTCGCGATCGTGAGCGATCCGCCGGTCGAGCCGGAGGCGCTGCCGCCGCCCGACGAGCAGCCGGTCAGCGCGGCCGCGCCGATCGCCGCGAAGGCCGTCACCGCGATCAAGGTCTTCCTGAGCGTCATTGCTTCTCCTTCTGGTGGGGGCACGGCCGTCGTGCGCCCATCTGGTGCGGGGTCCCGCTTCCCTGTGGGGGAGACTTTTACTTACTAGCGGGAAAGTAAGTAAAAGTGAGGTTACCGATCAGTAAGCTGGATGACAAGCAGGGGAGGGGAAACGAAATGGTCACGACCGCATCGAGCCGCGTGAAGTCCCGACCGGAGACCGAGCGCAAGCGGACCGAGATCCTGAAGGCCGCGATCGAGATCTTCGGCGCCAAGGGCTCCACGAACGGCACCCTCGCCGACATCGCCGAGCAGGTCGGCATGACGCACGCCGGTGTGCTGCATCACTTCGGCTCCAAGCAGAATCTGCTGCTCGAGGTGCTCGCCTACCGCGACGAGAGCGATGTCGCGGGCCTCGCCGAGAAGCACATCCCGGACGGCCCCGCCCTCTTCCTGCATCTCGTCAAGACCGCGCTCGTGAACGAGCTGCGGCCGGGCATCGTGCAGGTCTACACCGTGCTCTCCAGCGAGTCCGTGACCGACGACCACCCGGCGCGCGGGTTCTTCGAGCACCGGTACTCGAAGCTCAGGGAGGAGGTGTCCGACGCGTTCGGCGAGCTGTGCGCCCAGGAGGGCGTGACCGACACCGCACGCGTCGCCACGGCCTCCGCATCGATCCTCGCGGTCATGGACGGCCTGCAGCTGCAGTGGCTGCTGGACCCGTCGGCCGTCGATCTCGCCGAGGCCAGTTCGTTCGCGATCGAGGCGATCGTGAACGGCGTGCTCCGCCCCGGTCCCCCGCTCGAGACCTACGCGCCGGGCGCGTCCTCTCGCTGACCGATCTCCGAGCCTCCGACGGGTCCGGCCGGCCGGCGGATCCCTGCTCTCGCCCGCTCCCGTAGGCTCGGCGCTATGACGATCGACCTCGAAGCGCTCTTCATCGACCTGCACCGCAACCCCGAGCTCTCGTTCCAGGAGACGCGCACCGCCGCGATCGCCGCCGGGCACCTGCGCGACCTCGGGCTGGAGGTCACCGAGGGCATCGGGAAGACCGGCGTGATCGGAGTGCTCGCGAACGGCGAGGGCCCCGTCGTCTGGGCGCGCGCCGACATGGACGCCCTGCCCGTGACCGAGCAGACGGGCCTCGCCTACGCGAGCACCGCGACCGGCATCGATCCCGAGGGCCATGAGGTGGGCATCATGCACGCCTGCGGCCACGACATGCACGTGACCGCCATGATCGGCGCCGTCGAGGAGCTCGTCCGCACCAGGGACGAGTGGTCCGGCACGCTCGTCGTCGTCATCCAGCCCGCCGAGGAGTACGGCGCGGGCGCCCGCGCGATGCTCGACGACGGCGCCCTGGACCGCTTCCCCCGCCCCGACGTCGTCATCGGACAGCACGTCACGCCCTTCCCCGCCGGCATGATCGGCGTGCGGCCCGGCCCGCAGATGTCGGCATCCGACGGCCTGCACGTCGTGCTGCACGGCCGCGGCGGGCACGGCTCGCGCCCGCACTCGACGATCGACCCCGTCGTCATGGCCGCCGCGACCGTCATGCGCCTGCAGACCGTGGTCTCCCGCGAGGTGGATCCGCACGACCTCGCCGTCGTGACGGTCGGCGCGATCCACGCCGGCACCAAGAACAACATCATCCCGGCCGAGGCCACACTCGACCTCAGCCTGCGCTATCCCGACGAGGTCCTGCGCGAAAAGGTGCTGGAGAAGGTCGAACGCGTCATCAAGGCCGAGGCGATGGCGTCCGGCGCGCTCCAGGATCCGACCATCGAGACTCTGCACACGCTGCCCGCGACGATCAACGACGCCGCCGCGACAGAGCGCGCGACGGCCGCCTTCCGCGCGGCGTTCGGCGACGCGAACGTGATCGACCCCGGCCTGTTCACCGGCAGCGAGGACGTGTCCTGGTTCGCCCGCGACGCCGGCGTGCCGCTCGTGTTCTGGTTCTGGGGCGGCATCGCCCCGGCCCGCTACGCGGTGGCGGTGGCGAACGGCACGGTCGACAGCGAGATCGCCACGAACCACTCGCCGTTCTTCGCCGTCGAGATCCACCCGACGATCGAGATCGGCGTGCAGGCGCTGACCGTCGCGGCCCGCGAGTTCCTGGACTGACACCCGCCGGCGCGCGGAAACCCTGCAGGATGTCTGCGACTCTGCAGGACGGATCCGCCCGATTCGTCCTGCAGAACTGCAGACGCCCTCCGGAACGGCGACGGGCGGATCCGCGGGCCGCGCTGAGCGGATCTCCGCTCAGACGTCGACGCGGACGGGGGGCAGCGCGGCGAGCGGGGCGTGCGCCTCGTGGTGCAGCCGCTCCATGCGCCCGTCGAGCTCGCTCGCGGCGTCGGCCGCCGCGGTGAGGTCGTCCACGAGGTGCGCGGGCACCTGACCCTGGAACTTGTAGTGGATCTTGTGCTCGAGGCTCGCCCAGAAGTCCATCGCGATCGTGCGGAACTGCACCTCGACCGGCACCATGATCGGGCCCGAGGAGAGGAACACCGGCACCTCGAGGATCGCGTGCAGGCTGCGGTAGCCGTTGGCCTTCGGCGTCGCGATGTAGTCCTTCACGATGCGCACGGTGATGTCGTCCTGCGCGGCGAGCAGATCGAACAGCCGGTACACGTCGGCGACGAAGCTGCACGTCACGCGCACACCGGCGATGTCGGTGATGTTCGCGCGGATCGTGTCGAAGTCGGGCTCGATCCCCCGCCGCGCCACCTTCTCCACAATGCTGTCGGGCGTCTTGACCCGGCTCTTCACGTGCTCGATGGGGTTGTAGGAGTGGTGATGCGTGAACTCGTCCCGCAGGATCGAGATCTTCGTCTCGATCTCGCGCATCCCGAACTCGTACTCGTGCAGGAACCGCTGGAACTCGTCGCGCAGCTCGCGCGCCTCGGACAGGGTCTGGTTCAGCGCATCGTCGTCCAGGGGGGCCATGCTCATGTCTGCGACGCTACGCAAAAGGAGTTCGGATCTCCTGTGTGTTCGTCCTGAGCGGACCGACGAGTGGTCGAAAGAGCGCTCTCCGGCCCCGTGCGCCTACCCTCTCCGGACACGCCCGGGGCCCGCCGACGGCAAAGAGTGATGGAACAGTGATGCAACAACCCGCGCGCGAAATTGCATCCGCCCCGTTCCAGGCGTAATTTAGCCGCTCGTGGCCAATGACAGCCGTGAGAGCGCCGACGCCCCGCAGGTAGCCAAACGCATCCTGCTCGGCGAGCCGCTCAGCACAGAGAAGGCGAACGAGCAGCTCCTCCCGAAACGGATGGCGCTGCCGATCTTCGCATCCGACGCACTCTCCTCCGTGGCCTACGGTCCGCAGGAGATGCTGATGACCCTGGGGCTCGGCGGTCTGGCGTTCCTCGCCTTCGCGCCATGGGTTGCCGCGGCCGTCGTCCTGCTGCTGATCGTGATCGTGCTGAGCTACCGCAAGCTCATCCAGGCGTACCCCTCGGGCGGCGGCGACTACGAGGTCGCGTCGAAGAACCTCGGCGAGATCCCCGGCGTCGTCGTGGGCGCCGCCCTCCTCGTCGACTACATCCTCACGGTGTCCGTATCGATCGCCTCCGGCGTGGACAACATCATCTCCGCCGTGCCGCAGCTCGACCCCTGGCGCGTCGAGCTCGCGGTCGGCTTCGTCATCCTCATCGTGGTCGTGAACCTGCGCGGCGTGCGCGAGGCCTCGACCTTCTTCGCGATCCCCACGTACGTCTTCATCGGATCCGTCGGCGTCATGATCGTCGCCGGACTCGTCCGCACCTTCCTCGGCGACGCCCCGATCGCCGAGAGCGCGCAGTACGCGATGCACGGCGACCAGCTCGCGAACGCGGCGGTCATCCTGCTCGTGCTCCGGGCGTTCTCCAGCGGCTGTTCCGCTCTGACCGGCGTCGAGGCGGTGTCGAACGGCGTGCAGGCGTTCCGCATCCCGAAGATCCGCAACGCGCAGGCGACGCTGGCGATGATGGGCGGGATCGCGATCCTGCTGTTCACCGGCCTCACCGCGCTCGGGCTGATCACCCAGGTGCACTACGCGGAGGATCCGTGCCGCGACCTCGTCGGGTACGTCTGCGGCCAGCCGCAGCAGTCGCTCATGGCGCAGATCGCCTCCGCGGTGTTCGGCGGCGGATCCCTGCCGTTCTTCATCATCCAGGCGGCGACCGCCTGCGTGCTGCTGCTCGCCGCCAACACGGCTTTCAACGGCTTCCCGCTGCTCGGCGCCGTGCTCGCCCGCGACGGCTACGCCCCCAAGGCGCTCAACACCCGCGGCGACCGCCTCGTGTTCTCGAACGGCATGATCCTGCTCGGCATCGCCGCGATCGGCGTGCTGGTGCTGTTCCAGGCGAACCTGACGAACCTGATCCAGCTCTACATCATCGGCGTGTTCGTGTCGTTCTCGCTCGGCCAGGTCGGCATGGTGCGGCACTGGCGACGCCTGCTCGCCGGCACCAAGGTCATGAGCGTGAAGGACGCCCAACCCGTGCGCCGCACGGCCTACACGGGCCTTGCGATCAACTCGCTCGGCGCGTCCATGACGATCGCGGTGCTCGTGATCGTCACGATCACCAAGTTCACGCACGGCGCGTGGATGGTGTTCATCGCGATCCCTCTCCTCGCGCTGCTCATGATGGGCGTGAAGCGCTACTACCGCGACGTCGAGCACGAGATCTCGATCGACGACACGACTCACTTCGGATCCGAGGGCGACGTCGCGATCATCCTCGTCAACCGGCTGCAGAAGCCGGTGATCAAGGCGATCGACTACGCCATCGCCGCCAAGCACGAGAAGACGATCGCGCTGCACGTCGCCGCCAACCCGGAGGATGGCGTGCAGCTGCAGAAGGACTGGCAGCAGCACCGGATCCCGATCCCGCTCGTGATCGTGGAGTCGCCGTTCCGCCACTACGCGGCGCCGGTCGAGGCCTACATCAGCAAGTACCGGCAGAAGCACGGCCCCGCGGTGGTCACCGTGTACCTGCCGCAGTACATCGTCGGGCACTGGTGGGAGTCGATCCTGCACAACCGCCGCGCGCGCCGCGTGGCCAACCAGCTGATGATGGTGCACGGCGTCACGATCACGCTCGTGCCGTGGCTGCTCGACTCCTCCGAGCTCATCTATGGGCGTCGCTCCCGTCCCGTGCCCGGCCAGCAGCGCGCCGGACGCCCCCTCTACGGAGACAACAGCGCCCAGCCCGGCCGCCGGGTGCAGCGCCCTGCGGGCCCGCCCGAGAAGGCATTGACCACGCCTCCGGCCGGGCAGACTACGACTGAATGACGATTCAATTCACGGTATCCTGCCGTCGTGGACGATGACACTGGGATCCTGATCTTCCTCGGCATAGGCGTGCTGGTGCTCATCGGCATCATCGTCTTCGGGGTGCTGAGCTCACGACGCAAACGCGCCGCCACGCGGCACACGTTCACCGTGCGCCAGGCGTCGATCGACGACCAGCCGTTCCTCGAGAGCTCCGACCTCGACGCCTCCGACACGCGCCAGGAGGAGCTGTTCCGGGCCGCGTATCCCCTCGGCGGCAGCCTCGTGCTCGCGTGGACGGGCGCCGACGGCGACCGGATCGAGCAGGAGGTCCATGTCTCGCGGATCGCGCGGAGCCTGCGCGCCGGATGGCCGCAGGCGAAGCTCGGCCTCTCGGTGTACTTCCGGGAGTGGGAGGGCAGCGAGTTCCCCGCGCGCTTCGCGGTGAAGGGGACCGACAAGGTGGCGAACGTCGAGTTCAACGCGACCGGCGTGCGTGCCGTCGACGGCACCGAGGATCTCGTGTGGTCGGCGCCGTGGGAGAAGCTGCTCTTCTCGAACGGAACCGACATCATGCTCTCGGACGGCGCGGGGAAGACGATCCGGGTCGAGCCCCGTGCGGGCGAACCCGAACTGGAGGAGATCCTCATCAAGTACGGCACGATGAAGCAGATGCACTTCTGACGCTTCTGGCGCGGATCGCGGCCCCTCGCGTGTGGGAGCCGCATGGGTTCCCGGCGCAGGGCGTGAGCAAAGCGTGAGGAAGACCCGCTCGCGGTGACGGAGACGGTTCGATCGGATCCGTGCTCGACATCATCTACGTAGCCCTCACGCTCGCCGTGTTCGCCCTCGTCGCGCTGATCGCGAAGGGGGTGGAGAAGCTGTGATCGTTGTGGAGATCGTGGCCGCCGCCCTCGCGGTCGCCGCCATCGGCTACCTCGTGGTGGCCCTCGTCGCCCCGGAGAAGTTCTGATGGGCGCCTCGGACATCTGGCTCGGCGCGCTGCAGGCCGCGACCGTCATCGCCGTCCTCGTGCTGCTGTACCGCCCGCTCGGCGACTACATGGCGCGCATCTACACCGGAGCGAAGGACCTGCGCCTGGAGCGCGGCATCTATCGCCTGATCGGCGTGGACGCCTCCTCCGAGCAGACCTGGCGGGCCTATGCCCGCAGCGTGCTCGCCTTCTCCGTGGTCGGCCTGCTGCTGGTCTACCTGCTGCAGCGCGTGCAGCAGGTCCTGCCGCTCTCGCTCGGCCTGCCCGCAGTGCCGGAGGGGCTGGCGTTCAACACCGCCGCCTCGTTCGTCGCCAACACCAACTGGCAGTCGTACTCGCCCGAGCAGACCATGGGCCACCTGGTGCAGCTCGCCGGCCTCGCCGTGCAGAACTTCACCTCGGCGGCGGTCGGGATCGCGGTCGCGATCGCCCTCGTGCGCGGCTTCGCCCGCCGCAGCAGCGCGACGATCGGCAACTTCTGGGTCGACCTCATCCGCGGCCTGATCCGGCTGCTGCTGCCCCTCGCCATCCTCTCGGCACTCGCGCTCATCGCCGGAGGAGTGGCGCAGAACCTCTCCGGGTTCACCGACGTGCACACGGTGGCGGGAGCGACGCAGTCGATCCCGGGCGGTCCCGTCGCCTCGCAGGAGGCCATCAAGCTCCTCGGCACGAACGGCGGCGGCTTCTACAACGCCAACTCCGCGCACCCGTTCGAGAATCCGGCCGCATGGACGAACCTGCTCGAGATCCTGCTGATCCTGGCGATCCCGTTCGCACTCCCGCGCACGTTCGGACGGATCGTCGGCGACCACCGCCAGGGCTACGCGATCGCCGCCGTGATGGGCACGATCTTCCTGGTCTCCCTCGTCGCGCTGAGCGCCTTCGAGGTGAACGGCCAGGGGGCCGCGCCGCAGCTGGCGGGCGGAGCGATGGAGGGCAAGGAGCAGCGCTTCGGAATCCTCGGATCCACGCTCTTCGGCACCGCGTCGACGCTCACCTCCACGGGCGCCGTGAACTCGATGCACGACTCCTACACGGCCCTCGGCGGCATGATGCCGATGATCAACATGATGCTCGGCGAGGTCGCGCCCGGCGGCGTCGGTTCGGGCCTCTACGGCATGCTCATCCTCGCCGTGATCGCGGTGTTCGTGGGCGGGCTGCTCGTGGGGCGCACCCCCGAGTACCTCGGCAAGCGCCTCGGCCCGCGCGAGATCAAGCTCGCCAGCCTCTACATCCTGGTGACGCCGACCCTCGTGCTCGCCGGCACCGCGCTGAGCTTCGCGATCCCGCCGATCCGCGCCGACGTCGAGAACACCTCGATCCTCAACCCCGGTCCGCACGGGCTCAGCGAGGTGCTGTACGCCTTCACGTCGGCGGCGAACAACAACGGATCCGCCTTCGCCGGCCTCACCGCGAACACCCCCTGGCTGAACACCGCCCTGGGCGTCGCGATGCTGCTCGGCAGGTTCGTCCCGATCGTGTTCGTCCTCGCGCTGGCCGGATCCCTGGCCCAGCAGCAGCACGTGCCGCAGACGGCGGGAACGCTGCCCACGCACCGCCCGCAGTTCGTCGGGCTCCTCATCGCGGTCTCCGTCGTGGTCACCGCTCTCACCTACTTCCCCGTGCTCACGCTCGGGCCGCTCGCAGAAGGACTCGTCCGATGACCATCGTCGACACTCCGCTCACCCACCCGTCGCCGGAGCCCGCTTCCGGGTCGGGATCCGGATCCCCGAAGCGCCCCCCGCGCGCGTTCGGCTGGAACCAGCTCGTGCAGGCGCTCCCCGGCGCGCTGCGCCGGCTCAACCCCGCGACGCTGCTGCGCAACCCCGTGATCCTGCTGGTCTGGGCGGGCGCCGCCCTGACCACGGTTCTCGCGATCGCCGAGCCGTTCCTCGGATCCGGTGCCGCGGAGTCCGGCGGCACGCCCGTGCCGAACGGCTTCACCTGGTCCATCGCGGTCTGGCTCTGGCTCACCGTGCTGTTCGCGAACGTCGCGGAGTCGGTCGCGGAGGGACGCGGCAAGGCGCAGGCCGCCACGCTCCGCAAGACCCGCACCAGCACGATGGCCCGGCGCGTCACGGGCTACGACGCCTCCTCCGATCCGTCGGCGGAGCGCGCGGCGACCGAGGAGGTCTCATCCTCCGACCTGCGCCGCGACGACGTCGTGATCGTGGTCGCCGGCGAGCCGATCCCGGGCGACGGAGACATCATCGCCGGCATCGCGACCGTCGACGAGTCGGCGATCACCGGGGAGAGCGCACCCGTGGTGCGCGAATCGGGCGGCGACCGCAGCGCCGTGACCGGCGGCACGCGCGTGCTGTCGGACCGGATCGTGGTGCGGATCACCTCGAAGCCCGGCGAGACCTTCGTCGACCGCATGATCGCGCTCGTCGAAGGTGCCGACCGACAGCGCACCCCCAACGAGATCGCGCTCAACATCCTGCTCGCGAGCCTGTCGATCGTGTTCCTCGTAGTGGTGCTGGCGCTCAACCCGATCGCGTCGTACTCGGCATCGCCGGTGAGCATCCCCGTGCTGATCGCCCTGCTCGTGTGCCTCATCCCGACCACGATCGGCGCGCTGCTCTCCGCGATCGGCATCGCCGGCATGGACCGGCTCGTGCAGCGCAACGTGCTCGCGATGTCCGGCCGCGCGGTCGAGGCCGCGGGCGACGTCACCACGCTGCTGCTCGACAAGACCGGCACGATCACCTACGGCAACCGTCGCGCCACCGACGTGCGGCCGGTCGCCGGGGTCTCCGCGGAGGAGCTGCTGCACGCCGCCGCACTCTCCTCGCTCGCCGACCCCACACCCGAGGGCGCCTCGATCGTCGAGCTCGCCGCCTCCCGCGGCATCACCGCCACCGCTCCCCGGGGCGCGGAGACCGTGCCGTTCACGGCGCAGACGCGCATGAGCGGGGTGGACCTCGCGGACGGATCCCAGATCCGCAAGGGCGCAGGATCCGCGATCCGCGCCTGGATCGAGGCGGAGGGCCCTTCGGCGGGCGCCGACGAGGCGGCCCGCTTCGCCGACGAGATCGCCGCCTCTGGCGGCACCCCGCTCGTGGTGGCCGTGGCGGCGCCGTCGGAAGGATCCAGGATCCTCGGCGTCGTGCACCTCAAGGACGTCGTCAAGGAGGGCCTGTCCGAGCGCTTCCAGGAGCTGCGCAGCATGGGCATCCGCACCGTGATGATCACGGGCGACAACCCGCTCACGGCGAAGGCGATCGCGGCCGAGGCCGGAGTCGACGACTACCTCGCCGAGGCCACGCCGGAGGACAAGCTCGCCCTCATCCGCCGCGAGCAGGAGGGCGGGCGCCTCGTCGCGATGACCGGAGACGGCACCAACGACGCCCCCGCGCTCGCGCAGGCCGACGTCGGCGTCGCGATGAACACCGGAACTTCGGCCGCCAAGGAGGCCGGGAACATGGTCGACCTCGACTCGGATCCGACCAAGCTCATCGACATCGTGCGCATCGGCAAGCAGCTGCTCATCACCCGCGGCGCGCTCACCACGTTCTCGCTCGCGAACGACATCGCGAAGTACTTCGCGATCATCCCGGCCATGTTCATGGGCGCGTTCCCGGGGCTCGCCGCCCTCAACATCATGCAGTTGCACTCGCCCGCATCCGCAGTCACGAGCGCGATCATCTTCAACGCGATCGTGATCGTCTTCCTCATCCCGCTCGCCCTGCGCGGCGTGACCTACAAGCCCGCGAGCGCCTCGCAGATCCTGCAGCGCAACCTGCTGATCTACGGCGTGGGCGGCGTCATCGCCCCGTTCGTCGGCATCAAGCTCATCGACCTCCTCGTCGCCCTCATCCCCGGCTTCTGATCCTTCGTCTCGCTTCGCTCGCTCAGGAACCGGAATCCCGAACTGATCCACTCGCTCAGGAACCGGATTCCCGAGCTGAAAGGCACACCCCATGTCGAACCTCCGCGGCACCGTCCGCCTCACCGGCGTCGCCGTCCGCGCGATGCTCGTGCTCACCCTCCTCCTCGGCGCCGGCTACGCGCTCGCCCTCACCGGCATCGGCCAGCTCGCGATGCCCTGGCAGTCGAACGGATCCCTCGTCGACGCGAAGGGGAACGCGACCGGCGGCTGGACCGGCGGCGGCGCCCCGGTCGGCAGCGCCCTCGTCGGCCAGTCCTTCACCGACGCGAAGGGCGATGCGCTGCCGCAGTACTTCCAGCCCCGTCCGTCCGCGGCGGGCGAGAAGGGCTACGACCCCACGGCCTCGGGCGGCAGCAACCTCGGACCGAACAATCCCGACCTGGTGAAGGCGATCGCCGAGCGCCGCGCAACGATCGCCGCCCGCGAGAACGTCGCCGAGTCCGCGGTTCCGGTCGACGCGGTCACCGCCTCGGCGTCGGGTCTCGACCCGCACATCAGCCCGGCGTACGCGCTGCTCCAGGTGGACCGGGTCGCCGAGGCGCGCGGCCTGGATGCGTCCGCCGTGCGCGCGCTGGTGGAGTCTAGGATTCAAACGCGCGATGCGGGCTTCCTCGGCGAAGAGCGGGTGAACGTGCTCGCGCTGAACCAGGCCCTCGACGCCCTGCAGCGGTGAGCCGCGGCCACGAGAGGGCACGTGCAGTGAGCGAGGCGATGATGGGCGCGAGGCGCGAGGGCGGATCCGGAGCCCGCGGCCGACTGCGCGTGCTGCTCGGCGCGGCGCCGGGCGTGGGCAAGACCTACGAGATGCTCGGCGAAGGACGCCGCCTGTCCGAGGCCGGGCGCGACGTCGTCATCGGGATCGTGGAGACGCACGGCCGGGAAGCGACGCTCACACAGACCAGGGGCATCGAGCAGGTGGCCCGCAGGGTCGTGTCGCATCGCGGCGTGCAGCTCGACGAGCTCGACGTCGACGCGGTGCTCGCCCGTCGGCCGGAGCTCGCGCTGATCGACGAGATGGCGCACACCAACGCGCCAGGATCCCGCAATGCCAAGCGCTGGCAGGACGTGCAGGAACTGCTGGACGCGGGCATCGACGTCATCACGACCGTGAACGTGCAGCACATCGAGTCGCTCAACGCCGTGGTCGAGAAGATCACCGGCGTCGTCCAGCAGGAGACCGTGCCGGATGCGGTCATCCGCGACGCGGACGAGGTGGAGGTCGTGGATCTCGCCCCGCAGACCCTGCGCGACCGGCTCTCGGCGGGCCAGGTGTATCCGGCCGAGCGGATCGACGCCGCCCTGTCGAACTACTTCCGCCTCGGCAACCTCACCGCCCTCCGCGAGCTGGCGCTGCTGTGGCTGGCCGACGAGGTCGACAGCGCGCTGCGCAGCTACCGCACCCAGCACGGCATCGACAGCGCCTGGCAGGCGCGCGAGCGCGTGGTCGTCGCCCTCACCGGCGGGCCCGAGGGTGAGACGCTGCTGCGCCGTGGCGCGCGGATCGCGGCGCGGTCGGCCGGCGGCGAGCTGCTGGCCGTGCACGTGACCACCCAGGACGGCCTGCGCGGCGACCGTCCAGGCGCGCTGAGCGCCCAGCGCGGTCTCGTCGAATCGCTCGGCGGCAGCTACCACCAGCTCGTGGGCGACGACGTGCCGGGAACCCTGGTCGAGTTCGCGCAGTCCGTCGACGCGAGCCAGCTCGTGATCGGCGTGAGCCGGCGCTCCCGGCTCTCCGCGGCGCTCACGGGGCCCGGCATCGGCGCGGAGATCATCCGCCGCTCGGGCGACATCGACGTGCACATCGTCACGCACGCCGCCGCCGGCGGCCGCGGGCCGCTCCCGTCGATCAGCGGCGGCGCCCTGGGCTGGCGGCGTCAGCTCATCGGGTTCGCCGTCGCTCTGGTCGGCGGACCGCTGCTGTCCTGGCTGCTGTTCACGCTCAAGGCGCCAGGATCCATCACCAGCGACGTGCTCAGCTATCAGCTGCTCGTCGTCGTGGTCGCCCTCATCGGCGGGCTCCGCCCCGCCCTGTTCGCCGCCGTGCTGAGCGGCTTCACCCTCGACTTCCTCTTCGTCGAACCGCTCTTCACGGTGACGATCGCGGATCCGCTGCACGCCCTCGCGCTCGTGCTGTACGTCGTGATCGCGGTGCTCGTGAGCATCGTCGTGGACCAGGCCGCCCGGCGCGCACGCGCCGCCCAGCGCGCGGCAGGAGAGGCCGAACTGCTCGCCGCCGTGGCGGGCAACGTGCTGCGCGGAGACAGCGCCCCCACGGCTCTCGTCGCGCGAGCACGCGAGGCCTTCGGGCTGAGCGGCGTCCGGCTGCTCTCCCCCGACGGCACGGTCATCGCCGCAGACGGGGAGCCGCTCGCCGGCCACATCGACGGGGCGGATCCGGCCGATTCCTCCCCCGGCGGGTCCGCGGCGGCAGGAACGGGGTCGGCCGCGATGACCGGCCCCGAAATGGAGACCGTTCCGGTCGGCGTCGGTCCGGACGGCCGCCCGCGCGCGATCCTCGAGCTGCACGGGGCGGATCTCGACGCCGCGGGCCGCCGCCTGCTCGACGCGATCGTCGCCCAGCTCGCCGCGGCGATCGAGCACACGGATCTGCGCGAGACCGCGAGCCAGGCCGCGGTGCTCGCCGAGACGGACCAGGTGCGCAGCGCTCTGCTCTCCGCGCTCAGCCACGACCTGCGCCGGCCGCTCGCCGCGGCCGTCGCCGCCGTCGGGGGCCTCCGCAGCGCGCACCGCCTGTCCGCGGAGGACCGCGCCGAGCTCGTCGAGACCGCCGACGAGAGCCTCGCCACGCTGTCGCGTCTGGTCACGGATCTGCTCGACGTCAGCCGCGTGCAGGCGGGAGTGCTGGCGGTGTCGCTGGGCAGGGTGGACGCGGGGGGCGGCGTGGTGTCGGCACTCGACGAGCTCTCGCTCGGCCCCGCCGACGTCGAACTCGCCCTGGATCCGGCCCTGCCGGCGCTGCGGGCGGATCCGGTGCTGCTGCAGCGCGTGCTCGTGAACCTGCTCACCAACGCCGTGCGGCACTCGCCCGCTGGGGAGCGCGTGATCGTGTCGACGAGCCGGCTCGGCGAGCGCGCGGAGATCCGCGTCGCCGACCGCGGCGAGGGCATCCCCGAAGACCAGCGCGAGAGCGCGTTCCTGCCGTTCCAGCGGCACGGCGACACCGACAACACGACCGGTCTCGGCCTGGGCCTGGCCCTGTCCCGGGGTTTCGCCGAGGGCATGGGCGGTACGCTGACGGCCGAAGACACCCCCGGCGGCGGCCTCACGATGGTGGTGTCGCTGCCGCTCGAGACGACCCCGGCCGAGGAGGACCCGCGATGAAACTGCTCGTCGCCGACGACGACCCGCAGCTCGTGCGCGCCCTGCGGATCACGCTCGCCGCGCACGGCTACGACGTGATCGCCGCCCCCGACGGCGCCGCCGCGATCGCGATGGCCGCGCAGGCGCACCCCGACATCGTGCTGCTCGACCTCGGCATGCCCAAGCTCGACGGGATCGCCGTGATCGAGGCGCTGCGCGGCTGGAGCGATGTGCCGATCCTGGTCGTGTCGGGACGGACCGGATCCGCGGACAAGGTCGAGGCGCTCGACGCGGGTGCCGACGACTACGTCACGAAACCGTTCCAGGTCGACGAGCTGCTCGCGCGGCTGCGCGCCCTCGCCCGCCGTCGCGGCGGGGCGCCCGCGGAGTCGTCCGTCGCGTTCGGCGAGGTCGAGGTGGATCTGGCGGCCAAGGCCGTGACGCGCGGCGGATCCCGCGTGCACCTCACACCGACGGAGTGGCAGATCCTCGAGCACCTGGCCCGGCATCCCGGCGCGCTCGTGACGCGGCAAGAGCTGCTGCGCGAGATCTGGGGCACCGAGCAGATCACGGACACCGGCTACCTGCGGCTGTACCTCTCGCAGCTGCGCAAGAAGCTCGAGCGCACTCCCAGCGCCCCCGAGCACCTGCTCACCGAGCAGGGCATGGGCTACCGCCTGGTGCTGGACCCGGCCTGACCTCCCTTCCCGCGGTCGTTGAGCGCCCTTCGTCTCGTCGCTGCGCTCCTCGCTCAGGGACCGATCATCGGTTCCTGAGCGAGCGCAGCGAGACGCCCTTCGTCTCGTCGCTGCGCTCCTCGCTCAGGGACCGGACCGAGGGCAGCCCGGGCTCAGACGTCGCGGGAGCGCCAGAGGAGCCAGACGAAGTAGGGGGCGCCGAGCACGGCGACCACGAGACCTGCGGGCAGCTGGGCGGGGGCGATGACCGTGCGGCCCACCGCATCCGCGAGGCCCACCAGCACCGCCCCCAGCAGCACCGCGACCGGGACCACGCGCGCATGCCGCCCGCCGACCAGGGCGCGCGCGGCATGCGGGGCGACCAGGCCGACGAAGCCGACGACGCCGACCGCCACCACGCTGAACGCCGCGAGCAGCGCCGCGACCGCGAGGATCAGCAGGCGGGAGCGCTCGAGCTTCACGCCGAGCACGCGCGGCGTGTCCTCGTCGAGCGCGAGCAGGTCGAGCTCGCGGCGGCGCAGCAGCACCACGGGCAGCGCGATCAGCAGCACGACGGCCAGTGGCACCACCTGATCCCAGATCCGGCCGTACGTCGTGCCGCTCAGCCAGGTGTAGATCTTCGGGGTGTCGAACGGGTTCGCGCGCAGCAGCACGAACGACGTGAGCGCGACCGCCGCCGACGAGACGCCGATCCCGATGAGGATGAACCGATCCGCGCTGAGCCCGCCGCGCCAGGACAGCAGGTAGACGAGGGCGAACGCCGCGATCGCGCCGACCACCGCCGCCACGAGCATGCCGAACGTCGAGGCCGCAGCGCTCGTCACCACGAGCACCGCCCCGAGCCCGGCGCCGCCGGTAATGCCGAGGAGGCCCGGATCCGCCAGAGGGTTGCGGCTCACGGCCTGGGTGAGGCATCCGGCGAGCGCGAGGGCCGCGCCCGCCGTGACCGCGGCGATCACCCGCGGTGCCCGCTCGTCCAGCGCGAACGCGATCTGCGCAGGCGCCTGCCCCTGCAGCCAGAGCAGCACGTCCCCGGTGAGCAGCGGCGTCGCGCCCAGCAGCAGACCGGCGATCACGACGATGACCACCAGCACGGCCGAGACCGCGAGCACGAGCCGGAAGCGCAGCGGCCCCCGCACCCCGAACCGGATCGACGGCGGGCGCCGCGTGGGCCCGGAATCGCGCAGCCTCCGCGCCATCACCACGAGCACGACGGATCCGAGCACGGTGGTCGCCACCCCCGTGGGCACGGCCATCGCGCCCTCGGCGCCGATGACGAGTCGCAGCAGGGCGTCGGCGAGGATCACCACGAGCGCGCCGATGAGACCGGATGCCGGCAGCAGCAGGGCGTGCCGGCCGAGTCCCGGCACGATCCGGACGAGCAGGCGTGCGAGCACGGGCGCGCACAGCCCGACGAAGCCGAGCGGCCCCGCGAGGGTGACGGCGGTCGCGGTCAGCAGCACCGAGAGCAGGATCCCGAGGATGCGCGTGGAGCGGATCCGCACGCCGAGGGACGCGGCCAGATCGTCGCCGAGCGCGAGCACGTCGAGGCGGCGGGCGAGGAGCAGGGCCAGCAGGCCGGCGATCACGACGACCGGGGCCGCCCGCAGGAACGCCTCGAGACCGAGCTGCGACAGGCTGCCGCTCCCCCACGCGAGCAGCCCCTTGGTCTGCTCGCTGAACAGGATCAGCAGCGCCGAGGTCGCGGCCTGGAACGCGAGGGCCAGAGCGGATCCAGCCAGCACGAGCCGGGTCGTCGAGGATCCGGCCCCTCCCGCGAGTCCGAGCACGATCGCCGCGGCCACGAGCCCGCCGGCGAACGCGACGATCCCCGACGCCCAGAACGGGATCGAGATCCCGAAGGCGGCGACCGCGGTGATCGCGAGGTACGCGCCCGCCGTCACCCCGAGGGTGTCGGGGGACGCGAGGGCGTTGCGGGCCAGCGACTGCATGAGCAGGCCGGCCACGCCGAGCGCGACACCGACCGCGATGCCCGCCGCGAGCCGGGGCAGGCGCGCTCCGAGCAGGATGTCCGGATCGGCCCAGCCCGCCCCGCTCGTCCCCTGGGCGAGGTGCCAGCCCGCGGCGGCGACGAGCGCGAGCAGGAGGAGGAGCAGCACCCCGACGGCGCCGAGGCGCGCGCGGACGCCGGTGCTCTCGCGGACGCCGGTGCTCTCGCGCCGCCTCCGGTTCACCGGGTGAACGCGGCGACGTACGCGTCGGCGATCTTCTCGGCCGAGCGGGGTCCGCCGAAGGTCCAGATGCCGGTCGGGAACGCGTGGATCCGCTTCTCGGCGACCGCGGGGATCGAGGCCCAGGCCGGGTTCTTCTCGGCCGCCGTGATGAAGCTGTCGCTGTCGGGGTCGTCGGTGCCGGTGTGCAGCAGCGTCGCGGATCCGACGGTCGTCATGCCCTCGATGTCGGTGCTGCCGAGCCCGTACGCGGGGTCGGTCTCGCCCTTCCACACGTTCGTGAGGCCCAGCTCGCCGCCGATCGCGCCGATGAGCGACCCGGTGCCGAACGGCCGCAGCGACACGGTGCCGCCGTCGACCCAGCCGTCGAAGTAGACGAAGTCGGTGCTCTCGGGCTTCGCGGCGGCGAGGGCCTTCTTCGCCTCCTCGAGGTGGTTCTTCATCTCGGTCGCGACGACCTCGGCGCGCTCGGTGCGGCCCGTGGCCTGCGCGATCAGGTCGAAGGTCGCGAGCAGCTGCTTCACGGGGTCCTTCGCGTCGGCGCCGATCGTCACGAGCACGGGCACGCCGTACTTCTCGAGCTGGCCGATGATCGCGTCGTCGCGGGTCTGCGCTTCGACGACGACGAGGTCGGGCTTGGTCTGGAACAGCGCATCGAGGTTGGGCTCCTGACGGGTGCCGACGTCCTTGACGCCTTCGGGCAGCGTCTCCGCCTTGTCCCACTGGCGGTAGCCGGCGGCATCCGCGACGGCGACCGGCGTCACGCACAGCGAAAGCGCATCCTCGACCTGCTGCCACTCCAGCACGGCGACGCGCTCGGCGGGCTTGTCGAGCTTCACGGTGCGGCCGATGGCATCGGTCACGCTGACCGGGCCGGTGGCGGTGGCGGTGGTGTCCTTGGCGCACTCCGCGCTCGCGGCGGGTGCGGCGCTGCCGGTGGGCGCGGCGACGGAGGTCGTTCCGCAGCCGGCGAGGGCGAGAGTGGTCGCCGCGAGCAGCGAGAGGACGACGAGGGGCTTGCGCATGGTTCTCCAGGGTCGGTGGGTGGGGATATCAGGGAGTTGTCGGGACCGGCGGACCCGGCCGGCCGCGGTCAGGCGAGCTGCGGTTCGTGCACCGGACGGCGGGCGGCATGCCTGCCTCGGGGGATCACGCGCACCCGGCCGTCGTCGTCGAGGGCGGTGTCGATGCGCAGCCCGTAGGCGGCGGAGAGGTTCTCGCCGGTGAGCACCTCGGCGGGAGTGCCGTCTGCGCGCACGCGACCGTCGTGCAGGAGCACGACGCGGTCGGCCACCGCGGCGGCGTGGTCGAGGTCATGCAGCACGACGCCCAGGGCCGTGCCCGCGTCGGCGAGATCGCGGATGAGGTCGAGCGTCTCGATCTGGTAGCGAAGGTCGAGGTGGTTGGTCGGCTCGTCGAGCAGCAGGATCGGCGTGGTCTGCGCGAGCGCAGTGGCCAGCCACACGCGCTGCAGCTCCCCTCCCGAGAGCTCGTCCACGGGACGCGCGCCCATCGAGCCAAGGCCGGTGAGGGCGAGCGCCCTGTCGATGGCCGCGCGGTCCTCATCGCGCAGGCCCGCGAACCGTCCGCGATGGGGGTGCCGGCCGAAGGCGACGACGTCGCGCACCTCCAGCCCCGAGGGATGCGGACGCGACTGCGACAGCATCGCCACGGTGCGCGCGAACTCCTTGGCATCGAGCGCCGCGGCGTCGCGGTCGGCGCCGGCGGCATCGATGCGCACGGATCCGGCGTGGATGCGGTGCAGCCGCGCGATGGCCCGCAGCGCGGTGGACTTGCCGCTGCCGTTCGGGCCGATGAGGACCGTGACGGATCCGGGTCGGAGCGTGAGCGCGACGTCGTGTACGACGGGCGTGCGGCCGTAGTGCAGCGCCAAGCCCTCGGCCACGAGCCCGGCCGACGGGAAGGAGCCGGAGGAATCCCGATTCGTCATGTTAGGGGAGCCTAACCTATCCTGGTGAGCGTGTCACATCATCCCTACCGGACCTACCGCACCACCGTCGCGCGTCGCGAGCAGTTGTCGCCGAACTTCCTGCGCATGACGCTGACCGGCCCCGACCTCGTGCATTTCGGCACGGCGGGCCTCGATCAGCGGATCAAGCTCGTGCTGCCGCTGCCCGACGGATCCTTCACCGACGTCGGCCAGTTCGACGAATCGGTCGGCATGATGGAGTGGTATCGCCGGTGGCGAGAACTCCCCGATGAGACCCGCAATCCGATCCGCACGTACACGATCCGCGCCGTACGCCCGGAGTCCCGGGAGATCGACGTCGACTTCGTGCTGCACGGCACGGAGGGCCCCGCGTCCGCCTGGGCCTCCGCCGCAGGCCCCGGTGCTCCGCTGGTCGTGATCGGTCCCGATGCGCGCGCGGACGAGACCGGCGGGCTGGAGTGGAACCCGGGAGATGCTGGGTCCGTGCTCATCGCGGGAGACGAGACCGCGGTGCCGGCGATCTGCGCGATCGTCGAGTCGCTCCCCGCGCACGTGACCGGATCCGTCTACATCGAGGTGCCCACCGAGGCCGATGCACTGCCTCTCACGGCGCCCGAGGGCGTCGCGGTCCGGTGGCTGGCGCGCGGAAGCGCGGCGCACGGGCTGCGGCTGAGCGCCGCGGTGCACGCCTGGGGCGAGACGCGGGTCGCCGAGACGATCGCCTCCGCCGGCGACGCACCCGCGACGGAGCTCGCGGATCCGGACGAGGACGAGGTGCTCTGGGAGGTGCCGGAGTCGTCGGTCGGATCCTGCTACGCGTGGCTCGCGGGCGAGGCGAGCACGATCACCGCGCTGCGCCGCCATCTCGTGCGCGGCCTCGGCATCGACCGGCGCTCCGTGGCCTTCATGGGATACTGGCGCCGAGGACGGGCCGAGGCCGCCTGAGGGCGGCACAAGGTTCCGGTCGACACGCCGCACCGCCCCGCGCAGAGAGCACCCACCGGGCGAGCACGCCGCCGGTCGGCACGAGCATCCCGCCGCGATCGCGACGTCCGATTCCCGCCAGACCCGAGACGGCGACACGACGACGCTGAAGTCATGGCCGCTCCATCGCGCTCCGCGCTTCTCACCGCATCGGCATATCTCGCGCTCGCGCTCACGTGGGGATCGAGCTTCCTGCTGATGAAGGTCTCGCTCGACTCCTTCACTCCCGCGCAGATCGCGACCGGCCGCATCCTGATCGGCGCACTCACCCTCGGTGCGCTCATGACGTTCACGCGGCGCAGCTGGCCGCGGGAGCCGCGGATCTGGGGCCACATGACGGTCGTCGCCGTGTTCCTGTGCGTCGCGCCGTTCCTGCTCTTCGCCTGGGCGGAGACCCTGCTGCCCTCGGGGATCGCCGCCGTCATCAACGCGACCACCCCGATCTGGACCGCGATCGCGACGGCGCTCACGGTGCGCGGGGTTGCCCTGCACCCCGGCCAGATCGCGGGCGTCGTGCTGGGCTTCTGCGGCGTCGCCCTCGCGATGGGAGCCTGGCAGGTGGTGAGCGATCCGGCGTTCCTCGCCTCGGTCCCCGCGCAGCTGGCGTGCCTCGGAGCGACCGCCTCGTACGGGATCGCCTTCACGTGGATGCAGCGCTTCGTGACGGGCCGGCACTGTCACGATGCCCTGTCGATCGCCGCGGTGCAGCTGACCGCGGCCGCGGCGGTCGGGATCCTCCTCGCGCCGTTCCTCGCACTGGAACCGATCCGCGGCGGACTCGCGCCCGCGCCGACGCTGGCACTCGCGACGCTCGGCGTGCTCGGCACCGGGCTGGCCTACATCTGGAACACCCGGGTGCTCTCGGCCTGGGGCGCCGTCGCCGCCGCGAGCGTCACCTACCTCACCCCGCTCGTCGGCATCGCGCTGGGCGTGATCCTGCTCGCCGAGCCGCTCACCTGGTACGAGCCCGCAGGGGCTCTGATGATCATCCTCAGCGTGCTTCTCGTGCAGCGCCGGTTCGACGGGCTGCTCCTCGTCCGCGGGCGCCGGCAGCGGGAAGCCACCGCCGTGTGACCGCACCATCACGTCGGCACGGCCTGCCCCCGCGTCAGCCGCCGACGCCCATGCTGCGCTGGATGAGGCGGTCGAACGCGCGCGCGGGCAGGATCCGGTGCGCGAAGACCAGGGGTTTTGCACCGAAGCCGATGCGGTAGCGGGCACGGGGCCGGCCGGCCGTCGCCGCCTTCGCGATCGCGCGGGCGACGACCTCCGGCGCGGACGTCATCCTGGCGCCCGGCAGCGAGCTGTTGCCGAGGGCGGTCGCGACCGCCTCCGCCTGCGCCCGATACGGGCCCCGGCCGGAGGTCTCCCGCACGTTGGCCGCGGCGATCGCACCCCACTCGGTGCGGATGGATCCGGGCTCGACGACGACCACGTCGATGCCGAACGGAGCCAGCTCCATGCGCAGGGCGTCGCTGAGCGCCTCAACCGCGTACTTGCTCGCGTGGTACCACGCACCCAGCGGGGTCGTGAAGTTGCCGCCCATCGACGAGATGTTGATGATCGTGCCGCTGCGCTGCCGACGCAGCTGCGGCAGCACCAGCTGCGCCATCCGGGCGAGGCCGAGCACGTTCACGTCGAGCTGCGCCTGCGCCTCCGAGAGCGGCACGTCCTCGAGCGCGCCGTACGATCCGTACCCCGCGTTGTTCACGAGCACGTCGATGCGCCCCTGTTCCGCGAGGATCTGCGCGATCGCAGCCTGCGCCGAGTCGTCGTCCGTCACGTCCAGGGCGACCGTGTGCACCCCGGCGTCCCGCAGCCCCGCCATCCGGTCCACGCGCCGAGCCGCCGCGTAGACCGTGAAGCCCGCGTCCTTCAGATGACGCGCGGCGGACTCTCCGATGCCGGAGGAGGCCCCCGTGACGAGTGCGACCTTCGTGACCATGGTGATCTTCCCCTGTTCTTCGCATCCGAGTTCTTTATCGGACCAATGGTCTTTAATATAAGGAACCATCGGTTCCTTGTCAAGAGACCGCCAGTCTGTAGAATCGGAGGGTGACCACGTTCCAGCGCGCACGCAGCGAAGAGCAGCGGGAGATCCGCCGCCGCGCGATCCTCGACACCGCCGCCGCGATGCTCGCCGAGATGCCGCTGACCGAGCTCAGTCTCAACGAGCTCAGCCGCCGCGTGGGTCTGGCGAAGTCCAACGTGCTGCGGTACTTCGAGTCGCGCGAGGCGATCCTGCTGGACCTTCTCGCCCAGCTCGCCCGGGATCTGTACGTCGAGGTGAGCGAGGGGATCCCCGCCGCGATCGATCCCGGGGCCGACATCCGGCAGCGCGTCGCGAGCACTGCCGAGGCCCTCGCCACCGCATTCGCCCGGCACGGGATGCTCTGCGAGCTGCTCGGCGCACAGGCCGGCGTGCTGGAGCACAACGTCTCGGCCGAGACCATCGCGCGGTACAAGCGGGACGTCTACGAATCACTCGGCCGGTTCAGCGCGCTGGTCCGTCAGGTCGTCCCGGAACTGACCACGGCACAGGCGGAAGAGGCCGCACGGGCGATCCTGATCGCCGTCGGCGCGTATTGGACGTATGCGCATCCGCCCCAGGCCGTCCTCGACGCGTACGCCCTCGACGCGTCGCTCGTGTTCCTCCCGGAGCAGTTCCAGGGATCCCTCTCCCGCGTCATCGACGTGCTGATCCTCGGAGTGCTCGCAGCCTAGGCCGCGGTTCGCCGGTTCAACGGCGCGAGGCCGGTTCAGCGGGCGCGCTGGGCGACGGCGGCCTCGGTGCGGCTGGAGACGCCGAGCTTGCGCAGGATCGCGGAGACGTGCACACTCGCGGTCTTCCCGCTGATGAACAGCCGCTCGCCGATCTGCCGGTTGCTGAGCCCCTCCGCGATGAGGTCGAGCACCTGCTGCTCGCGCGCGGTGAGCTCCACGCCCTCCGCGGCATGCGCCGCACGCGATCCCGCGCGATGGAGGCCTGCCGCCTCGATGAACTCCGCGGTACGGCGGCGCAGCCGGTCGTGGCCGAGCGCCTCCGCGGACGCGGCGGCCTCGGCCGCCATGTCGATCGCCGATGCCCTGTCGCCGTCCGCGACGAACACCCGCGCCCGTTCCAGGCGCACGAGCGGGCGGAACACGGCGGGTACGTCATCGCCATCGGCGACCACGATCGCCGCGTCGAGGCGCGCTCCGTCCGCATCCAGCACAGCGGTCAGCACGGCCGCCCAGTGCGGATGCTGCAGCTCGGCGGGCAGCGAGGACCATGCGGTGCGCACGATCTCGGCGGTCTCCTCGGCGAGCGCGGCGTGGCCGTCGGCACGCAGATCCGCGACGACCCGGCCGCCCTCGAGCAGGATCCGCCCCCGCAGCGCGAGCCGCCGCCCCGGATCCTCGATCGTCTCGCGCAGCCCCGCCGCGGCGCGCACCGGATCCCCGAGGCCGAGTGCGATGAGGATCTCCACGTCGTGCAGCGAGTACCAGACCTGTCGTTCGACATCGGCGACGGCCTCGGCGGTCGCGCGCCATTCGCGCAGCAGCTGGGTGGCCTCATCCATGCCGCCGCGCCAGACGAGCGTGCGGATCCGCGACATCGTCGAGTACATGCGGAACACCTGCAGCGTGCGCATGGTCAGGTCCCGCGCCGTTCCCTCCTCGGCGCGCGCGATCTCACCGAGCTCGATGAGCGGCTCGACCATGTTGTGCGACAGGATCGACCCGGTGGCCCGCTCGACGCCCAGCTGGCGGGAGTGCGCGACCCCGGCCTCGGCCACCTCGACCGCCTCGCGGAAACGGCCGATCATGTTCAGCGTGTCGGCGTAGTTGACCCGGTAGCGCAGCTGCGCGTCGTGGTCAGTCGCATGCTGCCAGGACAGCCGGAAGTCATCGAGCCCCGCCGCGACCTGGCCCAGGTGCACGCGGGCGCAGCCGCGCAGGTTCGCCGCGACCGACATCGCGCCGTCGAAGCCGATCCGCTCGGCGGCCCGGTACGCCTCGTCCGCGGTGCTGACCGCCTGCTCCAGCTGTCCTCCCACGAGGTGGCGCCCTGCCAGGTAGCCGAGCAGCGTCGTGCGCAGCCGCTCCTCGCCCTCGCGCCCCTCGATGACCGCAAGCGCTTCGGTCAGCAGCTCGACGGATCCGTGCCGGCCGAGGTTCTGCAGGTAGAGGGCCTTGTCGCGCAGCAGCCTGGCATGCACGGCCGGTTCGACCTCCGCGGGGTCGATCTCCTGGAGCGCGAGCGAGACGACCGTGAGCGCCCGCTCGCCGTCACCGCCGTTGCGCAGGATCGAGCCGAACTGCGCGAGCAGCGGGATCCGCCCGATGCCGGCGACCTCCTGCGCATCGGGCACCTGGTCCCACAGCTCGAGAGCGAGCTCGCCGAAGCGCGCGGAGGTGGAGAAGGCGTAGCTGTTCTTGGCCTGCAGCATCGCGGTGACGGCGGCGGCGAGCGCGCGCGGCGAATCGTGCGACTGATGCCAGTGGAAGGCGAGGGCGGACGCGGATCCGCCCGAGGCCTCGAGCGCATCGGCGTAGGCCCAGTGCAGGCGGGCGCGCTCGCCCGGCAGCAGGTCGTCGTGCACGGCCTCGCGCAGCAGCGCGTGCCGGAAGCCGTATCCGGAGTCGCCGCGCACCGCGAGCACACCCGTCGCCATCGCCTCGCGGAGGGCGTCGTCGAGGCGCTCGCCGTCGAAGCCCGCGAGCGTGGTGAGCAGGTCGTGCGAGATCGGATCGTCGGATCCGGACGCCAACCGCACGATGCGCTTCGCGTCGTCGCCGAGCGCGTCGAAGCGCGCGAGCAGCACGTCGCGCAGGGTGTCGGGCATGGGGCCCTGCACGTTGCAGAGCAGCTCCTCGATGAAGAACGGCACGCCCTCGCTGCGCTCCATGAGACGCGCGAGCCCCGCATCGTCGACCGTGCCGCGCAGGCGCTGCACCAGGTCGCGCACCTCGATCGCGTCGAGCCGCTTCAGGGTGACCCTGTCGAGCAGCCGGGCGCGCTCCGCCTCGGCGAAGAAGGTGCGCACCTCTCCCCCGCGGCGCACCTCGTCGATGCGGCAGGTGAGCAGGAACAGGACGGGACGGCCTGCGAGGGCGCGGAGCAGGAAGGAGAGCATCGCGAGCGTCGCCGCGTCGGCCCAGTGCAGGTCTTCGATCACGACCACCACGGGGCGGGTGGCGGCGGCCGCTTCGAGCAGGTTCGCGATCGTCTCGCGCAGCCCCTCCGGACGGATCGCGGACCGGTCGACCGGCCCGGTCGCACGCTCGGGGAGCAGCAGCTGCAGGGCGTCCCGACCAGGGCCCGCGGCCTCATCGGCGCGGTCGCCGAGCTCGTCGAGCACTCCGCGCAGGATCGCCGGGAGCGGGCCGAAGGGGGCCGGCGTGGATCCGTAGTCGAGACACCAGCCCGTCAGCACGGTGGCCTCACCCGCCACGCGGCGACGGAACTCTGCCGTCAGCCGGGACTTGCCGATACCGGCCTCGCCACCCACGAGCACGGAGGCGGACTCGCCGGCACCGGCACGGCGCAGGGCGTCGTCCAGGAGCGCGAGTTCGGCATCGCGCCCGACCATGGCGGCCGACGTGGTGGCGAGGGACATGTCTTCATCGTGCCACCAGCCACGGACATCGGGCGCCGGAACGGGCGCGGCGCCGCTCTCGGCAGAACCGGAGGAGTCCGCGCCGGACGCGGAAGAGCCTCCCGGCAGCAGCGGATCCTGGATCGGATCCGTCGTCGGGAGGCTCTCGCTCTCGGGCGCGTCCTGTGCCGCCGCGGGGGCGGACGTCGCGGTGTCGGGCGCCGAGGCCGACGCCGGGCCACTCATGCGGCGTGCGAACCGCAGCCGACCAGCTCGCTCGCGCGGGCATCGTCCTCCGTCTGGGCGGACGCGGCGGGCACGAGCTCGGCGATCGGGGCCGCAGCCTCGGGCGCGGCGATCGGGGTGGCAGGCGCGGGCACAGCGATCGGGGCTGCTTCGGTCGGGGCGGCTTCGGTCGGGGCGGCTTCGGTCGCTGCGATCACACTCACGCGGTTCGCCGACGCCGGCTCGGCGGGCACGGCGGCTGCCCGGGCTGACACGGGGGCAGGTGCAGCCTCGGCACGGCGAGCACGCAGACGCCCCAGCATGCGACGCAGGAACCCGTCGCGGCGCACGATCATGTCGGCATGCTCTGCGGCCATCCTTGCGCGCTCGGCACGGATCGCGGCCTGCTCGATCTCCAGCGTGGTGATGCGGTAGTTCATCGCGTAGTTCAGTTCCATGATGTCTCCTTCTCCGGTACTCATACGCTCGTCGCTAAGGCCCCCTCCCCCCATCGGGCAGATGCCTTAACTTCCGCCCCCGGTACCTCAGATCCACAGATCCGCGAGACTGCAACTGGGCGACGAGACAGCGCCGCAGGCGTGCAGTCTCGTCGCCCAGATGGAGTCTCGCGGTCAGAAGGGCGAGCCCGCCGCGCACAGGGAGCCGGACTACCGTGGGAGCATGCGCCCGCTCGCCGCCCTCCGTGCCGCCCGACGCGCGCCGCTGCTGCAGGTCGCGAAGTCGGCGGCGGCCACGATCGCGGCCTGGCTGGTCGCGGGCTGGCTCGTTCCGGGGCACCTGCCCGTGTTCGCGGCGATCGCCGCGCTGCTCGTGGTGCAGCCCAGCGTGAACCAGTCGTTCGCGAAGGCCGTGGAGCGCAGCATCGGGGTGATCGCCGGCGTCGTGATCGCCGTGCTGCTGAGCCTCGCGCTCGGCGGGCTCAGCTGGGTCGTGCTGCTCGCGATCGTGGTGGCGATGGTCGTGGCCTGGTCGTTCAAAGCCACGCCGGGCACCGCGAACCAGGTCGCGATCTCGGCCATGCTCGTGCTCGCCCTCGGCTCCGCGAGTCCCGACTACGCAGTGGACCGGATCCTGGAGACCCTGATCGGTGCGGCGATCGGCTTCGTGGTGAACGTCGTCGTCGTGCCGCCCGTGCTGGTCGCTCCGGGGCAGCGCGACCTGGCACTCCTCGGCGGGGAGCTCGCCGGGACCCTCGACCGCCTGGGCGACGCGATCGCCGTGGAGCAGAGCCCTGCACGGCTTGAGGAGCTCATGCTCGAAGCCCGGCTGCTGCGCCCGATGAAGGACGCCGCCGACGCGTCGGTGACCGCCGGGGAGGAGTCGCTCACGCTGAACCCGCGCGGCTCGCGCCACCGCGCAGAGCTCGCCGCGACGCGCGCGCTGCTGGAGCGCCTCGGCCCGATCGTGACGCAGGTGATCGGCATGACCCGCGCGTATGTGGACCAGTACGACGACGCGCTCCCCGCGGAGCCGTCGGTCGCCCCGATCGCCGAGCAGCTGCACCGCGCGGGCCACGACGTGCGCCTCGCCGTCCAGCTGGCCGAGGTGGATCCCGAACCGGAGGCGCTGACCTCCGCGATCCCGGCACTCACCTCGCCGCTGGACATCCGCCCGCCCTCGTCACGCCATTGGGTGCTGATCGGATCCCTCACGGAGGACCTGCGCCGCATCCGCGCAGGCCTGCGCGACGAGGACTGAACAGAGAGTCCCGCACCGGGGGCGTCGAGCGCCCTTCGTCTCGCTGCGCTCGCTCAGGGGCCGACCACAGACCGGTCCCTGAGCGAGGAGCGCAGCGACGAGACGAAGGGCGTCTCGCCTGCGGCTCGCTCAACGACCCCGGTCGCGCCCGCTGCGTCCCCGGTCGCGCCTGCGGCTCGCTCAACGACCCCGAGTGTGATGCGCGCGCCTCAGGCCCCGATGAACTCCTCGACCGGACCGAAGTCGGGCTCCTCGCGGATCTCGACGGCGGATCCGATCGCGTCGGTGTCGAGCACGCGGAGCTCGTTGCGGCCCGTGCGCCAGAGGGGCGCCGGGGCGTACAGCGTGACCTGCGGGCCGACCGCGCGATAGCGGCCGAGCAGGAATCCGTTCAGCCACACCAGGCCGTTCACGCCGCCGGGGAAAGCGAGCCAGGCGTCGGCGGGGTCCTCGACGTCGAACACCGCCAGGGCGAGGCCGTCGACCGGCTCCGCGGAAGCCGCACCCGCGCGAGCCGCCGGAGCCGCGGACGCCGCAGAAGCCGCAGAAGCCGCAGGAGCCGCAGGAGCCGCAGACGCGTCGGGAGCCGCCGGAGCGTCCTGCCGGAGGATCCGGTGCGTCCAGCCGTGCGCGAAGCGGCGCCCGATCCGCACGCCCGCCATGATGCCCTTGCCCTCGCCGGTGTGCGGCCCGTAGTTGACGCGCCCCTGACTCTCCACGACGAGCGTGAGCAGTCCGGATCCACCCGTGGCGGGAAGGTCGAGCGACCGCACCCCGTCGCGCTCGAGCACCCCGAGGCGCACGCCGTCGAGGAAGACGACCGCGCGGTCGTGCAGCACGTCGACCGTCAGGGCCGCCGCGGGCGCGTAGGTGATCTCGGACTCGTACGCGACCAGCCCGTCCTCCGCGCCGAGCTCCTCGAACGTGAGCGGCATCGAGGCCGTCGTTCCGGCCGGCTCGGCGCGTGCGACGTCGAGCAAAGACGCGACCGGGACCAGCGGCGCGGATCCGGCGGCCTGCCGACGCGGCGCCTCCGGCACCGGCGGGAGGTCGCCCTCGTAGAACGGCGCGAACGCCGCGCGCAACGCGTGGAACTTGTCGTTCAGGGATCCGTCCTCGCCGATCGGCGCGTCCGAGTCGTAGCTCGTAACCGTCGGCTGCAGCACGCCGTCGTGGTTCGCCCCCGCCCAGAGTCCGAAGTTCGTGCCGCCGTGCGCCATATAGAGGCTCACGGATCCGCCCGCGGCCAGCAGCTCCTCGACCGTGCCGATCATGCTCGCGGCCGAGCGCACGTGGTGCTGCTCGCCCCAGTGGTCGAACCAGCCACCCCAGAGCTCCGCGCAGAGGAGCGCCTGGTCCGGCACGTGCAGGCGCTGCGCCTCGGCGACGCCGGTGCCGAATGTGAACGACCCCATCGCGCCCTCGACGCTGCCGTTGCGCACCATGTCGGCGGTCGTCCCGTCGGCGGTCGTGAGCAGCTCGACGATCCCGCGGGAGCGCAGCCCGTCGCGCAGGTGCACGAGATAGTCGTGGTCGCTGCCGAAGGATCCGTACTCGTTCTCGATCTGCAGGGCCGTGATCGGGCCACCGTGCACCGCCTGCAGCGCGGCGAGCCGCGGGATCAGCTCGTCGTACCAGGCGTCGACCGCGGCGAGGAAGACGGGGTCGCTCGAGCGAAGGGAGCGCGTGCGGCCGCTCAGCCAGAACGGGATGCCGCCGTTCGACCACTCCGCGCAGATGTAGGGGCTGGGACGCACGAACACGTCGAGACCGATCTCGCCCGCGAGCCGGATGAACCGCTCGGCGTCGCGCCAGCCGTCGAAGTCGCGCTCGCCCTCGACGCGCTCGTGGAAGTTCCACGGGATGTAGGTGTCGACCGTGTTCGCCCCCATCGCGGCGAGGCGGCGCAGCCGATCCTCCCACTGGTCGGGGTGGATCCGGAAGTAGTGCACTGCGCCGGAGAGCATCCGGAACGGACGGCCGTGGCGCCGCAGCGCCCCGTCCTCGTAGGTGAGCGCGGCGCGCGGGGACTCGGTCATGGCTCTCCTCGGGGTGCGGCACGATGTTTGCGTCACCATAGTCTCGCAGGCAGCATGTGTCGACCGAAACCGGTCTCGAACTCAGTCGAATCCGCCCGCCACGCCCGGATCCGGCTCGGGGGCTGCCCGGATCGACTGAATTTCGCACGCGTAGGCTGGCGACATGCCCGTCACCCTCGCCGAAGCCCTCGCAGACCTGGCCGCGCTGGAGGATCCGAAGGCTCGCGCCGTCAACGAGCGGCACGGCGATGCGCACGGGGTGAACCTGTCCCAGATGCGCGCGCTCGCGAAGCGGATCGGCACGGATCCGGAGCTCGCCGGAGAACTGTGGGCATCCGGCGACGTGGCGGGGCAGCTCCTCGGGATCCTTGTGATGAAGCCCCGCACCCTCGACGCCGGCGACCTCGACCGCATGGTGCGGGAGACACTGAGCTCCAAGGCGCACGACTGGCTCGTCGCCTACATCGTGAAGAAGTCGCCGCTCGCGGAGGAGCTGCGCGTGCGCTGGCTGGACGACGCCGATGCCGACGCCCGCGCCGCGGCCTGGTCGCTCACCTCCGCCCGGGTCGCGAAGAGTCCGGAGGGACTCGACCTCGACGCGCTCCTGGACCGGATCGAACGCGAGCTCGCCGACGCCCCGGCGCGCGAGCAGTGGGCGATGAACGAGACGCTCGCCTACATCGGCATCCACCACCCGGCACTGCGCGACCGTGCGATCGCGATCGGCGAACGCCTTCAGGTGCTCGCCGACTACCCGACACCGCCGAACTGCACCTCGCCGTTCGCCCCGCTGTGGATCGCAGAGATGGTGCGCCGCCAGGGCTGAGCGCAGCCTCGCGCGCGGCGGGACGGCATCCGTTCGGGGGAGTGCCCTTGCGTGCTCCACCGGGACCCGCCACGCGCATCTGAGCGCAGCCTCGCCCCGGAGGGATCCTCCCGAATACCCTGATCGCATGAGCACGCACATCGCCGCCGCGCCCGGTCAGATCGCCCCCGTCGTCCTGTTCCCCGGGGATCCGCTGCGCGCGAGATGGATTGCGGAGACCTTCCTCGGCGATGCCGAGGCCTATTCCGAGGTGCGCGGGATGCTGGGCTTCACCGGCACGTGGCAGGGCCACCGCGTCTCGGTGCAGGGATCCGGCATGGGACAGCCGTCGATGTCGATCTATGCGAACGAGCTGTTCCAGGAGTACGACGTGCAGAGCATCGTGCGGGTCGGCTCCTGCGGCGCGCTCACGGAGAAGGTCGGCATGCGCGACATCATCATCGCGAACGGCGCCTGCACCGACTCCGGGATCAACCGGGTCCGCTTCCACGGCCAGGACTACGCCCCCGTCGCCGACTTCGGTCTCCTGCGCCGTGCCGTCGAGGCGAGCGAGCGGATGGACCTCGACCACGCCGTGCACGTCGGCCTGCTCTTCTCGAGCGATCAGTTCTACAGCACCCGCCCCGAGCTGACCGAGCCGCTGGTGCGACACGGCGCCCTCGCCGTCGAGATGGAGACCAGCGCGCTCTACACCCTGGCCGCGTACTACGATCGCCGCGCCCTGAGCATCTGCACCGTGTCCGACCACCTCGTCACGCACGAGGAGACCACGGCCCTGGAGCGCGAGCAGAGCTTCGGCGACATGGTCCGCATCGCCCTCGAGGCCGCGTCCGCGGTTTGACCGGATCCGCCCGCGGACTCCGCCCCGGGTCGCCGTCCGCCCTCCGGCCGGGTCAGCGTCGGCCGCCGGCCCGGCCTCGCCCCTCGTCACCGCGCGCCACGTGGCTGCGGGCATGCGCCACAGCCGCACCGAGGTCGTCGAACAGGTGGTTCTGATGCCGCAGCGACGAGATCACCCCGACTCGCTCGGCGATCTCCCGATGGTCCGCACGGATCCCCTTCACGAGCACCGTGACGCCACGTCGCTCGAGGGAGGAGATCAGCTCGGTGACCACCTGGGCGCCGGTCGCATCCAGCAGCTGCAGCTGCGACATGCGCAGGATCACCACCTCCACGTCGCGCAGGGCGGCGACGCGTTCGAGGGTGCGCTCGGCGGTGCCGAAGAACAACGCACCCTCGAGTCGGAACACCGCGATCCTCTCGTCACCGGGCTGCGCGACGCCCGGCAGCTCCTCCCGGTGCACACCGCTGGTGCGGGCGAGCTGGCGCAACGCGAAGAAGGCTGCGACGAGCAGGCCGATGAGCACCGCGTAGATGAGATCGACGCTGACGGTCACGACCGCGGTGACGCAGAACACGAGTGCGTCGGCCCGTGACGTGCGCAGGATCGTGCGCACCGTGCGCGGCGCGATCATGCGGCACGCCGTGACCATGAGCACACCGGCGAGCGCCGCGAGCGGGATCCGGGACACGACCGCGGAGCCGACGAGCACGATCGCGAGCAGCAGCAGACCATGCGTGACGGCAGCGACACGGGTGCGGGCGCCGGCGCGGACCCCGACAGCGGTGCGCGCGATCGCCCCCGTGGCGGGCATGCCGCCGAACAGTCCGGAAGCGATCGAGGCAAGGCCCTGCCCTACCAGCTCCCGGTCGGCGTCGTAGGCGCCGGTGTCGGCGAGCGTCGAGGCCACCCGGGCGGAGAGGAGGGACTCGATCGCGGCGAGCGCAGCCACGGCGACCGCCGGCCCGGCCAGCGCGGCCACCATGCCGGGCTCGAATGCCGGGAGGACCGGCGCTGGGAGCCCGGCCGGAAGCCTGCCGATCGTGTCGACCGGCAGGCCGAGGATGCCGGCGAAGAGCGCCGCGATGACGATCGCGACCAGAGAGCCGGGGAAGCGGGGGTGGATCCGCAACGAGACCAGCATCACGACCACGACGATCGCGACCAGCAGCAGCGACCAGCCCAGTTTCGGCCACGGCGCCGCTCGGAGGGCTTCGACCGCGGCGACCGCGGCGTTCGTGCTCCGGCCTCCGTGGGATCCGGTCGCCGTCGGGACCTGCTGCAGGAAGATGATGACCGCGATCCCGAGCGTGAAGCCTTCGATCACCGGCCACGGGATGTACGAGATCGTGCGTCCGAGCCGCAGGACCCCGGCGATGAGCACGAGGAGCCCCGCCAGCAGACAGACCAGCGCAAGCGCTCCGGCGCCGTGCGCGGCGATGATCGGGGCGAGGACGACGACCATCGCCCCGGTGGGTCCCGAGACCTGCACGTGCGATCCGCCGAACACCGCGGCGACGACGCCGGCGATGATCGCGGTGACCAGGCCGCTCTCCGCCCCTGCACCCGAGCTGACGCCGAAGGCGAGTGCGAGCGGAAGCGCGACGATGCCCACGGTCACCCCGGCGAGCAGGTCGCCCTTCCAGGAGCGCGGCAGATCGCGGTAGTCGGCGACCGAGGGCAGCAGCGACAGGATCGCCGGGCCGCGACGGGCGGACGTGCTCATCGGGATGCGCCGCCCGATTCGGCGTCCGGGAGCGCGGGCAGTCCGTTCTGCTCGACGAGCTGCTGCTGCGTCGTCTGCAGGATCTCTCCGAGCAAGGCACGGGCGACGCGCAGCAGATCGGCGACCTGCGGGTAGGCGAGGCGATAGTAGACCAGGCTGCCGCGGCGCTCAGAGAGGACGAGGCGGTTCCCGCGCAGCACGGCGAGGTGCTGCGACACGTGCGACGCCTCGAGTTCGGTCGCGGCGAGCAACTCGCTGACCGACGCCTCGGGCGCGGCGGAGAGCACCTCGAGGATCCGGATCCGGATCGGGTGCGCGAGCCCCTTGAACAGTCCTGCCTTCACCTCGTAGAGCGGGCGGTTCGGGTCGCTGAGCATGCGCGTCCTCCCTGATATGATGATTTCATCATATCGCTATAGGATTCGTCTCATGCTCGATTCCCTCCCCCCTTGCCCCGAATGCTCCAGCGAGCACGCCTATGAGATGGGTGCGTTGCTGGTCTGCCCGATGTGCGGCCACGAGTGGTCGCCGTCCGCGACGGCCGCCGCCGAGACGGGCGAGCAGGACGGCGCCCGCATCGTGAAGGATGCCGTCGGGAATGTGCTGGCCGACGGCGACACGGTCGTCGTGGCGACGTCGATCAAGGTCAAAGGGTCCCCGCAGGGCATCAAGGCCGGCACCAAGGTGCGGGGAATCCGCCTGATCGATCCGGTCAACGGCCATGACATCGACTGCAGGATCGACGGCTTCGGCGCCATGCTGCTGAAGTCGAGCCTCGTGAAGAAGGCCTGACCTCCCGCCCGTTGCCCCCGTGCGCGCAGGCCGCGGTTCCGAACTCAGGAGGGATTCCGTGGATCCCCGTGATCTCGGCCTCCTTCCGCCGATGCGGAGCATTCCATCCTGAGCACGGTCCGGCCCGCATCGTCCATCCCCGGGTGGGATGATCGACACATCATGTCTGCGCGCCTCGATCCGTCCGTCGTCCGCCCCGCCGAGGGGGATCCGGATCCCGATGCCGTCTACATGGCTTTCGTGGAATGGGCCGAGTCCACGGGGATCTCGCTCTATCCGGCGCAGGACGAGGCCATCATCGAGATCGTGTCGGGGCAGAATCTGATCCTCAGCACCCCGACCGGCACCGGCAAGTCGCTCGTTGCCGTCGCCGCCCACTTCGCCGCCCTCGCCGACGGGCGCCGCACGTACTACACCGCCCCGATCAAGGCGCTCGTCAGCGAGAAGTTCTTCAGCCTGGTCGAGGTCTTCGGCGCCGAGAACGTCGGCATGGTCACCGGCGACTCCGCCGTCAACGCCGATGCCCCGATCGTGTGCTGCACAGCGGAGATCCTCGCGAACCTGGCCCTCCGCGAGGGGCCGGACGCGGTGGTCGGGCAGGTCGTCATGGACGAGTTCCACTTCTACGGCGACCCGGATCGCGGGTGGGCCTGGCAGGTGCCGCTGCTCGCCCTGCCGCAGGCGCAGTTCATCCTGATGTCGGCCACGCTCGGCGATGTGACCGAGCTCGCCGCGGACCTCACCCGCCGGACCGGCCGCGAGACCGCGGTCGTCACCGGCGTGGAGCGGCCCGTGCCGCTGCACTTCTTCTACGAGACCACGCCGATCCACGAGACGATCGAGGATCTGCTGCACACCGACCGCGCGCCGGTCTACATCGTGCACTTCTCCCAGGCCGCCGCGATGGAGCGCGCCCAGGCGCTCGCGAGCGCCAAGGTCGCCACCCGCGAGCAGCGCGACGAGATCGCCGAGCTCATCGGAGGCTTCCGCTTCACCACCTCGTTCGGCAAGACCCTCGCGCGTCTGCTCCGGCTCGGCATCGGCGTGCACCACGCGGGCATGCTGCCGAAGTACCGCCGCCTCGTCGAGCAGCTCGCGCAGCGGGGGCTCCTGCGCGTGATCTGCGGCACCGACACCCTCGGCGTCGGCATCAACGTCCCCATCCGCACGGTGCTGCTCACCGCGCTCACCAAGTTCGACGGCACCCGGATGCGCCAGCTCAACGCCCGCGAATTCCACCAGATCGCCGGGCGCGCGGGCCGGGCCGGATTCGACACCGCCGGCACGGTCGTCGCACAGGCGCCCGAGCACGAGAGCGAGAACATCGCGGCGATCCGCAAGGCCGGTGACGACCCGAAGAAGAAGCGCAAGATCATCCGCAAGAAGGCGCCCGACGGGTTCGTGTCGTGGGGGGAGCCGTCGTTCCAGAAGCTCATCGCCGCGGAGCCCGAGACGCTGACCTCGCACATGCAGATCACGAGCGCGATGATGCTCAACGTGATCGGCCGCGGCGGCGACGCCTTCGCGAATATGCGTTCCCTGGTATATGACAACCACGAGCCTCGCGCGACGCAGCGGATCCTGGCGATTCGAGCACTCGGGATCTACCGGACGCTGCGGGAGTCGGGGATCGTCGAGCGCGGCCCAGACGGCACGGTCCGCCTCACGGTCGACCTCCAGCCGAACTTCGCGCTGAACCAGCCACTCTCCCCCTTCGCCCTGGCGGCGTTCGAGCTTCTGGAACCGTCGGATCCGACGTTCGCGCTCGACATGCTCTCGATCGTCGAGGCCACCCTCGACGATCCCAGGGCGATCCTCAGCCAGCAGGAGTTCGTCACCCGCGGCGAGGCCGTCGCGGTGATGAAGCGCGAGGGCATGGAGTACGAGGAGCGCATGGAGGCGCTCGAGGAGATCACCTATCCGAAGCCCCTCGAAGAGCTTCTGTCCGCGGCGTTCGAGACGTTCGGCGCCGCGCAGCCATGGATCCGCGACTTCGAGCTGCACCCCAAATCGGTCGTGCGCGATATGTACGAACGAGCCATGTCGTTCGGGGAATACGTCGCGCTCTACAAGGTCGCACGCTCCGAGGGCGTCGTGCTGCGTTACCTCTCGGACGCCTACCGGGCAGCCTCGCAGACGATCCCGGAGCACCTGAAGAGCGAAGAGCTGCGCGACCTCATCGAATGGCTGGGCGAGCTCGTCCGCCAGGTCGACTCCTCACTGCTGGACGAGTGGGAGGAACTCATCTCCGGCCACCCGGTCTCGCACACCGATGAGCCGGTCGTGCCGCCGGCGCCGAAACGGCTCACGACGAACGTGCGCGCCTTCCGCATTCTGGTGCGCAACGAGCTGTTCCGTCGCGTGCAGCTCGCCGCGCGCGAGGACCTGGATGCCCTCGCCGAACTGGATCCGGAGTTCGGCGCCGACGGCTGGGATGCAGCCCTCGACGCCTACTTCACCGAGCACGACGAGATCCGCACGGGCGCCGACGCCCGCAGCGCGGCGCTGCTCATCCTCGACGAGACCGGCGGCCCGGACCACGAGCGCCCTGCTCGTGCGTGGGCCGTGCAGCAGATCCTCGACGACCCGGCGGGAGACCACGACTGGCGGATCTCCGCGATGGTCGACCTGGACGCCTCCGACGAAGCAGGAGAGGCGGTCATCGCGGTGACCGGTGTGACCCGGCTCTAGCCGGACGGCGCATCCGCACCGCGCTCCCGCGTTCGCCATGCTCCCGCATTCGCCGCGCTCCCGCGTTCGCCGTGCTCCCGCGGGTTCGCCGTCCTCCCGTGACGATGTCCGGCCCCCGGCGTATCGTCGAGGACACGCGAGCGGAACGGAGGGCATCTTGACGATTCACGAAGGCCGTGGGGGGCCGCGGGAACCGGCGCGGCAGGCGCAGATCCATCAGGGCATCGTGCCGTCGTATCTGCTGGCGAAACTGGCCGAGTCCGAGCGGTACGCGCAGGCCGCCGAGGCGGCCCGGCAGACCCTGATCGCGCCGGCACCCGCCGAGCACCGCGCGCAGCTGAGACTGTCGATCGACGAGCACGGCTCGCTCGTGGCCACGGTCGAGGCGGCGCCGAACCGCACGATCAGCGACGCGCACGGCACCGAGACGCTCCCCGGCGCCGTGGTGCGCACGGAGGATGAGCCGGCCGTCGCCGACGTCGCCGTGAACCAGGCGTTCGACGGGCTCGGCGCGACGTTCCAGATGCTGCTCGACGCCTTCCAGCGCAACTCGATCGACGACAAGGGCCTGCCGCTGGATGCGACGGTCCACTACGGATCCGGATACGACAACGCGTTCTGGAACGGCGAGCGCATGGTGTTCGGCGACGGCGACGGCCAGGTGTTCCAGGGCTTCACCGCCTCGACCACCGTCATCGGCCACGAGCTGGGGCACGGCGTGGTCCAGCACACGGCGGGCCTGGATTACGAGGGGCAGCCCGGCGCGCTGAACGAGTCCCTCGCCGACGTGTTCGGCGCCCTCACCGAGCAGCACCTGCTCGGCCAGACCGCGGACCAGGCGACGTGGCTCATCGGCGCGGACATCTTCACCCCCGCCGTCCACGGCAAGGCGCTGCGGTCGATGCTGCATCCTGGCACCGCCTACGACGACCCCGAACTCGGCAAGGATCCGCAGCCGGCCGACATGAGCGGCTATGTGAAGACCACCGACGACAACGGCGGCGTGCATCTCAACTCGGGCATCCCGAACCGCGCGTTCGCGCTGTTCGCGGTCGAGCTCGGCGGCTACGCGTGGGAGACGGCCGGATCCGTCTGGTACCGCGCGCTGACCGACGGGCTGTCGGCATCGGCGTCGTTCGCGCAGTTCGCGAAGGCGACGATCGCCGAAGCGGATGCGGTGAGTCCGTCCACGGGGGATGCCGCGCGCACCGCGTGGGCGTCGGTCGGCGTGATCAAGGCGACGGGCGATGAGCGAGCCGCCGGCTGATCCGCCCGTCGGGATCCCCGTGGACTCCGACGCCGCCCGTGACGACGGCGTCGCGATCCGCGTCGCGCGCAGCGGCGGGATCGCCGGGATGACCCGGCGATGGAGCGTGCAGCCGTCCGGTGGCGAGGCCGCGCACTGGATCGTCCTCGTCGAGCAGTGCCCCTGGGATGAGGAGGTCCCCCGCGGCACCGGCGCGGATCGTTACTCGTGGCGGATCGAAGTGCGGATCCGCCGGGAACGCCACGAGCAGGTGATCCCGGAGGAGCACCTGCTCGGTCCCTGGCGCGCGCTCGTCGATGCTGTGCAGGAGGCGGACGCGGGCACCTCAGCACTCTGATCGTCGGGCCGTGACGTCGCCCTGAGAGGGCGCGCTCACGTCGAGCGCGCCGCCGGGCAGCAGCCGCCTAGGATCTGCGGGACGTCGCCCAGCGGCGACGCAGCCGGTGCAGCACCGGCATGATCCCGTAGATCACGATGGGCACGGCGATCGTCACGGTGATGATCGTGCGAGGGGCCACGGGGATCCCGGCCATCAACGGCCCCAGCAGGAGGTTGATCGCCAGGAGGGTCGGCGTCACGGCGATCCAGATCATCAGGGCGAGCGTGTGCTGACTCGGCGGCCGCGGGCCCGCGGGTGCGATGGGGACCGCGGATGCGGCGGTGACAGCCGAGACCGCGGGTGCGGCGTCGACGGCGGGGGTGGATGTGCGCTTCATGTCTGTTCTCGCCTCTCTCAGTGGGACTCGAGGAGTTCGCCGCGGACGTCGTCGTCGACGAGATCCGCGTTCACGTCCATCGCGACCGCGTTGGCGTGGCCGGCGGCGGTGATCACCTGCCCGCGCGGGTCCACCAGGTTCCCGGTGACCCAGACTCCGGGCACGGAGGTGCGTCCCGAGGCGTCGAGGTGCGCGAAGCCCGCACCGTCGACGACGCCGCCGAGGGCGGCGATGAGCTCCGTGCGGGGGCGGGACTCCGGCCGGAGGAACACCGCATCGACGGGGATCACGTCCCCGTCATCGAGCCGCACCCCGCGGAAGCGCTCCCCGTCGAGGAGCAGCTCCGCGATCCGCCCGTCGTGCACGCGGATGCCCCGGGCGCGAAGCAGGCGCTCGTCCTCCTCCGCGATCGCGCTCCCGTTCGCGAAGTAGGTGAGATCGGCAGACCACTGCCGCAGGAGGAGCGCCTGCCTCACGGCGCCTGGAGCGCCGCCGAAGACGGCCAGGGATCCGCCCCCGACCTCGTAGCCGTGGCAGTAGGGACAGTGCAGGAGGAAGCGTCCCCAGGCCTCGCGAGCTCCGGGGATGTCGGGAAGCACGTCCTCGACGCCAGTCGCGAGGATGAGCCGACGCGCGACGATCTCGGCCCCCTCCTCGGTCGTGAGCACGAAGCCGTCCTCGGCATCCCCCGTCGCCGACGTCACAGGGTGCGGAACCAGACGCGCCCCGTAGGAGGCGATCTCCTCGCGTCCGATCTCCAGAAGACGCGAGGGCGGGAAGCCGTCACGCGAGAGGAAGCCGTGCATGCGGGCGGCGGGCGCGTTGCGCGGGGCGCCGGCGTCGAGGAGCACGACGGAACGGCGGGCGCGGGCGAGGACGAGTGCGGCGCTCAGCCCGGCGGCCCCGCCTCCCACGATCGCGGTGTCGAACAGTTCTCGGGTCATGAGCACAGGCTGCCAGGCATCTTCACCAGGCGGCAATCGTCCTTGCGGAAACCGCAAGTATCTGATGGTCTGATGCCGTGAACACGAACGCAGATCTCGCGTCCGCCCTGGACGGGATCGGTCCCCGCCTGCAGCGGATCCGCACCGGCCGCGGCCTCACCCTCGCCGAGGTCGCAGAGCTCGCCGGCACCTCCGCCAGCACCATCTCGCGTCTGGAGAGCGGCCTGCGCCGGCCCAGCCTCGAGCTGCTCTTCCCTCTCGCCCGCGCGTACGCGATGAGCCTGGACGATCTCGTCGGCGCTCCCGAGTTCGGGGATCCGCGCGTGCAGCTGCGCCCGCGGCGCAGGAACGGGCGGATCGTGATCCCGCTGAGCCGCAACCCCGGCGGCGTGCAGGCGTGGAAGGTCGTGATGCCCGCCGAGGACGGTCCCGGGGGGTTGCGGACACACGACGGATCCGAGTGGATCTACGTGCTGAGCGGGCGGATCCGCCTCATCGTCGGCACGAGGGACCTCGTGCTCGGCCCGGGCGAGGTCGCGGACTTCGACACCCGCACTCCGCACTGGTTCGGAGCCACGGGCGATGCGCCCGCAGAGATCCTCAGCCTCTTCGACCGCCACGGCGCCCGCGTGCACATCCCCGAGGCGGGCGACACCGGCGACGACGCGGCCGCTCCCTGAGCGCCAGCCCGGCCCCGGGGCCGCGCCGTCCGCGGCCTCAGCCGGCGGCCTCCGCCAGCCGCGCCGCGACCGCGCGCAGCGTCGTGCGCACCTCATCGCCTTCCAGCACCTCGAAGCGGATCCCCGCGGCTCCCAGATAGAGCGCGAACTCCTCGGGCGAGCGGGATCCCGCGACGAGGATGCAGATCTCCGCCCCCTCCTCCGTCACGACCGCGACCGTGGCGTCGAAGTGACGGCGCACCTCCGTCGCCGAGGCGTGCATGCGCACCCTCGCGCGATAGCGGTAGGGCGCGGTCGTGATGCTGTGGGCCGTGAACTCCCGCAGCGCCTCCTCCGGGATCTCCCGGACCGGGAAGCCCTCCCGCAGCATCATCGGCCGCCGGATCCGGTCGATCCGCAGCGTGCGCCACGCATCGCGCTCCGGATCCCGCGCGACGAGGTACCAACGCCGCACGGTGTGCACGATGCGGTGCGGCTCGACGATCCGCTGCACGTCGGTGCCGTCGTGGCGGGTGTATTCGACGCGGAGGCGCTGGCGGACATCGATCGCGGTGGCGATAGCCGCCACGATGCCGGGATCCACGGCCCCCTCCGCATCGGCCGACGGGTCCAGTGGCACCAGGGCCCGCTCGACCTCGGAGATCCGGCTGCGCGCTGCAGAGGACAGGGACTGCTCGAGCTTCGCGAGCGCGCGGCCCGCGGCCTCCTCCATCCCGGTGACGACGCTGTTCGCGGCGGCGCGCAGCCCCACCGCGATCGCGATCGACTCGTCGTCGGACAGGGCCAGCGGCGGCACGCTGGCTCCGGGCCCCAGCCGGTACCCGCCGTGCCGCCCCCGGGTCGCGTCGATGCCGTACCCGAGCTCGCGCAGATCGTCGATGTCGCGGCGCAGGGTGCGATCGCTCACCTCCAGCCGCTCGCGCAGCTCGGCGCCGCTCCACTCGCGGCGGATCTGCAGAAGGGAGAGCAGGGCGAGGGTGCGTCCGGTCGTTCGGGTCATGGTCTCAGCCTTCTGTCCTTTCCGGTCACATTGTGGCCGTTGTGAGCGAGAACCTGAAGTCATGAACGCAGACAAGAACGACTCCGCCGTCCGCCCCTTCCGCGTCGAGATCTCCGAGAGCGCGCTCGAGGACCTCCGCTCCCGGCTCCGCACCGCGCGCTTCCCCGAGCCCCTGCCCGGCGACGACTGGCACGACGGCGTGCCCGTGGCGGTGCTGCAGGACCTCGTCGCGCGATGGGGACGCCATGACTGGCGGGCCACCGAGGAGCGCCTCAACGCGCTCCCACAGATCGTGACCCGGATCGACGGTCAGACGATCCACGCCGTGCACGTGCGTTCCCCGCACCCCGACGCGACCCCGATCCTGCTCATGCACGGCTGGCCCGGATCCTTCCTGGAGTTCGAGGGACTCATCGGACCGCTGACGGATCCGGTCGCGCACGGCGGCGACGCGGCCGACGCCTTCGACGTGATCATCCCTTCGCATCCCGGCTTCGGCTTCTCGACGCCGTTGGAAGATGCGGGCTGGACGATCGAGCGGACCGCGCGCGCGTTCCTGGAGCTCATGTCCCGTCTTGGCTGCGACCGCTTCGCGGTGCAGGGCGGCGACCATGGGGCAGCCGTGGCGCCGGAACTGGCGCGTCTCGCCCCGGAACGCGTGATCGGGGTGCACGTCAACGGCTCGCTCGGCGGATCGTTCCTCGGCGAGCTCGACGAGGAGACAGCGGCCCGGCTCACCGCTCTCGAGAAGGACCGGCTGCGTCGCGTCGCGGAGTTCATGCAGCGCGAGTTCGGCTACATCGCGATCCAGGGCACCCGGCCCGGTCTCATCGGCGCGATGACCGCCGACAGCCCGGTGGCGCAGTTCGCGTGGATCTACGACAAGCTCCAGGCCTGGACCCACCCCGCCGAGCGGGATGCGGTGGACGTGCTCGGAGAGCGCTTCGTGTTCGACAACGCGTCGCTGTACTGGTTCACGGCGAGCGGTGGATCCTCCGCCGCCCTCGTCTATGCGCTGAACACCGCGTGGGAGGCGCCGAAGCCGAGCTCGGGCGTGCCGACCGCGGTGATCGCGTTCGCACACGACATCGGCCTGCGGTTCGCCGAGGAGCAGCATCACCGCATCGTGCGGTGGACGGACGTCGAGGACCGCGGCGGGCACTTCGCGGCGATGGAGGAGCCGCAGCTGCTCACCGACGACATCCGCGCGTTCTTCGGATCCCTCCGCGGCTGATCCCGCGCGGCGCCGGCGCTCAGGAGGCGGGCTCGGCGCGTGACCGGCGTCGGGCTCGGTTTCCGAAGACGGGCGCCCTGTGGCGGGGTGAGCGCTCAGGACTCCGGCGCGGGCGGCATCGGGATCGCGACGGTCGTCGCGGCGGTCGGCACCCCCAGCCCGAGGGCGAGCAGATCCGCGACCGGCGCCTCCGGTAGATCCGTCGACTCGTCCCTGTCCAGCGGCTCTCCGGGCAGCGCAGCCCAGGTGGCCTTCTCCTCTGGCTTCTGCGTGAACATGCCCATGCGTCCATTGTGCGCCCGCGCACCCCTCTCCGTGCCGCGAGAAACCAGATCCAGCATGAGACCCACCTACTGGCATGGTGTCTCATGCTGGATCTGGTTTCTCGTCGGAACGAGCGTGCGCGGGAGCGGAACGTACCCCGGCGAGCGCGGGTCGCGCGGAGCGCACTCCGGCGGGGCGCGCCAGGGGCGAGCCGGTGCACCGATCGTTGCTCACCCCCGCCAGAGGGTCGCCCGGGCCGATACCCGCGGAGCAGCTGGAGCCAGCACGGCGAGCACGCGGACGAACGTCGTCATCCAGACCAGGCCCAGCCCGACGGCGATCGCCTCGAGCCCGGTCGAGGAGTACAGTCCGACCGGGATGTGCAGCAGCACGGCCGCCACCAGCAGCGCGGCGAGCCCGATCGTGGCGACCAGCAGCGCGCGCGGCGGCCCGGGCAGCGCCTTCGTCGACATCGCCGCGGCGAGCGCGAACAGCACGAGCGTCCCGATCGCCGCGATCCAGTGCACCCCCCGGTTGACCTCGATCGGCACGAAGCCCACGACGGCCAGCGCGAGCCCGGTGGCGCCCCAGAGGGCAACCACCACCGCGATCCCGCGCAACGCGCGGTCGCCGCGCAGCCGGTGCAGGTCGCGGCCGATGTAGGCGCCGACCGTCGCGAACAGCAGCCCCGCCACGACGAGCGTGCCGTTGAACGCCCAGCCGCGGGCGCCGAGCCCGAGCTGAGAGAAGTTCTGCTGCCACCACAGCGGATCCGCCGCCGTCGCCATCGCGAAAAGCGTGCCGATCGCGAGGAAGCCGAACAGCAGCGCAGCCAGATCCCGCGTGCGGATGCCCACCCCCCGCGGTGTAGGCGAAGCGTCCACCGATCGCCGACGCGACCCCCGCCACGAGCGCGCCGCCCAGGGCCGGCGTCGTGAAGTCGTGGAGTCCCGCACCGAAGACGATCCCGCCCAGCAGCACCCCGAACGCCGTCACCGCCGCGAAGGCCACGGTCAGCGCGACCGCCGAAGCGTGCGAGATGGCCGTCTGCCACGGCGGCATCGGCTGCGTCTCGCCGCGGCGGTGCTGCACCGTGCTGACGACGAACGCGGCGGCCGCGACGATCCCGGCGATCACCGCGATCGGCTGACTCAGCGATCCCGGACCGGTCAGCGCACGCGCCGGGCCCTGCAGCGCGACGAGGCCCGCGACGGTGCCGAGGACGAAGCAGAGCACCGTCGCCCACACCGTGCGCGTCTCGTCGCGCAGTCGCCGCGAGGTGTCCATGCCGTCATCGAACCACGCCCCGCCGACACTGCGGAACGCCGCGCCCTTCCACAGACCCCCACTCACCGAGTCGTCCCCATCAGCGGACGCTATGGGGCCCGCTGATGGGGACGACGCGGAGTAGGAGGGTCAGCGGGGGGCGGTTCCGCCGTGCATCTCGCCGCGGAGGGGCCAGCGTCCGTTGTGCTGCCGGAACTCGTTCGCGCGCAGCAGCGGCGAGATGTCGAACAGGCGCGGATTCAGACGCAGCCGCGGACCCGACGATCCGCGCACGGTGAGCCGGAACTGCCCGCCGGACGCCTGCACGGAGAAGTCGGTGATGTCCGCGTAGGCGATCACGGCCTCGCGCCCCCACACCGTGCGGAACGCGATCTCGTCCACCCGCGGCTCGACGTAGAAGTTGCGATACATCAGAAGGAACCCCACGCCGGCGAGAGCGACCGCGACCGACGCGATCCGCAGCGGCCACAGCATGCCGTCGGCATTGTTCTCCGTGAAGGAGGCCAGCCCCATGAGGCTCCCGACGGCCACGAACAGGGCGCCCACGAGCGGGACGAAGACCGGCATGCGCTGCCGCACAGGACCCACCGAGCGGCGCCCGCGCATCCTCGACACGGCTGCCGCCACGAGGATCAGGACGGCCAGCACGATGAGGACCTTCACCACGACCGCGGACACTCCTCGAAGGTACCGTCTCGCGGGCCCCGCCGATTCCGGAGCCCGTCTGCCCGCCCGAACGTGCGCACCGCCGGAGTCCGCCACCCGAGCGTCCACAACGCAGGAGATCCCGGCCGGGCCCGCTCCCAAAGCGGGACGGGCGACCAGGATCTCCTGAGTTGCGAACGCGGTCAGGCGAGGACGAGGTCCTCCATGCGGGCGTACGAGGCCTCCATGCCGTCGACCATGCCCGTCGCGAGGATCATGTCGCGGGTCTCGAGGTCAGGGTACTCGATGAGGAGGGTGATCAGCGTCGCACCATCCTCCTCGTAGAGGTTGAGGTCGTTCAGCGTGACCGGGCCCTCGGTGCCCTGCATCTTCTCGGTGGTGACCGCGCGGCGCGGGGCGTCGACGAGCAGCGCCTCGCCTTCGAACCCGAACGCCTGCCCCGGGGTGTCCCCGACAGGGGCCCAGGAGCTGCGGTAGGTCTGACCGGGCTCGGTCGCGACCGTGCACTCCGTCATCTCCCATCCGTCGGGTCCGAGCAGCCACTGCTTCATGAGCTCCGGCTCGTAGTGCGCCCGCCAGACGAGGTCGCGCGGCCCCTCGACCAGCCGCGTGATGCGCACGTGGGTGTCGTCGAGCAGTTCGACGCGGGTGCCCTTGCCCTGGGCGTAGTCGCGCAGGTCCTGCAGCACGGTGTCCAGCTGGCTCATCGCCATCTTCGTGCCCTCGATCACGCCCATCGCGACGACCTGCTCGAGCGCCTCGGCCGACTCGAAGTGGCTCGTGCCGACCATGCGGGTGCCCTCGGCGGTCGGCGAGAACTCCAGCGTCATCCGCATCGCCGGGAACTCGTCGATGGGCTCGCCGGCATCGTCGACGAACGAGTCGAGCACCTCGAACAGCGTCGGCGCCTCGATCCGGGTGAACTCCCACCGCCCCGACGACTTCTCCCCGCGCGGGCCGTCGAGCCGGTACTGCGCAAAGCCGCCGACCGTATGGTCGAAGGCCGTGAAGGTCGCGGGCCATCCCGGAGGGCCCCAGAAGCGCTCGAGCTGACGTGGATCGGAGTACGCCGCCCACACCCGCTCCACCGGGGCGGCGAAGTCGGCGAGGATCGTCAGCGTCAGGTTCTCGGGATCGGTGGTTACGTCGGTGACAGGCATGTCACCCTCCTTCTGTCGGTCAGGTGGTGGTGGATCCGCGGGGAGCGGATCCCGGGGCGGGGTCAGGTTCGGCGCCGGTGCCGGAGTCCTCGGCGAGCAGGTCGTCGAGGCGGGAGATGCGGCTCCGCCACAGGTCTTCGTAGCGGGCCAGCAGTGCCCGGGCGCGCGCGATCATCTCGGGATTCGCGCGGACCAGCCGCTCGCGTCCCTCGGCGCGCTTGACGATGAGCTCGGCCGCCTCGAGCACGGCCACGTGCTTCTGCACCGCCGCGAACGACATGTCGTAGTCGCCGGCGAGTTCGGATACGGACTGCTCGCGAGCGATCGTGCGGCGCAGGATGTCGCGCCGCGTGCTCGCTGCGAGGGCCTGGAACACACGGTCGGTCTGCTCATCACTCAGTTCATTTCGTACAACCATTTGGTTGTAGATTATGACGAGCGGATCCGGGTGTCAAGGGGCGCGTTCAGCAGCGAGCCGCACGGGCTGGTCCGCGTCCTCCGCCAGGTCCTTCGTCCGCTGCAGGATGTGCGTCCCGGCCTCTATCGCTCACCGGCGCTCCGCGGGCGCCCCTCGGGGACCTCATACCCGAATCGCGCAGCCCCGTACGCGTCCCACGTCGCAAGGAGATCAATCGATGGATCTCTCAGCCACGCGAGCTGCATGCCATCCATGACCATGATGATCTCGAGGGCGAGGGTTGCGGCTTCCGAGTCGGACTCCCAGAGCATGAGGTTCCTGATGAGCGCCGTCGATTCGTGCCGCCGCTCACGGAAGTAGTCATATGCGGGATGGTCGGGGTCCAGCGCTTCAGCGGATAGGACGGAATAGAGGCGGATCACTTCGGGGATCTGCATATTGCGGGCAACCAGAGCGCGCATGAAGAGGCCGAGTTCGCTACGGCTCACGGGGGGCGGGATGGTGCCGAGGAGCGATGTTCGGTTCTCGTCATCCCTGCGGTGCAGGACGGCGATGAGGATCTCCTCCGCGGAGCCGAAGTGGTAGAGGATCCCTTGCCGCGAGATGCCGCAGGAACGGGAGAGCGCACTGATCGTGAATGCCTTGAAACCGTGCGCTGCGATCAGCGATGCGGCGGCGTCCACGAGTTGAGCGCGCCGATCGCCGGCCGGCAGGCGAACCCGAGGCGACGCGGCGTGCATGTCTTCCATTGTTCCCGGTTCCGACGAACATGGATCATCGACCATGATCGGCGCGCGTCGACGGGATCGCATTCCCGATTCGGGAAACACACTCACCCCCTACTTACGCTACTGTCAGTACGAGGTTTCCCCTACCCTTCACTCGCACCCAAGGCCAACGACGATGATCGATCCGTACCACCGAATTGCGCTGTCGGTCGCGAGCTCGACCGAGACGGCGGTGGCGCCGCATGTGCTGGGCGCCCTCGTTCGCGAGGGGTATACCTCGCCGACGGACTTCGTCGAGCTCGCGTCGATCCTGACAGAGGAGCAACTCGCCGGGCTCTCCGTGCTTCCGGACCCGATTCCCGCTACGGACAGCCTCCTCCGCCGCCATCAGATGCTGCTCGCCGGCATCGGTCAGTCCGGGGCTCACATCCTCCTCGCCGCCGTGCTATCCGTCACCGATCGCGTCGATGTACTGCTGGCGGCTTCCGGGAGCGACCCTGCCGTGCTCCTGGACCCGCAGATGCGCCGCCTCATCAGCATCAAGGACGGACGATTCACACTCGCGGCACCCGGCATCGGCACCGTCGTCCATCGCATGTCATCGCCCGCAAAGCGGGGCCCGATGCACGCGGCACTGGCTCGCGCGCACCAGGCACTTCATCTCCGGGGGCCCGCGCAGTGGCACCATGCCCTCTCCGGCGCCGAGCCGCATTCGCATCTCGTCGGGCACGCGCATCACCTTCTGACGACGGGACTGGTCGTGCCGGCCTTCCACGTGGGCCGACTGCTTGCCGATGCTCCAGCGAAGGACCGCACCGTTCGCGCCGAGGCCGAGCTCGTCGCCGCGCGAGCGGCCCTGGCCCAAGGGGCGTACATGGACGCGGCATCGTTCTTCCTCCGGGCATCCGAGCGGGGCGATACCGTCGTCCGCGCAAAGGCGCAGGAGGGGATTCGCGCAGCCCGGAACTTCCTGGACGGCCCTGATCCCCGGCAGGACTATGTGGATCAGATCCGGTCGCAGATCTCCGACCTCGCCGTCGCCGCAGTGACCGCCACCGACGCGGTCGTCGTCGAAGCCGTCCAGCGACTCTCCAAGAACTGGGCCTCGGATCCAGACGAAGTCGATGCCATTCACGCCGCGATGATGATGATGGCCACGCGTTCCCGACCGAACGGACCCTGGACCGCGTCAGACGTCTCTCTCTCGCCCCTCATCGACGGGTACGCCCAAGGGCAGAATATCGGCATACTCCTTCATGCTGGCGCGCACGCGGAAGCGGCGATCGGGCTGCGGGCCGCTCTGACGACACTGCCTATGACGCATCTCGCCGCCGGCGTCACCAGCCATGCACTGCGGATGCTCGCCGAGACCGATCCGCGGCTCTTCGAGGCATTCGAACCGCAACTGCGTCGGATCCGACCGCGCAACATCGCGCACCTTCAGATCGCCGATCCGGTGCCCGGAGCCAGATCCGTTCAACTCTCGCGCATCGCCCCCGCGGACACCAACCTCGTGGTGGACGCACTCACGCGACGCGAAGGCGACGTCGCCGGACTCGTCGCCCGAGGGCTGAACAACCGCGACATCGGTGCACAACTCGGAGTCAGCGACCGGACGGTCGAAGTCCATCTGACCAGCATCTACCGAAAGCTCTCGGTAAAGAGCAGAGCCGAACTGATCGCCCGCATCCACGACCGCACGCCGACACCGTCCTCTTCATCCGACCGCTAGCACGGGCACCGCCGCCTGCGACATGACGCGGGCCGACCCCGTGCGGATCAGAGGCAGCGTGGTGCGCGGGACGCTCCGCCGTCGATGGAGAGGTCGCCCACACCCAGGGTGTCGGCGCCCGCGAACCGGGAGAGCCCAAGGGCCACGTCGTTCACGGCGAAGAGCGTGCCGGAGAAGGACGGGTCCGTCGGAGACGACTCGGTGTAAAGGACGGCGATCTGACCATCCTCCAGATCGACGGCGAGGAAGTACCCGGCGCTGTTGTCGGACGCCGCTCCGGCGACCTCATCGACCCCCAGATCGAAGCCTCCGGCGGCGATATCGTCGAGCGCCGGCTGCACGGCGACGCACTGGTGGGGGGCGTTCTCCGGCTTCGAGGCGCGACGGGCGTCATCGATGAAGTCCGAGAGGTCGTCCAGATCGTCGATGCCGTCGATGTGATCGCGGCGCAGTCCGAGACCGTCCAGGTCGTCGTCATCCAGATCATCCAGATCGTCCAGATCATCCAGATCATCCAGATCGTCGTCGTCCAGATCGGCGTCATCGGCGAGGAGGTCGTCAGCCGCAGTGGCCTGCGGGCTCGCGCTCTTCGTGGCGCCCGGAGAATGAGTTCCGCCTGAGGCGCTGGGATGCACGGATCCCCCCGCACAGCCCGTGAGGAGGAGCGCGATCGCCGCGGAGGCGACGAGCAGCGCCGAAACAGTCCGATGGTCTCGCGTACGCATGATCATTCCATTCGCGGGGAGGGGAAGGGAGGCGCTGAAACACTAGGACAGGGGCGAGAAAGAGCCAGGATGCACTACGGGGATGCCCCTAGTGCGTCTCGCGAAACCATCAGGGGTGGCCGCGAGGCAGAGCGCGGGGTGATCGTGCTTCAGCTCCATTGACGTGGTTGTCGACGTCGTCACCTCGCGCGACCTGCCAAGAGGGTTACGCCAAGACGCCCGTCTGATGGGACTGCCGTGGGAAAGTGTCACGGCAAAGTCGATCGAGGTTGACAGTTCCTGTCTGAACGACGTTGCGTCTGATGTCATCTCGCCGCATTTCCGACATCGGGCCCAGAAGAGGCTGAGGCCGGGTCACGATCAAACCCCTGGGTTATCGTGAATGTCATGCGTGTGCCCGGTCCAGAGTCTGTCATCGTCCTCGGAATCGGACTCCCCATCACGCTGCTCGTCGCGTCGCTCATCGGACAGATCGCCCGCTGGATCGTCCGACGGCGGATCACTTTGAGCACGTCGACCACCGTCGTGCTCTCCGTCCTTGGCCTTTCACTCGGACTGCTGCTGAGCGGGCTCATCTTTCCGGATTCGCGACCGTGGAGTATCGAGGTGCTGCTGCTCTCGATCGCCTGCACCGTGCTGCTGCTCACGACTTTCGCCCTCGTGGCGCGGCGCTTCCAGCCCCCACTCCCCGAACGCGGCATCGTCGAACTCGTGCGCCTGGGCGAGTCCCACCTCGTCGAGTTCAAGTCCTCGGCGCGCTGGAACCTCCACACGAAACAGCGCGACGAGCGCCTCGAGCTCGTCATCGCGAAGACCATCACGGGTTTCATGAACGCGGACGGTGGGACCCTGCTGATCGGCGTCTCCGATGAGGGACAGATCCTGGGGCTGGAGAAGGACCTCTCCGTCATGCAGCGCCCGGACGTAGACCGTTACGAGCTATGGCTGCGGGACATGCTGTCAACACGTCTGGGGCAGAATGCCGCCACGCTGCCCCTCATCGACTTCACACCGACCGTGGTCGATCACACGCCCACCTTCATCTGCCGCGTGTCCTGCCCGAGCTCTCCCGTTCCGGTCTATCTCAACGCCGGCCGCAACGAACGTGCCGAGTTCTGGGTTCGGACGGGGAACTCGACCCGGCAGCTCGGCCTCGAAGAAACGGCTGAGTACGTGATGCTCCGCTGGCCCCTGGGGATCGGCAGGACGATGGCCGCGCAGCTGCGCGCCGCCGTACGGGGAAACGGTGTCGGCGCGGACGTGCGGACCGCACGCGGCGTGCGGAAGATGACCAAGGCAAAGACCGTGGCGACGCAACCCAGGCACTGACGACGGCGCGGCGAGCGTTCGGCCACTCCACGGCGTCCGGGACGGCTCAGGCCTTCGTCGAGCCGAGCACGGCGTCGAGCAGCCCGGGGAAGCGCTCATCGAGGTCTTCCCGACGCAGCGTGAGGATGCGGCGGCGGCCGTGGGGCTCGTTGCGGATCACGCCCGCCTCGCGCAGCACCTTCATGAAGTGCGACTTGGTCGACTTCGGCAGGTTCGGATCCGTCGCATGGCATGAGGCCATGTCGAGCGGACCGTCGACCAGCTGGCGCGCGATGGACAGGCGCTCCGGATCGCTCAGCGCGAAGAGCACCGCGGTGAGCTCGATCTCGGAGCGCTCCGGATGCGGGAGGTCGGTCGCGCCTGGCATGGTTCGATAATACTTGTACCTTCGACACGCGGCGAGTAGTCTGCTCAATGTTCGAGAATTATCGAACGGATGAGGAGCAGCCGATGACCACCCAGCCGATCGCCGTGCCACGGATCCCGGAGTCCGGCGCGCTGTCCTCGCAGCCGGCGCGGCCCCCGCGCGCCCGCTTCGGGTTCGTGCTCGCGATCGTCGCGCAGATCCTGATGATGGCGGGAGCCAGCGCGCCGTCGCCTTTCTACCCGGTGCTCGCGCAGCACCTGGGCTTCGACGCGATCGTGATCACTGCGGTGTTCGCCGTCTACGCGGTCGCCCTACTGCTCACACTGCTCACCGCGGGGTCGCTCTCGGATCACATCGGGCGGCGCCCGGTGATCGCCACCGGCCTGGTGCTGCTCGCCGCCAGCATGCTGCTGTTCGGGAACGCCGGATCCGTCGCACTGCTCGTACTCGCCCGGATCCTGCAGGGCGTCGCGAGCGGGCTGCTCATCGCGTCGCTCTCGGCGACCGTTCTGGACCTCGCGCCGCCGGCACGCCCCGGGACGGCGGCGCTCTGGAATGCGCTGAGCCCCGGCATCGGCCTCGCCGCGGGCGCGCTGATCGCGGCGCTCGCGCTGGATGCGACATCGGAGGCCCTGGGCGACGTGTTCATCCCGCTGGCCGTGGTGTACCTCGTGCTGGCCGTACTGGTCGCGATCGCGCCCGAGACCGCACCCCGGCTGCCCGGCGCCTGGGCGTCGCTGCGCTTCCGTCTCTCGGTCCCGGCGGACATCCGCGCCGAGTTCTGGCGTGCTGCGCCGGCGGTCATCGCCGGCTGGGCGACGGGAGGGCTGTTCCTCTCCCTCGGTGCGACGATCGTCCGCGGTGAACTGGGCGGCGCCGCGCACCTCTGGCAGGGCCTCGCCGTCGCCCTCCTGGCCGGCGTCGGCGCCGTCACGGCGTTCGCGATCCGGCGTCGGACCGCGCGGACGATCGTGATCTTCGGCACCACCGCACTCGCCACCGGCACCGCGCTCTCGCTGGTCGCGCTCGGGGTCGGCTCGCTGCCCGGCTACCTGATCGCCGCGTCCGTCACGGGCATGGGATTCGGCACGGCGTTCTTCGGCGTCGTCGGATCCCTCGCGCCGCGGATTCCCGCGACCCAGCGCGCCGATGCCTTCGCCGTGCTGTACGTGCTCGCGTATCTCGCCTTCGGCGTGCCCGCGGTCATCGCCGGGGTCCTGGTCGCACCGCTGGGGCTAGGGACGGTCTGCCTCGGCTACGGAGTCGTGGTCATCGTGCTGTCGCTGATCGCGCTCGTCCTCCGCGCCCGCCGACGCGCCTGAGCGGCAGGGGCGGGCGGCCCCGTCACCGGCTGTTCATCCGTGAGCTACCCGGTGTCCGCTTGGGGCGGCCAGGGTCGAATCGGATCCCGCGCGCGGATGGCAGACGTCCGGATCGCGGATCCGCACCCGCCCCGCTTCCCCTGGAGACTCCCGTGCCCCTGCTCCGCTCGCGTCGCACGCTCGCCGTCGCGCTCGCCACGTTCCTCACCCTCGGCGGATCCGTCGTCGCGGCGCTCCCCGCCGCGGCGGCCGACAGCCCGACCGACGTCAAGGACGCATCCTGCGTCGCCGGCGACGCCCGCGCCCTGTGCGCCCCGGTGGGCGATCTGCTCGATGTACGCATCGGCGATGTGCACCCCACGCAGCCGTCGCTCGGCTACGACGAGGTCTACTACAAGCTCGGACGCTATGACGCCGAGCTGTCGAAGGACGCCATCAACAAGAAGTTCGCGGACTGGTGCGAGGCCAACGGCCAGGGGGACGCGGCGAGCGCTCAGCCCGGTGCGACGCTGCAGGATCCCGCCTCCTTCACCTGCACGGTGCCGGTCGGGAGCGAGACCGCCGCGACGATCGAGCCCATGAAGACCGTCGTGATCGGCCCGCAGGGCGTGCTGTACCTCACGGACGGGCACCACACCCTCACCTCCTTCCAGGAGAACAGCGGCCCCGACGTGCACGTGCGGCTGCGCGTGCTCGGCAACCTGTCCGGCCTCTCGGACGCGGACTTCTGGGCCGCGATGCAGGCGAGCAAGTGGACCTGGCTGCGCGATGTGAACGGCGACGCGATCACCCCCGCCCAGCTGCCGTCGAACGTGGGTCTGTCGAACTTCGAGGACGACCGCTTCCGCAGCATCCTCTACTTCGCGCGCGACATCGGCTACTCCGCCGACGGCGCCGTGCCGTTCCAGGAGTTCTACTGGGGCACCTGGCTGCGCACCCGCGCTGACGTCCCGGTCGCGGGCTGGAACCAGGACGACTGGGCCGGATCCCTGGCGCTCGTGAAGCAGCTCACCCAGGAGCAGGTCGCGCTCGGCGCGGGCACCGTGGTCGACCCGCAGTCGGGCTACACCGCGGGTGACCTCAGCGTGCTCGACGCCTGGAACGACGGCAAAGCCGAGTCCAAGGGCGAGTGGGCCAAGCTCGCCAAGCCCTATGCCGATGCCAAGCCCGGCAAGCTCGCGTACATGACCGAGTACCGTCTGCGGCACGTGACGCCCGCTCCGACGGCGCCCGGGGCACCGGCCGCGCCCGCCGCGGTCGTCTCCGGCGCCTCGCCCGCAGGCTCCCACGTCGCCACCACCTGGTCGGCGCCCGCCGACGGCGGCTCGGCGATCACCGGCTACACCGTCTCGCTCGGCGCGGGCCTGTCGGCCGAGGTCGACGCCAACAACACCTCGTTCACATTCGACGGTGTGGCACCCGGGTTGTACTCACTCACCGTCACCGCACACAACACGATCGGCTCCACCGCCTCCGCCGCGACACCGGTGACGGTCTCCGACCCTGCCGCCGTGCAGGGCTCCGTCACGATCTCGGGCGACCTGCGCCCGGGCGGATCCGTCACCGTCACCGCGAACGGCCTCGCCGCCGACACGGCCGGCTTCGCGGTCGTCGCGCACTCGGCCCCGGTCTCGCTCGGCACCGGATCCACGGACGCGTCCGGCGCGTTCACGCTGCAGGCCGCGCTGCCTGCGTCGCTGCCCGCGGGGGCGCACACGGTCACGGTGGCGTTCAACGGCACGACTGTCGCGTCGGCGTCGTTCACGGTCGCGGCAGGGGGCGGCGGCGGATCCGGCGCCGGTTCGGGTTCGGGCACTGGTTCGGGTTCAGCCGGCTCGGGCGCGGTTGGTTCCGGCTCTGGCTCGCTCGCGACGACCGGATCCGCAGCACCGATCGGACTCGGCATCGCCGGCACGGTCGTCATCGCGGCGGGCGTGCTGCTGCTCGCACTGCGCCACCGTCGCCAGAGCCTGATCCAAGACTGACCGGAGACACGCAGAACGGGAGGCTGCTGCGCCTCCCGTTCTGGCCGGGCGGGCCCTCTCAGGCTCTCCGGCAGCAGCGGGCCGCCAAGTTATCCCCAACGAGCATTCGCACCGCCCAAATGCTCGTCAGACAGGTCTAGAGTTTCATTGTGGACCTCACAATGTTCCAGAACACCTCAACCGGAGCACTGGTACCCATCTCCGGCGTCGACCCGCTGCTCGGATCCTGGCAGCACAAGGCCTTCATGCCTGCACCACTGCCCGATGCGATGCCTGCGCTGACGGCGTCGACATTCCTCGCGATCGCTGACGCCCGGGCAGCTCTGGCAGCACTCGACAGCACCTCGCGTCAACTGCCGAACCCCACCCTGCTCCGACTGCCCACCCTGCGTCGCGAAGCCCAGAGCACATCAGCGCTCGAGGGCACCTACGCACCTCTCGCCGAAGTGCTGACCGCTGACGAAGACAACGCCCCGACCGCTGAACTCGTCGAGATTCTCAACTACGTCCGGATGGCGAATCTCGGCTTCGCCCGGATCGCTGACGGCCAGTCCATCACCGTGTCTTTTCTCAGCGAGCTGCAGGGGCTGCTGATGCGCGGCACGCCCTTGCACGATGTCTCCGGTCGTGTGCGTGACGGACAGGTCGTGATCGGAAGGCGACCAGATGCGGATCCTGCCGGCTTCGCGGCGCACGCCGCGCGCTTCATCCCCGCTCCAGCGGGTATTCAGCTCGAAGCAAGTGTGCGAGACCTCACGGACTGGATCCAGAGCGACCACCTCGGCGAGATCGATCCTGTGGTTGCCGCCGCGATGTCGCACTACCAGTTCGAGTCGCTGCACCCGTTCCGCGACGGCAACGGCCGCCTCGGCCGCTTCCTGATCGTTCTGCATCTGCAGATGGCTGGCGTACTCGACGAGCCCACCCTGACCGTGTCACCCTGGTTCGAAGCGCGACGCACCGAGTACTACGACCGTCTCTTCTCCGTCAGCGCGACCGGTGACTGGGACGGCTTCATACGGTTCTTCGCGCGTGGGCTGCAAGCTGCCGCAGATCAGACCCGGGTGCAGATGGTGGCGCTGGTCGGGGTGCAGGCCGAACTCAAGGAACGCATCCGAGCATCGGCGCTGCGGGCGGACTCCGCTCACTCTCTCGTCGATCTCGCCGTAGCCAACCCGTCGTTCACGGTCAGGAAGGCGGAAGCCCAGCTGGGGCTCTCCTACGCACGCGCGAACAAGCTCGTGGGGCAGCTCGTCGAGCTCGACATCCTTCAGCAGGTCGGCGATAGCGTATACGACCGCAGGTTCTTCGCGCCACGCGTGCTGCAGACGCTCACGGCCGACGCGGGGTAAGACGAACGCACACTGCCAGATCCGGTTGTGCGTTCGTCTTACCTCCCCGCCGCAGCCGGTTTGGGGCGCATCGCCTGGTTGAGGCGTCGCGCTAGCGCGGTCCGCGGCGGAACAGTCCGGCGAACAGCGTGTGCAGCAGCGGCAGCACCGAGACGCTCATCAGCACCGTGCCGAGCACCGGGTTCACGGCGAGCACGAGCGCTCCGCCGATGAGCAGCGCCGTGAAGAGCAGGCCGGAAACACCGCGACGGATCAAACCGTCGATGCGGTCCAGGCGCCGCTCGATGCGCGAGGTGTCGAACGTGACGGATCCCTCGTCGACGCGCGTGACGAGGTCGTCAATCCGCTTCGGCAGCCGCCACAGGACGCCCGCGTTCGCGACCGCCTGCTGTGCGAAGTCCTGCACGAGGTTGCCGCTCTCGTCCGCGAGCAACCGGGTCGCGTACGGCTCGATCGACTCCCAGATGTTGAACTGCGGATCCAGCCCGCTGCACATGCCGGAGGTGAGCGAGACGGCGCGGATGAGCAGCAGCAGCCCCTCGGGGAGCTGCACCGGCAGCGAACGCATCGTGTCGCCGAACTCGACGGCGAAGCCCTGGAACTCCCGCGGATCGACGTCGCGGAGCTCGGAGAAGCCCATGCCACCGAAGCGCGCGAACAGCGCGGAGAGCGCACGCTCCAACTCGCGGTTCTCGGCGGAGGGCATGAGCACGCCGATCTCCTGCGCGGCGGCGACCATGCCCTTCCCGTCGCGGGACGCGGCGGCGATGAACAGCGTGCGCAGCCCGTGCCGGATCCCCTCTGGCACCTCCGCCATCATCCCGAAGTCGATGAACGTGAGCCGCCAGGCGGGGTGGACCTCGCCCGGCGTCGAGGAAGCGCCCGACGCTCCGGGCATGCCGGCGCCGCCCGCACGGTGCGGCGTCACGAAGATGTTCCCCGGATGGGGATCCGCGTGCACGAATCCGTGCGTGAAGAGCTGGTCGAACATGACCTCGGCGAAGACGCGGGCGACGTCCGCGGGGTCGATCCCGGCCGCGCGCAGGGCCGCGACGTCGTTGATCTTGATCGCGGTGACGTCGGAGAGGGTCAGCACGCGGCGGGTGGTGCGCTCCCACGCGACGAGGGGGGCGTCGACCCTCGGATCGTGCGCGAAGTTCTCGGCGAACCGCTCTGCGGCCGCGGCCTCGTGCAGGTAGTCGATCTCCTCAAGGCTGGTCTGCGCGAACTCCTCGACGAGAGCGGGGGCGTTCACGCGATCGGCGATGAATCTGATGCGCCGCAGCCATCCTGCGACCCGACGGAGGGCTGCGAGATCGGTCGCGACGACCTGGTCGATTCCTGGCCGCTGCACCTTGACCACGATCTCGTCGAACCCCGCGTCGGCGGCGTCCTGCTCGGACAGTCGCGCGCGATGCGCCTGCCCGAGCGAGGCCGCGGCCAGAGGCGTGTCGTCGAACGAGGCAAACGCGCGGGAGAGCGGCACCCCCAGTTCGGCCTCCGCAAGCGCGCGGATCTCGGCGATCGGCACGGGCGGCACCTCGTCCTGCAGGCCCGCGAGTTCGGTCGTGATCTCCGGTGGCAGCACGTCCAGCCGCGACGACATGAACTGGCCGACCTTGATCATCAGGCCGCCGAGCTCGACCGCGAGCACATGGAAGCGCTGTGCGAGCACGCGCATCCGACGCTCGCGGGAGGACTCGGCGACGCGCGTGAAGCCGATCCGGGGCAGCACGAGCTCGAACCACCACGTCTGCACGAGCACGCGGGCGGCGAATCCCAGGATCCGCCGGTAGCGGGCGCGCAGCGGCGGACCCTGATCTTCGGCCGCGCTCGGGCGCATCGCCGGCGACGCCGGACTCCGATCGTTGACCATGACGATGTGCCTCCTATCCCATCTTCCTGCGTCGCATCCGCCCGAGCATCCCCATCGCGACCGCCGCGCCGAGCGTGAGGCACACCGGCCGGTAGACGACGCGGTCGAGCCGACGGAAACGCGCACTCGGGTCGGGCAGCCGCAGCAGCTTCGTCGCGGCGACCCCGCCGGCGATTCCCCGGGCCAGCAACGCCCCCGCGGCCCCTGCGCGGATCAGCCGCGCGATCGGGCTGGCACCGCCGACGCCGCCGACGACCGCGGCGCCGCCGAGCGCCAGGACCGCCACTCCCACCGTCGGTCCGACGCTGGGAGTGTGCGCGGAGCCGACGACCGCGTCGGCCAGGGCGGCCTCATCACGCGCGGGCCAAGGACTGCCGGCGGCCCAGACGAGATGAAGGACGCCGACCGCCGCGAGCCCGACCGCTCCCACGGCCCGGCCCGCGATCCCTGCCGCGCCGAGCGCGGTCCTCGACCGTCCCGGCCCCGATGCCTCGGGCCCGGCCACGACCTGGCGCCCGGGCTCTCCTCGCTCTGCGGAACCGCCCGGCATCAGTCGGCGAGGATCGCGTACAGACGGCGGCGCGCCTCGTCGAGCACGTCGATCGCCTGCTGCACCTGCTCCGGGGTGCCGGTGCGCGCGACCTGCGCTGCCGCACCCGCGAGGTCGACCCCCGCCTTGGGCAACGCTCCGAACGATGCCGCTCCCGCGCGAGAGCTGGAGCTCTCCCACGGCGGTGTGCCGGCCTCATCGGCGACAGCCCGGCCGGCCTCGGTGAGCGAATAGGTCTTGCGTCCGCTCTGCTCGGCAGCCTCGATCAGTCCCTCGTCCGCGAGCAGCTGCAGCGTCGGATACACGGATCCGGCGCTCGGCTTCCACGAGCCTCCGCTGCGCTCCTCGATCTCCTGGATGATCTGGTAGCCGTGCATCGGCTGCTCGGCGAGCAGGGCGAGCACGGCGGCCCGCACATCGCCGCGTGCCATGCGCGGGGTCTGCGGGCGCTGGTCAAAGGCCGAGCGCAGGTGCTCCATCGCCTCCCAGAGTCCGGCGGTCGGGTTCATCCCCGGGCGCCCGCCGAAGCCGCGTCCACCGCCGGGGCCGAACCCCGACCCGCCGAATCCACGCGGTCCAAATGTGTTGTCCATGACGACCTCCTCGATTCCCGCTCACCCCGAGCGATAGTTAACGATATGTCGCTATGTATCGGAAGGGAAGAGCGGATCCGGATCCGGTCGCTGACAGGCACGACCCCCCGCCACGCCCGGCCCTCGTCTCGCCACGCCCTACGGTGGAAGCATGACGATCACCGCCGCGGCAGACGGTTCCGCCCTGGGCAACCCCGGACCCAACGGCTGGGCCTGGTACATCGACGACGAGAACTGGGCCGCCGGCGGATCCCCCCACGGCACGAACAACCAGGGCGAGCTGCGCGCCGTGCTCGAGCTGCTCCTCGCGACTGCGGGCGTCCCGAACGAGAAGCTCGTGATCGAGTGCGACAGCCGGTACGTGATCGACTCCGTGACGAAGTGGATGCCGGGGTGGAAGCGCAAGGGCTGGCGCAAGTCCGATGGCGGCGCCGTGCTCAACCGCGACCTGCTCGAGGGCATCGACGAGGCGCTGCGCGGGCGCGACGTGTCGTTCACCTGGGTCAAGGGTCACGCCGGTCACCCCCTGAACGAGGCGGCCGACCAGCGCGCGAACGCCGCCGCGACGGCGTATCAGAAGAAGCGGGATCCTGACCAGGGCCCGGGCTTCTCGGGCGTCCCGGCGGTTACAGCCCCGTCGGCGCCTGCCACCGCCACCGCCCTGGCCTCCGAGGCCCGCGCAGAGGCCCCCTCCGCCGGATCCTTCGCCCTCCCGGTCGTGGCGTCCTCCGCCGTCCCGGCACCCGCGCTGTGGGCCGAGGCCTCCGACCTGCTCGATGGCCTCGATCTCCCTGCGGATGCGGCCCCGACCGAACTGCGCGTGACGCTCAGTGCCGAGGAGCACGCGCGCCTCCGCGACCGTGCCGATGCTCAGGGCGTGTCCCTGGAGGAGGCGCTGCGACGTCTGATCTGAGCGCATCAGATGCCACACTGGCCGGATGTGGATCGGATGGATCGAGTTCGACATCCTGCTCGGCGACGTGCGCTCCCTGAAGGAGAAGCGCAGCGTGATCCGGCCGCTCCTGGCCGAACTCAGCCGGCGGACCGAGGCCGCGGTGGCGGAGGTGGGCGCGCAGGATCTGCACCGCCGCACGATGCTCGGCGCATCCGTCGTCGCTGCGCACGCCTCGCACGTCCGCGACGTGCTGGATCAGGCCGAGCGCATGCTCGCCGAGCAGCATCCCGAGATCACCGTGCTGTCCGCCCGGAGGGGCCTGCACAGCAGCGAGGACTGACAGCTCGGTCCCTCATGGAGTCTCACCGCCCCGCGAGCAGCTCCCGCAGCCGCGCGGCCTCATCCGCGGGCATCGAATACTCGTGCTCCGGTGCCGGATAGCGGTGCTCGCGCACCTCGTCGGCGTACGCGGTGACACCGTCGATCGCCGAGGATCGCAGATCTGCGTAGCGCTTCACGAACTTGGCCGCACCGCCGTCGTAGATCCCGAGCAGGTCATGGAACACGAGCACCTGACCGTCGGTGGCGGGTCCGGCGCCGATCCCGATCACGGGGATGTCGAGCAGCGGCATGAGCGCCGCGGTAACCTCGCACGGCACCGCCTCGACGACGAGCAGCGAGCATCCCGCGTCCTGCAGCGCGACGGCGCTGTCGATCACCGCGAGCGCAGCCTCGGCCGTGCGGCCCTGGGAGCGGTAGCCGCCGAGCGACGTCGCCGTCTGCGGGGTGAGGCCCACGTGGCCGACGACGGGGATCCCCGCGGAGACGAGCGCCCGTGCCCGGTCGACCGAGGTGCCGCCGCGTTCGATCTTGACGAGGTCGCAGCCGGTCTCCTTGACGAAGCGCTGCGCCGTGGCGAGAGCCTGCGCATCCGAGGTCTCGTAGGAGCCGAACGGCAGATCCGCGACCAGCAGGGGCTTCGTGAGTCCGCGCCGGACGGCCTTCGTGAGCATGATCATCTCGTCGACCGACACCGGCACAGTGCTGTCGTAGCCGAGCACCGTCATCGCGGCCGAGTCGCCCACGAGCACCATGTCGACGCCAGCCGCCTCGACGATCTGCGCGCCGGGGTGGTCGTACGCGGTGACCATGACGATCGGCTCGCCCGCAGTCTTCTTCGCGGCGAGGTCGCCCAACGTGAGCCGGCGAGTGGGGGCGGCGTGCGCGCTCATGCGACGGCCTCCGTCAGCAGCCTGTCGACGGCCGAGTCGACCTGGATGATGGTGTTCGACCGGTCGACGTGCACCACGGTCGGCGCGTAGTCGGCGAGGTCCTCAAGCGAGTAGTCGGCGTAGGAGATGACGATCACGGTGTCGCCGGAATGCACGAGGCGCGCAGCGGCGCCGTTGACCTGGATCGCCCCGGATCCGCGCGGTCCCGCGATCGTGTAGGTCTCGAAGCGGGATCCGTTGTCCACGTCGACCACGTGCACCTGCTCGTGCGGGAGGATGTCGGCGGCCTCGAGCAGGTCGGGGTCGATCGTGATGGATCCGACGTAGTGCAGGTCGGATCCGGTGATCGTCGCGCGGTGGATCTTCGACTTCAGCATGGTGCGTCGCATCAGGCGTCGCCTCTCCTGTCGGTGGAGCGGAGGATGTGGTTGTCGATGAGTCGTGCGGCACCCACGCGAGCGGCGACCGCGAGCAGCGCTTCGCCGTCGAGACGGGTGACGGGCTGCAGAGTTTCGGCGTCGCGGAGCTCGAGGTACTCGGGAGTGATGCCGGCAGCGGCGAGGATGGTCCGGGCCGCGGCGGTGAGGGCGTCGGCCTCGCGCTCCCCTGCCTCGGCGAGCGCCTGCGCTGCGTCGAGTGCCCTGTTCAGCGCCGTCGCCTGCGCACGGGCGTCGGCGTCGAGGTAGACGTTGCGCGAGCTCATCGCGAGACCGTCGGCCTCACGGACGATCGGGCACGCCTCGATCCGCACATCGAGGTTCAGGTCGCGCACGAGCCGGCGGACCACGAGAACCTGCTGCGCGTCCTTCTGGCCGAAGTAGGCGACGTCGGGGGCGACGATGCCGAACAGCTTCGCGACGACCGTGGCGACGCCGTCGAAGTGATGCGCGCCGCGGCTGGCGCCGTCGAGCACGTCGGTGATGCCGCCGATGTGGATCGTGGTGGCGAAGCCGTCGGGGTAGATCTCGGCAGGTTCCGGCGCGAAGAGGATGTCGACGCCGCTCTGCTCAGCGAGGCCGGCGTCGCGCTCCTCGTCCCGCGGGTAGCTGCTGAGATCCTCGTTCGCGCCGAACTGGGTGGGGTTGACGAAGAGCGAGACCACGACGAGGTCGTTGTTCTGCCTGGCCGCCTTCATGAGCGACAGGTGCCCGGCGTGGAAGGCGCCCATGGTCGGCACGAGGCCCACCGTCTGGCCGCGCTGCCTGGCGTCGCGGACGGCATTGCGCACCTCGGCAATCGTGCGGATGATCCTCATGCGCGGTTCCCCTCGGATTCGGTCGTCGACTCACGTTCCACGGTTCCTGAGCGCCCTTCGTCTCGTCGCTCCGCTCCTCGCTCAGGAACCACGAAGCGAGACGAAACGCGGTCACCCGCTGCCACACCCGGGGTCGTTGAGCGAGCGAAGCGAGACGAAACGCGGTCACCCGCGGTCTCGGCGAGAGCACGGGTCCGCGTGGTCAGCGCATCGACGAGCGGCACCAGCAGGGGCGTGGCATCGGCGACCGCTGCTCGCTGCCGGGCAACGGTCTCCTCATCCCCTCGAGCGATCGGCCCGGTGAGTGCCTCCGCGGCGCCGACCTCGACCCAGTTCTCGACGGTCTGCCGCACGAGCGGGGCAAGAATCGCACGCGCTTCCGCCGAAGGGATCCCAGCCGATCCAGCAACCTGCTCGGCCGCGTCGAGCACGGCGAGCAGCAGGTTCGAGGCGATGGACGCGGACGCGTGGTACTCCGCACGATGCACGTCATCGACGCGGAACGGGTACGCTCCGAGCGCTCGTGCGATGCCCTCCGCGGCCGTGAGTGCTTCCTCGGAGCGCCCGTCGATCGCCGCCCCGATGCCGTGGAAGACAGTCGGCGCCTCGGATCCGGTGAACGTCTGCAGCGGATGGATGCTGAAGTCGACGGCGTCGAGACCCGTCGCGCCGGAGACGTGGCCGATCATCCGTGCGTGCGGGCGGGCGACCTCTGCCGCATCGCGGATCGCTGCGTCGGGAACGCACAGGAGCACGACGTCGACTGCAGGGATGGCGTCACCGCGACCGAGCGGTCCGATCACGTCGTAGCCGGTGACGCCGAGCGCCCGCGCAAGCACGCTGCCGAGCCGCCCGGCGCCGACGATGGCGATGCTGAGGTCCGGAGCGGACGACGAGGAAGAGGCGGCTGCGTTCATTGTTGGACCCGGTCGGGATCGACGTCCGGGACGGGTCGAGTATCCGCCCATGAGTGGATCCAGGCCAAATTGGAGAGCAATAAGACACGCTTGTAATACACTACATTAAGCATACTGTCTTTCATAGAAGCTTTTCGCTTGTCGCTTCGATCTACGCCATCCATAGCAGCCTCTCGCGGGCCCGTCCTGCACATCCCGAAACTGGTGCGAGCTCTTCCCCTAGTCCGTTCCTGGCGCGAACAGCCGCCGCGGCCGCGGCGCAGGCTGAGCGGATGGGAATCAGATACTTCGCCTTCGCGGTTTCGGCCAGGCAAATCGCTCAGTCACGACGGCTCGCAAAGGCAGCCCGGGTGCACTGCGCTGTGGAAGTGGCCGAGTGGTGACACCCCGGATCAACCTGACCCGATGCGCAAGTATGGACCCATGACTGCTCAGCGCACCGTCCTGCTGCACGTGTCGGATCGGCCGGAGGACGTCTCCCGCGCGATCGGCATGGCGGGGATCCTGCACGGGCATCGCCCCGAGACCCGGATCAGGATCATCGTGAACGGCCCGGCGATCCCGGGTGTCGCCGCGGGCGCCGCGGCACTTCCCGCGACGGACGTCGCCACGGTCGAGGCGTGCGAGGGCGGCCTGCGCAGCCATCGCATCTCCGCCGATGCGCTCCAGCCCGGCGTCGTCACCGTGCCCGCGGCCGTGGTCGCGCTGAGCGATGCTCAGTTCGAAGGCGCCGCCTACGTCCGCGTGTGAGGTGCACGTCGCCGCAGGAGTCGCGAGGGGTGGCGACAGGCGGCTCCGCAGAACGACCCGACAGATCGGAGATCGCGTGGACGACAACGAGGTGATCGACGGCGTCGGCGTGCGGCTGCGCGGCTTCCGCACCGCCCGCAACCTCACCCTGGCCGAGCTGTCCGAACAGACCGGGCTGACCCCGAGCACGATCTCCCGCCTCGAACGCGGTCACATCCGACCGACCCTGGAGCAGCTGCTCCCCCTCGCACGCGTCTACGCGGTCCCGCTCGACGAGCTGGTCGCGGCGCCCCGCGTCGGAGATCCCCGTGTCCACCTGCGACCGGTGCGGCGGCACGGACTCACGTACATCCCCCTCGGCGTCCACGCCGGCGGGCTCCAGGCGTTCAAGGTGATCTACCCGCCGCTGCCCTCGTCCCGGCCCCCTCGGGACAACACGCACCCAGGTCGGGAGTGGTTCTACGTGCTCAGCGGCACGGTGAACCTCTCGCTCGCGGGGCAGCGCACCACGCTCGCGGCCGGAGAAGCCGCGGAGTTCGAGACCCTCACCCCGCACTGGATCGCCAACGCCCGAGACGACGTGCCCGCGGAGATCATCGCCATCTACGGCCAGCAGGGCGAGCGGGTGCACCTCACCGACGTCTAGCGGGATAGTTTGCATATCTGCAACAGGGCTCGCACAAGGCGCATCTCGCATGATTCGTTGTCGGCATGAACACCGAATACGACGCGATCATCGTCGGCGCCGGCCCGGCCGGGCTCAGCGCCGCACACATGCTCGGACGAGCCCGCCGTTCCGTCCTCGTCATCGATGGCGGAGAGCCGCGCAACAGATTCGCGAGCGCGATGCACGGAGTCCTCGGGATCGACAACCTGCCCCCTGCGGAGTTGCGCTCCCGTGGCCGCGCAGAACTCGAACCGTATGACGTCACCTTCCTCGACGGACAGGTCGACCGCGTGACCGCCTCGGATGACGAGGTCACCGCCCACCTCGACGAGCGCGCGTTCACCGCTCGCGCGCTCGTCGCCGCCACCGGGGTGATCGATGCCCTCCCGGACATCCCCGGGCTCGCTGAGCACTGGGGCACGCGCGTCCTGCACTGTCCCTACTGTCATGGCTGGGAAGTACGGGGACAGCGCCTCGCGGTCATCGCCACCGGCACGATGAGCCCGTTCCAGGCGCAGCTCGTCCGGCAGTGGAGCGACCGGATCACCGCCTTCACCGCGGCCGCCGAGCCCATCGACGCGGAGACCGCGCAGCGGCTCCGCGCCCGGGGGACCACGATCATCCCTTCGCCTATCACGTCCGTGACGGTCGCCCCTGACGATGCGCTCCTCCTCCGCACCTCGGACGGAGACACGACGCCCGCGGACGCGATCTTCCTCGGAACCGCCCTCCACCCGCGCGACGAGTTCCTCCCCGGGGATCTCGTCCGTGTCGACACCGACCACGGGCCCGTTCTTCGCACCGACCCGTCTGGGCGCACCAGCCACCCGCGGATCTGGGCCGCCGGCAACATCACCAACCTCGCCGCCAACGTCCCGATGTCCATGGGCGCCGGATCCGCGATCGGCGGAGCCGTCAACGCCGCCCTCATGCAGGAAGACACCCGGCGCGCCATCGCCGAGATGCGCTGACGATCGGAATATCGGATCCGTCCGGCGCGCAGTCGGCTGCCGGGAAAAGTCGGCCGCGCCTGGTTGGCTGGACGGATGGAGACATCCACGCTCGCCCTGATCGTCGCCGCCGCGGTCCTGCTCATCGCCCTCGTCGTCACCGCGTGGGTGATGAACCGGCGCACCCGTCGCGCCAAGGACGAACTCGCTGCGGCGCAGCAGGAGCATTCCTCGGAGGAGAGCGCGCTCACCGCTCGGCACGCCGGCGAGAAGCGGGAACTCCAGCAGCAGCATGATGCGACCCTCGCCGAGTTGGCCGTGCGGAACGAGTCGCAGACGCAGCAGCGTCTCGCGGAGCATGAGACCGAGATCTCCCGCCTGCAGGCCGAGCGTGATGCGGCGGTCAAGGCCGGGACCGAGTCTCAGCAGCTCGCAGGGCAGGGCATGCGGTGGGAACTCGCCTCGCGCGAGCTGCTCGTCGACGCGTGCACCGCCGCGGGGCTCGACGCGATCATCGCCACGAACATCGTGTTCTCGCCGCACGACGACGAGGCCACCGCGCCGTACTGCGTGCAGCTGGACCATCTGGTGATCACCGAGAAGGCCGTGGTGCTCGTCGACAGCAAGAACTGGAAGGGGCTCATCTTCGACGGCAAGAAGCCTTCGTCAATGGCCGGTGCGCTGTCCATCCTGTTCGACGAGACCGCTCTGCCGACGTCATACGCGATCTCGTTGAAGCGCGACAGCGCCGGGTCCGTTTCGGTGCGCTCGAAGCTCGAGCGCGAGTCGCCGGCGTTCCAGGTGCGGCGGCAGGCACGGCGGTTCCACGGCCACCTCGCTGCCCGGCACGGATCCGCGCCGTACGTGCAGACGTGCGTCTTCTACTCTCATCCGGACGCACGGGTGTGGACGAACGGGCTGGACGAGGGCGAGCGCGGCCGGGCGACGCGGATCGCCTCGGCCCGCACGATCCAGAAGGCGCTCATCGACGTGCAGGCGAACGGATCCGCGCCGACCTCGCATCAGCTGACCCAGCTGGTCGCGACCGTCCGCGAGCTCGGCGCCGACCTGCACGGCACGGGCCGGTTCGCCTCCGAGTTCGCCAGTCCGGTGCCGCTCACCTTCCGCATGCCGGCGCGCGCGGCGCGGACGACGGCTTCCGCGCCGACCGCGACGCAGGACGGCCCGCGGATGGCGGCCCGACGGCGCGCGGTGGCCTGACCGGCCGCCGGTTTACAGCCCGTCGTCGAAGACCTGCGCCGACGTGTCCCTGGTGGCGTCGGTCTGCGCGAGCCGCTCGCCACGGAAGAACGCCGGATCCACCTTGGCCTGCACGAACATCAGGATCACGCCGATCCCGAGCACCGTCACGCCGATGATGCCGACCAGGCCCACTCCGGCGATGTTGCTGCCGGATCCGGCCGACGGATCCATCGCATCGATCGTCGTCTTCACGAACACGATGAGCAGCAGGATCCCGCCGATACCCGGGAGCACGACCTTCGAGATGACGGATCCGAGGCCCTCGCGGAACGCGGATTTGCGGAAGTACCAGGGGCTCGCCAGCGCTGTGATGCCGTAGTAGAAGCAGACCATCATGCCGAGCGCGGTGATCGTGTCCCACAGCACGTCTTCGCTGATGAAACGCATCACCGCGTAGAACACGGATGCGACGACCGAGGAGAGCAGCAGCGCCACATGCGGCGACTTGTACTTCGGGTGCACCTTCTTGATCGCCGCCGGCAGCGCGCCGTAGTGCGACATCGCGAGCAGCGTGCGCGCGGGCGAGATGGCCGTGGAGTTGATCGACGCCATGGCGCTCACCAGGATCGCGAGCGAGAGCAGGATCGCCGCCGGCCCCATGACCGGGTGAGCGAGCGCCGCGAAGACGTTCTCGATGATGTCGGGGTTGCCGAGGCCGGTCGGGCCATCGCCGAGTCCGGCGTAGGCGACGGTCGCGGTCGCGGTGCCGACGTAGAGGACGACGAGGATCCCGACCAGGATCATGGCCGCCTTGCTCTCGGTCGACAGCCGGCCCTTGGACGGCTTCGTCTCCTCGCCCATGGTCAGCACCGTGTCCCAGCCCCAGTAGACGAAGATCGAGACTGCGATACCCGCGGCGAAGGCACTGAAGCTCGACACCTCGAACGGGTTGAACCAGCTCAGCTCCGGCATCTTCGCCTGCTTGTTGGCGGGGTCGCCCGCGCCCACGAACATCGCGACGACGAACCAGACCATGACGGCCATCTGGAAGATCACGGTGATGTACTGGAAGATCTTCGTCGACGTCATGCCGCGGTACGAGATATAGGTCGCGAGCGCCATGAACGCGAGGCACACGAGGATGTTGATGAACTTGTCCGACGCCAGATCGGCGATCGACGGATCCCCGACGAGAATGCTGATCGACTGGAACAGGAACTCCACCGCGATGCCGGCGAGGTTCGACAGTACGAGCACCGTCGCCGCGACGAGGCCCCATCCCGCCATCCAGCCGATCCAGGGACCGAACGCGCGCGTCGCCCAGGTGAAGGACGTGCCGGAGTCGGGCATCGCCGAGTTGAGGGCGCGATAGCCGAGCGCGACGAGCAGCATCGGGATGAAGCCCATGAGGAAGATGGCAGGCGTCTGGTAGCCGACCTCGCTCGCTGCCGGGCCGACCGCTGCCGTCAGCGTGTAGGCGGGCGCGCACGTCGAGATGCCGATCACGAGGGCGCCGAGTACGCCGACGGTTCCCGTCGGAAGACCCTTCTTGCTGATCCCGGTGACCGAGTCGAGGGTTCGTGTCGCCGGATCCGATGTGGCCTGGTCGTACTTCTCTGCCATGAGAGTCCTGCTTCCTGCGTGGGTCGCGCGTGTGCGGGGGTCGGGGGAGCGGATCGGGAGCTCATGACCGCGTGCCGCGATGTTACGACCTTATGGGTTGGCTGAATAGTTGTGGAATCCCGTTCAGCAGCCGGGCGCCGACGGGCGCTCATGACAGGTACCGAGGACGAGTGCTGTGTGTGCCTGGACGACACGGATCTCCTGGCTTGCGGGCGGGCCGTTCAGGGTGCCACGGATCGGGATCCAGCCGCTGCCGAGGTCGATATCCGCGGCGTAGGTGACGGCGACAGAGACGGTGTAGCGGCCGGCCTCCTTGTAGACGTGGCTCGTGCTCGTCGGCGTGAACTGGGCTTGGCCATTCGCGTCCCATGCGGTGCCCGGTCCGGCGCTGTCTCGGCGGTGTCCGTCGCCATAGTCGAAGGCGTAGTTCACGGGAGTGAAGCGGATCGTGAGCGATCGCCCCAGGACCGTGCCGGGGATGGTCTCGGTCTTCGCGCTGCTGAGGAAGTTGGCGGGCAGGCCGACCACCGCGACATTGCCGGGCTCACCCTCGACGGTGGCTGCGGACGGAACGAAACGGGCGAGGTCGGTGACGGTGACGCTCCAGCCCGGTGTGCCGGACATCGGTGCCGCGTCCACTACGCCTACCGGCCTGAGCGAACGGCAGTAGGCGCTCGGCGGTCCTGGCGTTGCCGCGCAGACCTCCTGCGGGGACGGTTCGGCGGCTGCATCGTCGGAATTCTCTGGCGTGCCTGTCTCACCTTCGGAACCACCACCAGTTGTTTCTGACTCGCCGATACTGACATCGCCGTCGTTGGCCCCACAAAGCCCGACCTGAGATTCACGCCAAGTGCACGCTGATGACTGATCCCGTCCAGGACCAGCGCCGGTCGACGGGAGAAGCGCCCACCCAGGGAAGACGAGGGCCACCACCGCCGCCATCATCCCCGCCCTCGCGATCATCATTGGCACGACAGCTCGTTCGGAATGAGGGATACGATCTTGAGCCCGCTTCGGTCAGGAGCCATTCGCACTGAAAGACCCACCAATGACTGCCGATTGTTCGGTGTCACGTCCACTCCAGCGGAGTTCACGACTCGACTCTGAGAGACATCGAGGCATGCGAGACTCTCGACCCCATCGGATTTCGGCTCGAAAGACTGCGCGCGAAAATACTTGATCATGGAAGTACCCGTGATCTTCAATCCCGACTTCTCGAAGTCGCGGACGGATCTGACATCATCAGCCAGAGCAGTCCCAGCAAGGTACTTTTGCGGGTCCACATCCACGGCCCCGTTCTGCTGAGCATTCGCCGCATCGACATAGTCCCGGTACACCTGCTCCGCCGCCTTGAAGGCCTCCGCTTCGCTCGCGAACAGCGGGGTGGGCGTCGGTGTGGGCGCCGGGCCTGGCGTGCAGCCGGCGAGCGCGATCACGGCAGCGACGACGGCCGTGGTGATGAGAGCACTGCGCCGGGGATTCATCCCGATACCGTAGCTAGGTCCTCCGGAGCGCCGCAGAAGTTATCCACAGGCCCGGCGGGCGGATGCGTCGGGCAAACGAGCCTCAGCGCACCGCGAGCCCGTGCATCACAAGGTCCACGAGTGCGTCCACGCGCTCGGCCGTCAGGGGACGGCCGAGCAGCGCCGCGTACGACGTCGCTGCGACGAACTGGTCCGCGACGGCAGCCGGGTCCGCGTCAGGCCGCACCGCGCCCTCGTCCTGCGCACGGGTGATCCTGGCGACGATCCACGTCACGATCGGATCCGCGAACCGATGGTTCAGGGCCATACCCAGCTCCGGATCCGTCGCGGTCACGGCGATGAGCGCACGGGCGAGCTCCACGTTCTCGGAGCGGGACAGGTGCTCGCCCGCAGTGGCGAACCACGCCCGCAGGTCCGCCGCCAGGTCTGCCGAGAACGGCAGAGCGACGTCGGCGCCCGGGAGCGAGCCCTCGAGCAGGGCCTCGCCGAGGATCGCCGCCTTCGATCCCCACCACCGGTAGATCGTCTGCTTCGAGACACCGGCCTCGGCGGCCAGGCCCTCGATCGTCACGGCGTCGTAGCCGTCTGCCGCGAGCGCGCGACGCATCGCCGCCAGCACGGACTGGCGGGCGTTCTCACTGCGCGGACGAGGCACCCTCCGAGGGTAGCGAGGTGTACGCTCGTGAATAAGTGGACGCGCCGTTGCGAAACTCGATCGCAGCCGAACGACCGGATCCACGAGCGAACGAAGGAGACACCCATGGCCCTGACCGCGAATTCCTCCATCGGCGACTGGCTGGCCGATCCGGCTGGTGGCGAGCTGATCCGCGGGCTGCTGGCGCAGTCCGGCGCGAGCGCCGACTCGCTCACCCCCGTGCTCGGCCTGCCCTTGCAGCAGCTCGTCGTGATGAGCCAGGGCGCCATGCCGCAGTCCGTGGTCGACGACCTCGTGCGGGCGGCGAACGGCGGAGTGATCCCCGAGGACGCCGAGCCGCGGGGCTGGACGGAGCAGGTCACGCCCGGACGCTTCACCGGGAAGACCCTGATCGTCACGGGCGCCGCATCCGGAATCGGGAAGGCCACCGCTTCCCGCATCGCCCGCGAGGGAGGCCGCGTCATCGCCTGCGACATCGCGGCGGACAAGCTCGACGCGCTGAGCGCGGAACTCCCCGGCATCGTGACCGTCGCCGGCGACCTCACCCAGCAGGACGCGATCGACCGGGTCGTCGCCGCAGCGGGCGACCGCATCGACGGCCTCGCCAACGTCGCCGGCATCAACGACGACTTCTCCCCCGCCGGCGAGACGCCCGACGCCGTCTGGGACCGCGTGATCGCGATCAACCTCACCGCGCCGTTCAAGCTCATGCGCGCGGTGCTGCCGCTCATGGAGGCGGCGGGCCGTGGATCCATCCTCAACGTGTCGAGCGAGGCCGGCCTGCGCGGCAACGCGTCCGGCAACGCCTACACGGCCAGCAAGCACGGCATCATCGGCGTCACCAAGTCCGCGGCCTTCATGTACGGGCCGAAGGGGATCCGCGTGAACTCCGTCGCCCCCGGCGGCGTCGCGACCGGGATCCCGATGCCGCCGCGCATGTCCGAATACGGATCCGGCCGACTCGCGCCCTTCCAGCAGGCCATCCCCACCGTGGCCACGGCCGAGCACCTCGCGGCGTCGATCACCTTCCTGCTCTCGGACGACGCCGTGAACATCAACGGCGCGATCCTCGCCTCGGACGGCGGCTGGTCGGTGCAGTAGTCCGCCGCGACACCCCAAGTCCCGGGCCGATTCGGTATTGGCCCGGGTCTTTTCGCTGGTGGACCCGGATCTTTTCTATGCAGAAGTGCCGACGCCGCCCGAGATCGACCCGCGACCCATCCAGGCCTACGCGAACTCCGCCAACACGTCCGGAGGGATCCAGCTCCCCGACGAGGCCACCCTGGATCTCTGAGTACCCCAGAGCCCCTCGGGCGCGACGATCCGCACAGCGCGTCGCGATCCGCACAGGATTCGGCCGGATCCGTGTGCAGATCGTCACATCGTGTGCGGATCGTCGCGGCGCAGAGCGGCGGCCGGAGCGGCGCGAACGGCGGCGGACCGACCCTCTCCACCGCAAGTAGACTGGGTCCTGCCCCGCCTCCCCTCGCTCCAGGAGCCCGCGTGACCTCTCCGAACACCCCCACCGACCACGTCCCCGACTCGGTCGCCAACGCAGAAGCGACTCCGGAGAAGGAGCAGCCGTACGCGGCGCTCGGCCTCAAGGACGACGAGTACGCGCGGATCCGCGAGATCCTGGGCCGCCGCCCCACATCGGGCGAGCTGGCGATGTACTCGGTCATGTGGAGCGAGCACTGCTCCTACAAGTCCTCGAAGAACTACCTGCGCCGGTTCGGCCAGAAGGTCTCCGACGAGATGAAGAAGCGCCTCATGGTCGGCATGGGCCAGAACGCGGGCGTCATCGACGTCGGCGAGGGCTGGGCCGTCACGTTCAAGGCGGAGTCGCACAACCACCCCTCCTTCATCGAGCCGTTCCAGGGTGCGGCCACGGGCGTCGGCGGCATCGTCCGCGACATCATCTCGATGGGCGCCCGCCCTGTGGCCGTCATGGACGCGCTGCGCTTCGGCGCGATCGACGACCCCGACACGGCCCGCGTCGTGCACGGCGTCACCGCCGGCATCAGCTTCTACGGCAACTGCCTCGGCCTGCCGAACATTGGCGGCGAAACGGTGTTCGACGCCGTCTACCAGGCCAACCCCCTCGTGAACGCGCTCGCCGTGGGCGTGCTGCGCCACGAGGACCTCAAGCTCGCGAACGCCACCGGCGTCGGCAACAAGGTCGTCCTCTTCGGCGCCCGCACCGGCGGCGACGGCATCGGCGGTGCGTCGATCCTCGCCTCCGACTCGTTCGATTCGACGGGCCCGACCAAGCGTCCCGCCGTGCAGGTCGGCGACCCGTTCGCCGAGAAGGTGCTCATCGAGTGCTGCCTCGAGCTGTACCGCGATGAGCTCGTCGAGGCGATCCAGGATCTCGGCGCCGCGGGCATCTCCTGCGCCACGAGCGAGCTGGCCGCGAACGGCGACTCCGGCATGCACGTGTCGCTCGACAACGTGCTGCTGCGCGACCCCACCCTGACCGCTGAGGAGATCCTCATGTCGGAGTCGCAGGAGCGCATGATGGCGATCGTCGCCCCCGAGAAGCTCGACGCGTTCCTCGCCGTCGTGAAGAAGTGGGACGTCGAGACCTCGGTCCTCGGCGAGGTCACCGGCGACGGCCGCCTCATCATCGACTGGCAGGGCGAGCGCATCGTCGACGTGGATCCCTCCACCGTCGCCGTCGACGGCCCGGTCTACGACCGCCCGGTCGCCTACCCCACCTGGATCGACGCGCTGCAGGCCGACGCAGCCGAGCTGCTCCCCCGCGACAACGACCCCGAGGCGCTCACCCAGCAGTTCCTCGCGCTGCTGGAGAGCCCGAACCTCGCCGACACCCGCTGGATCACCAACCAGTACGACTACTACGTGCTCGGCAACACCGCCCTCGCCTTCCCCGACGACGCCGGCATGATCCGCGTCGACGAGGAGTCGGGCCTCGGCTTCTCCATCTCGACCGACGCGAACGGCCGCTACAGCCAGCTCGACCCCTACGCGGGTGCGCAGCTCGCCCTCGCCGAGGCGTACCGCAACGTCGCCGTCACGGGCGCGGAGCCCACCGCGATCACCGACTGCCTGAACTTCGGATCCCCCGAGAACCCCGAGGTCATGTGGCAGTTCGGCCAGACGGTCGACGGCCTCGCGGATGGCTGCTTCGAGCTCGGCACGCCGGTCACCGGTGGCAATGTCTCGTTCTACAACCAGACCGGAGACGTGCCGATCCACCCCACCCCGCTGGTCGGCGTGCTCGGCATCATCGACGACGTCTCGCGCCGGATCCCCTCCGGCTGGCAGGACGAGGGGCAGAACATCTACCTGCTCGGCACCACCTCCACCGAGCTGTCCGGATCCGCCTGGGCCGATGTCATCCACGGCCACCTCGGCGGCCTGCCGCCCAAGGTGGACCTTGCCGGCGAGAAGCGTCTGGCCGGCCTGATCGGCGCGGCGCGCGACGAGTGGCTGATCTCCTCCGCGCACGACCTGAGCGAGGGCGGCCTCGGCCAGGCCCTCGCCGAGGGCGTCATGCGCTTCGGCGTCGGCGCCCGCGTGTGGCTGACCGAGCTCATGGAGCGCGACGGCGTGGACGCCGCGACGGCCCTGTTCTCCGAGTCGGCCGGCCGCGTGATCGTGACCGTGCCCCGCGAGGACGACGTGAAGTTCCAGGGCCTCTGCGAGGGCCGGGGCTACCCCGTGCTGCGCATCGGAGTGACCGACAGTGCCCCGCAGCTCGAGGTGCAGGACGTCTTCACGATCTCGGTCGACGAACTGCGCGAGACCGCCCAGGCGACCCTTCCGGCCGCGTTCGGCCCCACCGTCGCGGAGCCGGTCGGCGCCTGACGGCCCGCGAGGACGCTCATGAACAGCACCCCCGACCCTTCGACGAACTCAGGGACCACCGAGGACCTCTCGATCTACAGCACCCGACGGCAGCGCCGGATCCGCATCACCGCATGGGTCGTGATCGTCGCGCTCATCCTGGTGGGAGGCGGATCCACCGTGCTCGCGGTGCTGCTCGGCTGAGGCGCAGGCCTGCGCGCGCGCAGGGCGGGAGGACCACGATCGAGGATCCGGGCGGCGTCGCGAACGGGCGGCGTCGCGAACGGGCGGCAGAGCGCCTCGCCGACCGTCTGGGGAACGGCCCGCCGTCTGGGGAACGGCCACTGAAGGTCGAGGCGCCCCACCCGGCCCAAGTCCCGCTGGGCCGATCGGAGCCGTGCACGACCCCGTTCGATGATGATGCAACCGATATACCAGATAGGCAACCCCTGCGGCGAACACCACCGATCGCGAACGGGTGCTCGGCATCGCCCGGCAGACGTCCTCGCCCGCACCGCGGATCCGTGCGCAATAGGCTGAGGGGCATCATGGACGCTCTCAACCAGATCTTCGCGTGGTTCGGCGGCCACTGGTGGATCATCTTCCCCCTCATGGGCGTGGGTGGCGCCATCGCCGGGCGGGTGCAGTCCCTCTCCCGCCAGCACCACAAGCAAAAGCTGGAGACGCTGCGCCTGAAGGGCGAGATCAAGGCCGCCCAGCTCGCCGCGAGGGGCCAGATCGCGCCGCAGCCGTCCCCCCGCGAGGCCGCCGTGCAACACGCGAACGCGTCGAAGGAGCTGCTCGAACGCCTGTTCGCCGAACATGACGGGATCACCGCCCGCTGGCTGGACTACGAGCTCGACGTCGCGAAGATGATCGCGTTCCCCGCGATGAGCGACGGACGCCAACCGCTGACCGCCGCCTTCCTGCGCGCCAAGAAGATCGCCGATGCACTGCGTCCGAGTGCTTCCGACGCGAAGGTCGCAGAGCAGCAGGTCTCCGAATACCTCGATGCGGTCGGCAACTACGCGGTCGCCTTCGAGATCGCGGAGAAGGACGCCCGTCGGCTGCGCGACTCGACCTTCACCGACGACGAGCGCAAGCGTCTCGAACGCGCGCAGCACCTGCTCAAGGTCGCCGTCGACCAGTCCGCCACGCCTGCCGAACGACAGACCGCCTATCGTCGCGTGCGCGAGGAACTGGACGGCCTCATCGACCTCTCGGACGCCGCCGTCGAGAACCTCGAGAAGAAGGTCGCGCTCCAGCTCGAGCCCGGTCGCGCCCCCGAGCCCGTGACCGCGGAGCCGGTCGCGGATCCGATCCCGGTCCCGGACCCTCTCGCGAAGGCCGATCCGCTGCGGCAGGCCGCGCCGTCGCGCAACCCGGAGCACGGACACCATGCCGGGTGAGAGCGCGCCGCCGCGGGTCGGGCTGATCGGCGCGGGCGCCATCGCCGCCGCGCACCTCGACGCGTGGCAGGCGCTCGGCGCGGAATGCGTGATCTCCTCGCGCACCCGGCCGACCGCGCTCGCGGAGCGCTTCGGTGCGGAGATCGCGGAGGACGCGGACGCGCTCATCGACCGGGTCGACATCGTGGGCATCCTCGCCCCCACCCCGACGCACCTCAACCTCGCCCTGCGTGCGATCGCGCGCGGGCGGCACGTCGTGTGCGAGAAGCCGCTCGCGCTGACCTCGGCCGAGGCGCAGCGCATGGCGGACGCGGCGGATGCGGCGGGCGTGCGGCTGCTCCCCGCGCACGTGGTGCGATACTTCGCCGCCTACCGGCGGATCCAGCAGGCCGTCGTCGCCGGCGGAATCGGGGCGCTGCAGACCCTGCGCCTGAGTCGTGCCGGCGCGGGTCCCACCACCGCATGGTTCTACGACGAGAACGCAGGCGGCGGACTCATCCGCGACCTGCTGATCCACGACATCGACCAGGCGCTCTGGCTCGCCGGCACCGTGACCTCGGTGAGCGCGAGGCAGGATCCGCCCAGCATCGACGGACGCCTGTCGGCCCCCGTGACGGCGACGGTCGAGCTGACCCACGCGAACGGCGTCACCTCGCGGATCGACGGCGGCTGGCTGGGCGAGGGAACGCCGTTCCGCACCACGATCGAGGCCGTCGGCACCGCCGGGGCGCTTGCGCACGACAGCGCCGCGGAGGCCGGCGGCACTGCGCGCGCCTCGTCGGTCGATGCCGATACCGGATACCTCCCGCCGCAGACCGAGGACCACCCCTACCGCGCCCAGATCGCCGACTTCGCGGAGGCGATCCGCACCGGGCGCCCTGCCCTGGTGACCCCGGCCGACGGCGTCGCGGCGGTGGCCGTCGTGGATGCCGCCTACGCCTCGCTCGCGGCGGGCGGCGCGCCGATCCCTGTCTAGGGCATCGCGATCACGCCGTCGGGCCCGACGCGCACCGCGGCGCCGTGGAAGTCGCGGTGCCCGCGCTGATCCATGAGGCGCGCGGCCCCGCCGTCGGGATCCGGCACGGGGACCCTATCGAGATAGTCGAATCGCACGGACTGCACGCGGCCCGCGATCACGGTCCCATCCGCGCGCAGCCGCACCGAGAGATAGGCCCCGTAGCGCGTGGCGGGGTCCTTGCCGAAGACGCCCCCGCCGCCGAAGTTGCCGAGGCTGTATGCGATGAGCCGGCCGTGGTACCACTCCATCCCGCGCAGCACGTGCGGCCCGTGGCCGAGGACGAGATCCGCTCCCGCGTCGATCGCCGCATGGGAGAACGCGACAGGATCCCCGCGGTCCTCCCCGTACATCGTCTCGGTCCCCGGCGTGACCGCGTCCGCGTTCGGCCCCTCCGCACCCATGTGCGCCTGCACGATCACGACATCCGCGCGCGCAGCGGCGGCGCGGACGACCGCGCTCACACGCCGCAGGTCGGTCAACCGGTTGAACTCGCCGTAGGGCGCGAAGCCGATCATCGCCATGGTGATCCCGCCGACGCGCGTGTAGACGATCTCGTCCCTGCCGCCCACCGCGCGGATGCCCGCGCCCGCGAGGGCAGCCCTGGTCTCGTCGTAGCCGGCCTGCCCGAAGTCGCGGCTGTGATTGTTCGCGAGGTTGAGGATGTCGAAGCCGGCGAGGCCCGCGACGGAATCGGGATCGCTGCGGAAGGCGAGGCAGTCGGCGTCCTTCCCGCACTTGTCGTGCCCCGTGTCGGGCGAGATCGCCTGTTCGAGGTTGCCCGTGACGAGATCCTGCGTGAACCAGGGGCGCACCCGGTCGAAGTGGCCGGCGCCGTGGTCCGCGGGCACCGTACGGCTCGCGTCGTAGAGCAGGATGTCGCCGGTCGCACCGATGCCGACCTCCCCGGCGTGCTGTGCGGACTGCTGCGGGATCCGTGCCGGCATCGCGGGGAGCGCCGCCGCCCCGGTCGAGGCGATGCCGACGGCCACCAGCGCGACCACGGCGACGGGCGTGCGCCACGGGAGACGAGGGCGGATCCCGGCGTCGGCGCGAGCGCGCCGGCGCGGCAGGTCGAACAGCCAGGACAGCCGGTCGCGGGTGATGAGGTCGCCGATCGCCAGGCTGACCGCGATCACGACGGCTGTGAGGACGACGGGGAGCACGACGGCCGCGACCAGCTGCACCGCCTTCCCGGCATCCGACACCCACCCCGCCACCAGGGCGTCGACGAGCGCGAGCACCGGCATGTGGATCAGGTAGATCTGCAACGTGCGCCCGCCGAGCCGGCCCAGGCCGGGTCCGAGTCGGGGCGTCCTCGCGAGCAGCGGCGCCACGGCCATCCCCGCGCCGAGTCCGATCAGCGCGACGGCGGGCCACACCCCGGGGAACAGCTCCACTCCGGTGATCCTCACGGCCGCGAACGCCGCCAGGTAGAGCACGACGGCGCCGGCGGCGAGCACGGGGCGCGGCCGGGCAGCGAATCCGATGATCTGCCGGGAGAAGGAGGTGCCGAGGAGGAAGTAGAGCAGGTTCGCGAGCAGCGATCCCCGGTTGCTGACGACGTCGATGAGCCCCGCCCCCACGGCGGTCGTCAGCACCGCGGCCGCGGCCAGCGGGATCCAGACGGGCAACCAGCGCAGCCCCTTGGCGACGAGGAAGTAGAGCGCGAGGGCATAGAGGTACCAGGCGTTCGGCGGGCTGATCGTGATCGCGTCGACGAACGCCGCGACGGATCTCGGGACCAGGGTCGGGAAGTCGGGGAACGCCCACAGCGTCGCCATGTGGATGAGGGTCCAGAGCAGATACAGGTACAGGAAGCGCAGGACGCGGCCCCGGAGCACGGCGGCCCACGGCCGGGCGATCGCGTTCGCGGCGAAGCATCCGGAGATGAGGAAGAACAGCGGCATCCGCACCGGGTAGGCGAGGTCGGAGATGAGGCCCCAGGCGCCGGGGATCGGCAGGCCGATGCGCCAGTCGATCGTGAGGTAGCTCTTGAGCACGACATGCCAGAACACGACGAGGACGATCAGCAGCCCCTTGGCGGTGTCCGCCCAGGCCAGCCGTGTCGTCGGAGCCGTCGCGGCAGCCGTCATCCGGGCGCCCCGGCCCGCCGCGGCGCCGGCACCGCGTCGAGGAGCTCGGCGATCAATCCGGTGTAGTCGAGACCGATCGCCGCGTACATCAGCGGAACCTGCGAGCGCTCGGTCATGCCCGGCGCCGTGTTCACCTCGTTGAGCACGGGCCCGTCGGCGGTCACGAAGAAGTCGAAGCGGGCGACTCCGGCGCACCCCAGCGCCTCGTAGAGCCGGGCCGCCGCCGCGCGGACGGCCGCCTCCTCGGCGTCGCCGATCGGGGCAGGCACCGTGAACCGGGCGCTGCCGTCGTACTTCTCGACCGCGCCGAACACGCCGCCGGACGAGACTCCGATCTCGAGCGCGGCGCCGAGGCGCAGCACGCCGTGCCGATCGCGGAAGACGGCGACGTCCACCTCCCGCCCCGCGACGTACTCCTCGACCAGGACCGGATCCCCGAACGCCCTCGCCCGGTCGACGGCCTCGGCGACGCCGCTGGGATCTGCGACGACGAAGACCCCGTTGCTGGATCCGCCGCTCGCGGGCTTCACGACGAAGGGCGGGGTCAGACCGGTGATCGCCGCCACGGATCCGGCCTCGATGAGACGCGCGTTCGCCGTCGCGATGCCCAGCGATGCCGCGACCAGCTTCGTGACGTGCTTGTCCATCCCCCGCGCGCCCGCGCGGACCGGCGAGCCTGCGGAGGGCACTCCGCAGAGCTCCAGCAGGCCTGCGATCGCGCCGTCCTCGCCCCGGACGCCGTGCAGCATCGGGATCGCCCCATCGCAGCCGGTGAGCAGCTCGATCGCGCGAGGGGCGGGCAGCACCGCGTCCTGCTCGTCCCGCCACGCGCCGTCCTCGCCGATCGTGAGCAGGACCGCGGTGTGCCTCAGCGCGCGGACAGCGCGCGCGACGGCGGCCGCCGAGGCGAGGGAGACCGCGTGCTCGTCGTTCGCGCCGCCTCCGATGACGGCGATCCGGCGGCGGGTGTGCTGAGGCATGCGGTTTCTCCAGAGGGTGCGGGCGTGCGGGGGGTCGAGGTGTCGAGGGTGCGGCGGATCCGGGAGGTCCGGGAGCCCACCGCGGTCACGATCTCGTGCTCGATCGTGTGCGACCAGGCCGCCCATTCGGCGACCGTCGGCTCGCCGTCCCGGCCGGGGCCGAAGACCGTGACGCGCTCCCCCGGGCGCAGGAGCACGCCCCCGGTGTCGACGACGACCATGTCCATCGAGAACCTGCCCACGAGCGGCCGGCGCTCTCCGCGTACGAGCACCTCCGCCTGCCCGGACGCCGCGCGAGGGAGCCCGTCGGCGTAGCCGAGCGACAGCAGCGCGAGGTGGGTGCGCTCCGGGGTGACGAAGTCGTGGCCGTATCCGACGCCGGTGCCCGCCGGCGCCTCGCGGGACGACACGACGGTCGACGTCAGGGTCAGCGCGGACCGCAGAACATCGGTCGTGCGCGACGGGTCGATGCCGAACAGCCCTGCGCCGATGCGGTGCGGACCGTATCCCGCTCCCGCGCCGGTGATCGTCGCCGCCGTGGCCGCGAGGTGCAGGAGGTGCGGGCGCAGCGCGCGACGGCGCGCGGTGCGGATCGCGTTCTCGAACACCAGGCGCTCGCGCACGTTCTGCCCGTTCAGGGGGTCGTCGGCGCAGGACATGTGCCCCATCACCCCGACCACGCGGATCGCACCCGCCGCCTCCTGCTCGCGGGCGAGGGCGCACAGCGTCGCCCAGTCGCGCGGAGGGCAGCCGTCGCGGCCGGTGCCGACATCGATGTGCAGGTGCACGCGGGCCGTCGCCCCCGCGGCCCGCGCGGCGCGTGCGATCTCGAAGAGCAGTTCGAGGCCGGGCACGGCGAGGTCGATGCCTTCGCGCACCGCCGTCTCGAAGTCGGCGCCCGGCGCATTGAGCCAGCTCAGGATCGGCGCGCCGACATCCGCCTGCCGGAGGGCGAGCGCCTCGTCGATACTCGTCACGCCGATCGATTCCGCCCCCGCCTCGAGTACCGCGGCGGCGACGTCCCCGTGCCCGAACGCGTCCGCCTTGAGGACCGCCATGAGCCTTCCTCCGGACAGCGCCCGCATGCGGGCGGTGTTCTCGCGGAGCGCGTCCTCATGGACGACGAGTTCCGAGGCGGGTGATCGCATGGATCGAGTCAAGCGAGCGGCGGGTTGCCGGAGCGTATCCGGATTTCGATACGGGCACGATACGAATGTCGACCGGGTGCCAGGCAGCGGGTGCCGGGCAGCGGGTCCGGGCAGCGCCGCCGCGCAGCGGGTCAGGCCCGCCGCTAGCGATCGCCCAGCGACAGCGGACGCACCACCACCCGACGGCGATCGCGGATCCACACGCGCCCGCTCTCACGATGCTGGGCGCGCGTCGTGAACCGATAGCGGTAGGCGACGGCCCGCACCTGGCGCGGCCGCTCCCCCGCGAAGGGGTCGTGTCGCAGCAGCCGCAGCGTGGGGGCATCCGCCTCGAGCAGTCGCACGAGGAGCATCGCGAGCCAGTCCTCGTGCATCCGGCCCAGCGGCAGGAACCACATCAGCCAGTCCAGGCGCAGGTGGTACGGCGCGAACAGCCCCGGAATGCGGTGCAGCTCGCCGGGCTTTCCGCGGAAGCCGTACTCGCGCCACTCCCCCGCGACCGGATCCGGGTCGGCGTCCTGCCGCATCGTGCCCTCCACGACGATCTCGATCCGCTCCTTCGTGACGGTTCCGAAGGCGCCGTACGCGTTCGCGAGCTGCCAGCGGTTGAACGACGCGTTCATCGCCTGGCTGCGCGAGAAGAGGTTCCGCGCCGCCGGCACCGAGAGCCAGACGTAGAGCACGGCCACCGCCGAGGTGACGGCGAACCACGGCAGCGACAGGCCGTCGATCGTCCAGGGCAGGTCCGTCGCCGGGCGGCGCGGCGCGCCTGTCGGGATCCCGACGGCGGAGAAGGCGATCACGATCGTCGCCCAGTTCAGCCATGCGAAGTTGCCGGTCAGGACGAGCCAGAGCTGGGTGGCGATGACCACGCCGGCGCCCACCGCACCCACGGTCGCCGGCCAGGTCGCTGAGCCGGTTGCGGCGCCCGGGACCCACAGTCCGAGGATCGGCACGAGCAGGAGCCAGGGCGCGCCGAGCTGCGCGACGTGGTTGCCGATCACCTCGAGACGGTGGAACCAGCGGGGCAGCAGGTGCGCCTGCCGGCTGAGCGGCCCCGGCATGGGCTGCGTCTCGTGGTGGTACATGAGCGCGGTGAGGTCGCGCCACTCGCGACCGCCGCGGATCTTGATCATCCCCGCGCCGAACTCGAGCCGGATCACGAGCCACCAGAACAGCACGATGACGGCGGTCGGCGGCGGCTGCGACGCGGATCCCAGGAACGCGGCGAGGAACCCGGCTTCGAGCAGCAGCATCTCCCAGCCGAAACCGTAGAAGGTCTGCCCGATCGAGGAGATCGACATGTATCCGAGCCAGAGCAGCAGGAAGCACGCCATCGGCACCCACGGCGGCGCGAGCTGCGGCAGGCCGGTCACGAGTGCGGCCGACAGGACGATCCCTGCGACGCACAGTGCCACGAGCCGTCGATCCGTGTACCGGACGCGCAGGAACAGCGTCGGGCGGAGGAGCCGGCGGGCGCGCGGGGAGGATCCGGCCCAGGCGAGGAGCTCCGGCGCCGGCAACAGGCCGTGCTCGCCCAGCAGCGCGCGGAACTGGTTCAGCGTGCTGACGAAGGCGACCAGATACAGCGCCGCGATGCCCCGCTGGAGCACCTCACGCGCGAAGCCGAAGTCGACCGCCGCGAAGCCGTCCATACCGGAAGGCTACGCGCGCCCCCCGCCTCCGGACAGGTGGTCTGTGCAGCCCACCTCCGAGTCGTCCCCATGAGCGCACCCCAGGGGCTCCGCTGACGGGGACGACCCGGAAGTGGGGGACGCGGAGGGCCGGTCTGCACAGCCCGGCCCTCCGAGTCGTCCCCATGAGCGCACGCCACAGGCTCCGCTGACGGGGACGACCCGGAACTGGGGGGCGCGGAGACCGGGACGACTCAGTCCGGCCTTCCGAGTCGCCTCCCCGTCAGAGCGCGGCGAGCAGGCTCTTCATCTCGGCGATCTCGGCGGTCTGCGCGTCGATGATCGTGCTGGCGAGGGCGACGGCCAGGGGATCCGCGCCGTCCGCCTTCTCGGTGCGGGCCATGTCGACCGCGCCCTCGTGGTGCACGATCATCTGCTGCAGGAACAGCTTCCCCGCCTCGGCGCCCGAGGCCGCCTCGAGCGCCGCCATGTCGGCCTCGCTCATCATGCCGTCGCCATGGTTCATGGATCCGGCCGTCGCGGACGGCATGCCCCAATCGGCGAGCCAGCCGCGCATCTTGGTGATCTCGGGCGTCTGCGCGTCCTTGATCCTGGTCGCGAGGTCGACCACGCGCGCATCCACGCCGGTCTTGGCGAGGAGCGTGTCGCTCATGTCGATCGCCTGCTGGTGGTGGTCGATCATCATGGTCGCGAACATCGCATCGGCGGCGTTCGCGGACCCCTGGGCGTCCCCGGCCGCGGGGGCGGAGGAACCGGGCGACATCCCGGGCATCCCGGAGTGGTCGGCCGTGGGCGCGCAGGCGGTGAGGGCGATCCCGGCGAGGGCGATGGTCCCGATCGCGAGGGCGCGGTGGAGGGTGCGGATGGTCATGTCGTTCTCTGCTTTCGTCGTCGATGACGCGCCCCGCCGGACGGCGGGCGCGAAGCCGTTCCGGTGCGTCCGCCCGCGAAACCGGGGGCTGCGGGACGCATCGGGCGCCGGCTCATCTGCGACTGATGCAGAGCACGGAGATGCTCGGAGGGCGCGGATCCGCGGGGTCGTTGGCCGGAGAGGCGACGACGGATGCCGCGATCGCGGGGCGGAGATCCTCGGCGGGCGGCCCCGGCAGCGCGGCGGGCGCGACCGGCGCGAGCACGCAGGCCTCCGCCATTGCGGCATGCTCGGCGCAGTCCGCGCACCCGTGACCGAGGCCGGCCGGGGCGGCGTCGTGGTGCGCCGACGGCACGAGCGCGGTCGCATCGGCGGCCATCGGCGCCGAGACCGGATCCCCGGTCACGGCCGCCATCGCCGAGACGGGCTCCCCGGTCGACGCCGACATCGCGGGCATCACCTCACCGGACACCGCCAACCCGTCCATCGCGGCGTGCGACGTCGGATCAGCGCCCGCCGCCGGGGATCCGTGCCCGGCGAGCACGTGCATCCCGAGGAGGCCGGCGATCAGCGCCGAGACGAGGAGCACGATCGCCGGCGACCACGTCGTCGACGTGCTCCCCGCTCGGATCCGATACCCCATGGGGGTACAGCATACCGGCCCCGATCCGGAAGGACCGAGGCCGGTGTCAGCGGGCGGCTGCGCCGGAGGCTACTTCTGCACCCAGTCGAAGTCGCCGCCGTGCTCCTGGATCCATCTGTCGATCGCCTGGGGCTCCTCGCCCTCGCCGAACTGGTTCACGACCATGTCCTCGAGCGAGCCGTACTGCGCGTCGTCGAGCTTGATCTTCCCGATCAGGTCGGCCACGTCGGGGTGCTTCTCGGCGAAGCCCTTCGCACCGAGGAAGTGCAGCCCCTCCGGCTTGCCCATCGCGCCCTTGGGATCCTTGAGGTCCTTCACCGGGAAGGCGCTGTTGGCCCAGAACGGACGCCACAGGGTGACCGCGATGTCCTGCTTCTTCTCGGTCGCCGACTTCAGCTCGGTGAGCATCGCGGCGGTCGACGAGGTGATCAGCTGGTACTCGCCGTCCAGGCCGTACTCGGGCAGCATCTTCTGCGCCTGGCCGGTGAGGCCGGCACCGGGCTCGATGCCGATGATCTTGCCGCCGAAGGTCGAGGCGCTGCCCTTGAGCTGGTCGATCGAGTCGATATCGGAGTAGGTCGGCACCGCGATCGTGAGGCGGGCGTTCCCGTAGTACGTGCCGAGATCCTCGATCGACCCCCTGTACTGGTCCATGTACGCCTTCTGCGTCACCTCGGGCCACGCCGACGGGAAGATGTCCACATCGCCCTGCGAGAGCCCGGCATACAGCGGGCCCGCGTCGGAGAGCGTCTGCATCTTCACGTCGTAGCCCATCTTGCCGAGCTGGTCCTGCAGCAGGTACGCGGTGCTCAGCCCGTCGGTCCAGCTGGGCAGGAAGCCGATCGTGATGGTGCCCTTGTCGCCCGAGCCCCCACCGTGCGACGGGGCCTTGCCCGCCATCTCGAGCGTGCCTCCTGCGCCGTCGCTCGCGCATCCGGCCAGGGTGAGGACGGCCGCGACGCCGAGCGCCGCGAGGGCGGTGAATCTGCTCTTACGCATTCTGCAGCTCCTTCTCTTCGGCGGGCAGCTCCGGGGGCGCGACGGCGGCGGCGGGGACCGCCGCGAGGCGCCGCGCGGTGCGACGGCGCGCCATCATGCCGAGCAGCGAGGCGGGGTGCTCCCCGAGCGACCCGAGCGAGGCGGTGACCCGGTCCAGGAACACCGCGATCAGCACGACGCCGAGACCGGCCTCGACGCCCTTGGCGATGTTGACGGTCGAGATCGCCTCGACCACGAGCTTGCCGAGACCATCGGCGCCGGCCATTCCGGCGATGACCGCCATCGACAGCGAGAGCATGATGACCTGGTTGACGCCGGCGAGGATCGTCGGCATCGCGAGCGGCAGCTGGATCCCGCGCAGGATCTGGCCCGGCGTCGCACCGAACGACTGTCCGGCCTCGACCGTCTCGGAGTCCACACCGCGGATGCCGAGCTCGGTGAAGCGCACCCCTGGTGGCAGGGCGAAGATGACCGTGGCCACGAGGCCCGGCACGACGCCGATACTGAAGAACACGATCGCGGGGATGAGGTAGACGAAGGCGGGCATCGTCTGCATGAAGTCGAGCGCGGGCTTGAGCACCGCCCGCACGGTCGCATTGCGGGCGGACCAGATGCCGAGCGGGATCGCGATCAGCACGGCGACCGCGCCGGCCACGAGCACCAGCGCGAGCGTCTGCATCGCGGGGACCCACAGGCCCATCGCGACGATCAGCCCGAACGAGATGACGGTGCCGATCGCCAGGCGCCAGGAGCGCACGAGCCACGCGATGAGCGCGGCGATGAGGATGACGACGTAGAACCACGGCATCAGGAGCACGAAGCTCAGGCCGTCGACGAGGAACGACACCACGGTCGAGATGACGCTCAGCAGGCCGTCGAGATTGGCCTTGATCCAGTCGACCGCGACTGCGACCCAGGATCCGATGGGAAGGACGTTCATCGGGTGACCTCCTCGGTCGGCGCGTCCGGCGTGTGCGGCGTGTGCGGCGTGTGCGGCGTGTGCGGCGAGGGCTCGGCGGTCCAGCCGTCGTCGAGGACCGCATCGACCTCCGCCTGCGGCAGCGGCAGCACCGGGAGGTTGATCTCGCCCGTGGCACCCGAACCGGGGCCGAGCGCCGCGAGCAGCGTGATGCGCGGGATGACGCCGACGAGACGGCCCTCCGCATCGGCCACGGCGAGGGGCAGCGGCGACTCGACGGCCGGGATGAACAGGTTCATCAGGATCTCGTCCTCGTCGACCACCTGCGCCGCGGGCTTGATCACCGAGGTCAGGGTGCTCTGGCCGCGACGGATCAGCTTGACGACGTCGCGGTCGGTCACGATGCCGATGAGCTTGCGGTCGCGGCCGACGACGTACGTCGCCGACATGAACGCATCGCGCATCTGCTTGAGCGCGGTGCGAGGGCCGGCGTTCTCGGAGACGACGGGGCGCGGACGCTCCATGACGTTCGCGGCGGTGAGCACGCGGGCGCGATCCACGTCCTGCACGAACTGCTCGACGTAGCTGTTGGCGGGGTCCGTCAGGATGTCCTCCGGCGTGCCGATCTGCACGATGCGGCCGTCGCGCATCACGGCGATGCGATCGCCGAGGAACATGGCCTCGTTCAGATCGTGCGTGATGAACACGATGGTCTTCTGCAGCTTCTGCTGCAGCTCGAGCAGCTGCTCCTGCATCTCCCGGCGGATGAGCGGATCCAGCGCGCTGAACGCCTCGTCCATCAGCAGGATGTCGGTGTCGGCGGCGAGCGCACGGGCGATGCCGACGCGCTGCTGCATGCCACCGGACAGCTCGGAGGGCAGCTTCTCGCCCTGCCCTTCCAGGCCGACAAGGCTCAGGATCTCCTCAGCCTTGGCCAGGCGCTCGGTCTTGCCGACGCCCTTCAGCTCGAGCGGGTACGCGACGTTCGCGGCGACGGTGCGGTGCGGCAGCAGCGCGAAGTGCTGGAACACCATCGACACGCGATCGCGGCGGATCTCGCGCAGTCGCGAGGCCGGAATGCCGGTGATCGGATCCCCCGCGACGAGGACGGATCCGTCCGTCGCCTCGTGCAGGCCGTTGAGCATGCGGATGATCGTGGACTTGCCGGATCCGGACAGTCCCATGATGACGAAGATCTCGCCGCGGTTGACGGTGAAGCTCGCGTCGATGACGGCGGCGGTGCCGGCGTCGGCGACCTCGGATCGGCTCTCGCCCGCCTTCAGCCGGCGGATGGCCTGGTTCGGATTCTTCCCGAACACCTTGAACAGATGACGCGCTTCCAGAGCGGTTTCGGACACGTTTCCCCCGCGGCCTCACCTCAAGGGGAGGCCTGCATCGGTCTCGCCCGGGTGATGATCACAGGGCCGTTTCGAAGGAAGCCATGCGGGCGGCGCAGGAGGAGGATTTCGGATCCTCAGCAGAGATCATCGACCGTACGCCCACGCCTCTTCGTGCACAGCAGAATCGAAAGAAGGACGCGGCCGCGGACTGGTCTTGGGCCGTCAGGCCCGCGTTCCAACGTAACGAGAACCTGATCCCGTGGCAAATCCGAGATCGATGGCGTAGGGAGTGCGCGCTGGTTCGAGGGCTGGATCTGGGCTGGATCTGGGCTGGATCTGGGCTGGATCTGGGCCGGTTCGGGCTTGTTCTGGGGGCTGCTTCCTGGGCTCGTTCGGGGGCTGGCTCGGGGTTCGCGGCGTCGGGTTCGTTCAGCGGCGCACGGACCGCGTCACGGTGAACTTCGGCGTGCGCGCGAGCTGCTCGGTGTGCCCGACGGCGGCGGTGAGCGCACGACGATGATCGAGGTGCGAGTTGAACACGGTCCAGACCTCGCCGCCCGGACGGAGCATGCGCGCGGCCGCGTCGATGAGGCGACGCCCGGCGCCCTCATGCACGGTCGCGCCGAGGTGGAACGGCGGATTCAGCAGCACGAGGTCGACGGATCCGTCGGGGATCTCGGATCCGGCGTCATCGAGTGTAAGGGTCACCCGATCGGCGACGCGGTTCGCGACCATCGTGGCGCGGGCGGAGCGCACTGCGGCGGCCGAACGGTCCGTCGCGACGACGCGGGCATCGGGAACCGCGAGCGCGAGGGACGCGGCGAGCGCACCCGTTCCGCAGCCCAGGTCCACGGCGGTGAACCCCTCGCGCCGGGAGAGCGCGATGAGCTCGGCGGCATGATCGCGCATCACGTCGAGCAGCACGCGGGTGCCGATGTCGATGCGGTCTCCCGCGAAGGCCCCGCCGTGCGCGCACAGCGTGAGGCCGTATTCGGGATGCGTCGTCGACACCGGGAAGGGCGGATCCGGCGGCACCGGCAGCGGATCCGTCGCGACGATGAGGCGCGACTTCCGCTCTGCACGCTGCGGCTGCACCTGAGCGAAGAAGCGGCCGAGCAGGTCGTTCTGCGCCAGGGTCATGTGCTTCACGCGTCCGCCGGCGAGCAGTACGACGTCGGGCACCGCCGCGCGCGCGACCGCGTCCGCGATCTCCTCGAGCTCGGCGAGACCCTTCGGGAGCTGCAGCAGCACGAGCCGGGCCCCGCGCAGCAGTTGCGCATCGAGCTCGTGCGCGACGAAGCCCGTCGCTCCGAGCTCGGCCGCGTTGCGCGCGAGCGCCCTGCGTCCGGTCACCAGATCCTGGTGCACGCGCACGCCGTCGAAGCCCGCGGCGGTCAGCGCCAGCGCGAGCGCGCCGTAGCCGTCGCCGATGACCGCGATCGCGGATCCGTCGATCCCGCGCTCGGCCGCCAAGGTCAGCGCCCGTGCGACGAGCAGTTCGTCCGTCGCGTCCCACGCCTGCAGGTTCGGCGCCTCCACGTCGGGGTACCGGCGCAGCCGCGCATACGGGAACTCGGGCACCCGCCCAGCGTACGCGCCCCACCACCTTCGGGTCGTCCCCATGAGCGCACGCTCTGGGATCCGCTGATGGGGACGACTCGGAGTGCGGGAAGGGCGGATCCGGGTCGTCCCCATGAGCGCATGCCATAGCGTCCCCTGGCGGGGACGACTCCGAGATGGGGGACGCCACCCAGCCAGTGACGCGGGGTACATGTCTGTGCCCCCTTCCTCCGGGTCGTCCCCGTGAGCGCACGCCAGGGGCTCCGCTGATGGGGACGGCTCGGAGGCGGGAGGGGCGGATCCGGGGGTGAGGGCTTCCGGGGGCATAGGGGGAGCGGGGATACTGGTCCTCGATGAGCGCAACGTTGACCGTCACCCAGGTCGTCCTCCCCACCGCCCCTGTCGGATCCTCGAACCCCCTCCCTGCGATTGCGGCGATGCCGGAGGCGCCGTATCAGGCCACGACGGAGGGCCTTCCGGCCGAGATGGCGGCGAACATCCGGTACGGGCAGGTCACGTCGATCCATCCGTACCTGCTCCAGGACGGCTATGACCGCGAGCGCACACCCGCGCGGATGCGCGTCGCGACGCTGGAGAACGAGCAGCTGCGCGCGGAGTTCGCCCTCGACCTCGGCGGGCGTCTCGTGCGCCTCTTCGACAAGACCACAGGCCGCGACCTCGTGTACCGCAACGCGATCCTGCAGCCCGCGAACCTCGCGCTGCGCGATGCCTGGTTCTCCGGCGGCGCCGAGTGGAACATCGGCATGCGCGGACACTGGCCCCTGACCTGCTCCCCGCTGTACGCCGCCGAGATCACCGGCGCCGATGGCGAGCCGATCCTGCGGATGTGGGAGTACGAGCGCGTGCGCGGGCTGATCCTGCAGCTCGACGCGACGCTCGACGGCTCCGCGCTGCACGTGCGCGTGCGGGTGCGCAACCCCCGCGAGCGCGAGACCGGGATGTACTGGTGGACCAACATCGCCGTCGCGCAGACCGAGGGCAGCCGGGTGTTCGCCCCGGCGACGCACGCGTACATGACGGGCTACGACGGCACGCTCGGCCGGGTGGACCTGACGGAGACGGATCCGCGCCTCCCCGCATCCGCGCCCGCCGCCGCGGACTACTTCTTCGACCTCGCCCCGGGCCTCGAGGCGGACGCCGCCGATGGCGAAGACGACGACGCACCTTCGCCCCGCCCTTGGATCGCCGCGGTCGACGCGGACGGATCCGGCCTCGCGCACGTCTCGACCGCGCGTCTGCTCGGCCGCAAGCTCTTCGTCTGGGGCGACACCCCTGGCGGAAGGAACTGGTGCGACTGGCTCGGCGGCGAGACGGGCGCCTACTTCGAGATCCAGGCCGGCCTCGCCGCCACCCAGTACGAGCACCTGCGCATGCCGGGAGGCGCGACGTGGGAGTGGACCGAGACGTTCCTGCCGCTGCAGCTCGCGGATCCGCGCCTCGACGGCGCATGGACCGAGGATGTCGCGACGGTCGGCGCCCAGGTGCTGCAGACGGCTGACGCGGCCGGATCCGCCGGTATCGCGCGGCTCGAAGCCGCCGCCGACATCGCTCCGGACGCGCTGCTCTCGGTCGGTTCGCCCTGGGGCGCGCTGGAACAGCAGCTCGCCGCACGGACGGGCTCGGCGTTCGATCCTCTCGCCGGCGTGCGGTTCGTCCGCGACGGCGAGGAGGGCGCCTACTGGGCAGGGCTCCTCGACGACGCTCTCAACGCGCCCGCGGGCACCACGGAGCCGGATCCCTCCGAGGCCCCGGCGTCCTACGTCGTCGGGGACGAGTGGGATCACCTGCTCGCCGAGGCCCCCGCCACCTGGCTGACGCACTACCACCGCGCCGTCTCCGCTCACACGCGGGGCGAGCACGGCACCGCGATCTCGCACTACGAGGCGTCGCTGCGCCATCGGCGCAACGCCTGGGCCCTGCGCGGGCTCGCGCTGGCGTTGCGCGAGTCCGACGGCGGCGGCACTGCGGCGCGGGAACAGGGCGTCAGCCGCCTCGCCGAGGCGCGCGAGCTGGCCCCCGACCTCGTCCCGCTCGCCCTCGAGCTCGCCGAGGCCCTGCTCGCCGACGGACGCGCCGACGAGGTGCGCACCCTGCTCGGGACCCTGCCCGCGGAGATGCGGGAGCTTGGACGGTTCCGGGTGGCGGAGATCCGCGCCGCCCTCGCCGGCGGAGATCGGGAGACGGCCGGCCGGATCCTCGAGGACCGCTTCGAGGTGCCGAACCTCCGCGAGGGCGAGCTGAGCATGTCGGCGCTCTGGCACGAGGCCTTCCCCGATCGGCCGGTGCCCGCCTGGTACGACTTCGAGATGGCTCCGGAGGACTGAGGATCCGAGCTAGGGGACGGACGCTGGGGGTGCGCGCTGGTGCGAAACTCAGTCGATTCGGGCCGCCTGGCGGAGAATTCGATGCTCGGGCACCATAGCGACTGAGTTCGGAACGCGGCGTCAACGCCCCGCCCTGAATCCTGAGCCCGTCAGCCCCGGTCGAGGTCGTCCAGCAGCTGGACGGCGGCCGCGGCATAGGCGCCGATCCAGCGATCGTGGATCCGCTTGATCGGCAGCGGAGCGAGAGTGAGGTGCCGCTCCCTGCCCTCGCGGCGCCCGAGCACGAGCTCGGCACGCTCGAGCACCTTCAGATGCTGCAGCACGGTGGTGCGGTCGAGTTCGGGGAAGCACGCGCAGAGCTCGCCCGTGGTCCGCGGCGCCTCGCGCAGGGCATCGAGCATCCGCCGCCGAATAGGGGCGGCGAGCGCCTTGAAGACGAGATCGTCGTCGCCGGTTCCCCTCTCCGCATTCATGTTGTAATCTTACAACATGTCTCAGATCGAAGTCACTGCGGACATGGCTCCGCTCAGCGAATTGTCGTTCTCCGTCTCGGGCCGCGTCTCCCGGCCGCCCGCGGAGGTCTACGAGGCCGTGGCCGATCCGGCGCAGCTCTCGCGCTACTTCACCACCGGCGGCGCTCGGGGCCGCCTCGAGACCGACGCCGACGTCAGCTGGGACTTCGCCGACTTCCCCGGACGCTTCCCGGTCGTCGTGATCGAGGCGAAGGCGCCGGAGCGCATCGTGATCGAGTGGGCGGCCGCCCCCGGCAGCAACGACACCGGCACCACGCGCACGGTGTTCGAGTTCGCCCCGATCGACGGCAGCGCCCGCACGCTCGTCACGATCACCGAGTCGACCTGGCGGGCGACCGCGGGCGGTGCGAAGAGCGCCTTCGGCAACTGCGAGGGGTGGACCGGCATGCTCGCGGCGCTCAAGGCCTGGCTCGAGCACGGCATCAACCTGCGCGACGGCTTCTACAAGTAGGAGAACGCCGGACCCCGGCTCAGCCCTGCATGCGGGGATCCTCGGTCGGATCGCGGAACATCGGCGGGCAGCCCTGATCGATCGCGGAGGGGCTCAGCTCGAAGTGCCAGGCCTCGTTGTCGTAGGTGCGGCAGAGCCCGAACTGCGCGCCGTGGCGGTTCAGCCAGTCCGCGGCGTCGTAGGGGCCGATGTCGACCGCCTGACCCTTGACGTGAAGCGACGTGTCCGGCGTGCCCACCCAGCGCGCCGCCTCCGCCTCGGATCCGTAGGTGTGCACGGCGTCGCGCAGCAGCCACGCCTGATACGCCTTCGAGCGCCAGCCGCTCGCCACGCGCAGCTCGAGCCCGTCCTCCTCGGCCGCGGCGAGCGCCTGCCCGAGGGCCTCGCGCAGTCCGGGATCCAGGTTCGTCACCGCCGGCACCGAGTCCGACAGCGCCACGGAGTCGCCGTCGGCGAGGTAGCCGTCCTCGGCGGTCGGCATCCCACCGTTGCGCGCCGACGCGGAGCCGCCCCCGGCCGCCGCCACAGGCCCCGGATAGTCCGGCCGTGACGCGACGGCGGCCGTGATCACCGCGGCCGCGGTGCCGGCCCCCAGCGTGGCGAGCACCGTCAGCGTGACGACGATCCGGAACAGTCGCGGGCGTCGCAGAGACTTCCGCGGCCGCACGTGCTGCGGGCCGCGAGTCAGTGCCGCGGTGGGTGCGCCGTCGTCGTGCGGATCCCTATGCAGGATCCTGTCCGGTGCGGATCCGGGTCTCCGCAGAGCAGAGGTGTTCGTGTCCATGCCTCCACCCCATCGAGACCCGCGTTGCCCGGCCGTACGCGATTTCGCATACGCCGGCGATATGCCGGTGTGCTTAGGCTTCTGGCATGCGCGTGCTGATCGTGGAGGACGAACCCGCCCTGGCCGGAGCGGTCCGTGATGGACTGCGTCTCGCGGCGATCGCCGCGGACACCGCCGGCGACGGGCACGTCGCCCTGGAGATGTTGGACATCAACGCCTACGACGTGGCGGTCCTCGACCGGGATATCCCGGGGCCCAGCGGCGACGCCATCGCGCAGGCGATCGTCGCCTCCGGATCCGGCCTGCCGATCCTCATGCTCACGGCCGCCGATCGTCTCGACGACAAGGCGAGCGGCTTCGAACTCGGCGCCGACGACTACCTGACCAAGCCCTTCGAGATGCGCGAGCTGATCCTGCGGATCAGGGCGCTCGCGCGGCGGTCCCCGCGCTCGACGCCGCCGGTGCACGAGCTGGCCGGGATCCGGCTCGACCCGTTCCGTCGCGAGGTCTACCGCGACGGGCGTTACGTCGCCCTCACCCGCAAGCAGTTCGCCGTGCTGCAGGTGCTCGTCGAGGCCGGCGGCGGCGTGATCAGCGCGGAGGAGCTGCTCGAACGCGCCTGGGACGAGAACGCGGATCCGTTCACGAACGCGGTGCGCATCACGGTGTCGTCCCTGCGCAAGCGGCTCGGCGAGCCCTGGGTGATCCTCACGGTGCCGGGCGTCGGCTACCGGATCGGCACCGACAGCGCCCCGGGTGAAGACGAGGAGACGATGGCCGAAGACGAGGAGACGATGGCCGAGGACGCGACGCTGCCGGGAAGGACGGGGAATGCCTGACGCGGCGCCGAGCCCCGAGGTTCCGGCGACGCCTGCACTTCCGCCGACACCCGCACTCTCGCCGAGCCCCGCACTCCCGCCGCGCCCCGCCCGGCCCGTCGGGCTGTCCGTGCGCTGGCGCCTCACACTCAGCTACGTCGCGCTCGTCGCCGTGGCGGGCGCCGTGCTGCTCGGCGTCGTCGCGCTGTGGCTCCTGCGCTACGTGCCGGACGGCACGGTCTACAACACCGACCCGATCGCCGGCACGAGCTGGGCGCCGAACCGCACGGACATCATCCGCGCGTTCGTGCCTCCGGCCACCTGGGCGCTCCTCGGGCTCATCGCGCTCGGCGTGCTCGGCGGCTGGCTCCTCGCCGGCCGGGTGCTCCGTCCGCTCACCGTGATCGGTGCGACCGCGCAGGCCGTGAGCGACGGCGACCTCGACGCGCGGATCGCGCTGCCGGGCCGCGACGACGAGTTCCGCCGCCTGGCCGACGTCTTCGACGGCATGCTCGACCGGATCCAGCACGACATGGAGCGCGAGCGCCGGTTCGCGGCGAGCGCGTCCCACGAACTGCGCACGCCGCTCGCGATCACCCGCGCCCTGCTCGACGTCGCCGAGGCGGATCCGGATCCGGATGTCCCACAGCTGCTCGTGCGCCTCCGCGCCGCGAACGAGCGCGCGATCACGCTCACCGAGGCGCTCCTGCTGCTCGCGCGACTGGACGCGCGGCCTCCGGCACGCACTCCGGTCGACCTCTCGCTCGCCGCGGAGGGCGCGATCGAACTGCTGCACGAGGTCGCGGCCTCCCACGATGTGCGGCTCGACGTGGTCGGCGACCCCGTCATCGTGCACGGGGATGCGGCGCTGCTCGACCAGCTCGCCCTGAACCTCGTGCAGAACGCGCTCGTGCACAACCTCCGCTCCGGAGGATCCGCGACCGTGCGCACGGTCAGCCTCGGCGGTCAGGGCGCGCTCATCGTGGAGAACACCGGAGACCGGCTCGACCCCGCGGTGGTCGCCACCCTGGTCGAGCCGTTCCAGCGCGGCGCGGGCCGCACGCGCGACGGCGCCCACGGCGGATCCGGACTGGGTCTGGCGATCGCGGGATCGATCGTCGAGGTGCTGGGCGGATCCCTCGTCCTGACCGCACGACCGGAGGGCGGCCTTCGCGTCGAGGCGACGTTCCCGCTGGCCTGAGCCGGCAGATCCGTCACGGGCCGGAGCGTCAGCGCGGTTCGCTCGTCGCCTCGAACCGCTGCGCGCCGATCACGGACAGCAGCTGCAGCTTCTGCCACCCGTCCGTCCGCGGCGGGGCGGTGAGCACGAGCAGAGCCTGCGACTGGTCCTCGGTGAAGAGCGCCTGGCAGTCGAGCTCGATCGGCCCGAGCTCGGGGTGCACCAGGGTCTTGTGATCCTCGAAGCGGACGGCGACCTCGTGCCGCTCCCAGAGCTCGGCGAACTCGGAGCTCTCCGCTTGCAGCGCCCGCACGAGCTCGCCCGCCCGTGACCGCGTCCCCATCGCGCCGTATGCGGCGCGCAGCCCCGCGACCTGGGCGCGGGCGTGCCGCGCGTGGTCGGCCTCGGGATACACCGCCCGCGCGGCCGGATCCGTGAACCAGCGGTAGACGTCGCTGCGGGCGAGTCCGGTGCGCTCGGACGAATCCCCGAGCAGTGCTTGCGCCATCCGGTTGGCCACGAGCGTCTCGCCCAGGTTCGAGAGGACCAGCGCCGGGGTGTCGTCGAGGCGGTCGAGCACCCTGAGCAGGGCCGGCGCGACGTGCGGCAGCGTGCTGCGCCGGTCGGGCGCCGAGTGCCCCGCGGTGCGGAACAGGTAGTCCCGTTCGTCGGCGGTCAGCCGCAGGGCGCGGGCGAGGGCGGCGAGCATCTGCTCGCTCGGCTGCGGTCCGCGTCGCTGCTCCAGGCGGGTGTAGTAGTCGACGGACATGCCGGTGAGCTGGGCGACCTCCTCGCGGCGCAGGCCCTGCGCACGACGGCGCGCCCCCTCATGCAGACCGACGTCGCCGGGGCGCAGCGCCTCGCGGCGGCGGCGCAGGAAGTCGGCGAGGGCGATGCGGTCCATGGATCCATTGTCCGACGCCGGCGAATCCGCAACCAGGGATCGCGGATCCCCCGATCGCCCGGTCTCTTATCGTCGGAGCGGATCCCGCCGAGCCTGGAGTCATGAACATCTCCGGAAACACCGTCTTCATCCCCGGCGCGACGAGCGGCATCGGCCTCGCCCTCGCGCTGCGTCTGCAGTCCGCGGGCAACACCGTGATCATCGGAGGGCGCCGTGCCGAGCTCCTCGCACAGCTCGCGGCCGCGCACGGCTTCGACACCGTGCGCATCGACACCGCCGATCCCGAGAGCATCCGCGCGGCCGCCGCCGAGGTGGTCTCCACCCACCCCGAGCTCGACGTACTGATCGCGATGGCCGGCATCATGCGCGTCGAGGACTGGCGCGGCGACGGCTTCCTCGCCGACGCCGAGGAGATCGTGACGACCAACCTGCTCGGTCCGATCCGGCTCATCGCGGCGCTCACCGAGCACCTGCAGAGCCGCCCCGCCGCGACGATCGTCACGGTCTCGAGCGGCCTCGCGCACACCCCGCTGCGCGTCACGCCGACCTACAACGCGACCAAGGCCGCGATCCACATGCTGTCGGAGTCGATCCGCCTGCAGCTCGACGGCACGAGCGTCTCGGTGCTCGAACTCGTTCCGCCCGCCGTCGCGACCGAGCTCATGCCGGGACAGAGCGAGAGCCCGTTCGCGATGCCGCTCGACGCCTTCGTCGACGAGACGATGGCGCTCATCGCGGCCCAGCCTGGTGCGCACGAGATCCTCGTTGAGAACGTGAAGCTGCTCCGTTTCGGAGAGGTGCGCGGCGACTACGCGCAGACCGTCGCGACGCTGAACCGGCTGGATCCGCACGGCGACGCCTGAGATCACCCCAATCCGAGGGAACGTCCGAGCGCTGCAGCCGACGGCCCGAAAGCGCTCGCGATGAGGGCCCAGGCCCCGACGATGCCGATCACGACGATGAGGGCGCCGATCAGATGGATGCCGATCATCGCGGCGACCCAGGCGACCGCCTCGCCGAGCGTGCCCCCATCCGTCCCTTCCTCGCCGTCTTCGAGCGCCAGAAGATCAGTGCCCTCATGCATAGTCATTCCGTCCCCGGTGCTTCCTCGGTCAAGATCTGGTTCATCGCCGCAGTCGCGATCTCGCGCGACGCATCTGCGGGATCCGGTGCGGCCGGACGCCTGTCCGGCCGCACCTCGCCCCCTCCGCGAACATGGAGACGATCGGCGGGTGACGACACCGCCCGGCGAACACGGCGATGGGAGTCGACAGGCTGAGATCAGGGATTCCGGCCTGCGAACGCCGTGCACCTGAGAGACCACGACGCCCTCATCGGATTACGCCGCCCGCGGCTCAGATGACCATTCGGTCGCGAATCGCTGGGTGCGATGTCGCAACACGACGGTTACGGAACCTTACGAAGGGCTGGGCCGGCGGACGCGGACAACAGGCGGAGTCCTCGCGATCATGGCTGTGCCAGTGACGCTCGGAGCGATGATGCTGCTGCCCCGCTACCTCCTCGGCCGCGTGCGCTCCTCAGGAGCGCCAGAACCGCTCGGCGAGAGTCGCCACTTCCTTGTCGAGCGTCGAGAACTTCACGTCCATCGTGTCGAATCGCGCGTTCATCTCCACGCGAAGGGTCTCGATCCGGCTGTCGGCGGCGTCGGACTTCGCGGAGATCGTGCGCGTCAGCAGCGTCGTCATGAGCGTCATGCCTCCGAGCATGACCGCCGCGAACACTCCGATCAGCGTCCACACCTGCGGTTCCGTCATGGTCATGCCCCATTCTCACTCGCGGGACCCACGATGTCACGGGAATGCCTCGCGTGTGAGAGCTGCATGCGATCTGTGCAGAACTCCGGTTTCCGGCGGGCGGTGGGGGACGAGCCGCGGATCGTGGGTCGGACGGGGAGTTCCGGCACTCGTGACAGACTGGGTGCGTGTTCGCGTCCCGGAAGCCTGCGGTCATCCGCGGCTTTGCGGCCGCGACGCTCTCGATCTTCATCGCCCTGGCCGGTCACATCACGGGCGGCGGCGAGATGCCTGGCCCCCTCGGACTGCTCGTGCCCTGGCTGCTGTCGCTCATGGTGTGCGTCCTGCTCGCCGGGCGGAAGCTCTCACTGATCCGCCTCGGGCTGTCGGTGGGAGCGAGCCAGTTCCTGTTCCACGCGCTCTTCGTGCTCGGCACGATCACGCCGTCCAAGACGCCGAGGCCGCATGTGCACGGGATGACGCAGGCGCTGCCCGAGGCATCGGGAGTCCTCCCGGAAGTAGTGGCCGCGGACGGGAGCATGTGGGTCGGTCACGCGGTCGCCGCAGCGATGACGATCGCCGCACTGCACTGGGGCGAGAGACTCGTCCTCGCGATCCGCGATCTGGCCGGGCAGGCCGTGCGCTGGCTGCACCGGCGCACCGTCGCGGTCGTCGTCGCCCCGTCGCACGAGACGAAGCCCGCCCTCTGGGGCGCGTTCGACGTCGTGCGCCCTGCGGATGCCCCTCGCCTGGCGACGCTGCGCGGGCGCGCGCCGCCTGTTCTCGCTGCGATCTGATCCGAACCGCGCTGGCGACGTCTCCGTCGTGCAGTGCGTCCTGCCCGCGCGGTCTCGCGCGCGGCGATCTGAACGTAGGAACGACGCCGTATCGGCGTCCATCGAGAGGTCCTTGACTCATGTCCCCTTTCCGCAGGTATGCGGCGGGGCTGGCGTTGGCATCCGTCGTCGTGCTCACGACGGCGTCACCCGCGTCCGCCCATGACCAGCTGGTCTCGAGCACTCCTGGCGTCGGCGAACAGCTCGCCGTCGCGCCGACGAGCATCTCGATGACCTTCTCCGGCGATCTCCTCGCGCTCGATGACACGGGCCTCGGCGCCGTGGTGCTCGTCGTCGACGACTCCGACACGAACTGGGCGACCGGCCGGGCCGAAGTGGTCGGGAACATCGTGACCGTCGAGCTGAAGCCGGGCATGCCTGTCTCCGGATATCAGGTGCGGTGGCAGGTCGTGTCCGCGGATGGGCACCCGATCGCGGGAGTCGTCCCGTTCACGGTCGGCGACGCCGATCCCCTGCCCGCGGGAACCACCGCCGGCAGGGGAAGCACGTCGGCACGTCCGGAGATCAGGACCACTACGTCGGATCAGATCGCAGACGAATCCAGCGGCGCCCTGCGGGTGCTGCTCATCGGCGGAGCCGGGGCGGCGATCGCTGCGCTCGGTTTCGTCCTGTTCCGATTCCTTCGCCGTCCTCGGACGGAAGCCGCGACGCCGGACACCGGCGAGTCCGCGGCAGATGATCTGTAAAGGCACAACGACCATGAACACCACCACCAACACCGCGACCAGGCTTGCCCGCCTCACCGTGCTCGCCGCCGTCTCGCTGCTCGCGCTGACCGGGTGCGCCGCATCCGCAGCACCCGCACCGGCCACGTCCGCACCCGCGGGCGATGTCGTCACCATCGAGAACGCCTGGGTGAAGTCGGCCGCGGACGGCATGTCCGCAACGTTCGGAACTCTCGCGAACAGCAGCGGCGACGACGTGACGGTCGTCTCCGTCGCCTCGGATGCGTCGAACATGCTGCAGTTGCATGAGACGGTCGCGAACGATTCGGGCGAGATGGTCATGCGGGAGATCGAGGGCGGCTTCGTCATCCCTGCGCGTGGCGAGCTCGCTCTCGAGCCGGGCGCGAACCACATCATGCTGATGGATCTCACCGCACCGCTGAAGGCCGGGGCGGAGGCCAGCTTCACGCTCACGTTCTCCGACCGCTCGACGTACACCTTCACGGCACCCGTGAAGGACTACTCGGGCGCGAACGAGAACTACGACGACGGCCACAAGGGCGCGGGTCACTGATGCCCGCGCCCGCTGAGGGCGCCCGCACCCGTCGCACCGGGTCGACCCGGCGGCAGTTCCTCCTCGGAGGGGCTGTCGCCGGGGCCGGCGCGGTCGCCGCGGTCGGCGTGGACCTCGCCCTCAACCGTCGGCAGGAGACGCCCGTCGCCGCGGCCGCACCCATGAACGGCGAGAGCACCGTGCCGTTCTTCGGCGTGCATCAGGCCGGCGTCGACACCGACGCGCAGGCGCACGGGGCGTTCATCGCTCTCGACCTCCACGGCGATGTCGACCGGGTGGCACTCACCCGTCTGCTGCGGATCCTGACCGACGATGCGGCCCGGCTCACCCAGGGCAAGCCCGCCCTGGCGGATTCCGAACCGGAACTGTCGCACGCGCCCGCGCGTCTGACGGTCACCTTCGGGTTCGGGCCAGGCCTGGTGGCACGAGCGAGCGGATCCGGCCCGGCATGGCTGGGCCCGCTGCCTGCCTTCCGCATGGATCAGCTGCGTCCGGAATTCTCCGACGGGGACCTGCTGCTCCAGATCGCCGGGGACGATCCCCTCACGGTCGCCCATGCCACCCGGATGCTGCTGAAAGATGCACGCGGTTTCGCGGACGTGCGATGGACCCAGCAGGGGTTCCGACGCGCGTACGGCACCGAGCGGCCCGGCACCACGATGCGCAACCTGTTCGGTCAGGTCGACGGGACCACGAATCCCCGGCCGGGGACGGACGACTTCGACGAGGTCGTCTGGACCACGGACGGCTGGCTCGCGGGCGGCACCGGAATGGTCGTGCGCCGCATCCGGATGGATCTCGACAAGTGGGATCGCCTGGACCGCTCCGGCCGCGACGCGAGCATCGGGCGCACCCTCGCGAACGGGGCGCCGCTCACCGGAACCGACGAGTTCGACGAGCCGGACTTCGAGGCGAAGACATCCATCGGGTTCCCGGTCATCCCCCCGTTCGCGCACATGCGGCGGGCTCGCGGCGACGGATCCGAACGCATCTTCCGCCGCGCCTACAACTACGACGAACGGCCGATCGGGACTCAGATCTCCGACTCAGGCCTTATCTTCGTCTCCTTCCAGGCCGACGTCGAGCAGCAGTTCACGCCCATGCAGCGTCGCCTCGACGAGCTCGACCTCCTCAACGAATGGACGACGCCCATCGGATCCGCCGTCTTCGCCGTTCCGCCCGGATGCGCCGAAGACGGATTCATCGGCGACACCCTGCTCGCGTGAGAAGCGCCTGCTCGGGCCGAGGTCGCTCCGCTCGAGCAGGCGCCGATGGATCCGGATCGGGTCCGGGGTCCGGGGTCCGGGGTCCGGGTCAGTCCGCCAGGACCACGTCGAAACCGGCGTCGCCGAGCGAGCGCCGGTCCGCGGGCGCGAGGCCGTCGTCGGTCAGCAGCGTGGGGAAGAGATCCGCGCCGCCGACCGCGGCGAACGCGGAGGCGCCGATCTTCGACGAGTCGGCGACGATCACCGCACGTCGCGCGCGACTCGCCATCAGGCGGTTCACGGCCGCCTCGCGCTCGTCGTGCGTGCTCGCCATGCCCTCCACGGACATCGCATTCACACCGATGAACGCGATGTCGAGCGCGATGCCCGCGAGCAGCTGCTCGACGAACGGGCCCACGAGCTCGTAGCTGCGGGAGTGGATCACCCCGCCGGTCACCACGACTTTGATGTCGGGGCGTGTGGCGAGCTGGGCGGCGATGTTCACGGCGTTCGTCACCACCGTGAGCCCCTGGTCGGCGAGATCCTCCCTGGCCGCGAGCGCCGTCGCGATCGCCGTCGTGGTGGTGCCGCCGGAGAGGCCCACCACGGATCCGGGTGCGACCAGCGCCGACGCCGCCTGCGCGATGCGCTCCTTCTGCGAGGTGCGCTGATGGCTCTTGTACCGGATCGGCAGCTCGTACGCGACGGACTGCGCCACCGCCCCGCCGTGGGTGCGGGTGAGCAGCCGCCGCTCGGACAGGCTGTCCAGGTCGCGGCGGATCGTGGCGGCGGATGCGTCGAAGCGCTCCGCGAGCTCCTCGACAGACACGTCCCCCCGCGCGGCGAGGAGGTCGAGGATCGCCGTCAGCCGGTTCGCCCTGTTCATCTGCCGGCCCCGGATCCGGCGAGCAGGCGCAGCAGCCGCGCGGCCTCGCCGGCGACGGCGTCGCGGGCGGGGGCCAGGTACTTCCGCGAGTCGACGAGGCGCGGATCCGCCTCGAGCCTCTCCCGGATCGCGCGCGTGAAGAAGCCGTTCAGATGCGTCGAGACGTTGATCTTCGTCATGCCCGCGCGCACCGCCGCCGCGATCGCGTCATCCGGCACACCGCTGGAGCCGTGCAGCACGAGCGGCACGTCGACACCGTCCTCCCCCGCGCCGCGCAGGGCCTCGCGCAGGCGGCCGATGAGATCGAGGTCGAGTGCCGCGGTGCGGTCGGTCATCGCATGCGAGGACCCCACGGCCACGGCGAGGGCGTCGACACCGGTCTCCGCGACGAAGGCCCGAGCCTCCTGCGGATCCGTGCGGACGCCCGGCGCGTGCGCACCGTCCTTGCCGCCGACCTCGCCGAGCTCGCCCTCCACGTACACCTCGGCGGCATGGGCGCGCTCGACGACCTGCGCGGTGAGCGCGACGTTCTCGGCGTAGTCGAGCGCGCCGCCGTCGAACATCACGGAGCCGAAGCCCAGGGCGATGGCCTCGTCCACGAGCTCGGGACGCTCGGCATGGTCGAGGTGCACGGCGACCGGGGTGGCGGCGCGGCGCGCGACCGCGAGGGTGGCGAGCGCGATCGGTTCGAGACCGCCGTGGTAATCGGCGCAGTTCTGCGAGATCTGCAGGATCACGGGCAGCTCGGCCTGCACGGACGCGGCGACCAGCGCCTCGGCCGTCTCGAGGTGGATCACGTTGAAGGCGCCGACGCCGGTGCCGCGGCGGGCCGCGTCGTGCACGAGGTCGCGGGCGGAGACGAGGGTCATCGGGGTGTCCTTTCGGTGGACGGTCGGCTCAGCGCCGTCAGCGGTGGGCTGTCGACGATCAGGGAGTCCTCGAGGTCGGGCCAGGACGGATGGATCTCGCCCGCGAGGGGCATCAGCACGGCGGCGGCCGACCAGGCGGTCGCACGGCGCAGCAGCGCGACCGGGTCCTTCTCGCCCTGCGCCATCAGCACGGCGCAGGCGGCGACGGCGGCATCGCCCGCGCCGGTCGGGTTGCCCGCGAGAGGGTGCGCCAGCCGGGCGCGCACGACCTCGTCGGCGGTGACCGCCAGCATCCCGTCCGCCCCGCGGGAGAGCAGGACCAGCGATGCTCCGCGGTGCAGCAGTTCGCACGCGCCGGCGATGGGGTCCGCGATGCCGGTGGCCTCCGCGAGCTCGGCGGTGTTGGGCTTGAGCACGGTCGCGCCGGCGTCGGCGGCGGCGAGGAGCGCGGGCCCGGACGTGTCGGCGATCACGATCGCGCCGGCGTCGCGGCCGATCCGGATGAGCGCCGGCAGCAGGCCGTCGGGAGCCCCGGGCGGAAGGGATCCGGAGAGGACGAGGACGCGCTTGGTCGCCTTCGTGATCGAAGGAGCGCTCGCGGAGCCGGGCCCTTCGACAGGCTCAGGGACCGGAGTGGCATCCAGCGCACGCACCACGGCGACCTTCAGCGCTTCCCACTCCCGCGTCGTGGGGTTGACGCCGCGCTCGTTCACGATCGTGGTGTCGCCGAGATGCTCGTCGACCAGTGCGACGCTCCGGCGAGTCGCCCCTTGCACGGGGACGAGCTCGTGCGGAACCGGGGAAGAGGCCAGTTCGGCGGCGAACTCGGCGCCCGTCGCCCCGCCCGAAGTCGCGACCGCGAGGACGGCGGCGCCCTGCGCGTGCGCCACCCGGGCGACGTTCAGGCCCTTGCCGCCCGCCCGGGAGATGCCGGTGTCGGCGCGATGGGTCCCGCCCGGCACGATCCGATCGACGTGCCAGGTGAGATCCAGGGCGGGATTCGGCGTGACGGTGACGATCATCCGAGACTCCTCGCGCGCAGCGCCGCACCCAGGATCCCTGCGTTGCCCAGCAGCTGCGCGGGCACCAGTTCCGGGATCCGGTGAAAGCTGAGGCGCGCTCTCAGGCGCGCGCGGAGCTCGTCGAACAGCGCACCGCCCGCGCGCGACAGCCCGCCACCGATCACGATGGCCTGCGGCGCGACGACCGCGGTGAGCTGCGCGAGCGACAGGGCGAGCGCGTCGAGCGCCTCGTTCCAGACCTCGGCGGCGGCCTCGTCGCCCTCGGCGGCGAGCGCGATGACCTCCTTCGCCCCCTCCACGGCGATCCCGCTGCGTGCGGTGTAGCGGCGGGCGATCGCGCCTGCGGAGGCGATGGCCTCGAGACAGCCGCGCGCGCCGCACGGGCACAGCGGCTCGTCCGCGACCGGGGAGTGGCCGACCTCGCCGGCGTAGCCGCCGGACGTGAAGGGCACTCCGCCCAGCAGCAGCGCGCCGGCGATCCCGGTGCCGATGATCAGCACGATCGAGTTCGGGTATGGGCGCGCGCCGCCGAGCACATGCTCGGCCCAGCCGCCCGTGCGCACGTCGTGGTCGAAGGCGACCGGCAGGCCGAACGCCTCCTCCGCGAGCGCGCGGATCGGTGCGTCCCGCCAGCCCATGTTGCTGGCGAAGACGCCGACACCGGCGACCTCGTCGACGATGCCGGGGACGACGAGCCCGACCGCGACCGGATCCACCCCTGGATGCTCCTCGCGCAGCTGCGCGCCGAGCTCGACCAGCCGGGCGATCAGCCGCTCCGGGAGATCGGTCCCCGGATCCGGCGTCGGCGTGCGGCGCAGCCCGAGCATGGCTCCCCCGGCGTCGAAGAGGGCCGACTTGATGTCGGTGCCGCCGACGTCGAACGCGAGCACGGGGGCGCCCGCGCCGAGCTCGGCCGCTGATCTCGGATCCAGACGCGGGACGAGGGGGTCCCCCGAGGCATCGGTGATCACATCGGGCACGGCCCGGGCGGTTTCCGCCGCCTCGTGCGCGCGGGCGTCGCCGGAGGGGATCGTCATCGCCGGTTCTCAGTCCTCAAGGATGACCGAGCGGGTGAGGTTGCGCGGCTCGTCGGGGTTGAGCCCCTTCGCCAGCGCGCGGTCGAGCGCCACGCGGTGCAGGCGCGCGAGGTCGGCCATCGGGTCGATCGCGTGCTGCACCCAGCGGCCGCCGGTCGCGGCAACCTGGGCGTCCAGGCCCTCAGGCGCGGCGCCGAACTGCCAGGTGATGCGGCCGGGTGCGGCGATCGCGATCGGACCGTGACGGTAGTCCATCGACGGGTACGACTCGGTCCACGACTGCGACGACTCGCGCATCTTCAGGGCCGCCTCGTGCGCGAGGCCGATGGTCCAGCCGCGGCCGAGGAACGTGTACTGCTCGGCGCCGGCGAGGGTCGGATCCACCTCGTCGATCGCGGTGCGGGCGTCGGCGATGGCGGTGGTGAGGTCCTCGCCGAGCGAGGCGCGGAACAGCGCGAGCGCGGTGGTCGCGAAGCGGGTCTGCACGACGGACTGCTCGTCGGCGAACGGCAGCAGGATCGCGTCGTCGACCATGCCCACGAGCGGCGAGGTCGCGTCGCCGATGACGCCGACGATGCGCGGGGCGGATCCGGATCCCTTGAGCTCGTCGACGAGCTCGAGCACCTCGGTCGTCGTTCCGGAGCGGGTCAGGGCGACGACCGCGTCGTAGCCGCGATCCATGAACGCCTCGCTCGCGGCATAGGCGTCGGTGATGCCGAAGCCCGCGCGCTCGCGTAGCGCGGCGTAGGACTGGGCCATGAACCACGAGGTGCCGCAGCCGATCACGGCGACGCGCTGTCCCTTCGCCGGCAGCAGCGCCTGTTCGGCCGTCATGCCGACCGCGCGCTCCCACGTCTCGGGCTGCGAGTCGAGCTCGGCGCGCATGTGGGCGCCGGGGGCGAGCTTCTCGTTCGGGTCGGTCATGCGTCCTCCTCGGCGGCTTTGGTCGACGTCATATGCGCGACCATGATCGATCTTACGGTAAAACACGCACTTTCCGTCACCCCGAATTGCCGTCCGGCGACGCGCGGCGCACCACGAACACCGCCCGCAGGAGGCCTGTCCGTCCTGCGTTCGGCGGCCTTCGCCTGCCGGTCCGCCGGATCAGCGGGACTCGGCGGCCTCGGTGTGGTGGCGGATGACCTCGGCGACGACGAAGTTGAACCACTTCTCCGCGAACTCCGGATCCAGGTGAGCCTCCTCGGCCAAGGCGCGCAGACGCGCGACCTGCTGCTCCTCGCGGCCCGGATCCGAGGCCGGCATCTCGTGCTCGGCCTTGAGCACGCCGACCTGCTGCGTGCAGCGGAACCGCTCGGCCAGCATGAAGATGAGGGCGGCGTCGATGTTGTCGATGCTGGCGCGCAGTCGCAGCAGTTCGGTGCGGGGATCGGGGGCGGACATCGGGGCTCCTCACCGGGCGGCGGACGTGCGATCCCTCCGACGATAACCCGTCCCGCCCCGCGACGGACCCGCCGTGACGCGACCGGGAACCTCGGAAGTGCGGGGCGGGCACCCGCCGGCCCGCACACCCCTCCCCTAAAGTGAAGCCATGACCAGCGATGACTCCGGCCTCGAAAACAGCGCTGTCGCAGAGGCGGAAGAGGGCGAACGCGCCGCCGCGACGGCCCCGGCCGACACCATCGCCGCAGACGACCACACCGAGGGCGACTACACGCCCCGGCCGGTCGCCGAGCCGGGGACGCCGCGCGCCTCGTTCTGGACCCGGATCGACCGCCCGTTCGCGTTCGGCTTCCTCGTCACCCTGGGCGGTCTCGCCGCGATCCTCCTCGGGCTGGCTCTGACGAGCCTGTCGACCGTGCTCATCTACATCGCGTTCGCGCTGTTCGCCGCGCTCGGCCTCGATCCGGCCGTCCGGTGGCTCGAGCGGCGCGGCGTCTCGCGCGCGTGGTCGGTCGTGATCGTGATCGTCGGGTTCGCGCTCGCGCTCGTGCTCGTCATCCTCGCGATCGTCCCCGTCGTGGTCACGCAGATCGCGGAGTTCGTCAAGTCCATCCCGTCGACGATCCAGGAGTTCCTGCACAGCGATCTGTACCACTGGATCCAGGGGCAGTTCGGCGGCGGCGTGAGCGACCTCATGGCCGAGGTGCAGAAGTTCCTCAGCGACCCGAACAAGCTCATGCAGCTCGGCGGCGGCGCACTGCAGGTCGGCAACGCGGCGCTGCAGGTCGGCGCGGCGATCGCGACCGGCATCTCCGGCGGCCTCATCGTCATCGTCCTCACGCTGTACTTCCTCGCCACGCTGCCCTCGATGAAGAGCGGCCTGCTGCAGCTGGCTCCGGCGCGCGACCGCAAGAACGTCTCGCGGATCACCACCCAGATCACCGACTCGGTCGGCGGCTACGTGATGGGAATGGTGGTGCTCGCACTCATCAACGCGGCCCTCGTCTTCGTGCTCTACCTCGTGCTCGGACTGCCGTTCCCGCCCCTGATGGCGACCGTGGCCTTCCTCATCACGATGATCCCGCTGGTCGGCCCGATCCTGTTCTGGATCATCGGCACCGGCATCGCGCTGTTCAGTTCCCCGCTGATGGCTCTGATCTTCGCGCTCATCTACCTCGTCTACATGCAGGTGGAGGCGTACGTCATCACTCCGCGTGTGATGAACAGGGCGATCTCGATCCCCGGATCCCTTGTCGTGATCGGCGCGCTCGTGGGCGGCACGCTGCTCGGGTTGCTGGGTGCGCTCATCGCGGTGCCGGTGACCGCGTCGATCCTGATCATCATCAAGCAGGTCTGGATCCCCCGGCAGAACGCCCGCGTCTGATCCACGCGTCGCGTCCGATCGACTCCCCGCGTCCGGTCGATTCGTGCCTGTCTGATCGACGCCCCACCGCACGACACGCTCCCCTGATCGGCGCCCCTCCGCACGATCAAGACGTGATCTGTTTGTGATGTTTCGCCTGTTGAGGGGACGCTTTCCGGGGTGGGAATGTCGGTGGCCCCGTGTTGACTTGACGCATGACGAACTCGGCGGGTGCGGTGATGGATCCCGGGGTGGACCCGGTGGATCCGGTCACGGTGCTGCGCATGCTGAGGGAGGGGGTGGCGGCGGCGGAGGGGGCGATCATCCGGTTCCAGGCGTTGCGGGACGCGCAGCTCGCCGCCGCGCAACGCGTGGCCGAGGAGATCGCCGCCAGAGACGCCGGTAGCGCCTCCGTGCGGGGTGAGGCGGTGGAGATCGCGGCGCGCAGCGTTGCGGCCGAGCTGGCCGGGGTGCTGCGGATGTCGGACCGGGTCGTGCAGGCCCGCATGATGCGCGCGGCGGATCTGATGACGAAGTTCCCGGAGACGATGCGGGCGTTCGGGGAGGCGCGGATCAACGCCGCCCACGTCCGGGTGATCCAGGACGCCGGCGCCCGCCTCGACGAGACGGTGCGGGCGGAGTTCGAAGGGATTGCGGTGGAGGCGTGTGCGGGTGAGACCCCGCACCGGGCGAAACGGATCGTCGAACGCGTCGCGGAACGCCTCGCCCCGCGGAGCCTGACCGAACGGCACCGGGACGCGCAAGAGGACCGTCGGGTGTGGCGGGAAGACCTCGGCGACGGGCAGAAGGCGCTCGGGGTAATCCACTCCGCCGCGATCATCGACGGGATCTACGACCGGCTCACACAGCAGGCCCGGATGATCGCGGTCGCGAACGCGCAGGCCGCGAAGGACGAGGCCGGTGGGGTCACGCCGGATCCGGACGGTCTCGGCGCCCCCGGCGACGAGAGGACCATGGATCAGCTGCGCGCCGACCTCTGCG
>NZ_JBHJWV010000006.1:0-322419 GCF_042266785.1 Microbacterium sp. NPDC056052
ATCGGGCGGGCGTTCGCTCCCCCGCGCCCACCGACCACCCCCGCCTGCGCCCCGCCCCCTCCGGAGGCGTCCCTGTGAGCGCACCCCCTGGCGTGCGCTCACAGGGACGACTCGGAAGTAGGAGATGCGGGGAAGGGGCGCGGGATCATCCTTGCGATGTACGGGGATGGATCCAGAGAGCGACGCGGCGGACGGGGGCGGATCCTTAGCGTCGAAGACATGGAGATCACGACGACCGACCTGGGTCTTGCGGCCCGCGTACAGCACCTCACCAAGACCTACGGATCCGGCGAGGGTGCGGTGCGCGCCCTCGACGACGTCAGCGTCGGCATCCGCCGCGGTCAGTTCACGGCGATCATGGGAGCATCCGGCTCCGGCAAGTCCACGCTCATGCACATCATGGCGGGCCTGGACACCCCGACCCGCGGGCGGGCGTGGATCGGCGACACCGAGATCACCGGTCTCGGCGACCTCGACCTCACGATCCTCCGCCGCCGCCGGGTGGGCTTCATCTTCCAGGCGTTCAACCTCGTGCCGACCCTCGACGCGCTCGGCAACATCCTGCTGCCGTTCGAGCTCGACGGACGGCGCCCCTCCGCGATCGAGCGGGCACGGATCGACTCCCTCGTCGAGATCCTCGGCATCGGGCCGCGGCTACGGCACCGCCCGCACCAGCTCTCCGGCGGGCAGCAGCAGCGCGTGGCGATCGCCCGCGCGCTCGCCACCGCGCCGGACCTCGTCTTCGCGGACGAGCCCACCGGCAACCTCGACTCCGCCTCAGGACGCGAGGTGCTGCAGCTGCTCTCCACCGCGAGCCGCGAGCAGGGCCAGTCGATCGCCATGGTCACGCATGACGCGGTCGCCGCCAGCTACGCCGACCGGGTGCTGTTCCTCGGCGACGGCCGCATCGTCGCCGACCACCCGCGCCGCACCGCGGACGAGATCGCCGCGCTCATGCTCTCCGGCGGCACGCCGGCTCCGACCGCCGCACCCGCGACCGTCGCGCCAGCCACGACCGCCGCATCCGCGGCCACCGCGTCGGCGACCGTGGCGCAGCCGAGTGGAGCACTCGCATGACCGCCCTCGCCCCCACGCTGCTCGAGACGCCGCTGACCCCCTCGCGGCTCGCGTTCCTACGGGAGCGCGGCATGGGCTCGAGCGTGTTCGTCGCCGCCCTCACGGCCGCGTTCGGCGTCATCCTCGTCGACACCACGTTCTACCTGGGCGCCCTGCTGCAGAACGATCCTTTCCTCGGCGACAGCGAGACCCTCGACTACGTCGTGCGGATCCTCTCGGTGCTGCTCACCGCCGTGGCGATGTACGTCGCCGCGATCGTCACCGCCAACACGTTCGCGACCATCGTGGCCGGCCGCACCCGGCGCATCGCGCTGATGCGGCTGATCGGCGCCTCGGCGCGGTCGCAGCGGTCGGAGGTCGCGGGGCAGGGCCTCACCGTCGGCATCATCGGCGCCGTGCTGGGGCTCGCCGCGGGCGTCCTGCTGAGCTGGGGCGGCGCCGCGATCGGATCGGTCGTCTTCGAGCACTCGCCGCAGGGCTTCTCGCCGCTGCAGCCTGGCGCGCTGATCCCCGCCGTCGGCGTCGCGCTGACCACGTGGCTGGCCGCCTGGGCCGGATCCCGGCGTGTGCTGACCGTCACCCCGCTCCAGGCGCTCGCCGGATCCGCCGAGCGCACGGTCGCCGAGGCCGGCGCCGGCGGGACCAGGAATCTCGGGGCGATCACGATGTTCGTGCTCGGCGGCGTGCTGCTGGCCGGCGGCGTCGTGGTGGGGCTGTCCTCGCCGCTCGGCGTGGTGGTGGCGTTCTTCGGCGGCGTGTTCTCGTTCAGCGGGCTGGCGATCGGGTCCGTGCTCGTGATGCCGCCCGTGCTGCGACTCGTCGGACGCCTCTTCGGTCGCGGCGCGACCGCCCGACTCGCCGCGGAGAACGCGCTGCGCCACCCCGAGCGGTCCAGCCGCATGGCGATCGGCGTCGTGATGGGCGTCACGCTCGTGACGATGTTCGCGGTCGCCCTCGAGTCGGCCAAGGCGCTCCTCGTGCGCACGAGCGCCGAGGAGCTGCCGCCCGGATTCTTCGCGCCCTTCGACGCGTTCGGCACCGTGATGATGGTGCTGGTCGCGGTGTCGGCGGTGATCGCCGCGGTCGGGCTGGTCAACCTGCTGACGATCGGCGTCGTGCAGCGCCGGCGCGAGCTGGGCCTGCTCCGCGCGATCGGGCTGAGCAGCCGCCAGGTGCGCCGCATGGTGCTGCTCGAGGCGGCGCACGTGACGATCGCCGCGACCGCGACCGGCCTCGTGCTGGGCGTCGCCTACGGCTGGATCGCCGCGCAGTCGCTGCTCGGCTCCGTCCCGTCGCTTCCCGACTTCCACCCGGCAGGTCTCATCCCGCCGGTCGTGCCGTGGGCGCCCGTGGTCGCGATCGTCGCCGCCACGGCCGTGCTCACGCTCGTGGCTTCGGCCGCCCCGACCCGGCTCGCGACCCGCGTCGCCCCGGTCGAGGCGCTCGCCGCGGACTGAGCGGCGCAGGGCCGCGGGGGTTCTCCGCGGCCCTGTCCCAGGTGCGGGACAGACGGCGGATCCGCCATCCGCGCCACTGCCACGCCGCCCAGAGCACGGGCAGCAGCAGGAGGGATCCGGGACCCGCGAACACGAGCCGGTCACGCCACAGCGCCCGGCCGTCCGGCAGTTCCGAGACGGCCATGCGGTGATCCCAGACATCGAGCGAGGAGAGCGGCCCGGTGAGCGGGATGCCGCTGTCGCGCAGGATCCGCACGGTCTCGCCGCGGTGCTCGCGGACCTCGTCGTACGCCCCGATCAGCTGCGTGCCGACGGTGAGCCGCCCGAACAGGCGCAGTCGCACCGCGCTGTGCAGCAGGGACCCCTCGTCCGCGTGCGTGAGCGGCTCGACCACGATCACCGGCGCGTAGAGCGCGGTGAGCACGGCGGGCGAATGCAGTGCCGCCCAGGCGGCGTCGGCGCTCGCGGGGATCCGGAACTTCAGCTGCACGTGCCGCAGCGTCAGGTTCGTCGACGTCATCGCGGCATCACCGCCGCCCGGCGGTCGGCCGCGGTGATCTCGCGGCGGGTCCAGACCAGGAGGAAGCGCTCGTCGTAGCGTCGCGAGCAGCGCGCGCACGAGGACGCCCGCGTGGGTCGCCGGTGCCGGTACGTCACGTGGCCGGTCGGACAGCGGCCCACCCACGGGGCGAGCTCGGTCGCGGTCTCGCCGTGGTGCGTCGTCCCGCCCTCGTAGCCCAGGGAGCGGGCGACGCGCTTCCAGGCGACGCCGTGCGCGGCGTCGTGCCCGGCGACGGCGTGGGCGACCTCGTGCAGGAGCACCTGGTGGATCTCGTCGTCCTCGAATCGCGCGGCGAGATAGCGCGAGACGGTGATCCGCTTGTCGCGGTAGTTGCAGGCGCCGGCCCGGCGCTTGGCGTTGTCGAAGCCGAACGACCAGCTCGGATCGAGATGCAGCCGGATGAGCGCTTCGCCCCAGATCCGGACTCGTTCCAACTCGGCCATGCATTCACGTTAGGGGACGCCGGCGACATTGCGGTGCGAACGCCCCGGGATCAGCGCCCGGCGCGGTGCGCAGGGCGGAGTCGGCGGTCGACGACGCCCTCGTCAGCCGTCGATCAGCGCCGCATCAGCCGTTGACCGCGACCGGGTCGCGGCGGCGTTCGACCGTGTCGACGGCGAGCAGGGCCGCCTCGAGGGCCGTGTCATCGGCTCCGGCCTCACGGCGCAGGAACACCGTGCGCTTGAAGCTGTCCCTGGCCTGGTCGTAGTCGCCGGCCTCGAAGGCGTTGCGGCCGCGGTGCTGATGCGCGAAGGCGGCGATGGGAACCCAGCCCTGCCCCTCCGCCTCGGCCACGCAGGCGGCCAGTTCATGGTCCGCGGCGGCGTGCGCGCCGCGGTACTGCTGCACGGTCGCGCGCAGGACGCGCGCACGCAGCAGATCCTTCCTGGTACCGGCCATGCGGGCCTGCCGCACGGCCTCATCCGCGAGGCGGAGGGCGTCGTCCAGGCGGTCGAGGACCTTCAGCAGCCACACCCGCTCGAGCATCGACGGCAGGCTGCGCAGGTCGGCGATCTCGTCCAGACGCGCCTCGCACTCGGACGGATCCACCAGCTCGCGCAGAGAGTCCGGGTCGTATCCCTTGATGTAGCCCACGCGCCCGTCCTCCTGCACTGCTTCGCCGTGCCCTCCAGTCTGCCTGCCGATCCGGCGCATCCGGGAAGGCCCCAGGGCGTGCCGTGAGAAACCGGCCTCTGGTACCGGATCGGGAGGCACCCCGTGCCGCGGACCGTCGGGAGCGGGAGGGCGTCAGCGCAGGAACAGCCCGGCATCCGGCCGGGGCGAGGCCACCGCCGTCGCGTCGGTGACGATCGCCGCATCCTTCGCGAACGCGATCACCTCGGCGCCGTGCGCGAGCTTGGCCGGGTGCGGACCCGCGGCGAGGATGCGCGGCAGGGCGTCGGCCGGAAGCGGGCCCCTCGAGGCTGCGAGCACGAGATTGCCGAACCGGCGTCCCTTCAGGATCTGCGCATCCGCGAGGATCGCGACCTCGGGAAGCACCGCGCGGATGGTCGCCACCTGCCGGCGCGCGAACGCGAGCCCAGGGCCGTCGGCGACGTTCACGAGCAGGACGCCGCCGGGCCCGAGCAGCTGGGCGAGCTCGGCGTAGAACTCCACGCTGGTGAGGTGCGCGGGGGTCTGCGCCCCGGAGTAGACGTCGGCGACGACCAGGTCGACCGCCCCGCTCAGCGCCGGCGGAAGACGGCGCACGCCTTCGCGGGCGTCGCCGATGCGTATGCGGATCGCGGCGCCCCTCGGCAGCGGGAGGTGCTCGCGCACGAGTTCCACGAGCGGGGCCTCGAGCTCGATGACCTGCTGGCGTGATCCGGGTCTGGTCGTGGCGATGTAGCGGGGGAGGGTCATCGCGCCGGCGCCGAGGTGCACGGCCGTGATCGGCGCGCCGGGGGAGGCGAGCTGGTCGATCAGGGCGCCCATCCGCACGATGTACTCGAAGTGCAGGTGGGTGGGATCCGCGAGGTCCACGTGGGACTGCGGAGTGTCCTCGATGAGCAGTTCGAAGCCGCCGCCGAACTCCGCGGGGACGACCCGCGCGATCCCGCCGGATGCCAGCCGCGCGGCCGGATGCTCGGTGTCCTTCGCGCGCGCTCTGCCCATGCGACGAGCCTACGGCGGTGCGGTCGTGCGCGTCGCCGCCGATGGATCCGCGCCCGCATGGCGGGCGGGGCGTGCAGGTCACGGCTCGATCACAGGCTTGGAAGAAACTTGCAGAGAGTTTGTTCAGCGTGGATACTTTTTCCTACTGGAGCGTTCGCCCAGCGGTTTCAAAGAGGAGATTCCCCGATGCACAAGCGCATTCTGTCCGTCGCGGCACTCGGCGTCGTGGCGACGCTGGGCCTGGCAGCCTGCTCCGGCGGCAGCACCCCCGCAGCCACCAGCGGTCCCGTCGACGGCAAGGGCAAGACGCTCAACGTCTGGATCATGAAGGGCACCAACCCCGACTCCTCCGCGTTCTACGACGCGGTCTCGGCGGAGTTCAAGAAGGAGACCGGCGCGGACGTGAAGGTCGAGGAGGTGCAGTGGGCGGACGCCCACGACCGCTTCGTGACCTCGATCGCCGGCGGCACCACGCCCGACGTCGCGGAGACCGGCACCACCTGGACCGCCGAGTTCGCCGACGCCGGCGCGCTGCTGCCGATCGACAAGTACGTCGACGCGGAGAAGGGCCTGTCCAAGGACCTCGTCGAGGGCCTCAAGGTCGCGGGCACCTATGACAAGGAGCTCTACGGCATGCCCTGGTACGCCGGTGTGCGCTCGATCGTCTACCGCACCGACGTCTTCGACGAGCTCGGCCTCAAGGCGCCGACCTCCTGGGACGACATCGTCGCCGCCGGCGAGAAGATCAAGGCCGCGCACCCCGAGATGATGGCGTTCCCGGTCCCCGGCGACGCCGAGTTCCTCGTGTACCCGTGGGTCTGGGGTGCGGGCGGCGAGGTCGCCACCGACAAGGGCGGGACCTGGACGAGCCAGCTCGACAGCAAGAAGTCGCAGGAGGGCATCCAGTTCTACACCGACCTCGCGCTCAAGCACGGCTTCTCCTCCGCCGGCGCGACCACCTGGAAGGAGACCGATCTGCGCGACGCGTTCAGCCAGGGCAACGTCGCGATGATGCTCTCCGGATCCTGGACGCCCAAGTCGCTCATCGAGAAGAACCCGGAGCTCAAGGGCAAGCTCGGCGCCGCGGTCATCCCGGGCAAGGACGGCGGCATCGCCCCCTCGGTCCTCGGCGGCTCGCACCTGTCGATCTTCAACAACACCAAGAACCCCGACCTCGCGTGGGCGTTCGTGAAGATGATGACCACCGGCAAGTTCGCCACGCAGTGGGCGGATGAGACCGGCTACTTCCCGGGCGTGCAGTCGGCCATGGCCGAGTCCCTCAAGTCGACGGACCCCCTGGTCGCGCCGTTCGCGAAGCAGATGGTCGAGGGCGGCGCCTCGGTGCCGGTGACCCCGAACTTCGGCGCCGTGCAGGCGAAGAAGACGACCAACTCGATGATCCAGGCGATCCTCAGCGGTCAGAAGGACGTCGCGGCGGCCTCGAAGGACGCTGCGTCCGAGATGACCGACCTGCTCAACAAGAAGTAATCGGAACCACGTATGTCCACGGTGCACGCACCACGGCCGGCCGCGTCCTCGGAGTCCGTCTCCGGGGCCGCGGCCGGCGGCCCGCCGTCGCGGAAGAAGAAGCTCAGCTGGGTGACCGCGCGGCCGTGGCTGCTGCTCGCACCCGGCCTGTTCATCCTGGCCACGCTCATGCTGTGGCCGCTCGTCCAGGTCGTGATCTATTCGCTGCAGGACTACGGCCTGCGTGAGATCAACACCGGCCGGACCAACTTCATCGGGTTCGACAACTACGTCGAGGCGCTCACCGACAAGACCCTGTGGACCGTGGTCCTGCCCAACACGGTGGGCTTCGCCGTGGTCGCGGTGTTCGTCACCGTCACGGTCGGCACCCTGGTCGCGCTGCTGCTGGCCCGCCTCGGCACGGTGTGGCGCACGATCGTCTCCAGCTGCATCATGGTCGCCTGGGCGATGCCCGCCGTCACCGGCACCTATGTGTGGGTGTGGATCTTCGACGCCGACAAGGGCGTGTTCAACTCGGTCCTCAAGGACCTCGGTCTCATCGACGGACAGGTGAACTGGTTCACGAACCAGTGGTCGTTCTACGCGATCGTGCTGCTGAACGTCGTGCACCACGGCTTCCCGTTCGTCGCCGTGACCGTGCTCGCGGGCCTCCTCGGCGTCTCCAAGGAGATGCTCGAGGCCGCGGCGCTGGACGGCGCCGGCGCCTGGCGGCGGTTCTGGAAGATCATCTTCCCCACCCTCAAGCCCGTCTTCTCCGTCGTGATCATCCTCTCCACGATCTGGGACTTCAAGGTCTTCGCGCAGGTCTATCTGATGCCAGGCGGCAACGGCGGCAACCGCACGGTGCTGAACCTGGGCGTGTGGTCGTACGTGGAGTCCTTCGGCCAGAACCGCTACGGCTTCGGCGCCGCGCTCGCGGTGCTGCTCACCCTGGTCCTGCTCGGGATCACGATCGTGTACATCCGCTCCCTCATGAAGGAGGACGAGCTGTGAAATCGCGTCATCCGATTCTCGGCCGCATCGGCATCGTGATCGCGGTCGTCGCCGTGATGCTGTTCACGCTGTTCCCGGTGTACTGGATGGTCTCCAGCGCCTTCGACAAGAAGGCCTCAAGCGGCGGCCAGTCGCTCCTGCCCAAGGAGTTCACCCTCGACAACTTCGCCTTCGTGCTCACGGACGGCGGCTTCGCGACGTTCCTGCGCAACTCGGTGATCGTCGCGCTCGTCACGGTCCTCGTGAGCGGCTTCGTCTGCCTGCTGGCCGCCGTGGCGGTCGCGCGCTTCCGCTTCAAGTTCCGCACCGCGATCCTGCTGATGATCCTCATCGTGCAGATGGTCCCGCTCGAGGCGCTCGTCATCCCGCTGTTCCTGCAGGTGAAGAGCCTCGGTCTGCTGAACAGCATCCTCGGCCTCATGGTCGTGTACGTGGCGCTGTCGCTCGCCTTCGGGATCTGGATGCTGCGCGGCTTCGTGCAGGCCGTTCCCGTCGAGCTCGAGGAGGCCGCGTACATCGACGGCGCGAGCTGGTGGCGGATGTTCCGCTCGGTGCTGCTGCCCCTCGTGATGCCGGGCCTGGTGGCCACGAGCGTGTTCAGCTTCATCACCGCCTGGAACGAGTTCATCTTCGCGATGACGATGCTGGGCGGCGCAACCGACCAGTACACGGTCTCGATCGGCCTGAAGTCGTTCTTCGGCCAGTACTCCAACGACTGGGGGAGCATCATGGCCGCTTCCACTCTCATCACCCTGCCTGTCATGATCTTCTTCGTGATCGTGCAGCGGCGCCTGTCCTCGGGACTCGTCGCGGGAGCGGTGAAGGGATGAGCGTGGCAGAGGCGAACGACGACGTTTCAGAGGGCGACGCCGGGACCGCGGAGCTCGAGCGCCTCGCGAACGCGGTGCTGTGGCCGGGCTTCTACGGCCGCACCGTGCCGGCGTGGCTCGACGCGGCGCTGCACCACGGGCTCGCCGGAGTGGTCTACTTCGCGCAGAACATCGGTCCGGACCTCGCCGCCCTGAGCGCCGGGATCCGCGCCGCGAACCCGCAGGCGCTCATCGGCATCGACGAGGAGGGCGGCAGCGTCACCCGCCTCGAGGCCGCGACAGGGTCCACCCTCCCCGGCGCCGCGCAGCTCGGCGCGCTGGACGACGTGGCCGCGACCGAGGCGACCGGCGCAGAGCTCGCCCGCCGCGTGCGCGCGGTGGGCGCCGATGTCGTGCTGGGGCCGGTCGCGGACGTGAACACGGATCCGCGCAACCCGGTCATCGGCGTGCGCGCGTTCGGCGCCGACGCGGACCTGGTCTCGCGGCACGTGGTCGCGACCGTCGAGGGCATCCAGGCGGGCGGCGTGGCCGCCTGCGTCAAGCACTTCCCGGGGCATGGCGACACGCACGTCGACTCGCATCACGACCTGCCGCGCATCGCCGTGGATCCGGCCGACATCGAGCGCGTGCACCTCGCGCCGTTCCGCGCCGCGATCGCCGCCGGCGTGGACGCCGTGATGACCGCGCACATCGTCGTCCCCGCGTGGGGCGAGGAGCCCGCCACGCTCAACCCGCGCGTTCTGGGCATGCTGCGGGGCGCCGGATTCGAGGGCGTCATCATCACCGACGCGCTCGACATGGCGGCGATCCGCGAGTCGGTCGGGATCGGCGGGGGAGGGGTGCTCGCGCTCGCCGCGGGGGCGGACCTGCTCTGCATCGGCAACCCGACGAACCCCGGCGCGGCGGCCCTGCCGGATCAGGACGAGCACGACTACCGCACCGCGCGGGACGCGATCGTCGCGGCGCTCCGGAACGGGTCCCTGTCCCGGGAGCGGGTGGCCGAGGCCGGTGCCAGGGTCGCGCGGCTCGCGGCGAAGCTCGCCGCACCGGCGTCTGCGGAGGCCGCGGGAACCGCCGCCTACGACGGCCCCGGCATCGTGCGCCGCGCGCTGCGCGTGCGCGGAGGGCTGACGACCGCGGGTGCCCCGTTCGTGGTCGACGCCCGCCGCAGCTCGACGCTCGCCGTGGACAGTGCCGCCGGCTACGTGTCGGAGGCGCTCGCCGCGGGAGCCGCGAGGGTGCGCCTCGACTCCGCGCGCCTGGACGAGGCGCGGCGCGGCGCGGCCGTCGACGCGGCGCTCGCGCAGGCCGAGGGCCGGCGGATCGCGCTGCTCGTGGACCGGATCGACACGGACCCCGCGCAGCGCGCGCTCGTCACCGCGTTCGCCGCGCGCGCGGTCGATGTCGTGGCGGTGAACGTCGGGCTTCCCGCGGAGGACGTGGGCGTTCCGGTGATCGAGGTGGGTTCCGCGAGTAGGATCGGCGCCGAGCTCGCCCGAGAGAGGCTCGTCGGCATCGCGCGATGATCCGCTCCCTTCGGGCGGCAGAGGGGGTGTGATGGACGCAGACGTCCTCGCCGTGGTGCGCGGAGCGCTGCCGAGGCTGAGCGCTGCCGAGGCGAGGGTCGCCGAGCGCGTGCTCGCGGATCCGACCCTCGTCGTGGATCTCGCGATCACGGACCTCGCGCAGCTCTGCCGCACGTCGCTGTCGACCGTCGCGCGCTTCTCGCAGACCCTCGGCTTCAGCGGGTACCGCGAGCTGCGCGTCGCCTTCGCGGGCGCGGTGGCGCGGGCGCAGGCCGAGCAGGAGCGCTTCGGCTTCGACGACGCGGTCATCGACCCCGGCGACCCGGTGGAGGCCGTCGCGGCCAAGCTGGCGGCGAGTGAGATCGGCGCGATCGAGCACACCGTCGCCGGCCTCGACTTCGCCGCGCTGGACCGCGTCGCCGCGGCGATCGCGGGCGCGAGGCAGGTGCACCTGTTCGGGCAGGGCGCCTCGTCGCTCACCGCGCAGGACATGCAGCTCAAGCTCGCCCGGATCGGATGCGTCGCCGTGCACTCGCCGGATCCGCACATCGCGATCACGGGTGCCTCGCTGCTCGGGGCGGAGGACGTCGCTCTGGCGGTGTCCCATGACGGCGCGACGGCGGAGACGATCAGGGCCGCCGAGGTGGCGCGCGCGGCGGGGGCCTTCACGGTCGCCCTGACCAACGCCCCAGGATCCCCGATCACCGCCGTGGCCGAGGTGGTGCTCGGCACCCGGGCCAAGGAATCGCCGCTGCGGATGGCCGCGATGTCGAGCAGGATCGCACAGCTCGCGGTGCTCGACCTGCTGTTCGTGCGCGTCGTGCAGCACCGCGGGGAGACGGTGACGGGGCCGCTGCGCGCGACCCGTCGTGCGGTGCGCGGCGTCTGACGCCCGCGGGGCGGACTGACTCCGGCGGGGAGGCCTGCTCAGCCCACGTGGTCTCGGGTGCTCCCCAGCGCACGGGTCGCGATGCGGTTGGCCCTGGCCACGCAACCGCTCAGCGACAGCCCGCTGAGCACTCCGGCGAGGAAGCCCGCCGCGAAGGCGTCGCCGGCCCCGATCGTCTCGACCACCGTCGACGGCGTGGCGGGGGCGTCGGCGCGCTCTGCGCCGTCGAACGCGGTGGCGCCGTCGTCCCGCGTGACGACGAGGTGCCGGGGCGCGGGGAACAGCGCGCGCAGGCGGTCCGGATCCCCGGTGCCGAAGACGGCCTCGGCGTCGTGCGCGCTGCACTGCGCCACGTCGGCCGCGGCGAGGTAACCGCCGAGCAGCTCGCGGGCCTCGTCCTCACGGCCCTGCCAGAGCGCAGGGCGCCAGTTCACGTCGAAGCCGATCAGCCTGTCGCCGCGCTCGGCGAACAGCTCGTCCTGCGCGGCGCGGGCGCCGTCGGACAGCGCGGGGGTGATCCCGGTCGTGTGCACGAGGGCCGCATCGGCGAGCACCCGCTCCGCGGCCGGCGTGTGCAGGGTCGCGGGGGAGATCCGGCTGCCCGCGGATCCGGCCCGGTAGTAGTGCATGGCGCTCTGCACGGGCCCCTCGCCCTCGGCCGAGAGCTCCTTCACGTAGAGTCCCGTTGGGGCCGCGGGGTCGATCTCGACCGCGGAGGCGTCGACGCCGTGCTGGACGAGCTCGGCGAGCAGGAAGCGGCCGAAGCCGTCATCGCCCACCCGGGAGACCACGGCGGCACGGGAACCGGCCGAGGCGACCGCGAGCGCGACGTTCCACTCCGCGCCCGCCAGGGAGCGCTGGAACGTCCGATTGCTCTCCAGCGGACCGGCCGTGGTGGGCACGAGCGCCACCAGGCCCTCGCCGAAGCAGGCGATCAACGGTGTTTCGGGCACGTTCGCGACGATACCGGATCCAGGTGGCCTGCACGCGTCCGGGCGCCGCGCGCTCGTGGTTATACCCCCCTCGGGGCAGAAGGTCAAGAATCGCGCTGGACATGTCGCGATTTCGGGCCTATAGTTGATATTTGCGCCTCGCTCCTCCCTGCCCTCATATGGTGGTCGGCAGACTCCGTACGTCCTCGCTCCTCGACAGAGCGCCTTCAGCGTGCGGCCGTGTGACGCGGCGCACTCACCTGACGACGAGGAATCGAGACGCCCTTCGGGGCTCACGGAGGTTATTCCCTTGGCTGCTGCTCGCAACGCATCCACCCCCACCACCACCAAGAACGGACGCGGCCACTCCCGCCTCTCGTTCGCCAAGATCTCCGACACGCTGACGGTCCCCGACCTGCTCGCCCTGCAGACCGAGTCCTTCGACTGGCTCGTGGGCAACGAGGCCTGGAAGCAGCGCGTCGCGGAGGCCAAGAAGGCCGGCCGCAAGGACCTTGCGCAGGCCAGCGGCCTGGAGGAGATCTTCGAGGAGATCTCCCCGATCGAGGACCTGAGCGAGACCATGCAGCTCTCGTTCACGAACCCGTACCTCGAGCCCGAGAAGTACTCCATCGAGGAGTGCAAGGAGCGCGGCAAGACCTACGCGGCCCCGCTCTACGTCGAGGCCGAGTTCATGAACCACCAGACCGGTGAGATCAAGACCCAGACGGTCTTCATGGGCGACTTCCCCCTGCAGACCGCCAAGGGCACCTTCATCATCAACGGCACCGAGCGCGTCGTCGTCTCGCAGCTGGTCCGCTCCCCGGGCGTCTACTTCGACAAGACCCCCGACAAGACGAGCGACAAGGACATCGTCTCCGCGCGCGTCATCCCGTCCCGCGGCGCCTGGCTCGAGTTCGAGATCGACAAGCGCGACCAGGTCGGCGTGCGCATCGACCGCAAGCGCAAGCAGTCCGTCACCGTCTTCCTCAAGGCGCTGGGTCTCACCAGCGAGGAGATCCTCGCCGAGTTCGCCGGCTTCGCCTCGATCGAGGAGACCCTGGCGAAGGACACGATCCTCACCAAGGAGGACGCGCTCCGCGACATCTACCGCAAGCTCCGTCCGGGCGAGCAGGTCGCCGCCGAGGCCGCCCGCGCGCTGCTGGACAACTTCTACTTCAACGCCAAGCGCTACGACCTGGCCAAGGTGGGTCGCTACAAGATCAACCAGAAGCTCGGCCTGGACACCCCGCTGGACGAGTCCGTCCTCACGGTCAAGGACGTCGTCGAGACGATCAAGTACCTGGTGCGCCTGCACGCGAACGTGGAGACCTTCGAGGGCATCCGCGGTGGCAAGAAGGCGGAGATCCGCCTCGCGACCGACGACATCGACAACTTCGGCAACCGTCGCATCCGCGCCGTCGGCGAGCTCATCCAGAACCAGGTCCGCACCGGCCTGTCCCGCATGGAGCGCGTCGTCCGCGAGCGCATGACCACGCAGGACATCGAGGCGATCACCCCGCAGACCCTGATCAACGTGCGCCCCGTCGTGGCCGCGATCAAGGAGTTCTTCGGCACCTCGCAGCTGTCGCAGTTCATGGACCAGAACAACCCGCTCGCGGGTCTGACCCACAAGCGCCGCCTCTCGGCCCTCGGCCCCGGTGGTCTGAGCCGCGACCGCGCCGGCGTCGAGGTCCGCGACGTGCATCCCTCGCACTACGGCCGCATGTGCCCGATCGAGACCCCGGAAGGCCCGAACATCGGTCTGATCGGCTCGCTCGCCACGTTCGCGCGGATCAACTCGTTCGGCTTCATCGAGACCCCGTACCGCAAGGTCGAGGGCGGCAAGGTCACCGAGCACATCGACTACCTGACCGCCGCCGAGGAGGTCGACTTCAACATCGCCCAGGCGAACGCCCCGCTCGACGCGGATGGCCGCTTCACCGAGGCGCACGTGCTGGCCCGCCCCAAGGGCGGATCCGGCGAGGTCGACATGTTCCTCCCCGACGAGATCGGCTACATCGACGTCTCCCCGCGCCAGATGGTGTCGGTCGCGACCTCGCTCGTGCCGTTCCTCGAGCACGACGACGCGCAGCGCGCGCTCATGGGCGCCAACATGCAGCGCCAGGCCGTGCCGCTGCTCCGTTCCGAGTCGCCGTACGTCGGCACCGGTATGGAGGGCTACGCCGCCATCGACGCCGGTGACGTGATCACCGCCGACAAGGCCGGTGTGGTCTCCGAGGTCTCCGCGGACCGCGTCGTGGTCATGCTCGACGAGGGCGGCACGCAGGAGTTCTACCTCCGCAAGTTCGACCGCTCGAACCACGGCACGTCCTACAACCAGAAGGTCGTCGTCTCGGCCGGTGAGCGCGTCGAGGTCGGCGAGGTCATCGCCGACGGTCCCGCCACGGAGAACGGCGAGCTGGCGCTCGGCAAGAACCTCCTCGTCGCCTTCATGACGTGGGAGGGCCACAACTTCGAGGACGCGATCATCCTCAGCCAGGACCTGGTGAAGGACGACACCCTCTCCTCGATCCACATCGAGGAGTACGAGGTCGACTCGCGCGACACGAAGCTCGGCAAGGAGGAGATCACCCGTGACCTCCCCAACGTCAGCCCGGAGCTCCTGAAGGACCTGGACGAGCGCGGCATCATCCGCATCGGCGCCGAGGTCCGCCCCGGCGACATCCTCGTCGGAAAGGTCACCCCGAAGGGCGAGACCGAGCTCTCGGCCGAGGAGCGCCTGCTCCGCGCGATCTTCAACGAGAAGAGCCGCGAGGTCCGCGACACCTCCCTGAAGGTGCCGCACGGCGAGCAGGGCACCGTCATCGCGGTCAAGGAGTTCAACGCCGAGGACGGCGACGACGAGCTCGGCTCGGGCGTCAACCGCCGCGTCGTGGTCTTCATCGCCCAGAAGCGCAAGATCACCGAGGGCGACAAGCTCGCCGGCCGTCACGGCAACAAGGGCGTCATCGCGAAGATCCTGCCGGTCGAGGACATGCCGTTCCTCGCCGACGGCACCCCGGTCGACGTGATCCTGAACCCGCTCGGCATCCCGGGTCGCATGAACTTCGGCCAGGTGCTGGAGACCCACCTCGGGTGGATCGCCGCACAGGGCTGGAAGATCGAGGGCAACCCGGAGTGGGCCGCGCGCCTTCCCGAGGAGGCGTTCGACGTCGCCCCCGGCACCAAGGTCGCGACCCCGGTGTTCGACGGCGCCAGCGAGGAGGAGATCTCCGGTCTGCTCGACTCGACGCTGCCGACCCGTGACGGCGTGCGCCTGATCGACTCGACCGGTAAGACCACCCTGTTCGACGGCCGCTCCGGCGAGCCGTTCCCGGGGCAGATCTCCGTGGGCTACATGTACATCCTGAAGCTCCACCACCTCGTCGACGACAAGATCCACGCGCGTTCGACGGGCCCCTACTCGATGATCACCCAGCAGCCGCTCGGCGGTAAGGCCCAGTTCGGCGGCCAGCGCTTCGGTGAGATGGAGGTGTGGGCGCTCGAGGCCTACGGCGCCGCATACGCGCTGCAGGAGCTCCTCACGATCAAGTCCGACGACATCCTCGGCCGCGTCAAGGTCTACGAGGCGATCGTCAAGGGCGAGAACATCCAGGAGCCCGGCATCCCGGAGTCGTTCAAGGTGCTCATGAAGGAGATGCAGTCGCTCTGCCTGAACGTCGAGGTCCTCTCGGCCGACGGCACGGCGGTCAACCTCCGCGACACCGACGACGAGGCCTTCCGCGCCGCCGAGGAGCTGGGGATCAACATCTCCAGCCGCTTCGAGTCCGCCTCGATCGACGAGATCTGAGCCAGAACCGATTCGACGGGCCCTCGGGCCCTCAATCAACAGTTTTTATTGAGACACAGGAGAACTAGTGCTCGACGCAACAACGTTCGATGAGCTTCGCATCGGTCTGGCCACCGCAGACGACATCCGCAAGTGGTCCTACGGCGAGGTCAAGAAGCCCGAGACCATCAACTACCGCACGCTGAAGCCGGAGAAGGACGGCCTCTTCGGCGAGCAGATCTTCGGCCCATCCCGCGACTGGGAGTGCGCCTGCGGCAAGTACAAGCGCGTGCGCTTCAAGGGCATCGTGTGCGAGCGATGCGGCGTGGAGGTCACCAAGAGCTCCGTGCGCCGTGAGCGCATGGGCCACATCGAGCTCGCCGCCCCCGTCACCCACATCTGGTACTTCAAGGGCGTGCCCTCGCGCCTCGGCTACCTGCTGGACATGGCGCCGAAGGACCTCGAGAAGGTCATCTACTTCGCCGCGTACATGGTCATCTCGGTCGACGAGGACGCGCGTCACCGCGACCTGGCGACCCAGGAGAACAACATCCGCCTCGAGCTGAAGACGCTCGGCGACCGCCGCGACGCCAAGATCGCGGAGCGCCTGGCCAAGCTGGAGGAGGAGCTCGCGGCCCTCGAGGCCGAGGGGGCCAAGGCCGACGCCAAGAAGAAGGTCAAGGACGCCGCCGAGAAGGAGATGTCCCTGATCCGCAAGGGCGCTGACGAGGCGATCGTCAAGCTCGAGCGCGTGTGGGAGGACTTCCGCACCCTCGAGGTGGGCGCCCTCCGTCCCGAGGACGACGTCTTCCACGAGCTGCAGGACCGGTTCGGCCAGTACTTCGAGGCCCACATGGGCGCCGAGGCGATCCAGCGCCGCCTCGCGGCCTTCGACCTCGCGGCCGAGTCGGAGAAGCTGCACCTGCAGATCTCCGAGGGCAAGGGTCAGCGCAAGATCCGTGCGATCAAGCGCCTCAAGGTCGTGAACTCGTTCCTGGAGACCGGCATGAGCCCGGCCGCCATGGTGCTCGACGTCGTGCCGGTGATCCCGCCGGAGCTGCGCCCGATGGTGCAGCTGGACGGTGGCCGCTTCGCGACCAGCGACCTGAACGACCTGTACCGCCGCGTGATCAACCGCAACAACCGTCTTCGTCGTCTGATCGACCTCGGTGCCCCCGAGATCATCGTGAACAACGAGAAGCGCATGCTGCAGGAGGCCGTCGACGCGCTGTTCGACAACGGCCGCCGCGGTCGTCCCGTCACGGGCACCGGCAACCGCGCCCTGAAGTCCCTCAGCGACATGCTGAAGGGCAAGCAGGGTCGCTTCCGCCAGAACCTGCTCGGCAAGCGCGTGGACTACTCGGGCCGTTCGGTCATCATCGTCGGCCCGCAGCTCAAGCTGCACCAGTGCGGTCTGCCCAAGACGATGGCGATCGAGCTGTTCAAGCCGTTCGTGATCAAGCGCCTGATCGACCTGGGCCACTCGCAGAACATCAAGGCCGCGAAGCGCGCCGTCGAGCGCATGCGCCCCGAGGTCTGGGACGTGCTCGAGGAGATCATCCGCGAGCGCCCCGTGCTGCTGAACCGCGCCCCCACCCTGCACCGCCTGGGCATCCAGGCCTTCGAGCCGCAGCTCGTCGAGGGCAAGGCCATCCAGCTGCACCCGCTCGTCTGCGCGGCGTTCAACGCCGACTTCGACGGTGACCAGATGGCCGTGCACCTGCCGCTCTCGGTCGAGGCTCAGGCCGAGGCCCGCGTGCTGATGCTCGCCTCGAACAACATCCTCAAGCCGTCCGACGGCCGCCCGGTCACCCTGCCTTCGCAGGACATGATCATCGGCCTGCACCACCTGACCACGGTCAAGGAAGGCGCCGTCGGCGAGGGACGTGCATTCGGCTCCGTGGGCGAGGCGATCCTGGCGAAGGACGAGGGCACCCTCGACCTGCAGGCCAAGGTCCGCATCCGCATCCCGGGTCTGACGTTCCTCGAGGGCGAGGCCCCCGAGGGCTACGAGCGCCACGGCCTCGTGGACACTTCGCTCGGCCAGGCGATCTTCAACGACACGCTCCCGAAGGGCTACCCCTTCGTGCGCGGCGTCGCCGACAAGGGCAAGCTGTCCCAGATCGTCAACAAGCTGGCCGAGGAGTACCCGAAGGTCGAGACGGCTGCGTCGCTGGACCGGATCAAGGACGCCGGCTTCTACTGGGCCACGCGTTCCGGCGTGACCGTCGCGCTCAGCGACGTCGTCACCCCGCCGAACAAGGGCGAGATCGTCGCGGGCTACGAGAAGCAGGCCGAGAAGGTCCAGGGTCAGTACGACAAGGGCCTCATCACCGACGCCGAGCGTCGTCGGGAGCTCATCCAGATCTGGACCGCGGCGACGGACGACGTCCAGGCGGCCATGATGGCGAACTTCCCGACCGACAACACCATCAACCGGATGGTCTCCTCCGGCGCCCGTGGTAACTGGCTGCAGATCCGTAACATCGCGGGTATGCGCGGTCTGGTGAACAACCCCAAGGGTGAGCTCATCCCGCGTCCGATCATCTCCTCGTACCGCGAGGGCCTGTCGGTCGCCGAGTACTTCATCGCCACGCACGGTACCCGTAAGGGTCTCGCCGACACCGCTCTGCGCACCGCCGACTCGGGTTACCTGACCCGTCGTCTGGTGGACGTCTCGCAGGACGTCATCATCCGTGAGGACGACTGCGGCACGTCGAAGGGCCTGGAGCTGCCGATCGCCGCGCCGAACAGCGCCGGCGAGCTGGTGCGCGACGCGAACGTGGAGAACTCCGTGTTCGCCCGTACGCTCGCGTCCGACGTCGTGAACGAGGCCGGCGAGGTTCTCGCCAGCGCCGGTGAGGACGTCGGCGACGTGCTCATCGACAAGCTGGTCGCGCTCGGCGTGGAGACCATCAAGGTCCGCTCCGTGCTGACCTGCGACTCGGCGGTCGGCGTCTGCGCGCAGTGCTACGGCCGCTCGCTGGCCACCGGCAAGACGGTGGACATCGGCGAGGCCGTCGGCATCATCGCGGCCCAGTCGATCGGTGAGCCCGGAACGCAGCTGACGATGCGTACCTTCCACCTCGCCTCCGCCGGTGACATCACGCAGGGTCTGCCCCGTGTGCAGGAGCTCTTCGAGGCGCGTACCCCGAAGGGCGCCTCCCCGATCGCCGAGGCCGATGGCCGCATCACGATCGAGGAGACCGACAAGTCCAAGAAGGTCATCCTCACGCCCGACAACGGCGACGAGGAAGTGGTCTACCCGGTGCTGAAGCGTGCGACGCTCCTCGTCGAGGACGGCCAGCACGTCGTCGTCGGCGAGCCGCTCCAGGTCGGAACGCTCGACCCCAAGGAGGTCATGCGCGTCATGGGCGCCCGCGAGGTGCAGCGCTACCTCGTCAACGGCGTGCAGGGCGTGTACCGCTCCCAGGGTGTGCCGATCCACGACAAGCACATCGAGGTCATCGTGCGCCAGATGCTGCGCAAGGTCACCGTCGTCGACCACGGCGACACGACCCTGCTCCCCGGCGAGATGCTCGACGCCCGTCGTTACCAGGACGTCAACCGTGAGACCGTCGCGGCGGGCAAGCGCCCGGCGTCCGGTCGCCCGGAGCTGATGGGTATCACGAAGGCGTCGCTCGCGACCGAGTCGTGGCTGTCGGCCGCGTCCTTCCAGGAGACGACCCGCGTGCTCACGCAGGCCGCCATGGAGGGCAAGAGCGACCCGCTGGTCGGCCTCAAGGAGAACGTCATCATCGGAAAGCTGATCCCCGCGGGGACCGGCCTGCGCCGCTACCGCGACATCACGGTGGAGGCGACCGAGGAGGCCAAGAGCGAGCGCTACCCGAACCGGATCTTCGCATCCGACGGTGCGTACGCCGACGGAGACTTCGGCTACGTCGACTTCGACGCGTTCTCGACCGACGACATCACGCCTGGCACCTACAACTGATCGAGGTGCGCGCCCGCGTGAGCGGGTGACGGACTGATCGTCTGACGAAGACCCCCGGATCCACACGGATCCGGGGGTCTTCGCGTATTCGGGATCCGGATTCGTGGATCGGCGGTTCCGGCTCAGGGGAAGATGCTCGCCACGATGCTCGAGGTGTAGCCCGCCGGGGCGAGGTTCGAATAGCGGGTGTCGATGAGCACGTCGTCGCGCCAGAACAGCGTGCGCCCATCGGTGACCGGATAGGTCGGGTCCTGCCACTCCTTCTCGCAGCGCGTGCCCTTGTCCGGTGTGTAGCAGCTGTAGCCCTCGGTCTTGACGAGGCCGTTCAGCATGTCCAGCGCCTCGCCGCGGGCCTTGCGGGAGATCGTCGTGGTGATGTTCGTCGTGTCGGCCTTAGGATCCGCCCAGATGCAGATCAGGCTCCCGTCGGACTGCACGCCGCTCGGCCCGAACGCGGGGGAGTTCAACGGGATGTCGCCGAGCTGGGCGCGCACGTCGGCGGACAGGATCGCGGTGCAGTCCTTCGGCAGCGCGACCGGGGTCGGGGTCGGGGTGGGGGTCGGCGATCCGCTCTTCCCCGGCGCCGGCGTCTTCGTCGACGATGCCGGACCCGACTCGGACGCCGACGGGGTCCCGCCGGGCGTGGCGTCGGGGGTCGTCGGGCTGCACGCGGCCAGAGCGGCGGCGAGGGCGAGCGCGGTGAGAGCGACCGCGACGCTGCGTGTCTTCATGGCGCCAGGATAGGGCCCGGGGTTCGCCGGTCCGGGCGGCGCTCCGGAGTAGCCTGGGAGGACTCCGGATCATCCGGAGAGAGGGGGCGGCATGACCGAGCATCGGGTTGTGGTCGTGGGCGAGGCGCGGGTCGATGAGATCCGTGACCCCGGCGGGGTGCGCGAGCGCGTGACCGGTGACGCCGTGGAGCTCGCCACCGCCCTGCTCGGACATGCGATGGCCCTGACCGTCGTCGCGCCGGTCGCGGAGGACGCCGACGGCGACCGGATCCGCTCGGCGCTGCAGGATCGCGGCATCCGCCTCGTGCCGGTCCCCGCGCCGGAGGGCACGCTGCGTCGCTCGATCGTGCGGGACCGCGGCGGCGTCGAGGTCGAGCTGCGCCGCGGCGAGAGCGTGTTCACGGACACCCGCCGGTCGCTGGCCGCCCAGGCGGAGGCCGACCTGATCGTGGACTTCCGCGATCGCGAGGGTTCGACGATCGCCGAGGTGCGCGACGAGGTACTGGCCGCGTTCGGGCTGGGTGCATCCATGAAGCCTGCGGAGGCGTCCGAGGGGTCCGTTCCTGGGGAAGGTGGTTCCGTCGTGGCCGCTCCGGAAGCGGCGCAGTCGTCTAAGGATGACGCGCAGGCGCCGGAAGTCGAAGGGCTCGCGCGGCCCGCCGTCGCCGCTGCGCCCTCGGCCATACTGCTGCCCGCCTCGATCGTCGCGGGCACGTACCGCCACGCGCCGGTGCGGCTCCTGCCGGATCCGCCCGCCGCGCACGCCCCGGCTCCGGACTGGCACGGGCTCGAAGCCCGGATCGCCCGCATCGCGACCTGATCCCAGGGCGCTGCGACGGGCGCCGCGCCGGGCCTGGCTGCGTCAGATCCGGCTCAGCGCCGCGGCGCGTAACGCACGGGCGGATGCGTGCGGAGGACCAGCTCCCGCAGCTCCTCGAGGGTGGTATCCGCGCCGAAGACCCCCGCCGCGCGGGCCTGCACGAGCACGTTGCCGAGCGCGGTGGCCTCCACCGGACCCGCGAGCACGGGCAGGCCGGACCGATCCGCGGTCGCCTGGCAGAGCAGCCGGTTGAGGGATCCGCCGCCGATGAGGTGGATCTCGTCGATCGTCCGGCCGGCGAGCTCCGCCGCGGTTCCGATGGCGTCGGCGAACGCCTGGGCGATCGACTCGACGACCATGCGGACGAACGCGCCGCGGTCTCGGGGAGGCTCGGCGCCGGTCGCGCGGACGACGGCGCCGATGCGCGCGGGCATGTCGCCGGGCGCGCTCAGCGACGGATCGTTCGCGTCGAACACGGGCAGGCCGGGTTCCGCGGCGGCGGCCCGTTCCAGGAGCTCCGGCAGATCGATGGGTGCGCCGTCCTCGGCCGCCCAGGCCCGCACGGTCTCGGTGAGCAGCCACAGCCCCGTCACGTTGTGCAGGAAGCGGATCCGTCCGTCGACCCCGAGCTCGTGCGTGAAGCCCGCGTCGCGCGCGGCGTCGGTGAGCACGGGCGCCTCGAGCTCGAGCCCGACCAGGCCCCAGGTGCCGCAGGAGATGTACGCCGCGGAGGGGGAGGCGAGTGGGGCGGCGACGACGGCCGAGGCCGTGTCGTGCGAGCCGACGGCGACGACGGGCAGATCCGCTCCGATCCGCGCCGCGACGACGGGAAGCAGGCGCCCGATCCGCTGGCCTGGATCGATGAGCGCCGGCAGCAGGTCGGTGCGGATCCCGATCCGCTCCGCGAGCGCGACGTCCCATTCCCGGTCGTGCACGCCCAGCAGTCCCGTGGTCGAGGCGTTCGTGCGCTCGGCGACGCGGACGCCCGTGAGCCGGTGGGCGACGAGGTCGGGGACGAGCAGCGCGGCCTCGGCCTCGGCCGCACGGTCGTCCGCGGCGAGCTGGTAGAGCGTGGTGAACGGCAGGAACTGCAGGCCGTTGCGGGCGTACAGCTCCGCGAACGGAACACGCGCGTGGACGAAGTCGACGCCGCGGGCGCCGCGTTCGTCCCGGTAGTGGAACGGCTCGCCCCGCAGCGCGCCGCCCTGCAGCAGCCCGTAGTCGACCGCCCAGGTGTCGATGCCGATGCTCTCGATCGACGGCTCGCGGCGCACCGCCTCGGCGAGGCCCTCGACGACGTGCTCCATGAGCGCCTCGATGTCCCAGTGCAGGCCGTCGGCCCGCTGCACGGGCCCGTTCGGGAACCGTGCCACCTGCTCGAGCTCGAGCAGGTCCGCTCCGACACGGCCGATCATGACGCGTCCGCTCGTGGCGCCGAGATCCACGGCGGCGAACGCGCGAGGGGTCGTGGTCGCGCTCACCGCAGGAACGCGGCGGCGACGCCGGAGTCGACGGGGATGTGCAGGCCGGTGGTGCGGCTGAGTTCGGGGCCGGTGAGCACGTAGACCGCGTCGGCCACGTTCTCCGGCACGACCTCGCGCTTGAGGATCGTGCGGTTCGCGTAGAACTGGCCGAGGTCCTCCTCGGCGACGCCGTAGGTCGCGGCGCGGTTCGCGCCCCAGCCCGACGCGAAGATCCCGGATCCGCGCACGACGCCGTCGGGGTTGATGCCGTTCACGCGCACGCCGTGCTCGCCGAGCTCGACGGCCAGCAGCCGCACCTGATGCGCCTGGTCGGCTTTGGTGGCGGAGTAGGCGATGTTGTTCGGGCCGGCGAAGACGCTGTTCTTGGAGGAGATGTAGACGATGTCGCCGCCGAGCTTCTGGTCGATGAGGATGCGGGCCGCAGCCTTGGAGACGAGGAAGGATCCTTTTGCCATCACGTCGTGCTGCAGATCCCAGTCCTTCTCGGTGGTCTCCAGCAGGGGTTTGGACAGCGACAGGCCCGCGTTGTTCACGACGAGGTCGACGCCGCCGAACGCGAGCACGGCCTCGTTCAGGGCCGCCTGCACGGCGTCGGCGTCGGCGACGTTCGCGGCCACGCCGATCGCGATATCGGCGTTCCCGAGCTCGGCGGCCGCGGCCCGGGCCTTCTCGAGATCGAGGTCGGCGACGACCACGCAGGCGCCCTCGGCCGCGAGGCGGGTGGCGATCGCCTTGCCGATCCCGGAGGCGGCGCCGGTCACGAACGCGATCCGGCCCTGGTGGGTCTTCGGCTTCGGCATCCGCTGCAGCTTCGCCTCTTCGAGCGCCCAGTACTCGATGCGGAACTTCTCCGCGTCCGAGATCGGGGAGTAGGTCGAAAGCGCCTCGGCGCCGGCCATCACGTTGATCGCGTTGACGTAGAACTCGCCCGCGACGCGCGCGGTCTGCTTGTTCGCGCCGTAGGAGAACATGCCGACCCCCGGCACGAGCACGATCAGCGGATCCGCGCCGCGGATCGCGGGGGACGCGGGCTCGGTCGCCGAGCCTGCCGTGGCGTGCGCGTCGTAATACGCCTGGTAGTCCGCGCGGTACTGCTCGTGCAGCTCGTGCAGGCGCGCGATCTGCTCCTCGGCCGTCGCGGTCGCGGGCAGGTCGAGGATGAGCGGCTTGACCTTGGTGCGCAGGAAGTGATCGGGGCAGCTCGTGCCGAGCGCGGCGAGCGCCGGAGCCTTCTCGGCGGAGAGGAAGTCGAGCACGACGTCGGCGTCCGTGAAGTGACCGACCATGGGCCGGTCGGTCGAGGCGATGCCGCGGATCGTTCCGGCGAGGGCAGCGGCGCGTTCGCGGCGCGCGCCCGGGGGGAGGGCCTCGAACCCGGCACGGACGCCGCCGAACGGGGCCGGGTCCCCGTGCTCGGCGATGTAGGCGGCGGCGGTCTCGATGATCCAGAGCGAGTTCGCCTCGGCCTGCTCGGACGTGTCGCCCCACGCCGTGATGCCGTGCCCGCCCAGGATGCAGCCCACCGCGTCGGGGTTCTCGGCCTTGACCTGGGCGATGTCCAGCCCCAGCTGGAACCCGGGCCGCCGCCACGGCACCCACGCCACCCTGCCGCCGAAGATCGCCGCCGTGAGCGGCTCCCCGTCCGCCGCGGTCGCGATCGCGATGCCGCTGTCGGGGTGCAGGTGGTCGACGTGCGCGGCATCGACGAGCGCGTGCATCGCGGTGTCGATCGACGGCGCGGCTCCGCCCTTCCCGTGCAGGCAGTAGTCGAACGCGGCGACCATCTCGTCCTCGCGATCCGCCCCGGGATACACGTCTCGGAGCGCGCGCAGGCGGTCGAGCCGCAGCACGGCCAGCCCTTGCGCGGTGAGCGTGCCCAGGTCGCCGCCCGAGCCCTTGACCCAGAGCAGCTCGACCGGCTGGCCGGTGACGGGATCCGTATCGGTGCCCTTCGCGGAGGTGTTCCCGCCCGCGTAGTTCGTGTTCTTCGGGTCGGCGCCCAGGCGGTTGCTGCGCGCGATCAGCGCGGCGGCGGTGGGGGAGGTCATGTCTTTTCCTTGGATGCGATGATCGTGCAGGGTCTCGGACAGTTGCGGGGAAGCGCGCTCAGGCGCCCCAGCCGGCCGCGTGTCCGCCGACGCGATCGGCGGAGATGCGCTCCAGGTAGCCGGAGGCGAGGAAGGCCGCCATCGGGTCGGCGGGCAGACTGCGCTCCTCGCGCCAGGCGGCGAGTGCCGGACGCACGTCGGTGTAGAACGCGTCCATGAGCACGGCGTTCGCTCCCAGCACGTCGTTCGCGCGCTGCGCGGCGGTCAGCGCCTCCCGGTCGATCAGCAGTGCGCGCGCGGTCATCTCCTGCACGTTGAGCACCGAGCGGATCTGACCGGGGATCTTCGCCTCGATGTTGTGGCACTGGTCGAGCATGAACGCCACGTCGGGGTTGTTCAGGCCGCCGCCGCGGATCACCTCGGAGAGGATCCGGAACAGCTGGAACGGGTCCGCGGCTCCCACGATGAGGTCGTCGTCGGCGTAGAAGCGCGAGTTGAAGTCGAAGGAGCCGAGCTTTCCGAGGCGCAGCAGCTGCATCACGATGAACTCGATGTTGGTGCCGGGGGCGTGGTGGCCGGTGTCCAGGCACACCATCGCCCGCTCGCCGAGCGCGGCGACCTGGGCGTAGCTCGTCCCCCAGTCCGGCACGTCGGTGTGATAAAACGCCGGCTCGAAGAACTTGTACTCCAGCACCAGGCGCTGCGCGTCGCCGAGCCGTGAGTAGATCTGCTGCAGCGAGTCCTGCAGGCGGTCCTGGCGGTCGCGCATGTCGTTCTGCCCCGGATAGTTGGATCCCTCCGCGAGCCAGATCTTGAGATCCCGGGATCCGGTCGCGTGCATCACGTCGATGCAGGCGAAGTGGTGATCGATCGCCTTCTGCCGGATCCGGTCGTCCTCGTGCGTGAGGGCGCCGAACTTGTAGTCCTCGTCCTGGAACGTGTTCGAGTTCACGGTGCCCAGGGTCACCCCCAGGTCCTCCGCGTGCCGGCGCAGGTCGTCATAGGAGTCGACGAGATCCCACGGGATGTGCAGCGCGACGATCGGCGCGAGAGCGGTGTGCGCGTGCACCTGCGCGGCGTCGGCGACCTTCTCGTACGGATCGCGGGGCGCTCCCGGCGTGCTGAACACCCGGAAGCGCGTGCCGGAGTTGCCGAAAGCCCAGCTGGGCAGTTCGATCGACTGCTTCTCGAGCTCGGCGAGGATCTCGGGGGAGAGCGTTGTCATGATGCGGTGCTTTCTTCGGGAGCGGGCGAGCGGCGTGCAGCGTCGAGCTGATCGGCCAGGTGGAAGATCTCGGTGAGTGCGGTCGCGGCCTGGTCGGGCCGCCCGTCGAGGCCGAGGAAGTAGGGTGCCATCTCGGTCTCCCATCGCGCGGCGATCGGGGATGCGGCGAGGTAGGCCTGGGCCGCCGCGTCGTCCTCGGTCTCGTAGTAGCCGACGAGTCGGCCGTCTTCGGCGAGGAACAGCGAGTAGTTGCGCCGGCCTGCGGCGGCGATCTCGGCGAGCATCTCCGGCCGCACCGGGGTGTGCCGGGCGACGTAGTCGTGGAGGAGCTCGGGCCTGATGCGGAGTTCGAAGCAGTGGCGGGTCATTGTCGTCTTCTTCCTTCCCGTCGTGCTGGGCCGGGAACGCGATCCGCGGCCCAGCACGTCATCGATCAGAAGTTGAAGGTGTCGATGTTGTCCTTCGTGAACACGAACGGATCGCCGAGCAGCACGACGCCGTCGGCGCCCACCGTGAACTCGCCCAGCTTGCCGGCCTTGAAGCTGTCGCCCTCCTTGCCGGTGATGTCGCCCTTGATGAGCGCCTGCGCCGCGTAGGCGGACAGGTATCCGAGGTCCTCCGGGTTCCACAGGGCGAACGAGGTGACGGTGCCGTCCTTGACGTACTCGCGCATCTGGTTGGGGGTGCCGAGACCGGTCAGCGCGACCTTGCCCTTGAACGCGGAGGTGGACAGGTAGCGTGCGGCCGCCGCGACGCCGACCGTCGTGGGCGAGATGATGCCCTTGAGGTTCGGGTGCGACTGCAGCAGAGCGGCGGTCTTGTCGAACGAGGTCTGATCGTCGTCGTTGCCGTAGACGACGTCGACGAGTTTCACGTTCGGGTGATCCGCCGTGAGGTCCTTCTTCATCAGGTCGATCCAGGCGTTCTGATTGGTCGCGTTGGCGGATGCGGAGAGGATCGCGACCTCGCCGGAATCGCCGATCTGCGTGGCGATCTCGTCGACCTGGACTTTGGCGATCCCCTCGGCGGTGGCCTGGTTGATGAACAGGTCGCGGCACTCGGGGTTCGTGTCGGAGTCGAACGTGACGACCTTCACGCCCGCCTTGCGGGCCTGGTTCAGAGCGTCGCAGATCGCCTTCGGGTCGTTGGCCGAGACCACGAGCGCGCCGACGCCCTGCTGGGTGGCGGTGTTGATGTAGCTGACCTGGGCGTCGGGGGACGCCTGTGCGGGGCCGACCTGGTTGAACGTGCCCTTGAACTCCTCGACGGCGGCCTTGCCGCCCTTGGCGGAGGTGTCGAAGTAGGGATTGCCCAGGTTCTTGGGCAGGAAGGTGATGGCCAGGTTGTCGCTCTTTCCCGCGGATCCTCCGGTCGGTGCGGACGACGAACCGGTGTCCGCGCAGCCGGTCAGCGCGAGCGCCGCCGTCACGACGACGGCGGCGAGGGCCGCCACGCGCTTGTGTGCAAACGTCATTGTTTCTGTTCCTTTCGGGGTGGTCGTCGCGACGGGTGCCGGCGACGGAGGGAGCGGGCGGATCATGGTGCGGTCAGGGCCGCCGCGCGGGGGATCGGGCGGCGGCGCGCTCGCTGGAGCCAGGTGAGAAGGCTCGCCGCCACGACCGACAGCACGAGCAGGACGCCTGTGATGATGTTGATGACGTCGGAGGTGACGTTCGCGAGACGCAGCGCGCTGGACAGCGTGCCGATCAGCAGCACGGCGGCGACCACGCCGTAGAGCTGCCCGCGTCCGCCGAACACCGAGACGCCGCCCAGCACGACCGCCGCGATCACCTGGAGCTCGAGGCCGGTCGCGTTGTCGCCGCGGGCGCTCCCGTAGCGCAGCGTGTAGAAGATCCCCGCCAAGGCGGCGACCAGGCCCGAGGCGACGAACAGCAGCATCTTGGTGCGCTCGACATGGACGCCGGAGAACCGCGCCGCATCCTTCGAGAGGCCGATCGCGTAGATGCCGCGACCGAAGGGCGTGAAGTGCAGGACCACGGCGAAGACCGCCAGCAGGATCAGGAACGGCACCATGATGTAGGGGATCGTGGTCCCCGAGATCTTCGCCTGGGCGAGGGCGGTCCACTCCGCGGGGAAGTCGGTCACGGCCGTCGTGCCGAGCGTGCCGACGGCGAGGCCGCGGAACAGCGCCAGCGTGCCGATCGTCACGGCGAGGGACGGCAGGCCGACCACGGTCACCAGGAAGCCGTTCACCGCACCGCCGATCACGCCGACCGCGAGGGCGGCGAGGGCGGCGAGCCCGAACGGGACGTGCGCCTGTACGAGGGCGCCGGTCACGACGCTGGAGAGGCCCACCATGCTGCCGACCGACAGGTCGATCTCCCCGGTGATCATCACGAGGGTCATCGGCAACGCGATCAGCAGGATCGGGGCCACGTCGAGGAGCAGGAAGGTCACCGTGATCGGCTGGCCGAAGCCGCGGACCGAGATCGCAGAGACGAGCGCGACGACGAGCAGCAGAACCACGATCGCGGTCTCGCGGGAGAGCAGGATCCGGCGCCAGAGCGGCCGGTTGTAGTCCCGGATGGAGCGGATGTCGCTCATGAGTCGTCCCTCGCCTCGATGAGGCGGCGTTTCTGCCGCACGGCCAGGACGCGATCGAGCACGATCGCGCCGATGATGAGCGCTCCGACCACGGCGCCCTGCCAGAAGTCGGGGATGCCGAGGACCGGCAGAGCGCGGTTGATGGTGAGCAGCAGCACGGCACCGATCGCGGCGCCCCAGACGGTGCCGACGCCGCCGGTGATCGCGACCCCGCCGATGACGGCCGCCCCCACTGCCTGCAGCTCCCAGCCGGAACCCGCCTGCGAGTCGACGGTGCCGTAGCGGGCGGCATAGAACACGCCCGCGAGCCCGGCCAGGGCGCCGGAGAGGAGAAACGCAGTGAGCACCCGGCGAGTGACCCGGAGGCCGTAGAGCTGCGCCGCGGCGGGGTCGGATCCGATCGCGTAGTACTCGCGGCCTCCGCGGGTGTTGCGGAGGTACCAGGCGGCGACGGCGAGGACGAGGAGTGCGATGAGCGACAGGACGGGAATCGTCAGGAGCTGTCCCGTGCCGAGGCCGAGGAACGCCTTTGGCAGGTCGGAGGCGTTGACCCGGCTGCTGCCGGCCCACACGACGTCGATGCCGCGGTAGGCGTACAGCGTGCCGAGCGTGATCACCATCGCCGGGACACGGGCGAACGCGACGAGCGCGCCGTTGATCAGCCCGAGGACTCCGCCGAGGAGCACCGCCGCGAGGGCGACGACCGCGATCGGGATGCCAGGGACGTCGCTGAACAGCCGGCCGGTGAGGAACGCGCTCAGTCCGATGATGGAACCGACGGACAGATCGACGTTGCGGGTGACGATGACGATCGCCTGACCGACGGCGACGAGCACCAGGATCGACGGGGTCAGCAGGAGATCGCGCCATCCGTCGGGGCTGAAGAGGAAGGCGGGGTTCTTGATCGTCGCGGCGGCGATCACGAGCGCGAGGGCCACGAGGATGCCGAACTCGCGGGCGCGGCCGATCGCGCCGACGGTCTTCGTCAGGGACGACGTGCGGATGGCGATGGTGGTCATGAGTGCTTCTCCGAGGAGTGCGTGGCGGCGAACATGACGCTCTCCGAGGTGGCGTCGGCCCGGTCGATCTCGGCGGTGATCCGTCCCTCGCGCATGACGAGCACGCGGTCCGCCATCCCGAGCACTTCCGGGAGCTCGGAGGAGATCATCAGGATCCCCATTCCCTGCCCCGCGAGCTCGGAGAGCAGGCGATGCACCTCGGACTTGGTTCCGACGTCGATGCCGCGCGTGGGTTCGTCGATGATCAGGACGGACGGTTCCGTCGCCAGCCACTTGGCCAGGACGACCTTCTGCTGATTGCCGCCCGAGAGCGTCGCGGCGACGGTGTCGAGAGCGTGCGCCTTGACCTCGAGTCGGCTCGCCCACACCTGAGCGGCCTTGTTCTCCATGGCGGAGGTGAGCAGGCCGAACCGGGCGAGCCGCTGCCGGATCGCCAGCGTGATGTTGTGGCCGACGCCGGACTCGACCACGAGACCCTGCTTGCGGCGGTCCTCGGGGACGAGCGCGAGTCCGGCGCGCATCGCCGCGGTGGGGCTGCCCGGGCGCACCGGCGCGCCATGCATCGAGACCGATCCGGCGCGGTAGGGGTCGACCCCGAAGACGGCGCGGGCGACCTCGCTCCGGCCCGCGCCCACGAGGCCGGCGAGGCCGACGATCTCGCCGGCGCGAACGCGGAAGGTGATGTCGTGGAAGACCCCGGGGCTGCTGAGACCCTCGACGGAGAGCACCGTCTCGCCGATCGCCGCGTCCTGCTTGGGGAAGAGGTCGGTGACCTCGCGTCCCACCATCTGACGCACGATGAGGTCGACGTTGGTCTCGGCGATCGGCGTCGTCGCGATGTAGGCGCCGTCGCGCATGACCGTGACGGTGTCGCAGAGGTCGAAGACCTCGTCGAAGCGGTGCGAGATGAAGATGAGGGCGCGACCCTCGTCGCGGAGGCTCCGCGCGATCGCGAAGAGCCGCTCCACCTCCACGCCCGACAGCGCCGCCGTGGGCTCGTCCATGATCAGCAGCGCGGCATCGAGGGACACCGCCTTGGCGATCTCGATCACCTGCTGATCCGCGATGGAGAGCCCCTCGGCGGGACGGTCCGGATCGATCGTCACTCCCAGCCGCGTGAAGAGGCGCTCGACCTCATGGCGCATGGTCTTGCGGTCGATCCGTCCGAGGCGGCCGGTGGGCTGGCGTCCCATGAAGATGTTCTCGGTGACCGTCAGATCGGGGAAGAGCGCGGGCTCCTGGTAGATGACGGCGACGCCTGCGGCCTTCGATTGCGCGGTCGAGGAGAAGTCCACGCTCTCGCCCTTGAAGCGGAAGTCGCCGCCGTCGCGCTGATACAGCCCCGCGACGATCTTCACCAGCGTCGACTTGCCGGCGCCGTTCTCGCCGACGAGCGCGTGAATGGATCCCGGATCCACGGCGATCGTCCCCGATCGCAGCGCGATGACGGCACCGAAGGCCTTCTGCACGTCTCGCAGCTCGAGCACGGGCTCTGAGCTCATCGATCTCTCCTCTTCATTGAGGGTATGAATCGTTTCAAAACCCTTGGACATGAAGGTACGGTACGCGTGTCTTGGGTGTCAACACTTGGATGTTGTTGCGGTGAATCTCTTGTGATTCGTTTCAGGTGCGGGGCTCGGGCAGTGGATAGAGTCGGGGCGGGAGGAACGATGTCGGCGAGCGTGAAAGACGTCGCGGAAGCGGCCGGGGTCTCGGTGGGGACGGTCTCCAACGTCCTGAACCGGCCGGAACGCGTCGCGGCGGCCACGGTCGCGCGTGTCCAGGATGCGATCAGCAGGCTGGGCTTCGTGCGCAACGACGCGGCGCGGCAGCTGCGCGCGGGCCGCAGCAACAGCATCGGTCTCGTGGTGCTGGACGCGCGCAACCCGTTCTTCGCCGATGTCGCGCGGGGCGTGGAGGAGCGCGCGGCCGAGCACGGACTCACGGTCCTGGTCGCGAACAGCGATGAGAAGGCCGAACGGGAGCGGGCCCACATCGACCTCTTCGAGCAGCAGCGCGTGCACGGGGTGCTGATCACGCCCGTCGCGGACTCTTTGCCCCGCCTTCAGCTGCTGCGCGAACGCGGCATGCCCACGGTCCTCGTCGATCGCGAATCGCAGGACGGGGGCTTCCCCTCCGTCGCGGTCGACGACGTGAGCGGCGGGCGGATCGCCGTGGAGCACCTCTGCGCGATCGGGCGCCGCAGGATCGCGTTCGTGGGCGGGCCGCTCTCGCTCCGCCAGGTGTCCGACCGCCTCGATGGCGCGCAGCAGGCCGTCGCGGACCGAGACGACGCCACGGTGGAGTTCATCGGCACGAACGCGCTGACGGTCGAGGCGGGCCGGGAGGCGGGGCGCCGGATCCTGGAACGGGATCCGTCGACGAGGCCGCACGCGGTGTTCGCGGCCAACGACCTCCTCGCCCTCGGACTGCTGCAGGCGCTCGTGATGACCGGCGACGTGCGCGTGCCGGAGGACATCGCGCTGATCGGCTACGACGACATCGACTTCGCATCTTCGGCGGTCATCCCGCTGAGCTCGGTGCGTCAGCCGGCGGCGCTCATCGGCTCGACCGCCGTCGACCTCCTCATGCGGATCGCAGACGATTCCACGGCGATGAACGAGCATGTCGTGTTCCAGCCCGAGCTCGTCGTGAGGGCGTCGACCGGGGGGCTCGCCGCGCGCTGAGGTCCCGGTGCACGCCGTCGGTCCGCTCGATTTCTCGTGACCGGATCCGCCGGGTATGCTTGATCTTCGCGCCCCCGGTCGGCTGGAAAAGCGGGACGGGCGTGCACTGGCAAGTTGCCCGAGCGGCCAAAGGGAGCTGACTGTAAATCAGCCGCGTAATGCTTCGGGGGTTCGAATCCCTCACTTGCCACAGCCGCGGAATTCCGCGGGAAACGGAGGGGCTGGCACCGCATCAGGTGCCAGCCCCTCCGGCGTCTGCACCGTATCTTGCACCGTATGTTCCGGTGCGGCGCAGTGTCGAGAGCGCGGGCCGAGTAGGGTGAGGACACGCGCGGCGGACGCTGCGCGAGCGGTCGGCATGCGGTCTGCGCGCCGGCTCCTGTCGAGGGCGGCGGCGACTGGTTCATGGCGGACGTATCCCAGGCCGGGAGCGGGGCTCCCCTGGCTGGCGTTCCCGATTGGGAATGGGGCGCCGACCTCTGCGCGCCCTTCGTCGAGCTGCTGCCGGTGTCCGGTGCGTCGATCTCCGTGTTCCGTCGTGACGGCGACGCGACGACCGTGTGTGCGAGCGATTCTCTTGCGCGACGTCTCGACGCCATGCAGTTCGCCCTCGGCGAGGGCCCGCGCTGGGTCGTGGCGCGCACCGGCAAAGCGTCGATCAGCGCGGACGTCGCTCGGGACGGCCATCCGGACTGGCCGGTCTTCGGTGCGGACCTCACGATGCTCGGGATCGGAGCGTTGTTCGCCTTCCCGATTCTGGCCGGACCGGTGCTGCTGGGAGTGGTCGACATGTATCGGCGGACGCCGGGCCCGTTCGATCGTGAGGCAACGGCTCGCGCGTTCTCCCTGGCGAGGAAGGTCGCGGCACCAGCGGTGCGGGCGGCGATGCACGCCGCCGAGGGGGAGATCCCGGAGGCGACGCGGCACGGCCTTCGCCGCGAAGTGCACCAGGCGGTCGGGATGGTCTTCGTCCAGCTCGACGTGACCACGGCGGAAGCGCTTGCACTCCTGCGGGCCTATGCGTTCTCGATGGGGCGTCCACTCGAGGACGTCGCGCTCGATGTCGTCGAGCGGACGCTCGACTTCCGCGATCTGCCCGGTTGATCCCGGCCTACCATGTCAGACAGGAAGGGTGCACATGACCAGCACATCCAGAGAGGACCGTCTCAACGCCGCCTTCGTGATGGTCGCCGACACGCTCACGGATGACTACGACGTCGTCGAGCTGCTCCACACGCTCGTGAGCGAGTGCACGGAGATCGTGGAGGTGCAGGCGGGCGGGCTCATGCTCCTCGATGCGGACGGGGATCTCCAGGTGGTCGCCTCGACCACCGAGAGCGCCGAACTCGTCGAGGTCCTGCAGCTCGCGGCCGGGGCCGGCCCGTGTCTGGACTGCTTCGCGATGGGCGAGCAGGTCTCGGTGCCCGACGTCGCCGCCACCGTCCGATGGCCGGCGTTCCGGGAAGAGGCTCTGCGGCGCGGCTTCCGTTCCACGCATGCGATCCCCCTGCGGTTGCGCGGAGACACGATCGGGACGATGAACCTCTTCGGCACATCGACCGGTGCCTTGAGCGACCGTGACGCGAGCGCGGCCCAGGCACTCGCCGATGTCGCAACCATCAGCATCCTGCAGCAGCGCGTCTCGGCGCATGCGCAGGTCGTCGCAGAACAGTTGCAGAGAGCCCTCGACAGCCGGGTCCTCATCGAGCAGGCCAAGGGAGCGGTCGCGCAGGTCAACGGCACATCCATGGACGAGTCGTTCGCGCTGTTGCGACGCTACGCCCGCGACCGCAATCTCACGCTCCACACCCTCGCGGAGGCGATCACGAGCCGTTCCCTCCCGGTCGCGGCGCTGACCAGCTCGCACAGCGCCGAGTAGATCCTCTGGTTCCGTCCCCTCCAGGCGCGAAGGGCGTAGCCTGGAGGCAGATCCGCTCGAGACCCCGGCGCGAGAACGCCGAGAGGAGCGGGATCATGACTGTGCAGACGACCCGTCCGGGCGCATCACGCCTCGGACCGGTGCGGCAGGCCGGCAACAGCGACTACACCGATCTGGCGCGGATGGTGAAGTCCGCAGGGCTGATGCGCCGCAGATACGGCTACTACTGGACGAAACTGGTCTGCGCACCCGTCGTCGTCGCGGCCGCGACCGTCTTGTTCATCGTGATCGGCGACACCTGGTGGCAGATGTTCACCGGGGTGCTCTTCGCCGTCGTCTTCACGCAGATCGCGTTCCTCGGGCACGATGCCGCGCACCGCCAGATCTTCCGGTCGGGACGCTGGAACGACTGGGTCAGCCTCATCCTCGGCGATCTCTTCGTCGGGATGAGCTATGGGTGGTGGCAGCACAAGCACACCCGGCATCACGCCAATCCCAACATGATCGGTTCCGACCCCGATATCGACCTGCCCGTGATCGCCTTCACCCCGGAGCAGGCGGCGAGGGATCGCCCGCCGCTGGCGCGCTGGGTCATCTCCCACCAGGGCGTCTTCTTCTATCCCATCCTGTTGCTCGAGGGAGTCTCGTTGCATGCGTCGAGCCTGTACCGCGTGTTCCACCGCGAGCCGCTCGCACGCCGTCCGATCGAGATCGGCTTTCTGCTGATCCGCATCCTCGGATACCTCGCTCTCGTGTTCCTCGTGCTCTCGCCGGACAAGGCCGCGGTGTTCCTCGCAGTGCAGGTCGGTGTCTTCGGGTTCTACATGGGTGTGTCGTTCGCCCCGAATCACAAGGGCATGCCGCTCGTGCCGCACGACATGCGTCTCGACTTCCTGCGTCGGCAGGTCATGATGAGCCGGGACATCCGTGGCAGCTGGTTCGTCGACACCGCGATGGGCGGGCTGAACTACCAGATCGAGCACCACCTGTTCCCGTCGATGGCGCGGCCGTACCTGAAGCGCGCCGCACCGATGATCGCCGCCTACTGCGCCGATCACGACGTGCCGTACACGCAGACCGGGCTCTGGGCGTCGTACGGGATCGTCCTGCGCTACATCAACCGGGTGGGCCTGGGCGAACACGACCCATTCGCCTGCCCACTCCTGGAAATGAGACAGAGCATATGACCGTCATCATCCTCCTCGTCGTGATCTGGGCGGTCCTCGCGATCGTCGGATTCGCGTTCAAGGGGCTCCTATGGCTGGCCATCGTCGGCATCGTCCTCCTCGTGGGCACGCTGACCATCGGCATCACCCGTCGAGTGATCAACCGCAACCAGAGGCTCTGAGAACGCCCCAGGCGCGCATCCCCCGCTCGCACTCTTGCGGCATCCGCTTGTTGAGGGGGCGAACGCCGGTCCGGCGAGCGCACGGCGACCACGATATGCGGACGATCACGGCAGCCCCCCACGACCTGACGCGGAGCGAGGCGGGCCGTGTAGCCCCGCGCCTTCACCGGCTTCTTAGACTGGTCGTCATGCGTGCCCTCACCGAACACCAGATCCGGGCGTCGTTCCGCAACGCGGAGCCCGACGAGGTCGCCGAGATCGCGATGCCGCACGACCTGCTGCTCGCGGAGTGGGACTACCTCGACTTCTTCGCCTGGCGGGATCCGATCGCATCCCGCAACGGCTACATCCTGATCGAGCAGGACGGCGAGGCCCTCGGGATCGTGCTGCGCGCGGGGGATCCGTCCCGTGTGCGCTCCGGGATGTGCAATCTCTGCCACACGATGCAGCCCGGCAACCAGGTCGCCCTGTTCGCCGCGCGCCGCGCGGGGGAGGAGGGGCGCAAGGGATCGGTGGTGGGCACCTACATCTGTGCCGACCTCTCGTGCCACGAGAGCGTGCGGATCGTGCCTCCGCTCGCGCCCAACGAGATCCGCGCGGAGCAGCATGTCGACCGCCGCCTGGACGGCACGCATCGGCGCGTGTACTCCTTCGTCGCCTCCGTGCTCGGCGAGGCCTGAACCGGGGCGGCGTCGCGGGACGGCGCTGCCTGTCGCGTCGAACGCATTGAACCTCAGGATCACATTCCTTGAGACTCCGTGCCACGGACGGGTACCGCGCGGGTAGGCTGAGCGAGCGGCCTGCGTGCCGCGCGATCACCGCCGATCCCGAAGGAGCACCATGTCCGAGCCCCTGCTCTACCGCGTCGAGGACGGCCTCGCCCGGATCACGCTGAACCGCCCGCAGCGACTGAACGCCTTCAACGCCGAGCTCGCGCACGCGTGGGCGGAGGCGACGGCTGCCGCCGTCGGCGACAGCGCGGTGGGGGCGATCCTGATCGAGGGCGAAGGCCGCGCGTTCTGCGCGGGCGGCGACGTGATCGACATGGCGACGGGCATGGGCGGGAACGACGAGATCGAGCGGCTCGCGCAGGTCATCCACGCCGGCATCTCGACGCTGACGTCCTCCTCGGTGCCGGTCGTCGCGGCCGCACAGGGCACGACCGCCGGAGGGGGCCTGGGGATCCTGCTCGCGAGCGACTACGCGGTCGTCGGATCCGATTCGCGCTTCGGCAGCCTCTACGCGAACGTCGGCCTCACGCCGGACCTCTCGGTCAGCGCCCAGCTGGCCGCGACGGTCGGCGAGCGCCGTGCCTTGCAGCTGCTGCTCACGGATCGCATGCTCACGGCTGCGGAAGCCGTCGAATGGGGGATCGCGGCCGAAGCGGTGGGCGAGGGCGATGCGGCGACGATCGCCGCCGCCGTGCGCACCAGGGCGGAGGAGGTCGCACGGTTCTGGCTGTCCGGTGCGTTCGGCGCGTACGGGCAGGCGAAGCGCCTGATCCGCTCCCGGGCGGAGCGCACGTTCCCGGAGCAGCTGGACGAGGAGGCCCGCACGATCGCCGCGGCGTTCGGCGGTTCCGAGGCGCAGGGTCTCATCGCGGCGTTCGCGAAGCGATCCTCCGGGCGCTGACCGTTCGTCGCGAGCGCTTCGGCGGCATCATCGCCCGGCGCGCACCGGCCTCCACAATGCTCGGCCCCGGCGACTTCTCCCCTGATCGTGAATCGCCCGTGGCACGTACGCCGGTGCATGCGAGGATGAGAGCACCACAGACGGGGGAATCCATGGCGAACACGACGACACCGGCCAAGCCGGGACCGAACACCTCACTGCTCATCCGCGGAGCGATCTGGATCGCGATCGGAGCCCTCATCGCCGCCGCGCTCGTGTGCGTCGTGTGGGTGCTCATCGGAGACCAGCAGGGGCTGATCGGCCGGGCGTTCCTCACGATCGTGCTGCTCGCGGGCTTCGCGGCGATCGCGATCCTCGAGGCCAGCCTGGCGCCGAACCGGCAGGACTGGCTCGCGCTGCTCAGCATGCTGTCCTGGATCATCGCGCTGCTGGTGGGCGCCGTGAAGATCTGGCTGCCCGACGACTCCTACTTCGGGGGTATCGAACGCTTCTTCCAGCTCGTGTTCGTGGTCGGGATCCTGCAGCTCGCGCTGCTGCACGTGCGGCTGTTCCAGAAGGCCGCCGCCCGCCATGAGACCACCTTCACGCGCGCGATCGTGTGGGTGACGTACGCGTTCCTCGCGGGCCTGGCCGTGATGCTGGTCTTCTACCTGACGTTCCCGCACACCTTCCACTACGACGAGCTGTACTGGCGGATCGTCGTCGCGCTCACGATCCTCACCGCAGTCGGCACGATGCTGATCCCGCTGCTGAACGCGCTGTTCGCTCCGAAGAAGCCGGTTCCCGCCGCGCCCGCGCTCGTGGCTTACGCGGCGCCGACCGCGGTCGCGCACCCCGTGGCCGAGCCGCAGCCGTGGCCCACGTACGCGGACGGCCGCACCCCCCTGCCGTTCTTCGCCGACGGCAGCCCGGACTGGAACGCGTACTACACGGGCGTTCCCTCGCCGGGAGCGACGATCCCCGGGCAGGCCCCCGCGCCCCTCCCGCCCGTGCCCACGCAGTCCGCGACCGAGGCCGCCATGGCGCAGCTCGGTGTCGATGTGCCTGCTCAGTCCGCGGTGCCGGCTCCGGCCCAGGCCGCGCCGGCGACCCCCGACATCCCTGTGCAGCCCGCCACTGACGACGCCGCGCAGCCGACGACGGGCGGTCATGGCCTGGCGGGTGCACTGCACGCGGAATCGTCCGCGGCCGACGCGGATCCGGTCGCGCCGTCGACGGCCGCGTCGCCCGCGTTCCCGCCGGCGCCGCCTGCTGCGCCTCCGGCCGCACCGACACCCCCGGCCGCTCAGTGACCGCGACAGAGCTCCGCGACCTCGCGGTCGAGATCGCCCGCGAGGCCGGAGAGTTGGCGCAGCGGCGACGCGCGGAAGGCGTGTCGATCGCGGCGAGCAAGTCGTCGTTGGCGGACATCGTCACCGAGGCCGACCGCGAGGTGGAGGCTCTGATCCGTGCGCGCCTGAACACAGAGCGCCCGGGCGACGGCTTCCTCGGCGAGGAGTCGGGTGGCGGGGACGGATCCACGGGCATCACCTGGGTCGTCGACCCGATCGACGGGACGGTCAACTACGCTTCCGGGATCCCGCTGTACGCCGTGAGCATCGCAGCCGTCGAAGGCGGCAGCGATCCCGACCGATGGACCGCGCTCGTCGGAGTCGTGCAGTCGCCGGTCGTGGGGGAGACGTTCTCCGCCGTCCGCGGCGAGGGCGCGTTCCGCAACGGTGAGCGCCTGCACGTCGCCGAGGCGGGTCCGGCGGGTGCCCTGCTCGCGACGGGCTTCGGCTACGATCCGAGCACGCACGCCGGAGACCTCGCCACGGTCGGCCGGGTGATGCCGATCGCCCGCGATCTGCGCCGCGGAGGCAGCGCCGCAACCGACCTCGCGTACGTCGCCGCGGGCCGCCTCGACGGCTACTTCGAGCGCGGGCTGAGTCCGTGGGACCATGCGGCAGGAGCGCTGCTGGTGCAGGAGGCGGGCGGGGTGTTCCTCCGCCCGGAGGGTCCCGAGGTCGCACGCCGGCTGAACCTCGCCGGCGGCGCCGAGCTCGTCGCGGAACTGCGGCGGAGGATCCTCGACGCCGCCTGAGATCGGCGGATCCGCACGCGGACACGCCCGTGTGACGAAGGAGTCGCCCCGATTCGGTGGCGCGCCGTTTCTTTGGTATTCTCGTCTGGTTGCCCTCTGAGGGCAGCGCGCCCCGATAGCTCAGTGGCAGAGCACTTCCATGGTAAGGAAGGGGTCGTCAGTTCAATCCTGACTCGGGGCTCGCAGTATCCATGCGGATGCCGTGCGGCAGGGTAGCTCAGTTGGTGAGAGCGCACGACTCATAATCGTGAGGTCGCGGGTTCAAGCCCCGCTCCTGCTACTTCAAGTCCTGATCAGCCCCGGTTTCTGCCGGGGCTTTTCTCGTTAGTGGTCAGTGGATCCCGCACAAACCCCGCACATTCCACTGGCCCCGAGCACGTGATCGAGGGCCGTCGAAGCGCGATCGCCGCCGACCGTCTTGCTCATGTAGATGCACATCGTGAGCGCCGGATCCGCATGCCCGAGATACTTCGCGATGTCCCCGGGAGAGAGGCCTGCCTGATCGAGCGCGGTCGCGACGGTCTTCCGGAAGCTGTTGAACGTATGGTCGGCCAACTTGAGTCGCGTCCGGGCGAGCGCCCAGTCGCGCGCCGTGTTCCGCGGATCTCGCAGATTCCCCAGCACAGTCGGGAAACACGAGAGTGCGGGTTCGGGCCGTCGCGCACGCGCCGATCCCCAAGGATTCCCACGAGCGCACCGGGGACGCGCATTGTCCGAGTGCTGGCAATGCGGCTGACGGATCACGCCCTTGCCTTTCGCGTGCACGGCGTTCGCACGAATCGAGACCATGCCGACGGCGAGGTCGACGTCAGCCCATGCGATCGCGCACGCCTCGCTGATCCGTACGCCGGTGCCCGCGACGAACTCGACGAGGTTCAGCGTGTCCAGCTGTTTGAGTCGCTCGTCGCCGCGGTCTTCGCCGTGCCGCGGCCATGCTCCGTCGCGATCGTGTCGAGGATTCTTTGCAGGTGCCGTCATCGGGAGCCGAACATGTCGAGCACTCAGCTACCGCCGCAACTTCGCCGGCTCCAAGCCCTACCCGTGAACGCACTGTGGCTGCGGTCACCTCTGCGCCCTGTGCAAGGGTCTTCTCGATCGCAGTCGCCAGACGCGGTCGAGAAGACCCAGCAGCTCAGCATGCGCTACATGATCAGATCGACATCCACTGGTAGCTCACTGTGGGTGTCTCATTGGGGGAGAGGACAGAGTTGGTAGTGCACAAGTACCCCTCAGCCGAGGGCCTGTCGCCGGCGAGGCTGGTCAGATCTGGCTGATCCGTGATCGACTTCGTCGATTCCCACTCGATCGTCACAGTCATGCCCTGCGAGACGAGACCGCTCAGGCGGAAAGCTCCGGACAGATTGTAACTGGGAACGAGGGGGTCGCTTGAGGTGAAGCCGACTGCGGTGTCGCCCGAGGGGGCGATAACGTTCAATGATCCCTGCGTGACCTTCCAGTCGCCGTACATGACAGGCATATCGGGCTCCCGTTTTCCGAACGATCCGATGGCGAAGTTGTTCAGATCCAGCGGCACAGTACCCAAGTACGTGAAAGTCAGACGCATCCCAACCCTGATCACGGGAAAGGCAACCTGGTCATAGAGGTAGCCGGTGGTCGTACCCGGAGCAGCTTCAGTGAGGGTCGGAGTGTCCAACGGCCACGTAGTCAAGACGCTGTTCCCGAACCAAGAACTGTCTGCCTGCTGACAGAACGAGCTACCGGTGGATGCCACCGACGTCGGCACCGCGGCAGCAGCCGCGATCACCGGCACCGACCACGCGGCCCCCTTCACGACCGTGCGACGACTCACAACCCCAGAGGTGCCTCTGGTCCCCGTACCCTCACCCAATACCGCCACAGCGTCCCCAACTTTCCAGATTCGTTAATCTCTCGTCAACATGACGGAGCAGGGGCTCCCTCCCGCGGAAGGCCCCTGCTGCACGCCTTCCTCAACATTGCCGATGAGACGGAACATCCCGCGCGACGATGCCGCCCTGTGATCGTGATGACCGGAAATGATGACGGGGATGACCCTTGATCCCACGGGCCGCACGCGTTCACAGATCACGAGGATGACGGCGTGCTTCCTCCCAGGACCATTGGGTGGGGCCGCCCTTAAAGGGAGTGGCAGCCAGATGGAGGCGGTGCACGATGGCGCAGGCGAAGCAATACACTGGAGCACCAAGAGGAAGCTCATAGGCGCCGACGGGGTGGTGCGCAGATGGGGCCATAGGCGAGCTTGGGGGCCCGTTGCAGGGACATGAGCGATCGGTGTTCGATCCGAACCGGATGCCGCCGGAGGTGCTTGCCCAACTTCTCGAACCGGCAGCTCTTGCCGCCCGGCCGGAGGACGCGAAGAACGTAGCGATACGGCAGGTGCGGCTGAGCAACTTCACTCTTATGCAAAGCGTGAACTCGACGGGCACGTTCTCTTATGCCCCTAGCGCGGAGGTCGGCGCGAACCGATACGTGTTCGGCTTCGTCTCGAAAGGGGAGCTCTCGATAGCTGCGGCAGAGGATCGCTATGTCGCGGCCGAGAACAACGTCATCATCTGTTTCCCCAGCACAGAGTCCATTACGTGCACCGCGATCACTCCCGTCGATCTCCTCGGGTTCGGATTCGAAGCCGAGGAAGTCGCTCCTCTCACGTTGGCCGCGGACCGCGTGGGTGTGCTTCGCATGACTTCTCCGCTAGTCCTCGGCTCCTACTCAATGCTGCGAGCTCTCGTCAATCGAGGGGTCGAGGAATCCGTGGACGACAAGATCGCGTTGCGCACCATGCTGCGCAACGCTGCAAGATCGCTGATGGAAGCAGCCCAGCCCACGGGCTCCAGCACCTGGTCGTTGGCCTCCACGATCATCGACCAGCAGCACACAAACCCTCTTCTCGATGCGCGACAGATCGCATCACAGCTCAACGTCTCGGAAAGCGCTCTGTTCAAAGCGTTCGCAGGACGGCCACGAAGCCTCACCGACCAGCTTCGATACACCCGGACTGAGACGGCGGCAAGACTCCTCACCGCGATACCGGACATGTCACGCGCCGCGTTGGCGACCGCTTCGGGCTTCCAGTCCACGCGCACACTCACGCGTGCGCTCTCCCGCTACGACTTCTCCTCGGTGGAGACCGCCTAGCGTCATCCCCGTCATCATGTCCGGCACTCGCTGTGGTCGGTGCCGCTTGAGACGCCGAGACCGGTGTGCGGGTGGTGCTTCCGGGGGACTGACGACGTCGTCGATTCCTTTGTCTTCGACGCGTTCAAGGGTGAGGACGGCTGGCACGTGCACCACACGTACGCTTAGCGATCAGAGATGTCGGGTCTGTCGAACTCGGGAGGTATCACGATCCTGGCCGGCCTCGGGTGGATGGTGTCATGTTCGGCGCGAACGAGCGTGCCACTTTCGTCACGCAGGACGACGCCGCAGCCCGGGCGGGTGGGGGGTACCGAACTCGTCGTCCTGGATCTCCGTCTGCATCTTGCCACCCCTTCTACGGTGCGTGCACGCGTCCACGTTGGAGGTGACACGCAGGTCCGTAGGTGGTTGGCGATGGCGGATGGAATGGCGCAGCCTCGGTCGGGGTTGCCGTGATCATGAGCATCGAACGCGTCGTTATCCTCCATGGTTTTGGGGCGTCTCCGGGTGACCATTGGTTCGGCTGGGTTGCTGATCGGTTGCGTGCTGAGGGCCTGGACGTGCACGTTCCAGCGCTTCCCGAATCTGGAAGTCCGGACCGTGACGTGTGGACTGACGCGGCACGTCACGCGATCGGGGAGCCGGGGCCGAGTACCGCCGTCGTCGCGCACAGCCTGGGTGCGATAACTGCCCTTCGAGCGCTCGCGGACACCGACGGCGATATTGGTGCTTTCGTCGCCGTCGCAGGGTTCGTGAATCCGTTGCCGGCGCTACCCGAACTGGATGCTTTCACCAGGGACCCGATTGACCTCAAGCGCCTGGTGCCTCGTCTGCATCGTCGCTCCGTTGTCTTGTCCGACAATGACTCGGTGGTCCCCACGGAGATGACGATCGCGTTGGGCCGGTACCTGCAGGCCGGGGTTGTCGAGGTGCCTGGTGCAGGGCATTTCCTCGCCGCTGAGGGCGTGTCGACGTTGCCGCAGGTGCTCCCGCTCCTCTTGGGGTGAAGCCGCGAGGCGTCCCCGTGCTTCTCTGCGGTTGCGGGCTGGCGCGCGCGGTCTTGCCCGAAGGGGTGCGTAAAACCAGACCGTCGCCCATCAAGCCGACAACGTGACACCGATCTGGCGAGCGCCCCTCTGATTTCGTGCGCGCGTCTTTGCGATTGACCGGTCAAAAATGCGTGGTCGGGTGTCGCCCGCGCCGGAGGTACGAGCGCCAGCGTGGGAAAGACGCCCGGGATACCGTGGACGGCGTTTAGGCCATCAGGCGGGTGACTTAGTCGTGAGGTCGCGGGTTCAAGTCCCGCTCTTGCTATAGATCGAGACCCCCAGATTTCCGGGGGCTTCGTCGTTCCCGCGTGGCCACACTCGGAGCATGGTGCTGAGGTTCGACGTGGACATCCAGGAGGTCGCGCGGGCCCGCGGTGTCCGACGCCTCCGTGTCTTCGGATCCGCGGCGACGGATCGGTTCGACCCGGAGCACAGCGACGTCGATGTGCTCGTCGATCTCACGACGGAGGACGGGTATTCGTTCGAGACCTATTTCGGTCTCAAGGAGGATCTGGAGCGGATCTTCGGCTGCCCAGTCGATCTCGTCATGTCGGAGGCGCCGCGCAACCCGTTCCTCCGGGAGCGCGCGTTCGCGACCGCCGAGGGGCCCTATGCGGCCTGAGTCATCCCCGTTCATTGGGACGTGCTGACCCTTCCGCCCTGACTCACGTACTCGTCCGCACGACCAAACTCGGCGCGAGCTCCATCCGCTGGATCGATCTGGTCGGCTGGGCGATCGTGTCGATGAGCATCTCGAGGGCGAGCCGGCCCGACTCCTCGAAGGGCTGCCGGACGGTGGTGAGGTCCAGGGCCTGGGCGAGCGGACCGTCGTCGAAGCCCAGGATCGCCACATCGCCGGGCACGGAGAATCCGTCGGCGCGCAGGTCGTGCCAGGCGCGGGCCGCGAGCTCGTCATGGTTGGCCACGATCGCGGTCGGTGCGTCGTCGCCGGACAGCGCGTCGCGCAGGCGCACCGTGGGGTCCGCGTCGAGTTCGCACACGATCGGGGTGATCCTGACGTGGTCGGACAGGCCCCGCATGCGCAGCTGTCCTGCGGCGATGTAGTCGCGTGACAGGAGCGGCTCGCCCAGGTAGACGACGTGCTGATGGCCGCGCGCGCGAAGATGCTCACCGGCGAGGCGTCCTCCGGCCTCGTCGTCGAGGAGGACGACGGGCGGATCCTCGCCGACCGGGCGGGCGCGGCGCACGTCCACGAGGACGAGGGGGAGCGCGGCGTCACGGCTCGCCCGGAGTGCGGCGCTGCCCAGCGGCACCCCCATCACGATGAGTCCGTCGATCCCGCCGCGCGCCGGCAGGGCGTCCAGGAGCGGCGCCTTGGCGCTGGCCGCAGAGGGGAGGTCGTGGGCGGCGAGCTCGATCGCGGTGTCGCGGGCGCGCAGGAGCATCCCGGCGAAGCGCCGGAGGTACGTCTGGTAGGTGGTGAATGGCGCCGCGACCGCGATCCGCATCCCCGCGACGGAGCGGCGTTCGGAGGTCGTGCGGTACCCCAGCGCGCCTGCCGCGGCGATCACACGCACCCGCGTCTGCTCGCTCACGCGGTGCGGGGCGTTGATCGCGAGCGAGACGGTCGAGATGCTCACCCCGGCGCGCTCGGCGACCGTGTAGATGGTCACCTTCGGCGATCCGCGCATCGGCCTTGCCCTTCGTGTGCGAAGTTCTTCATCGAAGTACTTCGATCCCCACACAATAGTGCGGAGACCGAGGGAGATCATCATGATGGGGCGGAACAGGCCGAAGGTGGACGCATTCGTCGAGGCCGTCGAACGGCGGCTCGCGCCGCTGCAGCCGCCCCAGGGGAAGACGGCGCAGGAGCGCCGGCGCAACGCGGCCGCGTTCGATCCGGTGATGACGGCGGAACTCGGAATCGCTCCGGTTCCCGCGGCCACCGAGGAGCACACGATCCCCGTGCCAGGGCATCCGGACGCGCGGCTGCGGGTGTACTGGCCCACGCCGGAGCGCGCCGCAGCGGATGCGGGACTGCCCGTCCTGGTCTACTTCTTCGGCGGAGGCTTCGAGCTCGCGGGGATCGACTGGGTGTGGTGGGACGCGATGTTCCGCGAGCGGGCAAGGGATGCGGGCATCATCGTCGTGGCCGGCGAGTACTCGCACGCACCGGAGGTGACCTACCCCGCCCAGCCCGAGCAGTGCTGGGCAGTGTTCGAATGGGCCGCGACGAACGCCCGCGAACTGGGCGGGGATCCCGACCGGCTCGCATTGGGCGGCGGATCGGCCGGCGGCAACCTCGCCGCAGTGACCGCGTTGATGAACCGGGATCGCAAGAACCGGCCGGTTCGACTCCAAGTGCTGGAGATGCCCCTGCTGGACATGACCGGCGCGCACCTCGAACCGGAGGCGCAGTCCTCGCTCGTGCCCAAGGCGCTGTTCCGCCGCTTCGCGCGAGGCATCATCGCCCAGTACCTCGGCAAGGATCCCGCCACCGCCCGCGAGCCCTACGCCTCGCCGCTGTTGGCCTCCTCCTTGCGTGGATTGCCGCCCGCGGTCATCTACACGGCCGAGCTCGACGCTCTGCGCGGTGACGGCGAGGCCTACGCCCGGGCCCTCGCCGATGCGGGGGTGCCGGCGACTTGTTTGCGCGTGATCGGTCAGAGCCACGGATCCGGGACCTACCGGGGCCACGTCCCGGCCGCGGATCACCTGCATCGCGAGCTCGTGGCGGCGCTGCGGACGCTGCACGACGAACCGGTCGTCTACCCGGACGTCGAGCGATGAGCCTCCCCTCCGAGCTCGCCCTCGATCCCGGCATCCTCGGCTGGATCACCCGCATCGAGGAGATCTCGCCGGGCCTCCCCGGACTGACGAGCCGGGACCCGCTCCTGCGGCGCGCTGCCGAACGACGGCTCTCCGATCTGCTGGCCGTCGATGCGGTGCTGCCGGTTCCCGACGGCGTGGACCGAGACGACCTCGTCGTCCCCGGGCCTCGCGGCCCGCTGCGCATGCGACGGTACCGCCCTGCCGGCGAGACGGGTCCCCTCCCGTCCCAGCTCTGGCTGCACGGAGGCGGCTTCTTCGGCGGCTCGGCCGACGAGCAGATCAATGAGCGGCTGTGCGCGCATCGCACTCTGGACAGCGGCGTGCAGATCTTCTCCCTCGAGTACGGTCTCGCGCCGGAGCATCCCTACCCGGCTGCCAGCGACGACGCGGCTGCGGCGCTCGAAGCCCTGATCGACGGCGGTGCGCGGCTCGGCGTGGATCCGACGCGGGTGGGGATCGGCGGCAACTCCGCCGGGGCGGCGATCGCGGCGAGCACCGTGCTGCGGTTGCGCGGGAGCCTCCCGCTCGTGCACGTCGACCTCGAGGTCCCGGCCCTCGCGCTGCGCCCCGTGGGCCGCGCGGCGGAGCAGGTCGGAGAATCATGGCGCGAGGAGTTCGCGTGGGTGGCGGGACTGTACGTCGGCCCGGACGGGCCCATGGACAGCGATGCCTCTCCGCTCGACGCGGATGACCTCTCCGGCTTCCCGCCGACGCTGATCTTCGTCGGCGAGCACGATCCGCTCCGCGACGCCGGGATCGCCTTCGCCGCGCGACTGACGGAGGTCGGTGTCGAGACGGAGCTCGTCGTCGGCCCAGGGCATCTCCACGGCACTCCCGGCCTCACCGCCGTCTTCCCCGGTGCGCGTGCGTGGCAGGCGCAGCACGCGCAGGAACTCATCCGCGCCTACCGATCCGCACCGTCTGCGGTCTGAAGCGATTCCGAGGAGGAGACGATGACATCCCGAACCATACTCGAGCCCGCGGATCCCTCGGGCCCGTCCGTCCACGACGGCATCCCCGGCTCGCCGCAGCCCCGCGGCTTCCTCGTCGCCTTCGTCGCCGCCTGGTTCGGGCTGAGCCTCCTGCTCGGCACGCTCATCGGAGCGTCGATCCCCAAGATGCTCGCCTTCACCGACGAGGGCGCCAAGGGGATCGAGCTCTCGATCGTCGCGGCCGTCGGGGGCGTGATCGTCATCCTGATCACCCCACTGTTCGGACGCCTCAGCGATCGCACGATGTCGAAGCTGGGCAAGCGGCGGCCATGGATCCTCGTGGGTGCGGTCTCGGGCCTCGTCGGTGTGCTGGTGCTCGCCTTCTCGACCGAGCTCTGGCAGATCGTCCTCGGGTGGGCGATCGCGCAGACCGGGTACGGCGCGGCCAACGCCGCCGTGCACGCCCTTCTCGCCGACCAGATCCGCACGAGCATCCGCGCACGGGTCTCGGCCGCCGCAAGCGCGGCGAACGCGATCGCCCTCGTCGTCGGCGCGGCGCTCGTCGCCGCGTTGCCCAACGATGCGCAGTGGACGTGGTTCGTCGTCCCCGGTGTCATCGGGACGGTGCTCTGCGGGATCCTCTTCTTCTCCCTGCACGACATCGTGCGCACCGATCGGCCTCCGCGCTGGCGCTGGTCCGACGTGCTGGCGACCTACTGGCTCAATCCGGTGCGATACCGCGACTTCTTCTGGGCGTGGGCGTGCCGGCTGCTCGTGACCATGTCGATCCTGACCGTGTCGACCTATCTCCTGTTCTTCGTCATCGATCGCCTCGGGGTGCCGAAGGAGAGCGCTTCGGGTCTGTTCGCGATGATCGTGCTCATCTTCACCGGTGCCAGCATCCTCACCACGCTGGTCTTCGGCTGGATCTCCGATCGCACGGGCCGGCGCAAGGCGATCGTCTGGGTCTCCGCCCTGTTGTCGGCCGCGGGGCTGGTGGTGGCGGCCGTCGCGCCGGACCTGCCGGTCTTCCTCGTGGCGATGACCCTCGTGGGCGCCGCACAGGGGTCGTTCGTCTCGGTCGACATCGCGATGATGACCGAGGTGCTGCCCACGTTCGAGGAGGCCGGGAAAGATCTCGGCATCGTGGCGCTGTCGTATCAGGTGCCGCAGGTCCTCGTGCCGGTGCTCGCCATCCCCCTGCTCGCGATCGGCGGGAGCGGACAGAACTACTCCGCGTTGTTCATCGCGGCGATCGTCTTCGGCGCCCTGGGCGGACTCGCCGTGCTCCCGATCAGAGCCGTGCGCTGAGGCCGGACTTCACCCAGGGCAACGACGTGGGCGGGAATAGAAACTTAACTGGTGAGTTAAGTTCCATATGACCATCACCACCGATCGGGATCGCAGGCTCCGTGAGGACTGCGGACTCCCGGAGCTGACCGTCGGCACCCCGCGCGCGAGGGAACGCCTCGCCGCCGTGCGCGCCGCGGCGGTCGTGGAGTTCCGCAGGCACGGGTTCCTCGGCGGTTCGGTCGACGACATCGCGCGTCGTTCCGGCGTCTCCAAGCCCACGATCTACGCCTACGCCGAGACCAAGGAGCGCCTCTTCCTCGACGCGGTCGGCGATGCGCTCATCGCCGCGTACGCCGGCCTCCCCGACGTGGGGCCATGGTCGGATCCGGACTCCGCGCGCACCGCCCTGCGCTCCTTTCTGCTCGCGTGGGCGCAGCGGCTGCTGGAACCCGCCACGATCGATCTGCGGCGCACGGTGATCGGCGAGGCGGAGCGCTTCCCTCAGCTGGCGGAACTCTGGGCGCGTACGAACGCGGTATACGGTGACCGTCCGCTCGCCGACGCACTGGCGGCGATGGCGCGCGCGGGGCTTCTCGAACTGCCGGACGGCGACCTGCCGCTGCGTCAGCTCATCGCGATGGGCATCGGGGCCCCGCAGCTCGTCGCGACCTTCCGGCCGAAGGACTTCGAGCGATCGGAGCTCCCCGTGGTCACCGCGGGTGCGGTGTCCGTGTTCTGGGGGCACTACGGAAAGGATGCACGATGAATCTCGACGAGTACGCCGACCTGGATGCGACGGCGGCGGCCGCCGCGATCCGTGTGGGAGAGACGACGCCGACGGAGCTCAGGGAGCTCGCCCTCGCCGCCGCGAATGAGGTGGATCCGGTGCTCGGCGCGATCGTGGAGACCTGGGCGGACCCGGAACCGGCGCTCGGCGACGGACCGTTCGCCGGTGTGCCGATGCTCCTCAAAGACATGGGCGCGCCGATCCCGGGCCGTCGTATGGAGATCGGCTCCCGTCTCGCCGCCTCGCTGGTGCCGGCGCAGCGTGCGGCACTCGTCGATCGTTTCCGAGCCGCGGGGCTCGTGCCTCTCGGGCGCACCACCGTGCCGGAGTTCGCCGCGGCGGTGGTCACGGAGTCCGCGGCCACCGGAGCGACCCGCAACCCGTTCGCGCCCGACCGTTCGCCGGGCGGGTCGAGTGGCGGCAGCGCCGCAGCGGTGGCGGCGGGCGTGGTGCCGATCGCACACGCGACCGACGCGGCAGGGTCGATCAGGGTGCCGGCGGCGCACACCGGGCTGGTGGGGCTCAAACCGACTCGCGGCGCCATATCGTGGGCACCCGATCCCGACCCCGTCGAGGGACTGGCCGTGCCGTTCGCGGTGACCCGCTCGGTCCGCGACGCGCAGACCCTGTTCGATGCGGTCGCCGACTCCACGGCGCCGGCCGTGGACCGTCGGCTGCGGATTCTCCTCACCGATGGTGCTCTCGGCTCCCGGGCGGTCGATCCCGCATCGTGGCGCGCGGCGGAGGCGGTGGCGGAGGCCCTGCGCGATGCCGGCCATGAGGTCGTGGCGGGGGCTGTCGACCTCGGTGTCTCCTGGGCGACGCATGCGCACGCGACCGCGGTGATCTGGGCCGCGTCGACCGCCGAGTGGATCGATGCGATCGCCGGGGCACTGCGGCGCGATCCCGTGGGACTGCTGGAGCCTCAGACCGCGGCACTGCATTCGTACGGCGCCTCGCTCACCACCGCGGACCGGGCGGCGGCGTGGGGCGACGTCGGCGCGCTGGTCCGCGGGGTCGACGCGCTGTTCGGCACCGTCGACGTGGTGCTGTCGCCGACCACGTTGGCCCCGGCGCCTCGGATCGGGGAGTTCGGGCGCGGTGCGGAGCACGATTCGGGGGAGGAATGGCTGATGCGGTCGCTGGAGGCCGCACCGCTCGCGTCTCCGGCCAACGTCACGGGGACGCCCGCGATCAGCATTCCCGGCGGTGTCGACGGCTCTGGGGTGCCGCTGGGCGTGCAGTTCTGGGCGGCACGGGATCGCGACAGGCAGCTGCTCCGGCTCGCCGCCGAGGTGGAGGAGCGGCTGCCGTGGCGCGATCGACGGCCGCGGGTGCGAGCCGGGGCCGCGCGATGACCGCCCCGGTCGTGGACGTGCACGCGCACCTGTGGACGCACGCCTACCTCGACCTGCTGGCGGACGCCGGCATCGCGGGGCTGGACATGTACCGCGCGCTCGGTGCGACCGACGAGCCGGACGACCTCGTTCAGCGCTTCGCCCAGATGGACCAGGCGGGGATCGACCTGCAGATCCTCTCCACCGCACCGCTCGTACCGCACCTCGAGGACGCTGCGGCCGCCTCGGCGATCGCTCGGCACGTCAACGACGAGTACGCCCGGCTGGTCGAACGCCACTCGGACCGGTTTCGCGCTTTCCTCGCGCTCCCGCTGCCGCATGTCGCCGAGTCCCTCGCCGTCTTGGATCGGCTGGCGGAAGAGGCCTTCATCGGCGTCGCGATCACGACAGACATTCTCGGCGCGGCGCTCACCGCGCCCGCATTCGATCCGCTCTTCGCTGCGCTCGACGCCCGGTCGGCCACGGTGCTGATCCATCCTGTCGGCGCGGATGCGCGCAGCCCGTTGATCGCACGGCGCTCGATGCGCTGGGCGGTCGGGGCGCCGATCGAGGACACGATCGCGATGGCCGATCTGCTTCTCACCGGCCACCTCGCACGGTTCCCTCATGTGAAGGTCATCAGCACGCATCTCGGCGGTGCGCTGCCGATGCTCCTTCCTCGGATGCGGGCCCAGCAGCCCTGGGAGGCCCCCGACGCCCCGGAACCTCCGGACATCGCTGCGCGAAGGGCCTGGTTCGACACGGTGACGCACGCGAACCCAGCGGCGCTGCGGGCCGCGGCGGAGGTCCTCGGGGCCGATCGGCTGGTGCTCGGCACCGACTATCCCTTTCAGACGGCCGGGGAGCTCCTCGCCGACGTGGCGCAGCAGGGCGCGGTGTTCACGGAGGCCGTGACGCGGGCGGTGCGCGCCGGGAACGCCGAGGAGCTGTTCGACCTGCGATGGACGCGCGGAGCGGGGGCGGGCGCATGAGCGTCCACGTCGTGCTGGGTGCCCGAGGGGTGATCGGACAGGAGACCATCGCGGCGCTCACCGCCGGCGGCGACGATGTCATCGCCGTCGCGCGGGGACCCGTCGTCGTGCCGGAGGGGGTGCGGACGCGGCAGGCCGATCTCCTCGACGCTGCCCAGACGCGCACGGCCGTCGCCGGGGCCGACGTCGTGCACCTCGTCGCCGGGCTCCGATACGACCACGCGGTCTGGGCGCGCGAGTGGCCGGTGATCGTGCGGAACGCCGCGGTTGCTGCGCGGGATGCCGGCGCGCGACTGGTCGCCCTCGACAACGTCTATGCCTACGGCCGGGTGGAGGGTCCGATGCGCGAGGACACGCCCTTGCGGCCGATCAGCCGCAAAGGCAGGGTCCGCGCCGAGGCGAGGGAGATGCTCCTGTCCTTCCCGGACGTCGCCGTGGGCGTGGCCGCCGATTTCTACGGGCCCGGCGCCCGCACGAGCGTGTTCAACAGGCTGGTGATCGACGCGCTGCGCCGCGGACGCGCGGGGCGGTGGCTCTTCGACGCAGGACTGGCGCACTCGATGACGTACACGCCCGACATCGGCAGCGGACTGGCGGCGCTCGGACGCTCGACCGAGACCGGCGTCTGGCATCTGCCGACGTCGGCGGCCCTCCGCGGCATCGACTACATCGACATCGCCGCGGGAGAGCCCGGTCGGGCGCGGGTGCTGACCCGGGGGCAGCTGCGCCTCGCCGCCCTCGTCGACCGTGAGGCGCGGGAGACTCTGGAGATGGGGTACCAGTACGAGCACCCGTACCTGTTCGACTCCTCCGCCTTCGAGCGGCGCTTCGGCATCGCCCCCACTCCTTTCGCCGTCGGGGTGCGGCGCGCGATCGAGGCGGAACGACCTAGGCTCGGGGCATGACAGACGATGTTCGCAACGTGCACGAGGCTCTTTCTGCAGTCGCGGGGCATTGGCAGCCGCATCGGCTGACCAGCATCAACGACTACGACGTCAAGGTGGTCAAGCTGCTGGGCGAGTTCGTCTGGCACTCGCACCCGGACACCGACGAGCTGTTCCTGGTCGTGAGCGGGCAGCTGATCATCCAGCTCCGTGACCGTGATGTCATCTTGAACCCGAATGACGTGTTCGTCGTGCCGCGGGGTGTCGAGCACTGTCCGAAGGCGGTGGGCGAGGTCCACGCGATCCTGTTCGAGCCGCAGGGCACGGTCAACACCGGAGACGCCGGGGGAGACCGGACCGCGCCGATGCAGGAACTGAGCTAGCGGAGGCTCCGGGGTAGCCGTGCCATCTGCGCGGGGCTTCCGGCGCCGCGATCGTCAGCGACGTGCGGTGACGACGAAGGCGCGGATCGGCGTGCGGACGGGGCCGGTGCCGAACCGCTGTACGCCGCTTGCGCGTCGCTGTCCAGCGCTCGCGGGAGTGCGCCGCGCTCCCGCCCTGCCCTCGCTGCCCACCCGCGAGACTCCATCTCGGCGACGAGACTGCGCGTGAAAGCTGCAGTCTCGTCGCCGAGATGGAGTCTCGCGGATCGAAGGGCGGGCGGGGGGGCGTCAGGTGGGCCAGGACTTTCCGGCCCAGGGGTCGTAGTCGGCGAGCAGGGGCTCCTGCGTCGGACGCTGGTCCTCCGGGACGTGCTGGAGGTTGACGCGCACGCGGTACCAGAGCGAGCTCGATCCGCGCATCCCGTCGACCAGGACGTCGGCGGGATGCAGCAGCGATGACACGGACGCATGCGTCTCGCGCCACTGCTCGAGCGCGGCGAGCGCCTCGGGCTTCGTCTTCGTGCGTGCGATCTCGATGAGCGGCATGGTCGAGGCCCGGCGGCCGGATCCGTCGGACCCGCGCGGCGGCTTCTCGGCGGGTCCGAGCTCCTCGGCCAGGGCGAGCAGGGCCGACAGCGACCCCGCCTCCCGGTCGATGTCCCGATGCGGGTCGCCGATGTCCGCGAACCGGGCGCGCACGGTCGGCACGGTGAACTCCTCCGGACGGCGCAGCCGCACCTCGTCCCAGGCGAGAGGCGTCGACACCCGTGCGTCCGGGAGGGGCCGGATCGAGTACGCGGAGGCGACCGTGCGATCCTTCGCGTTCTGGTTGAAGTCGACGAAGACGCTCTCGCCGCGCTCCTCCTTCCACCAGTGTGCGCTCGCGAGCCCAGGCGCACGGGCCTCCACCTCGCGCGCGAGCGTCTCGGCGGCGAGGCGCACGGATGCGAAATCCCATTCCGGCCGGATGCGGACGAGGATGTGCATGCCCCGCGATCCGCTCGTCTTCGGCCAGCCGATGAGGCCGCAGTCGCCGAGCACCTCGCGCACGACGAAGGTGGTGTCGACGATCTGCGACCATTCGACACCGGGCATCGGATCCAGATCGACCCGCAGTTCGTCGGGGTGCTCCAGGTCGGTGGCGCGGACGGCGTGCGGATTGAGATCGAGGCAGCCCAGGTTGACGATCCAGGCGAGCCCCGCGGCGTCGTCGAGCACGGCCTCCTCCGCCGAACCGCCCGATGCGTAGCGCAGCACCGCCGTGCCGATGAAGGACGGATGCTCGGGCACCCGTTTCTGGAAGAACGGCTCGGCGTCGATGCCCTTCACGAACCGCTTGAGCACCATGGGCCGGCCGCCGGCGCCGCGCAGCGCGCCGTCCGCGACCGCGACGTAGTACTCCACGAGGTCGAGCTTGGTCAGCCCCGCCTGCGGGAAGACGACCTTGTCGGGGTGCGAGACGCGCACCTCCGTGCCGTCGATATCGATGAACGTCTCGGCTCGCCCTGCCATGGACCCACGTTAGATCGCAAAGGTCTACCGTGGCGAGAGGGGCGAGGAAGCCCAGCCACGGCGACCTGCGATCAGTCGGCGCGGGAGCATGGCGATGTCCTTGTGCTCCCCGACGCGAAGCCGTAATCTACAACCGATTAGTTGTATTTGAGACTTGGAGGATCCCATGGCGAACGACGCCGCAGCCCGGGCAGTCATCACGCGCACGGTCGGGGAGGGCGAAGACGCGATCACCTACGACGTGCACGGCGACCTCGCGACGGCGACGGCGGAGCGCCCCGCGCTGTTCCTCTTCGGGGCGCCCATGGATGCGACGGGGTTCGCGATCCTCGCCTCGCACTTCGGGGACCGTCCCGTCATCACCTATGATCCGCGCGGCGCCGGGCGCAACCCGGCCGGCACGTCCGACCTCACGGTGCAGCGGCACGCCGACGATCTGCACCGCGTGATCTCCGCACTGCGCGTCGGCCCTGTGGACGCCTTCGGGAGCAGCGGCGGGGGTGTGAACCTGCTCGCGCTGCTCGCCATTCACCCCGATGACGTCGCCGTCGCCGTCGTGCATGAGCCGCCCGTGGCCGGGTTCCTGCCGGATCGGGAGGCCGTGCTCGCGGTCGTCGCCGATCAGAAGCGCACCTACGCGGCGGAGGGTTCCGGCCCGGCGCTGGCGAAGTTCATCCAGTTCGTGATGTTCGACGGCCTGGTCCCGGGCGACTACCTCGACCGGCCCGCGACGGATCCGAGCATGTTCGGCCTCCCGACCGCGGACGACGGCGGGCGGACGGATCCGCTCTTCCGCAACATGCCCTCGACCCTCGCGTACGTGCCGGAGATCGCACAGCTCCAAGGTTTCGGCGAGCGCCTCGTGATCGCGTTCGGCGCAGAGTCCGGCGAGACGATGCCGGCGCGTGCTGCGCGCTCGGTCGCGGCGGCGCTCGGGGGAGCGGCCACCGAGTTCCCGAGCAACCACGGCGGCTTCACCGAGCAGCCGGGCTTTCCGAGCGATCCGGTCGGGTTCGCCGCGCGTCTGCGCGAGGTGCTCGACGCGAGGCGCTGACGGCGGACGCGACCGCGCGACCCGAGCGTGAGCCGCGCGCGGTCTCGTCAGGACGCCTGGGGGAGGATCCGCAGCGCGACGAGCATCTTCGTGAGCGCGCCCTCGCGGCGGGCCGGGATGTGGAAATCCGGGTCGACATCGATGAGCGGGTAGATCGCTGCGCGTCGCGCGGGGGCGTCCTGCTGCTCGGGGCGGTGGTCCTGCGTGCCGGGGGTCGGGGGCATCATCGCCTCTTCTCTCAGGTTGATTCCGAATTATGGAATTACTCTATCGTATAATGAAATCGTAAGATGATCCGGTTCGAGGGTCAAGAGTTCCCGGCTGGATGTGCCCGTTTGTGGCTCCGTTTCCCAGCCGATTGACAGGAATCCGGTATTCTGACTCGGCAATCCAGGGTGCGCCGGCCGGCGTGCGGGAGATTCCGCCCTCACCCTCGACCTGACAGAAAAGGCATTCGAAATGACTGGTACTGCTGGAAAGGCACTCGCCGAGGCGATCTCGACGTTCCTCTTCGTGTTCAGCATCATCGGCGCGATCAACAGCAAGAGCCCGCTGACGCCGCTGGCGATCGGCCTCGCGCTGACCGTTCTCGTCTACGCCGCGGGTCACATCTCCGGCGCGCACCTCAACCCCGCCGTCTCCTTCGGCGCGCTGATCCGCGGCGCCATCGGCGTCACGGACTTCGTCGCGTACATCGTGGCCCAGTTCGTCGGTGGCGCGCTCGCGGCCCTCGCGAGCTTCGCGGTCTGGCCTGCGGCGACTAAGCCGGCAACGCCCGAACAGTTCAATGTCGGCGCCGCCTTCCTGGTCGAGGCGCTGTTCACCCTCGCTCTGGTGTGGGTCGTGCTGAACGTCGCCACCTCGAAGGACAACGACAACAACTCCTTCTACGGTCTGGCCATCGGTGGCACCGTGTTCGTCGGCGCGGTCTCGGTCGGCGGCATCTCGGGCGGCGGATTCAACCCGGCCGTCGCGCTCGGCCTCTCCATCAGCGGCCAGTTCGCGTGGAGCAACCTGTGGCTGTACGTCGTCGCCCCGCTGGTCGGCGCCGCGATCGCCGCGATCCTGTTCCGCGTGCTCAGCGCCGGCGACAAGAAGGCCGCTGCCTGAGTCGTCCCTCCCGGATCGCCCCGCGCTCGCTCGAGCGCGGGGCGATCTGCTTTGCGGCGTCGGGCCTGAACGCCGCTCAGCGCGCGCGGAGGCCGTCGAAGATCACCCGGGTGACGTCGTCGACCAGCTCCTCGGGGGTCAGCGACGTGTGCGAGGGGCGGTACCACTCGATGATCGAGTTGATCATGCCGAACATGAGCCTCGTCGTCACCGAGGGGCGGATGTCGCGGCGCAGGGCCCCCTCCTGCTGCGCCTGCCCGACCAGGTGCGCGACGCGCTGGTCGAAGATGCGGCGGCGCTCCAGGGCGGCGCGCTCGATCTCGCTGTTGCCATGCACGCGCAGCAGCAGCGTGACCTGCGGCAGCTTGCCGGTGAGCACGCGCACGGCGCCCGCGATCACGGTCACCAGTCGCGTGGCGGCCGTGCCCTCGTCGGCCAGCGCTCCGTCGAGCACCGATTCCAGTGCGCCGAGCGCATCGTCGAGGGCGATCTCGAGGATCTGCTCCTTCGATGCGAAGTGGTGGTACAGCGCCGCCTTGCTGAGGCCGAGCTCCGAAGCGAGGGACGAGACGCTCGTGCCGTCGTAGCCCTGTTCGTTGAAGAGCCGCACCGCGATCTCGAGCACCTGCGCGCGGTCGTATCCGGGGCGTCCGCGGCGCGCGCGGGGCGTCGGCTCGTCGACGGGGGCCTCCTCGGGGGCCTCGGCGACGCTTGCCGCCTCGCCGGCGGGCGCGGATCCGGTGCTCATCCGCATCATTCTCCCTCATCCGACTTCCGGGCGGACTTGCCCGGCTGGGATCCGTCTGTCATCCTTTTACTGAACGATCGGTCGGGAAACAGTTTCGCGTCCCGGATCGACGCACCCCGTCGACGAAGACCCCGGGAGGACGAGCATGTCGGAGGCCTACCTCATCGGCGGTGCGCGCACGCCGGTCGGACGATACGGCGGTGCCCTCGCCGCCGTCCGCCCCGACGATCTGGCCGCGCTCGTCATCCGGGAGGCCGCGCAGCGCGCGGGCGTTCCCGACGACGCCTTCGACGAGGTGATCCTCGGATCCGCGAACCAGGCGGGGGAGGACAACCGCAACGTCGCCCGCATGGCGGTGCTGCTCGCCGGCTTCCCCGATGCGCTGCCCGCACTGACCGTCAATCGGCTCTGCGCCTCGGGTATGTCCGCCGTCGCGCTCGCCGCGCAGGCGATCCGTGCGGGCGATGCCGACGTGATGATCGCGGGCGGCGTCGAGTCGATGACGCGCGCCCCCTGGGTGCAGGCGAAGCCCGAGCGCGCATGGGCGAAACCGGGCGAGGCGTTCGACACGTCGATCGGCTGGCGGTTCACGAATCCGCGCCTCGCCGCCCGAGACAAGGCCACGTTCTCGATGCCGGAGACCGCCGAGGAGGTCGCGCGCCTCGACGGCATCACGCGCGAGGACGCCGACGCGTTCGCCCTGCGCAGCCACGAGCGGGCCATCGCCGCGATCGACGCGGGCCGTCTCGCCCCCGAGATCGTGGCCGTGCCGACCCCGCGCGGCGGGCTCGTCGACACCGACGAGGGCCCGCGCCGCGACACCACGCTCGAGGTCCTCGCGGGGTTGCGCCCCGTGGTCACGGGCGGCGGTGTCGTCACCGCGGGCAACGCCTCCTCCCTCAACGACGGCGCCTCGGCAATCGTCGTCGCCGGATCCGCCGCGGTCGAACGGCACGGGCTGACGCCCCGGGCGCGCATCGTCGCCTCCGCCTCGGCCGCGCTCGCGCCTGAGATCATGGGGCTGGGGCCGGTGCCTGCGACGGAGAAGGCGCTCGCGAAGGCGGGGCTCACCGTGGCAGACATCGGCGCGGTCGAGCTGAACGAGGCGTTCGCGACGCAGTCGCTCGCCTCGATGCGACGGCTCGGGCTCGACCCCGACATGGTGAACGCGGACGGGGGCGCCATCGCGCTCGGCCATCCCCTGGGCTCGAGCGGCAGCCGGATCCTGATCACCCTGCTCGGCCGGATGGAGCGCGAGGGCGCCCGCTACGGCCTGGCGACCATGTGCGTCGGCGTCGGTCAGGGCACCGCGATGATCGTGGAGCGGGTGTGATGGCCGACGCATCCACGGCCCGGCGCCTGCGGATCGAGCGCGGGGAGGACAGGGTCACCGCGACCCTGGACCGGCCTGAGACCCGCAACGCGATCGACCAGGCCATGATCGACGAGCTGCACGCGCTGTGCGCCGAGCTTGAGGAGGATCCGCGGATCCTGATCCTGATCGGATCCGGCGGGATCTTCGCCTCCGGCGCGGACATCGCCCAGCTGCGCGACCGCCGGGCGCAGGACGCGAGGGCGGGCATCAACACGACGGCGTTCCGGCGCATCCGCCGGTTGCCCATGCCCGTGATCGCGGCCGTCGACGGGTTCGCCCTCGGCGGCGGGGCCGAGCTCGCCTACGCCGCCGACATCCGCATCGGCACACCTGATACGCGCATCGGCAACCCGGAGACCGGGCTCGGCATCATCGCCGCGGCCGGGGCGACCTGGCGCCTCCCGCAGATCGTCGGGGAGGCGCGGGCGGCCGAACTCCTGCTGACCGGACGCCGGCTGAGCGCGACGGAGGCGCTCGCCTGGGGCCTGCTGTCCTCGCTGCACGAGCCGGACGACCTGCTCGCCGCGGCGCACGCGATCGCCGATCGCATCGCCGCGAACGATCCGCTCGCCACCCGGCACACCAAGACGGCCCTCCTCGCCCCGCCCGACCGGCATCCCGAGATCGAACTCGAGCTGCAGGCGGAGCTGTTCGAGAGCACCGAGAAGCACCGGCGGATGACCGCCTTCCTGGAACGGAGGAGCCGTCGATGAGCGCATCCCGGTCGTCGAGCGAACCGCAGACGAGACGAGACGCGGCGTCCGCGGCGCCGGAACGCGTCGGCGTGCTCGGCGGCGGACGCATGGGGGCGGGCATCGCGCACGCGTTCCTCCTCGCCGGATCCCAGGTCGTCGTGGTCGAGCGGGACGAGGTCGCGGCCGCGGCGGCGGGGGAGCGGATCCGTACGAGCCTGCTGCGCTCGGTCGAGCGCGGCAGCACCGCCCGTACGATTGCGGCGCTTGAGGGCGCGCTCGAGACGAGCACCGATGCCGAAGTGTTCGCGGACGCCGGGCTGGTCGTCGAGGCCGTGCCGGAGGACCGGGTGCTCAAGGCCGAGAGCCTGCGCCGGATCGAGGCGGTGGTCGCCAGGGGCACCGCGATCGCCTCGAACACGTCCTCGATCTCGATCGATGACCTCGGCGCGGAGCTCGCGCACCCCGAGCGCTTCCTCGGCCTGCACTTCTTCAACCCGGTGCCCGCCTCGGCGCTCGTCGAGGTGGTCGTGGGCGCCTCCACCAACCAGGAGCTCGTCGACGACGCCCGCGGCTGGGTCGCGGCCCTCGGGAAGACGGCGGTCGTGGTCGCCGACGCGCCGGGCTTCGCGTCGAGCCGGCTCGGCGTCGCGATCGCCCTCGAGGCGATCCGGATGCTGGAGGAGGGCGTCGCGACCGCCGCCGACATCGACGCGGCGATGGAGCTCGGCTACCGGCATCCGACCGGTCCGCTGCGCACGACCGACATCGTCGGGCTCGACGTGCGCCTCGGGATCGCCGAGGAGCTGGAGGCCGAACTCGGCGCGCGGTTCGCGCCGCCGCAGCTGCTACGCGACCTGGTCGCGGACGGACACCTGGGCCGCAAGACCGGCCGCGGATTCTACGAATGGAGCGAAGGATGATGACCGAGCTGCTGCCCAGCTACCTGCAGGGAGCCTGGTGGACCTCCCCCTCCGAGGGCGGGACCGTCGTGCGCGACGCGTCGACGGGCGAGGAGATCGTCCGGGTCGACTCCGCGGGCATCGACCTCGCCGGCGCCGTCGGGTATGCCCGCACGGTCGGCCAGCAGAGCCTCGGCGCGCTCACCTTCCACCAGCGGGCGATGCTGCTCAAGCAGATGGCCGTGGTGCTCACGGCGCACAAGGAGGAGCTGTACGAGCTCTCCAAGCGCAGCGGATCCACGGTCCGCGACTCCTACGCCGACGTCGACGGCGGCATCGGCGTCCTGTTCACGTACTCGTCCAAGGGCCGTCGTGAACTGCCGAACGCGAAGGTCCTCCTGGACGGACCGGTCGAGCCGCTCTCGAAGGACGGATCCTTCCTCGGTCGGCACGTCTATACGCGCCTGCCGGGCGTCGCCGTGCAGATCAACGCCTTCAACTTCCCGATGTGGGGTGCGCTGGAGAAGTTCGCCCCGGCATTCCTCGCCGGCGTGCCCTCGATCGTGAAGCCCGCGACTCCGACGGGCTACATCGCGGAGGCATGGGTGCGCATCCTGGTCGACTCGGGTCTGCTGCCGGACGGATCCCTGCAGCTGGTCAGCGGATCGCTCCCCGGGATCTTCGACCTGCTCCGCCTCGGCGACCTCGTCGCGTTCACCGGCAGCGCCTCGACTGCCGCGGGACTGCGCGCGCAGACCGCCGACGGTGTTCGCTTCACGAGCGAGACCGACTCGATCAACGCCTCCGTGCTCGGCCCCGACGCGACGCCGGACACTCCGGAGTTCGAGGCCTACGTGAAGCAGCTCATGATCGAGCTCACCACGAAGGCGGGGCAGAAGTGCACGGCGATCCGTCGCGCGATCGTCCCCACGGCGCTCGTGGACCCGCTCGTCGACGCGCTTCGGGCGAAGATCGCCGAGCGCGTCGTGATCGGCGATCCGCATGCGGCGTCCGTCACGATGGGACCGCTCGTCTCGATCGCGCAGCGCGACGAGGTGCTGCGCCAGGTCGCGGCGCTCCGCGAGGCCGGGGGCGAACTGCTCCTGGGATCCGTCGACGCGCCGGAGGTCGTCCGCGCCGACGGCACGACGGGTCCCGCGCCGGAAGGCGCCTTCGTCGCGCCGATGCTCGTCGGCTTCGCGGACACGACCTCGCCCGCCGTGCACGAGATCGAGGCGTTCGGCCCGGTCTCGAGCGTGCTCGGGTATTCGACTGTGGCGGAGGCCGCGGAACTCGTCGGGCTCGGCGGGGGATCCCTGGTGACGAGCGTCGCCACGAAGGATATCGAGGTCGCGACCGAGCTGCTCACGCGCATCGCCGCCTACAACGGCCGCGTGCTGTTCCTGAACCGCGACGACGCGAAGACGTCGACCGGCCACGGTTCCCCGGTGCCGCACCTCGTGCACGGAGGTCCCGGTCGTGCGGGCGGCGGCGAAGAGCTCGGCGGGATCCGCGCGGTCATGCACTTCATGCAGCGCACCGCGATCCAGGGCACTCCGGAGATCCTCACCGCGATCACGGGCGTCTGGCATACCGGCGCCGGCACCGACCGCGCGGTGCACCCGTTCCGCAAGTCGCTCGCGGAACTGCGCCTGGGGGACCAGGTGGAGTCCGGTCTGCGCGAGCTGTCGCTCAAGGACATCGAGGCCTTCGCGTACTCCACGGGCGACACCTTCTACGCGCACATGGACGAGGAGGCCGCCGAGGCGAACCCGTTCTTCGGCGGGAGGGTCGCGCACGGCTACCTGCTGGTGTCGTGGGCGGCCGGGCTGTTCGTCTCGCCGGAGCCGGGGCCGGTGCTCGCCAACTACGGGCTGGAGAATCTGCGGTTCGTCACTCCGGTGAAGCCCGGCGACGCGATCCGCGTGACCCTCACGGCCAAGCAGATCATCCCGCGCGAGACCGATGAGTACGGCGAGGTGCGCTGGGACGCGGTGATCCACAACCAGCGCGACGAGATCGTGGCGACCTACGACGTGCTGACGCTCGTGGAGAAGGAACTCGCCCCGGCCTGAGTGCCGCGGCGTTCCGAACTCAGTCGATCTCGCACTCCTTCGCCGACATGAGGGCGAAACGGCATCGGATCGACTGAGTTCGGAACACCCGCCACCCTCAGCGCAGGTCGTACAGGCGCTTGTACTTGCCCTCGCTCCGGGGGAGGGATCCCGGTTCCTCGACCTGCACGTCCACCGACGTCCCGATCGACGTCTTGATCCGCAGCTTCAGCACCTCGGCCGCGGCGAGGGCGCTCGCCGCGGCGATGTCGGGGTGCCGCTCGATCCGTACCTTGAGCGCGTCGAGGTGGCCCTGCCGGGTGAGCTCCAGGACGAAGTGCGGGGTGAGCGTCTCGATGCCGAGCGCGATCTCCTCGATCTGCGTCGGGAACAGGTTCACGCCGCGCAAGATGATCATGTCGTCGTCGCGGCCGGTGATCTTCTCCATCCGCCGCATCGCCGGATAGGCGGATCCGGGCAGCAGCCGGGTGAGATCCCTGGTGCGGTAGCGGACCACGGGGAACGCCTGCTTCGTGAGCGAGGTGAACACGAGCTCGCCCGGCTCGCCGTCAGGAACGGGCTCTCCCGTGGAGGGGTCGATGATCTCGGGCAGGAAGTGGTCCTCCCAGATGTGCGGGCCGTCCTTCGTGGCCACGGCCTCCATCGCGACACCGGGTCCCATGACCTCGCTGAGCCCGTAGATGTCGACGGCGTCGATGTTCAGCCGCTGCTCGATCTGATGACGCATCTCGTTCGTCCACGGCTCGGCGCCGAGGATCCCGACCTTGAGCGAGGTGGAGCGGGGGTCGATCCCGGCCTGCTCGAGCGCGTCGGCGATCGTCAGGAGGTACGTCGGGGTGCACATGATCGCGTCGGGCTGGAAGTCGTGGATCAGCTGGACCTGCTTGGCCGTCTGCCCGCCCGACATCGGGATCACGGTCGCACCGAGACGTTCGATGCCCGCATGCGCGCCCAGGCCGCCGGTGAACAGGCCGTAGCCGTAGGCGTTGTGCACCTTCCAGCCCGGCTGCACCCCGGCGGCGCGCAGCGAGCGCGCGATCAGGTCGGCCCAGTTGTCGAGGTCGGTCTGGGTGTAGCCCACCACGGTCGGGCGACCGGTCGTGCCCGAGGACGCGTGGATGCGGCGGACATCCGCCATCGGCACCGCGAACATGCCGAACGGGTAGTACTCGCGCAGGTCGTCCTTGGTCGTGAACGGCAGGCGCGCGACGTCGGCGAGGGTGCGGATGTCGTCGGGGTGGATCCCCGCCCGCTGGAATGCGAGGCGGTAGAACGGCACGTTCTCGTACGCGTGATGCGCCGACCACTGCAGGCGCTCGAGCTGCAGGGCGCGCAGCTCCTCCGGGGCCAGGGCGGTGGCCGTGTCGTCATGCGCGGCGCCGACGGCGGTGTCGGTCATGAGTTCTCCTCGGGGAAGGGGCGATTCGTGGTGATCGAGCGGCCCCGGAACTCGGCGACGATGTCTCCGGTCTCGTCCGTCACCGTCACGTCGTAGAGGCCGGTGCGGCCGTTGCGCGCGCGGCGCGCCCCCGCAGCCGTGAGCACCTGCCCCGCACGCGTCGACTTCAGGAAGGTGATGTCGGCGCCCGCGGCGACCGTGACCTTCTCGTCCTCGTTGCAGACGATCGCGAAGGTCGTGTCGGCGAGGGCGAAGACCAGCCCGCCGTGCGTGATGTCGAAGCCGTTCAGCATGTCCTCGCGCACGGTCATCGAGACCACGGCGCGGCCGGGCTCGTCCACCTCCACGCGCATGCCGAGGGCGGATGCGGCACGGTCGCGGCGCATCATCGGACGCAGGTCGGCGACGGGGTCGGTCATCTGTTCTCCTTCGAACGGGGCGGCGCGGATCCGGTGCGGTGCCGGTTCGGGAAGGTCCTCCTTCTGCGAACGATACGAGTGTGCCATAATTACTGTACGAACGGTAGGTAATTCACTCAGGAGTCGACGATGACTGTTTCCCCCGTGGCCTTGACCGAGGATCTGGACGCCCAGACGGTGTTCGACGAACTCGTCGAGAACGAGCAGCGCATCGAGCCGCGCGACTGGATGCCGGAGGCGTACCGCAAGACGCTCATCCGGCAGATCTCCCAGCACGCCCACTCCGAGATCATCGGCATGCAGCCGGAGGGCAACTGGATCACCCGCGCTCCGAGCCTCAAGCGCAAGGCGATCCTGATGGCGAAGGTGCAGGACGAGGCGGGGCACGGGCTCTACCTCTACTCCGCCGCGCAGACGCTCGGCATCACGCGCGACGAGATGATGCAGCAGCTCATCGACGGCAAGGCCAAGTACTCCTCGATCTTCAACTACCCGACGCCGACCTGGGCGGATATGGGCGCGATCGGGTGGCTCGTCGACGGCGCCGCGATCTGCAACCAGGTGCCGCTGTGCCGCGCCTCGTACGGTCCGTACGGACGCGCGATGGTGCGCATCTGCAAGGAGGAGTCGTTCCACCAGCGCCAGGGCTTCGAGATCCTGCTGACCCTCATGCAGGGCTCCGAGGAGCAGCGCGCGATGGCGCAGGACGCCGTGAACCGCTGGTACTGGCCCGCGCTCGCGATGTTCGGCCCGCCGGATGACCAGTCGCCGAACTCTGCGCAGTCGATGCAGTGGAAGATCAAGCGCTTCTCCAACGACGACCTGCGCCAGCGTTTCGTCGCCATGCTCGTGCCGCAGGCCGAGATCCTCGGCGTGACGCTGCCGGATCCGGAACTCCGCTTCGACGAGGAGACCGGGCAGTACACGATGGGCGAGATCGACTGGGACGACTTCTTCGAGGTCGTCCGCGGCAACGGCCCGTGCAACGCCGAGCGGCTGCAGCGCCGTCGCGACGCGCACGCCGAGGGCGCCTGGGTGCGGGAGGCCGCCGCGGAGTACGCCCGCAAGCAGGCGGCTCGCGCCCTGAACGGAGAGGCGGCGGCGTGATGACCACCCCCGGAGCGTCGCCCGAGGAGAGCTGGCCCATGTTCGAGGTGTTCGTGCGCGCGAACCGCGGCCTGAGCCACGTGCACGTCGGATCCCTGCACGCCCCCGACGCCGACATGGCGCTGCGCAACGCGCGCGACCTGTACACCAGGCGCAACGAGGGCACGTCGGTGTGGGTCGTGCCCGCCGACGCGATCACCACGAGCGACCCGGACGACAAGGGCGCGTTCTTCGAGAGCCCCGCGGGCAAGAACTACCGCCACGCCGTGTACTACACGGCCTCCGAGGGGGTGCCGCACCTGTGAGCGCCCTTCGACAGGCTCAGGGACCGGATCACGACGGCTTCGACCCGCACGGCGATGTCTCCGTCGACGAACTCGCGCTCGCCGCGGAGCTCGCGGGCTCCGGCGAGCGCGCGGCCTCCGCCGACATCGCCGAGTACGCCCTCTGGCTCGGCGACGACGCCCTGATCCTCTCCCAACAGCTCGGTGCCTGGATCACTTACGCCCCCGAGCTCGAGGAGGACGTCGCCCTCGGCAACATCGCCCTCGACCTGCTCGGGCATGCGCGCTCGTTCCTGCGCTACGCCGGATCCTGGGACGGACGCAGCGAGGACGACCTCGCGTACTTCCGCGACGAGGCCGAGTTCCGCAGCTCCTGGCTCGTAGAGCAGCCCAACGGCGACTTCGCGCAGACGATCGCGCGCCAGCTCCTCGTCAGCACGTACATGCTCGAGCTGTACTCGGCGCTCCGGGGCAGCACCGACGTGACCTTCGCCGCGATCGCGGAGAAGGCCGTCAAGGAGGTCGACTACCACCGCGACCACGCCGTGCAGTGGGTGCTGCGTCTCGCCGGAGGCACCGAGGAGTCGCGCGCCAGGATCATCCGCGCCTTCGCGGACGTCTGGCCGTACGCCGCCGAGCTGTTCCGCGACGACGACCTGATCGACCGCCTCGGCGACGCCGCAGTGCGCCCCTCCTCGCTGCGGGCGGGATTCGATGCCGTGGTCGCTGCCGTGTTCGCCGAGGCGGAGCTGGACGTCCCCGCCGGATCCGCCTCCGCCGGCGGCGGACGGCACGGATCCCACGCCACCGGACTCGGTCACCTGCTGTCCGAGATGCAGGTGCTCGCCCGTCGTCACCCGGGAGCGACATGGTGACCGGGCTGCGCGAGCGCGCCTGGGCGGCGGCGGCCGCGGTCAAGGATCCGGAGGTCCCGGTGCTGACGATCGAGGACCTCGGGGTGCTGCGCGACGTCGCCGTCGACGGCGACCGGATCCGCGTCGACATCACCCCGACCTACAGCGGATGCCCCGCGATGGACACGATCCGCGACGACGTCGAGCTCGCGCTCACCCGGGCCGGCTTCGGCGACGTCGAGGTGCGTCTCGTGCTCGCGCCCGCCTGGACCACGGACTGGATGAGCGAGGAGGGCAAGCGCAAGCTCACCGAGTACGGCATCGCCCCGCCCAGCGGCCACGCGGCCCTGCGACGGGCCCAGGGACCGGTGCGCGTCTCGCTCGGCGTGCGCTGCCCGCGCTGCGGGTCCCTGGACACCCGCGAGCTCTCCCGCTTCGGCTCCACGTCGTGCAAGGCGCTCTACGAGTGCCGCGCGTGCCTCGAGCCCTTCGACCACTTCAAGGCGATCTGATGACGCTCTGGCACCTGGGCGCCGCCGCGCACACCGCCGCCCCCGAGGAGGCCGCCACCGAGCGCGTCGCCGGGGCGCTCCTCAACAGCGTGGTCGGCGGCCCTTCGTCCGGCTCGGGGACCGCGGGGTCGCCGCGCCGGCGCACCCGCTTCCACACCCTCGCCGTGCAGGAGGTGCGCCCGCTCACCGACGAGGCGATCGAGGTCACCTTCGCGGTGCCGGAGGACCTCTCGGGGGAGTTCGACTATCTCGCCGGGCAGCACGTGGCCCTCCGCGCCGAGCTCGACGGCCACGAGGTCCGACGCTCCTACTCCCTCTGCCGGCCGCCGGCGCGAGACGCTTCGACGGGCTCGGGGACCATCAGCGTCGCGATCAAGCGCGACCGCGGGGGCCGTTTCTCCACCTGGGCGCAGAGCGAGCTGCACGCGGGCGACCGCATCGACGTGATGAGTCCGCAGGGCACCTTCACCTCGGCGCTCGCCGCCCTCGACGAGGCGCACGTCGTCGGCATCGCCGCGGGGTCGGGCATCACGCCGCTCATGGCGCTCGCTGCGACGGTGCTCGCGCGCTCCGACACCAGCCGCTTCACCCTCGTCTACACGAACCGCCGGGCGACCGACGTGATGTTCCTGGACGACCTCGCCGACCTCAAGGACCGCTATCCGGCGCGCTTCGCGGTGCACCACGTGCTCACCCGCGAGCAGCGCTCGGCTCCGCTGCTGTCGGGCCGCATCGACGAGGAGCGCCTGCGCGGCATCCTCGACGCGCTCGTGCTGCCGGCGACCGTCGACGAGTGGTTCCTGTGCGGGCCGTTCGATCTCGTCCAGCTCTGCCGCGACACCCTCGCCGACATCGGCGTCGAGTCCGCGCACCTGCGCTACGAGCTGTTCACCACCGGCGAACCGGGGCAGGAGCGCCCGGAGGCCGGGCGCCCGATCGAGGTGCGCGAGGACGAGCCCGTGCGCACGATCGAGTTCACCCTCGACGGCCAGTCCGGATCCGTGGACACCCCGGTGTCGGCGAACGAGTCGATCCTGAACGCCGCGCTCCGCGTGCGTCCCGACGTGCCGTTCGCGTGCGCGGGCGGCGTGTGCGGCACGTGCCGGGCGCGCCTCGTCGACGGATCCGTCACGATGACCGAGAACTACGCGCTCGAGCAGGACGAGCTCGACCGCGGCTACGTGCTCACCTGCCAGTCGCACCCCACGACGGAGCGCGTCGTCGTCGACTACGACGTCTGAACGCCGCCGTCCGGAGCGAACCCTCGACAAGCTCAGCACCAAGGAGGAATCATGATCGGCCTCGCGATCGACGGCGCCGTCGCGCACATCACGCTGAACAACCCCGACAAGCTCAACGCCCTCGACGAACAGGCCGTGCGCGACCTCGGAGACGCCTACGCCGAGGCGGAGCGCGCCGGGGTGCGCTCCCTCGTGCTGACGGGCGAGGGCAGGGCGTTCTGCGCAGGGCGCGACATCTCCGGCGTCGACCCGCGCGACGACGACGTGATGGGCTACCTCGACGGGATCGTCACGCCCGTGCTGCAGCGCATGTCGTCGTTCCCGGCGCCGACCTTCGCCGCCGCGCAGGGCGCCTGCCTCGGGGTGGGCCTCGGCCTGCTCATCGCGACGGACGTCGTCTACGTCGCCGACACCGCGAAGATCGGATCCCCGTTCGCCGCCCTCGGCGCGACGCTCGACTCGGGCGGGCACGCGCTGTTCGTGGAGCGGCTCGGCGCCCACCGCGCGCTCGACCTCATCTACTCCGGCCGCCTCATGAGCGGATCCGAGGCGGTCACGGCGGGGCTGTTCTCGCAGGCGATGCTCCCCGAGATGGTGCACGAGGCCACGCTCGAGGCCGCCGCGCGTGCGGCGCGGGGCTCGACCGCGGCATTCGTCGCGAGCAAGCGCCTCGTCGCCGCCCTCCGCGACGAGCGGCTGGGGCTCTGGGACTCGATGCGTCAGGAGAACACGGCCCAGGCGGCGCTCTGCGACACGGACGACTACCGCGAGGGCTTCGCCGCGTTCCAGGAGAAGCGCCCGCCGCTCTTCGAGGGGCACTGAGCCGGCCCGACTACGCTGGACGGTGCTGCTCCGCCAGGAACGGCGGACGGGAGCGAGCGTGGTCGAGGGGGCCGTCGAGCGGATGCGGGGGACGCGCGCCTACGCGTCCTTCATCGGGATCGGGCTCGCCGCGGGCCTCCTCTCCGGCCTTTTCGGCGTCGGCGGCGGCACGGTCATCGTCCCGCTGCTCGTGCTGCTGCTCGCGTTCGACCAGCGTCTGGGCGCGGGCACGTCGCTCGCCGCGATCGTGCCGACCGCGCTCGTGGGCGTCGTCTCGTACGCCGTCCACGACTCGGTGGCGTGGATCCCGGCGCTGATCCTCGCGGTCGGATCCGTCGTCGGCGCGCAGATCGGCACCCGCCTGCTGCCGCGGATCTCTCAGACCGCGCTGCGCTGGTGCTTCGTCGGCTTCCTCGTGATCGTGATCGTGAGCCTGTTCCTGGTCATCCCCTCGCGAGGCGCGGTGCTCGAACTGACCTGGGTGACCGGCCCGCTGCTGCTCGTGCTGGGCCTGTTCACGGGCGTGCTCGCGGGCCTGATCGGGGTCGGCGGCGGGATCGTGGTCGTCCCTGCGCTCATGCTGGCGTTCGGCACGAGCGACCTCGTCGCGAAGGGCACCTCGCTGCTCATGATGATCCCGACCGCGATCTCCGGCACGATCGGCAACCTGCGCAATCACAACGTGGATCTGGTCGCCGCGGCCTTCATCGGCCTCTCCGCCTGCACGACCACGGCGCTCGGCGCCTGGCTCGCGACCCTCATCGACCCGTTCGTGGGCAACGTCCTGTTCGCGGTGTACCTGGCCTTCATCGCGGTGCAGATGGCGATGAAGGCGATCCGCGGGCGGAGTGCCCGCACCGCCTGAGCGACCGCTCGGCGGGGGATCGGCGCCGCTCGATAGGATCGAGGGGTGCCCGTGAATCCTGAACTGGTCGGCCGGGAGTTCCCGCCGACGGCCCCGTACCTCGTCGGCCGCGAGAAGGTGCGCGAGTTCGCGCGCGCCGTGTTCGCCGACGCCCCGCAGCACACCGACGTCGCGGCGGCCCAGGCGCTCGGCTTCGCCGACGTCGTTGCCCCGCCCACCTTCGCGATGGTGATCCAGGACCTCACGCTGCAGCAGCTGCTGGGGCTGGAGGACTCCGGGATCGTGCTGTCCCGCACGATCCACGCCGAGCAGCGCTTCTCCTACACGCGCCCGATCGTGGCCGGCGACGAGCTCACCGCGCAGCTGACCGTGACCGGGATCCGCGCGATGGGCCCTGCCGTGATGATCACGAGCGATGCCGAGATCCGCGACGCCGCCGGCGCGCACGTCGTGACCGCCACGTCGGTGCTGCTCGTGAGCGACGCCCCGGCCGAGAACGAGGAGGCTGCCGCGTGAACGTCGGAGACATCATCGCCGAGCGCACCGTGCACCTCACGCGCGAGTCGCTCGTGCGCTACGCCGGCGCGTCCGGCGATTTCAACCCGATCCACTACCGCGACGACGTCGCCGCCGAGGTCGGCCTTCCCGGCGTGCTCGCGCACGGCATGCTCACGATGGGCGTCGCCTCGTCGGTCGCGGTCGCAGCCCTTCCCGGCACGGCGCGGATCCTCGACTACGGCGTGCGCTTCGCGCGGCCGATCGTGGTCGACCCGCAGGCCGGCGCCGACGTCGCGATCACCGCCAAGGTGGGCGCGATGGACGAGACCGCGGTGCGGATCGACCTGACCGTCCGGTTCGCGGAGACCACGGTGCTCGTCAAGGCCCAGCTGCGCGTTGCGGCGGACTCGCTCTGACATGGCGGAGATCGATCCGATCCGCCTCGCCGCGCTGACCACGCTGCAGACCGGCGCCGCGCCCGCGCGCATGATCGATGTCTCGACCGAGGACGAGCTCGTCTCCGCCCTCCGCGCGGTATGGGCGACCCGTGACGAATGGTTCGTGCTGGGCGGAGGATCGAACCTCTTCGCGGGCGACGCGCCCTTCGACGGCACGGTGATCCGCATCCGGACGAACGGCATCGAGGAGCTCCCGTCCCCGCATCCCGGCCGGGTCCGGCTGCGCGCGCAGGCCGGACACGACTGGGACGCGCTCGTCGCGTACGCGGTCGAGCGCGGCTATGCGGGCATCGAGGCGATGTCGGGGATCCCCGGCACGGTCGGCGCCGCCCCCGTGCAGAACATCGGCGCCTACGGGCAGGAGATCCAGGAGACCCTCGTCGAGGTCGAGCTGCTCGACGAGCACTCGGGCGAGGTCGTCGTCACGCCGGCGTCCGAGCTCGGTCTCGGCTTCCGCACGTCGGTGCTCAAGCACCACTACGGCTCGGTCGCAGAGCGCCGTGCCGTGATCCTCTCCGTCACGCTGGACCTGGCTGTCACCGGCGACGCGGGACGGGTGGTGCGCGGAGAGCAGCTGCGCCGCGCCCTGCAGCTCACGAGCGACGACCCGGTGCCCCTGGCCTGGGTGCGGGAGCGGATCCTGGCCACCCGCGCCGCGAAGGGCATGCTCTTCGATCCGGCCGATCCGGACACGCACGGCGCTGGATCCTTCTTCCAGAACGCGATCGTCTCCGAGGCCGTGGCGCGCACGCTGCCGCCGGAGTGCCCGCGCTGGCCGGTGACGCCCGACCTCGACACGGTCACGGTGATCCCGCTCGACTCCTACTACGGCCTGTCGCCGAGGCCCGAGGCGCCCCCGAGCGATGTGAAGGTGAGCGCCGCCTGGCTGATCGAGCACGCCGGCATCGGCAAGGGCTTCTCGCTGCCGCGTTCGCGCGCCGGCGTCTCCACGAAGCACGCTCTCGCGCTCACGAACCGCGGTGGTGCGACGGCGGGGGAGATCGCCGAACTCGCCCGGTTCATCCAGAGCAGGGTGCATTCCGAGTTCGGCCTGCTGCTGCAGCCGGAGCCCGTGCTCATCGACGTCGAGCTCTAGGCGCAGCGACGCGGAACGCCGACCACGCCGTAGGCTCGAAGGGTGCTCGCGACCCTCACCGGATTCGCCGTCGTCGGCCTTGCGATCTTCGTCGGCTACGTGATCGGTCGCATCGATCTGCTCGGCACGCATGCGCGCGAGGTCCTGAGCCGTCTGACGTTCTTCGTGCTGTCGCCGTTCCTGCTGTTCTCGGTGCTCGCCAAGGCAGACGCGCATGTGCTGTTCTCCGCCCTGCTGCCGGTGTCCGCGATCGCGGCGGTGGTCGTGATCGCCGTGTATGCACTCGTCGCCAGGATCGTCTGGAGGCGCAGCGTGGGCGAGACCATGATCGGCGCGCTCTCGGCGGGGCAGGTGAACTCGAACAACATCGGCATCCCGCTGTCGCTCTACCTGCTCGGCAGCGCCGCGTATCCGGCACCGGTGATCCTCATGCAGCTCCTGGTGTTCACGCCGATCTCGCTGACCATCCTGGACACCGTGACCGCCGGCCGCACGTCGGTGTGGCGCACGGTGCTGCGCACCGCGACCAACCCGATCATCCTGGCATCAGCGCTCGGCACGCTGGTCTCGGTGCTGGGCATCGAGCTGCCCCCGATCGTCATCGAGCCGGTCACCCTGATCGCGAACGCCTGTGTCCCTGTGCTGCTGATCAGCTACGGCATCTCGTTGCACGGGCAGCGCGTGCTCGGCGCGGCGGGGCACCGCAGGGACGTGCTGCTGGCGAGCGCGCTGAAGCTGCTCGTCATGCCGGCGATCGCATGGCTGCTGGCGCAGTTCGTGTTCGGGCTGTCCGCGCATGCCGTGCTGATCGTGGTTGTGCTGGCGGCGCTGCCGACTGCGCAGAACGTGTTCAACTACTCCCAGCGCTACGGCGTCGGGGAGGCGGTGTCGCGCGACACGGTGTTCCTCACGACGATCGGGTGCGTGCCGGTGCTCCTCGGAGCCGTCCTGCTGCTCGGCTGAGGTCGGAGCCGGGGCGTACGCTCGCAACATGACCGGACTCGTGCCCTACATCCTGTTCCCGGGCACCGCCGTCGATGCGCTGGCGTTCTACCAGGCGATCTTCGGCGGCGAGGTGGTGATGCACACCTATGCCGAGTTCGGGCGGGCGGACGGCCCTGGCGATGCGATCGCGCACGGCGAGCTCGTCCGCGGTCCTGTTCAGCTCGCGGCGGCCGATGCCGCGGCGGACGAGGACGCCGTGCACATGAACGGCCTGTTCTTCTCGCTCCTCGGGACGGCGGATCCGGAGACTCTGACGCGCTGGTTCGCGCAGCTCGGCGACGGCGGCCGCGTGATCGACTCGCTGCAGGAGCGGCCGTGGGGCGCGCACGACGGCACGCTCGCCGACCGTTTCGGCGTGCACTGGCTCATCGGTTACGAGGACTGACGCGCGGCGGTCACAGCACTTCGACGACGACGCTCGAGGCGACGAGCAGCAGCAGACCCGTGATCCGCAGCGGGGTGAGCGGGCGGCGGGGGAGCCCGAACGCGCCGCGCGCGTCGATCACGGCGGACGCCAGCTGTTGCCCGGTGACGGTGAGCACGACCGTGGTCGACGCGCCGATCTCCGGGATGAGCAGGAAGGTCCCCGTCACGTACAGCACGGCGGCGAACCCGCCGAGCCAGGCCCACCAGGGCGCGGTCCGAAGTTCGCGCAGCCGGGGAAGCGGAGTCGTCCCGCGCGCCCGGCGGATCGCGAGGACGACCGTGATGGCGAGGGCGGCGACGACGAAGCTCGTGGTGGCGACCGCGAGCGGATCGCCGAGGCGCGTGCGGAGCTGCGCGTTGATCGCGCCCTGGAACGGGAGCACGGCCCCCGCTGCAAGGCCCAGGGCGACCCATCCGGGACCGATCCGGCGCGCGATCGGTGCGCCCGGCGCCGGGACCGGCGGGAGCGCGGGTGCCGCTCCGGTGGTCGCCCCCACGGCGGGCAGCGCCGGGACCGGTGCCTGAGCGCGCACGATGATCGCGATCCCGATCAGGGCGAGCGCGGATCCCGCGACCAGGCCGATCGTGAGAGGCCGGTGCGGCACGCCCAGCAGGCCGAAGCCGTCGATCACCGTGGAGCCGAGGATCTGGCCCGCGACGAACAGCCCGGCGGCGGTGAGCGCCCCCACCCGGGGCAGGAGCAGGATGCCGCTCGTGATGTACATGGGCGATGCGAGGCCGCCGAGCAGCATCCACCCCGGCACGTCGGTGAGGCGCTGCAGCGCCCCCAGTGAGGAGGTCGCCGCCGCCGTGCCGACGAGCAGGGCGACCGCGACCCAGAGCTGGAGCGTCGCGCCTCCGTAGGGGTTGCCCGCGGCCTTGGCGAGTCTCGGGTTCACCGAGGCCTGCACGGCGAGCAGGATGCCGATCACGGCGGCGGCCGCGAGCATGATCTCCTTCATTGCTTCTCCTCTCATATCCGGACAGCATGTCCGGTTAACGTGACGGATGCAACCGGTCGCGTCGTCCGTTTATTGCCGATCCGTCGAACCGCGGGGGATAATCGCCGTGGACGAGGAGGCGCATGCCGGAAGAGGGAAGCGGCCCGCCGCTGCTCGCGCCGGCGGCGCGGGGCGAGCGGGCCGATGCCGCGCGCAACCGTGAGAAGGTGCTCGCCGCCGCCGCGACTCTGCTGGCCGCCGCGGAGCCGTCCCAAGTCTCGATGGGGCAGATCGCACGGGCGGCCGGCGTGGGGCGGGCGACGCTGTACCGCCGCTATCCGGACGTGCACTCGATCGCGGTCGCCCTCCTGGACGAGCACGAGCGCGACCTGCAGCGGCGCATGATGGAGGGTCCGCCGCCGCTCGGCCCCGGCGCCTCGCCGGGGGAGCGGCTGACGGCGTTCTTCGCCGCGATGGTCGATCTGCTCGAGCGCTTCGGGCCCCTGCTCCTGGCCGCGGAGAGCGGCGCGGGTCGCTTCGAGACAGGGGCGTACGGATTCTGGCGCACTCATGTCTCCGCGCTGCTCGCGCAGTCCGGGGTGGCGGACGCCTCGGCGCGGGCGGACCTGCTCCTCGCCGCCGTGGATCCGGAGCTGCATCGGTTCCAGCGCCGGTCGATGAGCGCGGAGCAGCGCGTCCGGCAGCTGAGCTGGCTTGCGCGCTCCGTGCTCGACGAGGGGTGACCGCAGCGCCGGGGTGCGCGGGGATGCGTCGACGCCCCCTCTGGGCACCGACGCCCCCTCTGAATCGCGTTGCTCAGGAGGGGTGTGGGCAACCCGAGGGGGCCTCGGCGTGGAAGAGCGGGCGCTCGCGATGCCTCGTTCGGGTCAGGCGAGCGCTGCTCTGATCTCCGCACGGGAGAAGCTCGCGGTGGGCAGTGCGCTCGTGCGGCGGGCCAGCACGCGCTGGGCGGGATCCAGCACGAAGGTGCCGCTGTGCTGCAGCGTCAGGAAGCGTCCGAGGCCCACGGCGCTGTGCGCATCGGTGGATGCGACCGTCTGCAGCGTCGTGATGCGCTGCACGGCGCGTGCGTCGGCGGGTGCGCCGGGCACCACGATGACGACGTGCGCGTCTCCGAGCTCCCCGGCCTCCGCCATCCGCTGCAGGGCGCGTAGGTGCGCACGGCAGATGGGGCAGCGGCTCGTGCGCATGAAGAAGACCACGGCGGCGCGGTCGGCCGGAAGGATCGTGCGGAGCGAGACGACGGCGCCGTCGGACGTGGCCACTGACATCTCGGGGAACGGGGTGCCGACGGCGGGCGCAAAGAGGGCATCGGGAGTGGGCATGGGTCCTCGGATCTGGGATGATGACGGATAGGTAATGGGGTTGCGTTAATGGTCAACCGGGTTGCCTATCTTTGTCAAGGGGGTTGCGTATGTACGGCGAGACACTGCGGGAGTTCGCCGCGGCTGCCCAGGATGACCTCGGGCAGCTCATCGCCGCCGCCTCCGCACGGCTCATGAAGGACGCGTTCGAGCGCTTGTCCGCGCTCGGATATCCCGAGGTCCATCCCGCGCACATCGCCGTCTTCACGGGTCTCGATCCGGAGGGGACCCGCGTCTCGGTACTCGCCGAGCGCGCGGGGATCAGTCGTCAGGCGATGAGCGTCCTGGTCCGCGGCCTCGAGCAGTCCGGGTATCTCTCGACGCAGGCGGATCCCTCGGATCAGCGCGCGACCCTGGTGCGTCTCGACGCGCGGGGCGCGGCGTTCTGCGACGCGGCGATCGCGATCGCCCGGGAACTCGACGGCGAGATCGCGAAACGCCTCGCACCGGGGCGGATGCAGCTGCTCAAGGAGACCCTGCGCTCCCTCGGAGAGTGAGCGTCCGCCGCCGCGAATGCGCCGACGCCCCCTCTGGGCGCCGGGACCCCCTCTGAATTGCGGAATTCAGGAGGGGCGCGGATCGCCAGAGGGGGCGTCGACGTGGAGAGCGGTGCGCGTCAGGACGCGAACAGGCGCTGCAGACGCTGCACGCCCTCGAGCAGCTGGTCGTCGCCGAGTGCGTACGACATACGGATGTAGCCGGAGGGGCCGAACGCCTCGCCGGGGACCACGGCCACCTCGGCCTGGTCGAGGATCAGATCGGCGAGCTCGAGCGAGGTCGTCGGGGTCACGCCGCCCCAGGTGCGGCCGAGCAGACCCTGCACGTCGGGGTAGACGTAGAACGCGCCGGTCGGGTTCGGCACCACGAGGCCGTCGATCTTGGACAGCTCGGAGACGATCAGCTTGCGGCGGCGGTCGAACGCCTCGCGGAACTGCTCGGCCTCGGTCTGCGGGCCGTTGAGGGCGGCGATCGCGGCGCGTTGCGCGACGTTGTTCACGTTGCTGGTGAGGTGCGACTGCAGGTTGCCCGCGATCTTGATCGCGTCGGCGGGGCCGACCATCCAGCCCACCCGCCAGCCGGTCATCGCATAGGTCTTCGCGACGCCGTTGACCAGGATCGTCTGACCGGCGACCTCGGGGAGCGCCTCGACCACGGAGGTCGCCTTCACCCCCTCGTACGTGAGGTTCTGGTAGATCTCGTCGGAGATGATCCAGATCCCGTGCTCGAGCGCCCACGCGGCGATCGCGGCGGTCTCCTCGGGGGAGTAGACGGATCCGGTCGGGTTGGACGGCGAGACGAACACGAGCACCGTGGTGCGCTCGGTGCGCGCGGCCTCGAGCTGGTCGACCGTGACCTTGTACTCCTGGTCGGCGCCCGCGAAGACCTCCACCGGGACGCCGTCAGCGAGACGGATCGCCTCGGGGTACGTGGTCCAGTACGGCGCCGGCAGGAGCACCTCGTCGCCCGGGTTCACCACGGCCTGGAACGCCTGGTAGACCGACTGCTTGCCGCCGTTCGTGACGATGACCTGGCTCGGCGAGACCTCGAGGCCGGAGTCGCGCAGCGTCTTCGCGGCGATCGCCTCGCGCAGCTCGGGCAGGCCCGCCGCAGGCGTGTAGCGGTAGTTCGCCGGGTTCGCGAGCGCCTCGGCGGCCGCGTCCACGATGAACTGCGGCGTGGCGAAGTCGGGCTCGCCCGCGGCGTAGGAGACGACGGGCTTGCCCTCGGCCTTGAGGGCTTTGGCCTTGGCATCCACCTTCAGCGTGGCGGACTCGGCGATGGCGGAGAGTTTGCGGGAGAGAGGCGCGCGTTCGGTCACGCCACCAGCGTACTCGCGCGCCTGGCGTGCGAAATGGCCGTGACGTACAAAGCGCAGGCGCCGTTCTCCGTCATGGCGAACAGGTCCGGACGCGGGGATCCGGCACCAGATCGTGCCGGGAGCGGCGGGATCCGGCGCCTCCTCAGGTCAGGAACGACGGCGGAACGGCGCAGTAGTCGGCGAGGCGGCGCGTCGGCGCCTCCGGATCCGTCACGTCGACCAGCGTGGTCGCGGCGGTGTGCGGAACCTCGTCGCCGTCGATGAGCCACACGGAGAAGTGCCATAGTCCGCGGGTGCGCTCGGCGAGCAGGGCGGTCGAGCCGGACACGATCTCGACGGCGTCCCCGCCCGCGGCGCGGAACGGCGTCACGATCTCGGCACGCAGGCGCGCCTCGTCGCGATCGCCCGCCGCGGCGACGGAGACCGCGACGCCCCGGGCGCGCAGGGCGGCGGCGAGGCCGCCCGCGAACGCGGCCGACCGGTCTGCCGAGGGGCTGGCGACTGCGAGCAGTCGCGCCCCGCGCGGGTAGTCGCGCAGGAACTCGTCGACGAGGTCTTCGAGGAGCACGCGCGCTGCGGTCGGGGCGGTCATGCCTTCAGCGTAGGCGGACGCGTGGGAGGGCCGGTGCGATCCCGTCGGATGCGGCGCGGCCCTGGCCGGCTTGGGCCCCTGGCCGGCTTGGGCCCCTGGCCGGCCTCGCGCCGGGCCGGCGCTCAGGTGACGGCGTCGCGCTCCTGGAACTCGGGTGCACGCCACAGCTCCTCGTCGAGCACGCGGCGCAGGGTCTCCACGGCGTCCCAGACGTCGGCGTGGCCGAGGTACATCGGGGTGATCCCGAATCGCAGCACCTCGGGCTCGCGGTAGTCGCCGATCACGCCGTTCGCGATGAGCGCCTTCATCACGGCGTAGCCCTCGGGGTGGCGGAACGACACGTGGCTGCCGCGCTGCGCATCCTCGCGCGGCGTGATCAGGGTGAGCGGATGGCTCGAGAGTCGCGTCTCGACGAGGCGGATGAACAGCGTCGTCAGCGCGAGCGACTTGCGGCGCAGCGCCTCCTGGTCGACCTCGAGGTGCATGTCGAGGCCGACCTCCATGGTCGCCATCGACAGGATCGGCTGGGTGCCCACGAGGAAGCGCCGCCCGCCGGGCGCGGGAGCGTACGCGTCGGTCATCGCGAACGGGCGGTCGTGCCCCCACCAGCCGGTCAGCGGCGTCTCGACCCGGTCGAGATGGCGTTCGGCGACCCAGAAGAAGGCAGGGGACCCCGGGCCGCCGTTGAGGTACTTGTACGTGCAGCCGACGGCGAAGTCGGCGCCGGCGTCGGCCACGGCCACGGGCACCGCGCCGACCGAGTGGCAGAGGTCCCAGACCGCCAGGGCGCCCGCGACGTGGATCCGCCCCGTCGCCTCTGCCATGTCCCAGAGGTGGCCGGTGCGGTAGTTCACCTGGGTGAGCAGCACGACGGCGACGTCCTCGCCGAGGGCCGCGTCGAGGTCCTCCGGAGCGTCGATCAGTCGCAGCGAATAGCCGCGATCGAGCAGCGCGATCAGACCCTCGACGATGTAGAGGTCGGTGGGGAAGTTCTCCCGCTCCGAGACGATGACCCGGCGCTCGGGGGCATCCTGCTGCTGGAGCCGGATCGCGGCCGAGACGGCCTTGAAGACGTTCACCGAGGTGGTGTCCGTGGCGACGCACTCGCCCGCGCCGCCGCCGATGAGCCGGCCGATCTTCTCACCGATCCGGAGGGGCAGGGCGAACCAGTGGTTCTTGTTCCAGCTGCCGATGAGGTCGGCGCCCCACTCCCGGCTCACCACGTCGGCCGCCCGGGCGACGGCGTCACGGGGGAGCGCGCCGAGCGAGTTGCCGTCGAGGTAGACGATGCCCTCCGGGAGGGCGAAGCGCTCGCGGAGTCCGGCGAGCGGATCGTTCCGATCGGCCTCTTCGCACTGCTCGCGGGTGATCGGGGCGGCGGCGTCCGTCATCGTGGAGTCCTCCTGGGTCGTGGATCCGGCTCGGCCGGGGATACGGAGATCAGGATCCATGATGACGAATCGTCGGAAGAACGCCTAGGATTCCGACAAATATCCGAAATTGACGATGTATCACGGTGGATCACCGGATCGATGACGCTCCAGGAGGCACAATGGCGGACGGAATCCGGCTCACCCCGACGGATCGGCGGATCCTGGACGAGCTGACCATCGACGGCCGCCTGTCGAACAAGGAGCTCGCCGCGCGGGTCGGCCTTCCCCGCTCGACCTGCCATGGGCGGGTGCGCGCACTCGAGGAGGCCGGCGTGATCCGCGGCTATCACGCGGAGCTCGACCCCGTCGCGGCCGGTGCAGGGGTCGAGGCGCTCATCATGGTCGCCGTCAAGGAGGACGCCCGCGACCAGGTGCCCGCCATCACGGCTCGGCTGCGCACGATCCCCGGCGTGCAACGGGTCTACCTGATCGGCGGCGTGCACGATCTCGTCATCCACGTCGCATGCGCGAGCGTTCCGGGGCTTCGGGACTTCCTGCGCACGCACCTCGGATCCGTCCCCGCACTCGGGCAGACCCAGACCCAGATCATCTTCGAGCAGCATCCGGGGGCGGCGGTCATCCCCGCCTGAGCGCGGATGCGGCGCACGCCGGGTCAGCGTTCGACGAGCACGCCGTCCTCGTCCGCGTAGAGCACGGCGCCGGGGCAGAACTCCACGTCGCCGAAGCGCAGCATCACATCGACCTGGCCCGTCCCGGCCTTGGCGCTCTTACGCGGATTGGTGCCGAGGGCCTTGACGCCGAGAGGGAGGCGGCCGATCGCCGCACTGTCGCGGATCGCACCGTGGACGACGACGCCGGCCCAGCCGTTCGCGACCGCGCTCGCCGCGATCAGGTCGCCCATGAGCGCGGTGCCGAGGGATCCGGATCCGTCGATCACGAGCACTGCTCCGTCGCCGGGAGTGGCGAGGAGGTCCTTCACGAGCTGATTGTCCTGGAAGCAGCGCACCGTGCGGATCGGGCCCTCGAAGGCGAGGCGCCCGCCGAAGTCGCGGAGCTGCAGGGCGAGCGACTGCAAGGCGTCGCCGTGCTCGTCGTAGAGGTCTGCGGTGGAGGTCATGCGGTGGATCCTTTCCTGCTTCTGCGGGGCCTTCGAGAGAGGACGGAGCGCCCTTCGTCTCGTCGCTGCGCTCCTCGCTCAGGGACCGGGTGGGCTCGTCGCTGCGCTCCTCGCTCAGGGACCGGGTGGGCTCGTCGCTGCGCTCCTCGCTCAGGGACCGGGTGGGCCGGTCCCTGAGCGAGCGCAGCGAGACGAAGGGCGCTCGACGACCCCGTCGGGGTGTCAGCTGAACTGGTTCATCGTGTTGTGCTGACCGCCGGCCTTGAGGGCCGCGTCGCCGGCGAAGTACTCCTTGTGGTTGTCGCCGAGGTCGGATCCGGCCATGTTCTGGTGCTTGACCGTGGCGATCCCGCCACGGATCTCGCGGCGCTGCACGCCCTTGACGTACGCGAGCATGCCCTCGTCGCCGAAGTAGCCCTTCGCGAGGTCATCCGTCGACAGCGCGGCGGTGTGGTAGGTCGGCAGCGTGATGAGGTGGTGGAAGATCCCGGCGCGGGCGGATCCGTCGCGCTGGAAGGTGCGGATCTTCTCGTCGGCGAGACGCGCCAGCTCGGTGTCGTCGTACTCGACGCTCATGAGCGCGCTGCGGTCGTAGCCGGAGACGTCCTCGCCCTGCTCCGCCAGGAGGTCGTACACCTGCTGACGGAAGTTCAGCGTCCAGTTGAACGACGGGCTGTTGTTGTAGACCAGCTTCGCGTTCGGGATCTCGGCGCGGATCGCGTCGACCATGCCGGCGATCTGCTCGACGTGCGGCTTCTCGGTCTCGATCCACAGCAGGTCGGCGCCGTTGCGCAGCGACGTGATGCAGTCCAGCACGACGCGCTCCTCGCCGGTCCCCGGACGGAACTGGTAGAGGTTGCTCGCGAGACGACGGGGCCGCAGCAGCCGGCCGTCGCGCTTGATGATCACGTCGCCGTTGCCGAGCTCGGCCTCGGAGATCTCCTCGACGTCGAGGAACGCGTTGTACTGGTCGCCCAGATCGCCCGGCTCGTGGGTGACGGCGAGCTTCTGGGTGAGCCCTGCGCCCAGCGAGTCGGTGCGGGCGACGATGATCCCGTTGTCGATCCCGAGTTCGAGGAAGGCGTAGCGGACTGCGTTGAGCTTCGCGATGAAGTCCTCGTGCGGCACGGTGACCTTGCCGTCCTGGTGGCCGCACTGCTTCTCGTCCGAGACCTGGTTCTCGATCTGGATCGCGCATGCGCCCGCCTCGATCATCTTCTTGGCGAGGAGGTAGGTCGCCTCCGGGTTGCCGAAGCCGGCGTCGATGTCGGCGATGATCGGGACGACGTGGGTCTCGTAGTCGTCGATCTGGGACTGGATGAACTCGGCCGCGGTCTCGTCGCCGGCCGCGCGCGCCGCGTCGAGCTGGGTGAAGAGCAGGTCGAGCTCGCGGGCATCGGCCTGGCGCAGGAACGTGTAGAGCTCCTCGATCAGCGCGGGCACTGCCGTCTTCTCATGCATCGACTGGTCGGGGAGCGGCCCGAACTCGGAGCGGAGGGCGGCGACCATCCAGCCGGAGAGGTAGAGGTAGCGCTTGTTCGTCGTCTTCAGGTGCTTCTTGATCGAGATGAGCTTCTGCTGCCCGATGAAGCCGTGCCAGACGCCGAGCGACTGGGTGTAGAGCGACGAGTCGGCGTCGTACTCCTCCATGTCGCGGCGCATGATGTCGGCCGTGTACTGCGCGATCTCGAGGCCGGTGCGGAAGCGGTTCTGCGCCCGCATGCGGGCGGCGGACTCGGGGTCGATGGCGTTCCATCCGGATCCGGCCGCCGCCTTGAGGGCCTGGATGGCGTCGATGTCGTCCTGGTAGCGGGTCATGGTCATGTCCTTCGTTCGTGGGCGAATGGTCGGGGCGTCGAGGGTCAGGCGGTCTCGACGAGGAAGCGGGAGTAAGCGGGCAGCGTCAGGAACGCCGGGAACTCGGGCTGCAGTGCCACCTCGCGGAACACCGCGGCGGCGTCCTCGAAGCGGTCGTTCTCGTTCCGGAGCGTCTCGGCGAGCACCTCGGCGATCAGGCCCTCGACGTACTCGGCCGTGATGAGGGTGCCGTCCTGGGTGGACTGTCCCTGGTGGATCCACTGCCACACCTGCGAGCGGCTGATCTCGGCGGTCGCCGCATCCTCCATGAGGTTGTCGATCGCCACGGCGCCGATCCCGCGCAGCCAGGCCTCGAGGTAGCGGATCGCCACCGAGACGTTGTCGCGCACGCCGTCGGCCGTGATCGGGCGCCCGATGTGCACGTCCAGCAGATCCTCGGCGCGCACCTGCACGTCGTCCCGCTGCCGGTCGAGCTGGTGGGGGCGCTCGCCGAGCACGGCGTCGAACTCGGCCTGCGCGGTCGGGATCAGGTCGGGGTGCGCCACCCAGGTGCCGTCGAAGCCGTCGCCGGCCTCGCGCTTCTTGTCCGCCGCGACCTTCTCGACGGCCCGGGCGGTCACCTCGGGGTCGCGGCGGTTCGGGATGAAGGCGCTCATGCCGCCGATCGCGAAGGCGCCGCGCTTGTGGCAGGTCTTCACGAGCAGCTCGGTGTAGGCCCGCATGAACGGCACCGTCATCGTGACCTCGCTGCGGTCGGGGAGCACGAAGCGCGCGCCGCGACCGCGGTAGTTCTTGATGATCGAGAAGATGTAGTCCCAGCGCCCGGCGTTCAGGCCCGCGCAGTGCTCGCGCAGCTCGAACAGGATCTCCTCCATCTCGAACGCGGCGGGCAGCGTCTCGATCAGCACGGTCGCGCGGATCGTGCCGCGGGGGATCCCGAAGTACTCCTCGCTGAACGTGAACACGTCGTTCCAGAGCTTCGCCTCCTCGCTCGACTCGAGCTTGGCGATGTAGAAGTACGGCCCGCGGCCGGCCTCGATGAGGGCCTGCGCGTTGTGGAAGAAGTAGAGGCCGAAGTCCACCAGCGAGCCCGAGGCGTCCATGCGGCGACCGGTGCGGTCGGTGAACTCGAGGTGCTTCTCCACGAGGTGCCACCCGCGGGGGCGCATCACGATCGTGGGGGTCTGCTCGGCGGTGACGCGGTACTCCTTGCCGTCCTCGCTCGTGTGGGTCAGGCGTCCGCGGATCGCGTCGCGCAGCGACAGCTGCCCGCCGATCACGTTGCGCCAGGTCGGGCTCGTCGCATCCTCCTGGTCGGCCAGCCAGACCTTGGCGCCGGAGTTCAGCGCGTTGATGGTCATCTTCGGGTCCGTCGGTCCGGTGATCTCCACGCGGCGGTCCTCGAGGCCGGGGCCCGCACCGGCGACGCGCCAGTCGGCGTCCTCGCGGATGTGGCGGGTGTCGTCGCGGAAGCGCGGGTCGTGCCCGTTGCCGATCTCGAAGCGACGGCGCATGCGGTCGGCGAGACGGTCATGACGGCGTCCGCCGAAGCGGTGGTGCAGCTCGGTGAGGAAGGCCACGGCGGCGGGTGTGAGGATCTCGCCGAAGCGTTCGTGCATCGGGCCGGTGATGCGGATCGCGGGGCCCTCGGTGCCGGAGACGGCGGTGCCGACGGTCCGGATCGGGGCGGTCGGCGACGCGGTGGGAATGGTCATGATCTGTCTCCTCCGTGAGTGGATCCGGTCCGGCTTCTGCACCGGGGTGGCTTGAGACCACTCTGAGTGAAGATCCGGAGTCGGTCGGACCAAATCAGTGGAGAAGTTTGCTCAGATTTCTGTTTTCGTGACAGAATCGGCGCCATGGTCACCGCAGACACGGCAGAAGAGGTCGACGCGCTCACGATCGGGCGGCGCATCCGGCAGCTCCGCACGGTGGCGGGGCTGACGCTCGAGCAGCTCGCGACGGCGATCGAGCGGGCGCCGAGCCAGGTGTCCATGATCGAGACCGGCAAGCGCGAGCCGAAGCTCACCCAGCTGCAGCTGATCGCCCGCGCGCTGGACACGACGATTGACCAGATCCTCGCCGAGCAGCCCCTCGACGAGCGTGCCGCGATGGAGATCGCGGTCGAGCGCGCGATGAAGGGGCAGACGTTCCAAGCGCTCGGGATCGCTCCGTTCCGGATCTCGAAGACCGTGCCCGACGAGGCGCTGCGGGCGCTGCTCGCCCTGCACGGCGAGATCGACAAGCTCCGCGACGAGCGCGCGGCGACTCCCGAGGAGGCCCGCCGTGCGAACGTGGAGCTGCGCCACCTCATGCGCCGTCAGGACAACCACTTCGCCGACCTGGAGAAGAAGGCGGCGGAGATCCTCGCCGCCGTGCACCACCCTGGTGGCCCGCTGACGCAGCGCAGCGCGAGCGATATCGCCGCCCACCTCGGTTTCACGCTGCACTACGCGCCCGACCTGCCGCAGTCCACGCGCAGCGTCGCCGACCTCGCGCACGGGCGGCTGTACCTCTCCAGCCGCGTGCCGGGCAAGGGCGACGCCCGTACGGCCGTGCTACAGGCGCTCTCGAGCCGCATCCTCGGGCATTCCGAGCCGCGCAGCTACGCCGAGTTCCTCCGGCAGAGAGTCGAGACCAACTACCTCACGGGTGCACTGCTCATGCCGGAGGAGCACCTCGTGCCCGTGCTGAAGGATGCGAAGGAGCGCCGCGCGATCTCGATCGAGGACCTCCGCGACGCCTATTCCGTGTCCTACGAGACCGCGGCGCACCGGTTCACGAACCTCGCCACCCGGCACCTGGACATCCCGGTGCACTTCCTCAAGGTGCACGAATCGGGCACCATCACGAAGGCGTACGAGAACGACGACGTGAACTTCCCGACCGACCGGCTCGGATCCATCGAGGGGCAGATGTGCTGCCGCAAGTGGACCAGTCGGGTCGTGTTCGAGGAGGAGGACCGGTTCAACCCGTACTACCAGTACACCGACACCGGCAACGGGACGTACTGGTGCACCGCGCGCGTGGAGCCGTCGAGCGAGGGCCTGCACTCGGTGAGCGTGGGTGTGCGCTTCGACGACACGAAGTGGTTCATCGGGCGGGACACCCCGAACCGCGGCGTCTCGAAGCACTCGGTCGAGGTGTGCTGCCGGCGCGCTCCGGCCGATCTCGAGAAGCGCTGGCGCGAGCAGTCCTGGCCGAACGTGCGCACCCCGCGCACCCTGCTCGCGACGCTGCCGACCGGAGCGTTCCCCGGCGTCGACACGACGGACGTGTACGAGTTCCTCGAGGCTCACGCCCCCGCCTGAGCCCGCCCCACTACCGCGTCGTCCCCACCAGCGGAGCCCATGGGGTGCGCTGACGGGGACGACTCGGAGATTGGAGGGTCTTACTTCCGCGTCGTCCCCACCAGCGGAGCCCATGGGGTGCGCTGACAGGGACGACTCGGAGGTGGAGGGTGTTGCTAGGCGCGGCGGGCGCGGGTGCGGGCGCGGGCCAGCAGAAGGCCTGCGGCGATCAGAGCGAGCGCGACGAGGGCCGCGGCGCCGACCGTGCCACCGGTGAGCGCCAGGCCGCCGCCGCCGCTGCCGTCGCTCGGCGGTAGCGCCACGGCCGGGGCGGTCGGGCTCGGCGACGCCGTCGGCGTGGTGGGCGCCCCCTCGGCGACCGTGAAGGTGGCGGTCAGGGCCTTGCCGGTCTGCTCGCCGGTCAGGGCGACGGTGTACTCGCCCGGCTCGGTCGGGGCGGTCAGCGCCAGCGCGACGCCGCCGTCGATGACGTCGGTGCGCCCGATCGCGTCGGCCGCGGCGCGCGCCGCCGCAGTCGCCGCCGAGACCGAGCCGTTGACCTGCCGGTCGCCGTTCAGCCCCGAGGCCGTGAGGGTGAGCGTGCCGCCGGGGGCGACCTTCTCGGGCACGGTGAGGGTGGCGCCGGCCGACAGCGCGGGCAGGCCGCGGTTCAGCTGCAGGGCGCCCGCGATGGTGAAGAAGTTGTCGGTCTGGTCCGTGAGGCCCACGACGTTCGCGGCCCCGGGGCCGTAGCCGGCGATGCGCACCTGGCTTCCGGTGTGCTGCTGCGAGCCGCCGGCCCCCGCGGTGCCGTAGGACACCTTCATGGTGGAGCCCTCGGTGGTCTTCAGCGCGATCGAGAGCGAGGTTGGCGGGGTGCTGTCCACGATCTGCGAGGTGTGCGCGTGGTCGGCGGTGACGATCACGAGGGTGTCGCCGTCGGCCTTGGCGAAGTCGAGCGCGACCTGAACGGCCTCGTCGAGGTCGATGGTTTCACCGATCTGTCCGCACGCGTTGGCGGCGTGGTCCTGCTTGTCGATGGATGCGCCCTCGACCTGCAGGAAGAAGCCCTTGTCGCCCTTGAGCAGGTCGATCGACTTCTGGGTGAGTGCCGCGAGCGAGAGCGACGAGTCCAGGCGGTCGGCGCTCTCCGTGCACGAGACGGGCGCCGCGTCGGCGCCGCCGACGGTGGCGGTGGTCTCTGCGAAACGCGTCGGGAAGTTCCCCGGCGTGAAAGCGCCCAGCACCGGACCCGCCTGGTCCGCGCCGCTGATCGCGGCGAGGTCGGCGGCGGTGCGGGCGACCTGGTAGCCGCGGGTCGCGGCCTGCTGGAACAGCGTGGCCCCAGGCCATGCGCCGGCCTTGGCCGTCTGCTCGAAAGACTCGGACCCGCCGCCGAGCGTGACGTCGGCGCGGGTGTCCAGGATCTGCTCGCTGATCGAGCCCCTGCCGCCGTTCTCGAGCAGGTCTGCCCCGCACTGTTTGACCGAATCGGGGCCGTAGCACTTGCGGCCGGCGACGTGCGCGGCCTGCACGGCCGGGGTCGCATCCTGCAGCTCCGCGGTGGAGACGTTGCCGGTCTTGCGCCCGTTCGCCTTGGCCAGCTCGAGCAGCGTGTCGTGGCCCTGGCCTGCGATGTCGACGGAGATCGCGCCGTCGTAGGTCTTGGTGCCGGTCGCCCAGGCGGATCCGGTCGCGGCCGAATCCGGCACGTAGTCGGCCGAGCCGTCCTTGTTCAGCGAGTACGTCGTGTACGAGCCGGTCAGGGGCAGCGCGTCGATGCCGGGGAGGCGTCCGCCCGCGCCGTACTGGTAGTCGCGGGCGACCGTGATCTCGGAGTCGCCCATGCCGTCTCCGATGAGCAGGATCACGTTCTTCGCGGGACCGTCGACGATCGCGTCGCGCAGGGCCGCGGTCTGGTCGCCGTCGTTGCGGGTGGCGCCGCCGGGGGCGGACGGGTCAGACGGTGCGGCCGCATACGCGGCGGGTGCGGCCAGTGCGGCGCCGGCGACGAGGGCGAGCGCGATCGCGGAGCGCGCGAACGTGTTTCTGGCGTTCATGGGTGTCTTCCTCTGGGGGGACTGGGGAGGCCCGGCGCCTCACGTGCATGCACGCCGGGCCCGGGCACGTCCAGCCCACCAGCGGCAGGGGTACGGCGGGTGACGCCCCGGTGACGAATCGATGAATCCGCTGAATGACGGCTATGGCGAGGCTGGATCCGGTCTGGATCCGGATCGGATCCGGCGGCATCGTCCCCGCCAGCGGAGCCCATGGGGTGCGGTGGCGGGGACGACCCGAAATGTGGGTACTGTCCATCTCCGCGTCGTCCCCCTCAGCGGAGCCCATAGGGTGCGCTGAGGGGGACGACGCGGAAGTGGAGGGGTCAGGCGGCGTTCCAGCGCAGGCGCGATGCGGCCTCGTCGAGGTCGCGGCGGACCGTCTCGGCCTGCGTCACGGGGAGGAGTGCGACCAGGAGCGGCGACGTGCCGGGCGCCGGCGCCACCGCGTAGGCGAGAGCGCGGGATCCGTCGTGCTCGTGACTCAGCACGGCCCGGGTGGCTCTGCCCTCGGCGAGCGAGTACCAGGAAAACTCCCCGCCAGAGGCGAGCAGCACGGCGGCGGCCTCCGTGGCGCGGTCGAGCAGGGTGCGGGATCCCTCCCGCGGGGCGAAGTGTGCAGGGTCGAGGCCCAGCCCCGCCGCGAGGTCCGCATCGAGCCAGCGCTCGCGGTTCCGGTCGGCGGCGGCCGCGGGCGCCAGCAGCGATCCGTAGGTCTGCAGCAGTCCGGCGTTGCCGATCGGCCAGGTCGCCTCAAGCCCCGCCCGCTCGTGCAGCGCCTCGAAGAGCGCCTGCGGGAGAAGCGCTTCGCCGGTGCGCGCGTCGATCGCGGTGGCGAGGCCCCAGCGACCGAAGAGCCCGGCCGCGCGATCCGCATCGATCGCCGTCACGAGTCCGTCGATCGCCTCGAGGGCCGCGGCTCCCGCGCCGGGGGTGGAGGCCGCGGTGGCGGCCGCCCGGTCCGGATCCTCGATGCCTCCCATGCGCCCACACTACGCCGGTGGACCGACCGCGGGCAGGGTGTCCGGAGCCGCCGGGGGAGTGTTCAGCCGCGCGCCGTGAGCGCCCCCACGAGCGTGCTCAGGCCGAACTCGAACGCCTCGTCCACGTCGCCGCCGAGCTGGAACGCGCCCGCCTGCTCCATGGTGCAGAAGCCGTGCGCCCATGCCGTCAGGGTGCGGGCGGCGGGGAGCGGATCGCCCGGCGTCGTGGCCTGCACGGCGCTCAGCAGGGTGCGCGTGAGCGCGATCATGCCCTCGGACTGCGGCTCCGCGCCCAGTGCGGCGCCCGAGAACAACAGTGAGGACGCGCGGGGGGAGCGGGCGCTGAACGCCCGGAACGCGCGCGCGATCGCCGTGAGCGCGGCAGCAGCATCGGCCGTGGATCCGGCCAGGGCGGCGACGTCCTCGTCGAGCTCGCGCGCGGCGTCGTCGGCGATGAGCCGCAGCAGGTCGTGCCGGTGGTCGACGTGCTTGTACAGGCTGGGCGGGCGCACCCCGACGGCGGCGGCGACGGCGCTGATCGTGACGGCGTCGATGCCCTCGCCCTCGGCGATGGTGCGTGCGGCGGCGGTGAGCGCCGTGCGGGTGACGCGTTGCGGTGCGGGCATCGGGACCTCCTCTGCGCCGGCCGCGCGGGCGGTCGTCGCATCTCGATCATATGGCTATTGACAGTAGCCATCATAGCTATATAGCGTAGCCATCATGAACGCAGAGCTCATCCGGATCGGCGACGACATCGTCGCCATGCACGCCGTCGTCACCGACGAGGGCATCACGCTCATCGACGCGGGCCTGCCGGGCGACCGGCGGATCCTGCAGCAGGCGCTCGCCGCCGCGGGCCGACGCCCCGAGGACATCCGCGGCATCGTGCTCACCCACGGCGACAGCGATCACATCGGCATCGCCGAGTGGCTGCGCACCGAGTACGACGTGCCGACCTTCGTGCACGAGGCGGATGCGGGCCGCGCGCAGGGGGAGAAGACGCCTGGTGCGTCGGGCGGCGCGATGCGGCTCGGCCCGGCGCTGCAGTTCTTCGCCGCGGCACTGCGTCGCGGCGGGCTGCGCACGAAGCACCTCGGCGCGGTGCGCACGATGCGGGACGGGGATGTGCTGGATCTGCCGGGGGCGCCCGAGATCATCGGCCTCCCCGGGCACTCGCCCGGATCCGTCGCCATCCGCGTCCCCGCGGTCGATGCGATCTTCGTCGGCGACGCGCTCACCACCCGGCATGTGCTGAACGGTTCCACCGACGTGCAGCTCGGCCCGTTCAGCGACGCCCCCGAGCAGACGCCGGAGAGCCTCGAGCGTCTGCGCGACCTGCCGGAGGGCTCGATCGTGGTCGGGCACGGCCCGATCTTCCACGGCACCGCGGCCGAGATGATCGCCGCGCGCAAGCGCTGACCGTGCTCGTTCAGGTCGCAGTTCTCCCGTTCGGGTCGCGATTTCGGCTGCTGTGATGCCGTTTTAGGAGCAGTTTCTGCGACCTGAGCGGGAGCGGGCGCCCTCGGCAGGGTGGGCGGTGGGTGCCCGGGGTCAGTCGGCCCCGGGTCAGTCGGCCCCGGGGTCAGTCGCCGGCGGTCCGCAGGGCCGCCCAGAGCTCCGCGCGCGCCGGGAAGGATCCGAGGTCCGCGCCGAGGATCGACGACGCCTGCGCGATACGGGTGCGCAGCGTGTGCCGGTGCACACCGAGCGCGGCGGCGGCGGGCTCCAGGCGAGTGTCGTGCTCCAGCCACATCCGCAGCGACCGCTCCAGCTCCGCGCCTTCCCGTGCATCGTGCTGGCGGAGGGGGGCCAGCAGGGACTCGGCGATCAGCCGCGCCTCGTCCGTCGCGAAAGCGGCGAGCACGCTCGACTCCGCGCTGTCCGCGTAGCGCGTGACGGCCTCGCCCGCGCGGCGCAGTGCGGTGAGGGCCTGCGCGTGCGCCCGGGAGAAGCCGCTGTACTCCTCGGGCGCCGAGACGCCGATCCGCACTTCGGCGCGGGCGGCGACCTCGTCCAGGATCCCGGCGTCGGCGACGCTCAGACACATCACGAGCCCGTCCTCCGACTCCGCGAGGAACACGGCCAGTGCGGCGTCGCCGTGCTGCCGCTCCCACCATTCGACGACCGCGCCCCGGCGCGGCCCCGCGGCGACGGCGACCACCACGGGCGCCGGAGGCAGGGCGCCGAGGACCCGCCGGGCCAGGGTCGGGTCATCGGCGAGCAGCGAGGCGAGCAGCTGACTGTGCAGTCGTCGCCGACTGCGGGCCAGCTGTTCGCTCTGCTCGAGCGAGAGCCCTGCCATCGCGATGACAGAGGTCACCACGGCGCGGGTCTCCGGATCCAGAGCGCCGCTCGCGATCGCGACGACCCCGCGCAGGTGCCCCGCGCGCCCCACGGTCAGCAGCGTGTGCGCGGCGTCGCCGTCCTGCACGACGCGGTTGGCGGAGCCGCCGCGGGCGAGCAGATCCGCCGCTGCGGCGGCGACGACCGGGGAGGCCCCGCCTGACGGGTGTTCGTGCACGAGCTGGCCCGAGGCGTCGTACATGCCCACCCGGCAGCCGAGCCGGCGGGACAGCTCGGTGAGAGTCGACTCCAGACCGTGCGGGCGGAGCGCGGCGACCGACAGGGCGCGCTGGGTCTCCAGCGCCCAGGTGCGCCTGGCGTAGGCCTGCGCCGCGATCGCCTCTGAATGCGCCCGCGCGACGGCGATGAACGGAGTGCCGTAGGGCACCTCGAACAGCGGCAGCCCGGTCTGCGCGCAGGCGGCGGCGAGGTCGGCGGGGATCCCGCTGCGGTGCACCTCGGTGCCGAAGCCCAGCCCGACCACGCCTCTGCCGACGAGGCGCTGCACGTAGGCGCGGGTGCCCGCGGGGTCGTCGTCGGCGAACTGCGTGCCCGTCGTGAGCAGGGCGAGATCCTCGGCGAGGAAGGGCGTGGGATCCGTGAGGTCGGAGTTGTGCACCCAGCGCAGCGGGAGGTCCAGGGATCCGTCGGGAAGCGCCGCCTCGGATCCGACCAGCCGCAGATGCAGATCGCGGCGGCCGAGCAGGGTGCGCAGCGTGGGCTGCTGGTCCATGGGCGAGGCTCCTTCGCAGCCGATCGGGGTGTGGCCGGATCGGCGAAATCGTGATCCAGATTGTACGCCACGGCGAATGCTCTCGGGCGGGGACCTCCGTAGTCTCGACGCCATGAGCACCATCGACGCGCAGGCAGACACGCTTCCCCTCGGCGGCCCCTCCCTCCCCCAGGAGCGCCGCCTCGTCACCGAGCTCCCCGGCCCGCGCTCGGCCGAGATCCTCGCCCGCAAGGCTTCGGCCGTTCCCGCCGGCGTGGGGCACACCGTGCCCGTCGCCGCGGTCGCCGCGGGCGGCGGCGTCGTCGTCGACGCCGACGGCAACTCGCTCATCGACCTGGGATCCGGCATCGCCGTGACCACGGTCGGCAGCGCGCACCCGAAGGTCGCCGCGGCCATCGCCGCGCAGGCCGCGCAGTTCACGCACACCTGCTTCATGATCTCCCCGTACGAGTCGTACGTGGAGGTGGCCGAGGCTCTCAACCGCCTCACCCCCGGCGACTTCGCCAAGAAGAGCGCCCTGTTCAACTCGGGTGCGGAGGCGGTCGAGAATGCGATCAAGATCGCCCGCAAGCACACCGGCCGTCAGGCCGTCGTGGCCTTCGACCACGGCTACCACGGCCGCACCAACCTGACCATGGCGCTCACCGCCAAGGCCATGCCCTACAAGAGCGGCTTCGGCCCGTTCGCCCCCGAGGTGTACCGCGCGCAGGCCTCCTACCCGTTCCGCGACGGCCTGTCCGGCGCCGAGGCTGCCGCCCGCACGATCCTCCAGCTGGAGAAGCAGATCGGCGCCGACAACCTGGCCGCCGTCATCATCGAGCCCATCCAGGGCGAGGGCGGCTTCATCGTCCCCGCCGACGGCTACCTGCCCGCGATCGTGGAGTGGTGCCGCGCGAACGGCGTCGTCTTCATCGCCGACGAGGTGCAGACCGGCTTCGGCCGCACCGGCGCGATGTTCGCGAGCGAGATCTTCGGCATCGAGCCCGACCTCATCACCACGGCCAAGGGCATCGCCGGCGGCATGCCGCTGGCCGCCGTCACCGGTCGTGCCGAGATCATGGACGCGTCGCACTCGGGCGGCCTCGGCGGCACCTATGGCGGCAACCCGGTGGCTTGCGCCGCCGCGCTCGCTGCGATCGACGCCTACGAGACCGAGGGCCTGCTGGAGCGGGCCACGGAGATCGGCGCGCTGCTCAAGGACCGCCTCGCCGCGATCCAGGCCGCCGACCCGCGCGTGGGCGACATCCGCGGCCACGGCGCCATGATCGCCGCCGAGTTCGTGGATCCCGCCACCGGCGCCCCGGACGCGGCGCTCACCGGCGCGGTCGCGAAGGCCGCGATCGCCCAGGGCGTCATCGTCCTCACCTGCGGCACGTTCGGCAACGTGATCCGCTTCCTCCCGCCGCTGACGATCGGCGACGACCTCCTCAACGAGGGTCTCGACGTCATCGCCGCCGCCCTCGCGGCCCACTGAGACGTCCGGGCGCGATCGGGATCGGGGGATGCTGGATCGCGCCCGGCAACTTTTCTGAACACGCAAGACAACAAGACGCAGCACCGCCTGCACCGCGCACCACCGCGCATCCGATGAAGGAGTCGAAATTGGCCGATATCACCCGTGACGTGCTTATCGTAGGAGCGGGCGCCGCAGGCACCACCGCCGCGAACGAACTGCGCAAGGCGGGTTTGTCGGTCGTGGTGCTCGAGGCCCGCGACCGTGTCGGCGGGCGGCTGTGGACCGACGTCATCGACGGCGCCATGCTCGAGATCGGCGGCCAGTGGGTCTCGCCCGACCAGGACGCGCTGATCGAGACGATCGACGAGCTGGGGCTCGAGACCTACAGCCGCTACCGCGAGGGCGACAGCGTCTACGTCGGCCCCGACGGCGCACTGCACCGCTTCACGGGTGAGATGTTCCCGGTCTCCGCAGAGACCGAGAAGGTCATCGCCGAGATCACCGAACGCCTCGACGCCATGGTCGCCGAGATCGACCCGGACCGCCCGTACGCGCACCCGAAGGCCGCCGAGTGGGACTCCATCACCTGGGACGCCTGGCTGCGCGAACAGAGCGATGACGACGAGGCCGTGCGCAACCTCGCGTTCGCGACCGGATCCGCGATGCTCACCAAGCCGACGCACGCGTTCTCGCTGCTCCAGTCGCTGCTGATGGCGGCGTCCGCGGGCTCGTACTCGAACCTCGTCGACGCCGACTTCATCCTCGACAAGCGCGTCGTGGGCGGCCTGCAGCAGGTTCCGCTGCTGCTCGCGGAGCGCCTCGGCGACGACGTGCTGCTCAACCAGCCCGTCCGCACGCTCGAGTGGGGCGAGAACGGTGTCACTGCGACCACCGACGCCCTCACGGTCCGCGCCCGCTACGCGATCCTCGCCCACGCGCCGGTGCTCTACGACCGGATCTCGTTCGTGCCGTCGCTGCCGCGCCGCCAGCACCAGATGCACCAGCACCTCTCGATGGGCTTCGTGATCAAGGTGCACGCCGTCTACGACCGCCCGTTCTGGCGCGAGCAGGGCCTGTCCGGCACCGCGTTCAGCCCCTACGAGCTCTCGCACGAGGCGTACGACAACACCAACCACGGCGACGAGCGCGGTACCCTGGTCGGCTTCGTGAGCGACCAGAACGCCGACGACGTGTTCGAGCTGAGCGCCGAGGAGCGCAAGGAGCGCATCCTCGAGTCCCTCTCGCACTACTACGGTCCCGAGGCGAAGAACCCCGTCGTGTACTACGAGAGCGACTGGGGCACCGAGGAGTGGACCCGCGGCGCGTACGCCGCGAGCTTCGACATGGGCGGCCTGCACCGCTATGGCAAGGACCTCCGCGCCTCGGTGGGCCCGATCCACTTCGCGTGCTCCGACCTGGCCGGCGCCGGCTACCAGCACGTCGACGGTGCGATCCGCATGGGCCGCCTCGCCGCGTCCCAGATCCTCGACGCGGACCGCTCCGCCGTCGCCGACGAGTTGCGCGAGCCCGCCCTGGATGGCGCATGACGCGAGCCATCGTCGTCGGCTTCCGCCCGACGAACTCCGGATCCGACGCCCTCGCGCTGGGCGTGCGGCTCGCGCGCAGCGCCGGAGCGCACCTGCACGTCGTGACGGTGCTGCCCCGTGAGGGTGCGCTGTCGGCCGCGGTGCCCCCGGAGCGCTCCTACGAGACGCACATCCAGAAGCAGGCGCGCGCGTGGCTGCGCGACGCCGCAGGGCGCATTCCGGCCGGCGTCTCGCACTCCGGCCACGTGCGCCTGGGGGAGTCCTTCGCCGAGGGCCTCGTCGAGGCCGCGGAGGAGTTCGGGGCGGGGCTGATCGTGGTCGGCGCCGCCAACGGCGGGCTGTTCGGCTACCACCGGATCGGGAGCGTCGCGAGCGAGCTGCTGCACTCCTCGCCGGTGCCCGTGGCGCTCGCCCCCGCAGGGCTCGCCCGCGGGATCGACGCCGACACCGACGTATCCAGGGTGACGGCGGCGATCGGAACCAGGCCCGGCGCCGACGTGCTGCTGGACGCGGCCGTGCGGCTCGCCGCCATGACCGACAGCGGACTCCGGCTCATCTCGCTCGTGCCGTTCGACGTTCCGGCGGGCCTCGGCACCGGCGCCATGCGCCTGGTCGACGACGCGCTCGGCGAGGACGTGCTCGCCCGCGCCTCCGCCGCGCTCCCCGAGGGCGTCGACGCCGAGCTCGAGCACGCGCCGGGCGCGACAGTCGAAGAGGCCGTGGCGCGCCTGGCATGGAAGCCCGGCGAGATGCTCGTCGTGGGATCCAGCAGGCTCGCGCAGCCGCGCCGGCTCTTCCTGGGCTCGACCGCGGCGAAGATGCTGCACGTGCTGCCCGTGCCCATGATCGTCGTGCCGCGCACGAGTCATGACCCGCTGGCCGACACACCCGAGACCGCGAAGGGAGCCGACGCATGACCGCCACCGACGAGCGGACCGCCGCGCGGGCCGACGCGCCCTCCGACTCGGTGACCGGCGGCATCTCCCGCAAGGGTCTGAGCGTCGGCACGGTCGGCCTCCTCGGCGCGATCGTGATGGGCATCTCCTGCATCGCCCCCGCCTACACCTTCACGGCGGGCGTCGGCCCGACCGCCTCCGCCGTGGGCACCCAGGTGCCCGCCGTGCTGCTGGTCGGCTTCATCCCGATGCTGCTCGTGGCGTTCGGGTACCGCGAGCTGAATCGCGAGATGCCCGACTCCGGGACGTCCTTCACGTGGGCGACGCGCGCCTTCGGCCCCTGGATCGGCTGGATGGCCGGCTGGGGTCTCATCGCGGCGACCATCCTGGTGCTGTCGAACCTCGCCGGCATCGCAGTCGACTTCCTCTTCCTGCTGATCTCGCAGATCGCGCAGAACCCTTCGGTCGCGGATCTGGCCTCCAAGCCGTTCATCAACGTGGGCGTGTGCTTGCTGTTCATGCTCGGCGCGACCTGGATCTCGTACCGCGACATGCAGACCTCGCAGAAGCTGCAATACGTGCTGGTCGGCTTCCAGCTCGCCGTGCTGCTGGTGTTCGCGGTGGTCGCGATCGTGCGCGGCGCGACCGGTGACGCCTTCGACCCGACGCGCTTCGACATCCAGTGGTTCGATCCGTTCGCGATCTCCTCGATCGGCGCGCTCGTGACCGGCCTCTCGCTGTCGATCTTCATGTTCTGGGGCTGGGACGTCACGCTCACCATGAACGAGGAGACGAAGGATCCCGAGCGCACCCCGGGTCGTGCCGCGACCACGACGGTGATCACGATCATCTCGGTCTACCTGCTGCTGACGATCGGCATGATCATGTTCGCGGGCGTCGGGACCGGCGCCCTGGGCCTCGGCAACGAGGGCATCCAGGAGAACGTGTTCTTCGCGCTGTCGGGCCCGATCATGGGGCCGTTCGCGTTCCTCGTGTCGCTCGCCGTGCTGACCTCCTCGGCATCGTCGCTGCAGTCCACGTTCGTCAGCCCGGCCCGCACGCTGCTCGCGATGGGGCACTACGGGGCGCTGCCGCCGAAATTCGCCACGGTGAGCCCGCGGTTCTTCACCCCGGGCTACGCGACCGTGGTCGCCGCGATCGTGGCGAGCGCGTTCTACGCGATCATGCGCCTGGTGAGCGACACCGTGCTCTGGGACACAATCGCCGCCCTCGGGATCATGATCTGCTTCTACTACGGGATCACGGCGTTCGCCTGCGTGTGGTACTTCCGCAAGCAGTGGTTCGACTCGGCGCGGAACGTGTTCTTCACGTTCCTGTTCCCCCTCATCGGGGGGATCATCCTCCTCGGCATCTTCGTGCTGTCCCTCGTGGAGAGCTGGACGCCGGGGGCGACCGGAAGCGGATCGCAGATCGGAGGCGTCGGGCTGGTGTTCATCCTGGGCGTCTCGGTCATCCTGCTGGGCGTCGTGGTGATGATCGTCCAGTACGTCCGATCGCCGGGCTTCTTCCGCGGGGAGACGCTCACCATGGCCGCACCGGAGAGCCTGCGCCGCCGCTGAGGCGCTGCGCGGATCCGCAACAGATATCGAGAAAGAAGGAGCACTCATGACCGATCAGGAGAAGACGCTGCTGGACAGCGTCCCCACCGGGCTCTACATCGCGGGCGAGTGGGTCGCCGCGGAGGGCGATAAGACCTTCGACGTGCGCGACCCCGCCACCAACGACGTCGTGCGCACGATCGCCGACGCCTCGCCGGCCGACGGCATGCGGGCGCTCGACGCGGCCGTCGCCGCACAGGACTCCTGGGCTGCGACCCCGCCGCGCACCCGCAGCGACATCCTCCGTCGCGCGTTCGACCTCGTGCAGGCGCACAAGGAGGACCTCGCGCTGCTGATGACCATCGAGATGGGCAAGCCGCTGGCCGAAGCCCGTGGCGAGGTCGGCTACGGCGGCGAGTTCCTGCGCTGGTTCAGCGAGGAGGCGGTGCGCATCTCCGGCCGCTACGGCCTGAACCCCGAGGGCACCGGCCGCATGGTCGTCTCGCAGCGTCCGGTGGGTCCGTCGTTCTTCGTGACCCCGTGGAACTTCCCGTTCGCGATGGCGACCCGCAAGATCGCGCCCGCGCTCGCGGCCGGCTGCACCGTCGTCATCAAGCCCCCGGCACTGACCCCGCTCACCACGATGTACTTCGTGAAGCTGCTCGAGGAGGCAGGGCTCCCCGCCGGCGTCGTGAACGTCGTGCAGACCTCGCGTTCCTCCGCGCTGTCGGCTCCGATCATCGCCGACCCGCGGCTGCGCAAGCTGTCCTTCACCGGCTCGACCGAGGTCGGCCGCAAGCTCATCGCCCAGGCGGCGGAGGGCGTGCTGCGCGTGTCGATGGAGCTCGGCGGCAACGCCCCGTTCGTGGTCTTCGAGGACGCGGATCTGGACAAGGCCGTGGAGGGCGCCCTCGCGGCGAAGTTCCGCAACATCGGCCAGGCGTGCACCGCGGCCAACCGGTTCATCGTGCACCAGGACGTCGCGGACGAGTTCGCCCGCCGCATCACCGAGCGCGTGGACGCGATGAAGATCGGCCGCGGCACCGAGGACGGCGTCTCGATCGGCCCGCTGATCGACCACGACGCGGTCGCCAAGGCGCAGGAGCTCGTCGGCGACGCCGTCGAGCGCGGGGCGACGCTGCTGTCCGGCGGCAAGGCGCTCGAGGGCGTCGGATCCTTCTACGAGCCGACCGTGCTCGCGAACGTACAGGCCGGCAGCGAGATCCTCCGCGAGGAGATCTTCGGCCCGGTGCTCGCGATCGCGACCTTCGCCGACGAGGCCGAGGCGGTGCGCCTCGCGAACGACACCGAGTACGGCCTGGTGTCCTACGTGTTCACGCAGGACCTCGCCCGCGGCCACCGGATGATCGACGCGCTCGAGACCGGCATGATGGGTCTGAACGTGGGCGTCGTCTCCAACGCGGCCGCTCCCTTCGGCGGCGTCAAGCAATCCGGCGTCGGCCGCGAGGGCGGCTTCGAGGGCATCCACGAGTACCTGTCCACCAAGTACACGCTGATCCCGGTCGACTGAGACACCAGGACGGGACGCGGTGATCCTGCGGATGCCGCGTTCCGTCCCCTCCTGCCACCACGATCTGACCAACCGAAAGGAACCGGAATGACCGACTACGCCGTCGTCAACCCGGCCACGGGCGAGACCCTGGCCACCTACGAGACCTTCACCGACGCGCAGATCGAGGACGCCGTCGCGCGCGCCCACGCCGCGGCCGCGGTGTGGGCGGCCACGCCCGTCGCCGAGCGCGCCGCGGTCGTGCGGAAGATCGCCGAGGGGCACCGCGCCCGTCGCGACGAGTTCGCCGCGATCATGGTCCGCGAGATGGGCAAGCCCCTCGCCGCCGCCGTCGGCGAGGTGGACTTCGCCGCCGACATCATCGAGTTCTACGCCGACAACGCGGAGAAGATCACCGCGGACCAGCCGCTGGACATCCTCGGCGAGGGCACCGCGGTCATCCGCAAGGCGCCTCTGGGCGTGCTGTTCGGCATCATGCCGTGGAACTTCCCGGCCTACCAGGTCGCCCGGTTCGCCGGCCCGAACCTGGCGATCGGCAACACGATCATCCTCAAGCACGCCCCGCAGTGCCCCGAGTCGGCGGCGCTCCTCGAGGAGATCTACCGCGACGCGGGCCTGCCCGACGGCGCCTACGTGAACGTGTACGCCACGAACGAGCAGTCCGCGACGATCGTCGCCGACCCGCGCGTGCAGGGTGTCTCGGTGACCGGATCCGAGCGCGCCGGTGCGGCCGTCGCCGAGGTGGCAGGCCGCAACCTGAAGAAGGTCGCGCTCGAGCTCGGCGGATCCGACCCGTTCATCCTGCTGTCCACCGACGACCTGGACGCCACGGTGCAGGCCGCGGTCGACGCGCGCCTGGACAACAACGGACAGGCCTGCAACGGCGCCAAGCGCTTCATCGTCGTCGACGGCCTCTACGACGCGTTCGTGGAGAAGGCCGTCGCCGCGATGTCCGCTGTGACGCCGGCCGACCCGACGCAGGAGGACACCGTGCTCGGCCCGCTGGTCTCGGAGGCCGCCGCGATCAACCTGCAGAAGCAGGTCGACGACGCCGTGGCGCAGGGCGCGACCCTGCTCACCGGGGGCACCCGCGACGGCGCGTTCTACGCGCCGACGCTGCTCGCCGACGTCACGCCTGCGATGGACGTGTACCGCGAGGAGCTGTTCGGTCCGGCGGCCGTGGTCTACCGCGTCGCCGACGAGGCTGCGGCGGTCGCGCTCGCGAACGACACCTCGTTCGGGCTCGGCTCCTACGTGTTCACCACGGATGAGGCGCAGGCCGAGCGCGTGGCGAACAGCATCGAAGCCGGCATGGTCTATGTCAACGTCGTGCTCGCCGACAGCCCAGAGCTGCCCTTCGGCGGCGTGAAGCGCAGCGGTACCTCGCGGGAGCTGGGGCTGCTCGCCGCTGACGAATTCGTGAACAAGAAGCTCATCCGCGTGGCCTGATCCCGGGTATGGGATCTCCTCCCGCCACCCCTGCTCGATCGAGGGACGTGCCGGAGGGAAGGGGCGGGCGTCGCATATCCAGCGGCGCCCGCCCCTTCGCCGTTCCCGGTCTGCGACGGGTTCGGGCTTCGCCGTCTGCCGCCCGCCGCGGCGGATCCGGGCTCAGCCGGCCTCGTCTACCAGCCCTGGGAGCACCGCGTCCATGATCCCGGCGGCGATGCGGTCGGCGTCGGGCACCGCGTCGAGGCCCTCGAAAGCGGCGAGGAAGCCCTGATGGAACGCCGCTCCGACGAGCACGCGCGCGGCGGAGGCGGTGTCGGCGTCCGCACGGATCCGCCCGGCGTCCTGCTCCGCGACGAGGCGGGCGCGGACGCCGTCGATCACGGTCGCGGGACCGCCGCCGTACGAGGCGACGCCGTCGCGGTGCTCGGCCAGCAGCGTCGGAGAGCCGAAGATCGAGGCCGCGATCGGGAACGTGCGGGTGAAGAACGCCATGAGGTCGGAGACCAGCGCGGCGAGTCCGGCGGGGAGACTCTCACCGTCGGCGTCCCCCTCGAAGCGGGCGCGGGGGCTGCGCTCCCGCAGCACGCTGAGGAACAGCTGCTGCTTGTCGGCGAAGTGCTTGTACAGCATCGCCTCGGATAGGCCCGCCTGGGCGGCGATGAGCTTCGTCGTGGTGTTCGCGAGTCCCCGTTCGCGCATCACGAGGAGCGCGGCATCGAGGATCCGCTCGCGGGATGAGGGGGCGGGAGGTGATGCGGCCATGATCCGAGTATAGTGAGTGAGTAATCACTCACCACTGGGGAAGAGAAGGAGAAACGGATGCGCATCGCCATCGTGGGAGCAGCGGGTCGATCGGGCGGGGCTGCGGTCGCGCACGCCCTCGCCGCCGGTCACGAGGTCGTCTCGGTCGTGCGCAGGCCCGAGTCGGCGCCGGAGGGGACGATCGTCGCCACCGCCGACGCGCGGGACGTCGCCGCTCTCACCGCCGCTCTGCGCGGCGCCGATGCGGTGATCTCCACGATCGGGCACGTCCGCGCGGACGACGATGTCGTGCTGCTCCAGGAGGGCATGGCGGCGCTCCTCGCCGCGATGGACGCCGCCGGGGTGTCCCGCGTGATCGCCGTCTCCGCGGCGGGGGCGTACGTGGCGCACGACGATCCGCTGTCCCGGTTCGTCGCGAAGCCCATCCTCGAGCGCGTGTTGACCGCGAACAACACCGACACCAGGGCCATGGATGCGGCCCTCGCCGCCAGCACGGCGGAGTGGACGAGTCTGCGCCCTTCCCGCCTCATCCCCGGCACGGGCGCCGCCGACTACCGGGTGGGCGTCGACCGCACCGTGCGCTGGCACTACAGCACCCGCTTCGACACGGTGGGGCGCGCCGCGGTGGAGGCCCTGTCGCGCCCGGAGTGGATCCGGCACGCCGTCTACATCACGGAGTAGCGAGCGGCCCCACCCCCGGCCTGCGGGCGTAGCCTCGGAGTGTCCTGTTTGCTTTCACGAGAGGCCGCCATGACCACCGTCGCCGAGAACATCGTCAGCACCCTCCGCGCGAACGGGGTGAAGCGCGTGTACGGGATCCCCGGGGACTCCCTGAACGGCTTCACCGACGCCCTGCGCAAGGACGGCGCGCTCCGCTGGGTGCACGTGCGCCATGAGGAGACCGCCGCCTTCGCCGCGGCCGCGGAGGCCGCGCTGACGGGGGAGCTCGCGGTCGTCGCCGGATCCTGCGGGCCGGGCAACCTGCACCTCATCAACGGCCTCTACGACGCCAACCGCTCGCGGGTGCCCGTGCTGGCGATCGCCGCGCACATCCCGACCAGCGAGATCGGCACGCAGTACTTCCAGGAGACCCATCCGCAGGAGCTGTTCCGCGAGTGCAGCGTCTACGTCGAGTACGTGTCGGATCCGGTGCAGATGCCGCGGCTGCTGCAGATCGCGATGCGTCAGGCGATCGAGAAGCGCGGCGTGGCCGTGCTCGTCATCCCCGGCGACATCGCGCTCGCGCAGACCGAGGACGATCGCGTGACCGTGATCGAGCGCAGCAGGCCCGTGGTGGTGCCCAGCGGCGCCGAGCTGGAGCGCGCGGCGACCCTGCTGAACGCCGCATCGAAAGTGACGATCCTGGCCGGCGCCGGTGCGGAGGGGGCGCATGACGAGATCGTGGCTCTCGCGGACCGTCTCGCCGCGCCCGTCGTGCATGCCCTGCGCGGCAAGGAGTTCGTGGAGTACGACAACCCCTTCGACGTGGGCATGACCGGCCTTCTCGGCTTCGCCTCGGGCTACCGGGCGATGGACGGCGCCGACGCCCTGCTGATCCTCGGATCCGACTTCCCCTATCCGCAGTTCTACCCGGCGACCGCGACGACGATCCAGGTCGACATCCGCGGAGAGAACCTCGGCCGGCGCCATCCTCTGGACCTGGGCCTCGTCGGCGATGTCGGCGCGACCGCGGCGGCGCTGCTGCCGCGGCTCAAGGCCGACCGTCGGCGTGCGCACCTCGACGATGCCACGGCGCACTACCGCAAGACGAGGGCCAAGCTCGACGAGCTCGCGGTGCCCTCCCGCGGCAAGGCACCGATCCACCCGCAGTACCTGGCCCGGCTGCTCGACGAGGCCGCAGCGGACGACGCGGTCTTCACCGCCGATGTGGGCTCGCCCACGGTCTGGGCCGCCCGCTACCTGCACATGAACGGCAGGCGCCGGCTCATCGGATCCTTCAACCACGGATCCATGGCGAACGCCCTGCTGCACGGCATCGGCGCGCAGGCGACCGAGCCGGACCGTCAGGTCGTGGCGCTCGCGGGCGACGGCGGGCTCACGATGATGCTCGGCGAGCTCATCTCGCTCACGCAGAACCGGCTGCCGGTCAAGACGATCGTGGTGAACAACTCCTCGCTCAACTTCGTGGAGCTGGAGATGAAGGCCGCGGGCTTCGTGAACTACGGCACCGATCTGCACAACCCCGACTTCGCCGCCGTCGCGGAGGCCATGGGCATCTTCGGGCGCCGCGTGGAGCGCAGCGAAGATCTTCCCGGCGCGCTCGCCGAGGTGCTCGCGCATGACGGGCCGGCGCTCCTGGACGTCGTGACCGAGCGGCAGGAGCTGTCGATGCCGCCGGCCGTGAACGCCGAGCAGGTCAAGGGCTTCGCGCTGTATGCGATCCGCACCGTGCTCTCCGGGCGGGGTGACGAACTCCTCGACCTGGCGAAGGCCAACTGGCGCCAGTTGTTCTGAGGGGCGGATCCGATCCCGTGGGCCTTCGTCCGGGATCGGATCCGATCCGCCTCAGTCCTCGACGAGCCGGCGCACCTCGGCGGCTTCCGCGTCGCGGCCGAGGCCCTGCAGCACGTCGCCGAGTTCGAGGGCGGCGATCTGGCGCAGCGGCGGGATGGCCGCCGCCTGGTCGAGCACCGCGCGGTAGGCGGCGACGGCGTCGGCCGAGCGCCCTCCGCCGTTCAGGGCGCGGGCGGCGAGCAGCGCGGATCCGCCCGCGGACTGCGCGTCGCCGACGGCGGCGAAGGCGTCAGAGGCCGTGAGCGCCGCGGCCACGCCCTCGTCCACCCGCTCGGCGGTCAGCAGCGCCCGTGCGCGGGAGTCGGTGACGTCGGCGAGGACCCAGTCCGCGTCGTTCGCCCGCGCGACGGCCTCGACCTCGTCGAAAAGCGCGAAGGCACGAGGATCCTGCTGCGCACCGTACGACTGGCCGAGGTTGTGCAGCACCTCGACCACGGCCGCCGGAGCGTCCTCGGCCGTGCGGACGATCGCCGCGGCCTCCTCGAGGGTCTCGATCGCCTGGTCCCGCTCGTCGTACTGGGCGAGGATCTGGGCGCGGTTCATCAGCGCGAGCGCCTGATCGGCGGGGTTCCCGGCCTCGCCGAACAGCTCGGCCGCATAGCCGAACGCGCCGTACGCCTGCCCGCCCTCGCCGGCTGCACGGAGAGAGCGCGCGAGCATGATCGCGGTCATCGCCCTGCTGCCCGCGGGGACCTCGTCGGCCTCCTCGAGCTGCAGCACCTCGCCGAAGAGCTCCGCCGCCTCCTCCACGGCTCCGGAGTTCAGCATGCTGCGCGCCACCCGGTACTTCGCCCCGGCGACGTCGCCGCCGTGCTGCTCCAGCAGTCGCGCGCCAACGCGGTAGCGCGCGAGCGCCTGCTCCGGCTCCTCCGCGTCCTCCCAGAGGGCGCCGGCGAGCATCTGCGCGCCCGCGAGGCGGGACATGCTGCCGAGCTCCGCCAGGATGCGGCCGGCCTCGTCGGCGTCGGCCGCCCCCTCGGTGAACGCGCCGCGCCCGCCGTGGACGCGGGCGCGCATCTCGAGCATCCGCGCGCGCACGCCACGGGTGATCGCGGGGTCCGCCAGCAGCGCATCGATCCGCGCGTGCGCCTCGTCGACCCGCTCGGCGCGCAGCAGCGCCATCGCCGCGGCGATCTCGGCGCCGTGCCCGAGGCGCGCGTCCCCCGCCTCGGCGAACAGGGCCGCCGCCTGCTCGGAGAACTCGAGCGCCGCGGCCGGGTCCTCGTCGCCGAGCTCAAACGCCAGGGTGAGCGCGATGTCGCCCCGCGCCGCCGGAGGCAGGGCCGCGGGGTCGGAGGGATCCGCGGATGCCGCGAAGAGCTCGGCGAGGGCGGCGTTGTCGGCCTCGGTCGCGGTGCCGAACAGGGCCAGCCCGAACCGCTCCTCGACGTCGGCCTGCGCGTCGAGGCCGGCGGCGCGCAGAGACCGGATCCGGTCGGGCAGGAGCTCGGTCGCCTCGTCGATGCGCTCCAGGTTCACCAGTGCAGCGAGCCGCTGACCCGTGAGCACCGCGTGGCGCTCGTCGTCGACCCGGTCGATCACGTGCGCCAGCGCGTCCAGCGTGTCCGCGGCCGCGCCGTATCCGGCGAGGTCGAGCACGCGACGGTACCAGCCCTCGTCATCGGTCGGGGTCGCATCCGCCACGGGCGCCGCGAACACGTCGCTGCGGATCGGAACGTCGTAGCGCTCTCCGGCGGTCTTCCGCGCGAACTGCAGCCGCCGCGCGTGATTGTCGGTGCCGTCGCGCTCGTCGAACCGCACGCCGATCCGCTCCGCTGCGGACCACGCGACCGCCGCGAGCTCGGCGGCGGACCACGCGGCGCCGTCCGTGCCGCCATGCACGCCGAAGAAGCGCTCCAGGTCGGGCGAGTCGGCCCCGCGCACGGGTGTCGTGCCGTGACCCGCGGCCGCGACCGCGTCGAGGGCGGTCCCGATCGCGGTGAGCATGCGGAAATGGCCCTGCGCGTTCAGAGCATCGTGGGCGAGCCAGGGGAGGTGCCGCTCGATGAGGGTGAGGGCGCGCGCCTCGTTGCCGGTCAGCGCGCAGAACCGGATGCTGTTCGCGATCGCGGTGAGCAGATCCGGGTTGTCCTTCGCGAGCCGGTAGCTGCGCAGATGCGCCGCACGGGCCTGCTCGCCGCGGCCGAGGCGCAGGTACGGCAGCAGCGACACCGAGAGGGCGTGCTCGGGCTCCTCGCCGCAGGAGAAGCCGCCCTCGAGCATCTCCTCGACGAGGCGGATCGCGTCCTCGTCGCGGTCCGTGTCGGCGAAGAACCCGGCGACCTGGCTCCTGCCGCAGGCGTCGCAGTGGCTGTGCGAGTCGCGCGGCGTCGCCTCCAGCTGCACGCGCAGTCGCTCCGCGTCGTCCATCCGCCCGGCTGCGTGCGCATCCTCGAAGCGCGCCATCAGCACGCCACTCATGCCGAGTCCCGCGGTGCGGTAGTGCGCCTCCATGTCGTCCAGTACCGCAGTGATCTGCTCCGGCGAGAACGCGGGCGAGCTGCGCAGCGAGGACGCCATCCACTTGAACTGCCACATCAGGTCGGCCGCCCCGTTGTCGATGTCGGCGGGGAACCGGGCCGGATCCGCGTCGTGGTGCGCGAGGCACCAGGCGAACGAGCTCAGCATCAGGTCGGTCAGCCCGCCCATGTTCGCCGAGGCGGTCTGCCGCATCCTGGCCTGGTATTCGAGCTGCTCGTCGCCGATCTCCTGCGCGAGTGCGACCGCCTCGGCGACGAGGGCCTGCTCCTGGGGGCCCCAGGGCGTGCGGTCGATCTCTTCGAGGAGCCGGTCCAGCTGCGTCTTCTGTCCTGCCATGAGTTCCTCCGGATGTGCGGACCCGCCGTGGGCGGGTGAAGTGCGGTCCCGCGGGTGGCGGGGAGGGGCGCCCGCCGTCAGGACGGGGTGAGGAGATCGGGGTCTTCGGCCAGCGGCGGCAGCTCGAGGCCGGTCACCCCGGCCGAGAGTGCGACGAGGTCGGACAGTGCGCCGGTCATGAGCGCCCGGTCGGCGTCGCCGAGCGGACGGTGCCCGGCGAGCAGTGCCTGGATGTAGAGCAGCTGCACGGTGCGCGCGAACACCGCGTCGTCGGCGACCGCGGCCAGCGAGCGCACCACGCGGTTGCCCCAGTTCAGGCACAGCCGGGCCGCGAGGTCGTCGTCCCGGTCCGCGCCCACCGCGCCGTCGATGCGATCCAGCACGCCGCCCCAGAGCGCGCCCGTGATGCCCTTGGTCCTGGTGCGATCGATGCGGCGCAGCACGGTGGGATCCGCGACGTACAGCGACGGCAGCTCCGGCTGGTCGATCGTGCGCACCACGACGGCGCAGCCGACCTCGGCCAGCACCCGGGCGGCACGATCCTCCAGCGCGATCGCCGCGGCCCTGTCGTCGAGCGGCGGAGGATCCAGCCGGTCCAGCTCGCCCACGACATCGACCCGCTCGACCGTCACGGCCGGATACAGCTCCGGGAGGCGGCGGATCAGATCCGCGTCGTACAGGTAGCCGCCGTTCACCAGGATCTGCTCGGCGCGGCTGATGCCGGCGACCTGGCGGAACTCGTCGACGGTCTCGGCGTAGCGGATCCGCTCATAGCGCTCGACGAGATCCCCGACGCTCATCGTCCCGTGCGTGGTCTCGACGGTCAGCCAGCGCGTGATGAAGCGGGCGAGCTCGTCGTCGTGCCGGATGAGGGACTTCAGTCCCACCTCGTGCACCGCGACGAACTGGGCGAGCCGGTGCGGCGCGCTCAGCCCCAGCTCGAGCACCCAGCGCCGGAGGGCGGCGCCGAGCTGTTGCCGCACGAGTGCGAGCGCCTCGTCGTCGACAAGCGACTCCCTGCTCGCGGTGGGGTTGAGGCCGGTCGAGTCGATCACCGCGCGCACGAAGAACGCCCACTCCGGCAACACGTCGTCGGCGCGCTCGGAGAGCAGCATGCGGCCGAGATACATCCGCGTCGCCTGGCGGGCTCCCGGCGGGGGAGCGAAGGGCAGCACGTAGGCGACGCCGCGCGTGCCGGTCGCGGGCTCGGCGAGCTCGATGACGTCGAGCGGCGCGGATCCGATCAGCTCTCGGCCGTACGCGGCCGTCGCGGCCGGATCCTGCCGCGCGTCGAGGAACGGTGCGTCATGGGTGATCTGCACGTCACCGCCGGGCAGCTCCAGCAGCACGGTCGTGGGCAGGAACTCGGCGAAGGTCGTGGCGAGCTCGCGCACGGCGTCCGCGCGGAGGAGGTCTCCGGCGTCGAAGCGCGGCACGAGGTGCACGCTCGTGCCGATGGGCAGGTCGTCGTCGAGTTCGCGCACCCGGAAGGTGCCGTCCGCGGATCCGACCCACTCGACTCCGCGCCCGCCGCGGGCGCTGCGGGAGCGGATCACGATCTCGTCGGCCACCATGAAACAGCTGAGCAGGCCGATGCCGAACTGGCCGAGATAGTCGCTGCGGGGGAGGTCGAAGATGTCGCGCTTGGAGCTGCGCCCGACCGTGGCGAGCAGCTCGGCGACCTCGTCCGCGGTGAGGCCCACGCCGTCATCGCTCAGCACGAATGCGCCGCCCTCGGCGGGGAGCGGGCGGATCCGGATGGTGCCGCCGAGCCCGTCGACCTCCCGCCGCGCGGCGATGGCGTCGCGGGCGTTCTGCAGCAGCTCGCGCAGGTACACGCGGGGCCCGGAGTAGATGTGCCGGCTGAGCAGGTCGACGACGCCGCGCAGGTCCACCTGGAACTGCTGTGATTCCGCGCGTGCCGGATCCTCCGCCGCCATCGATTCTCCCTCCGCGGCCGCAACGTCCATGAGGGATGCGCGGCCGTACGGCGAGCCTAACAACCATGCGCCTGAGGCCGCCGTGCGGTGAAGGCGCGGAGGCCCCGGGAACCGACGTGCCGCGCCCGGGATGCGGCCCCGGTTCGGAGGGCCGGTGCGGATGCCGTACACTGGACGAGCAGTTGTTGTCTGCATTCTTTCGCCGTGCCCCGGGTCTCCCGGAACGCGGAGAGGATGCGGGCAGAGATCTCCGGATCTCTAGGGCGGTAGCTCAATTGGCAGAGCAGCGGTCTCCAAAACCGCAGGTTGCAGGTTCGATTCCTGTCCGCCCTGCGCGTCGGCGCGCAGCCGGCACACGAAAGGTACTCGAGGATGGTTCAGGACGCATCGGGCGCTGTGGTTCCCACGGCGAACGGCGGCGCGGGCCGCGATAAGAAGCTCGGCTTCTTCGGTCGCATCGCGCTGTTCTTCCGTCAGGTGATCGCCGAGCTCCGCAAGGTGGTCACCCCCACGCGCAAGGAGCTCGTCAAGTACACGCTGGTCGTGCTGGGCTTCGTGATCGTGATGATGGCGCTCGTGTACGGACTCGACATGGCCTTCTCGTGGCTGACGACGCAAGTCTTCGGGGTTCCCGGGAAAACCGCGTGATCCCGCGGCCCGGTGGCATCTGACCCCGGGCCGAACCTGAAGGAGAGTAGAACCAGTGTCCGAACGCGAACGATACCTCGGGGACGACGTCGACTGGGCGACCGCCGCCGAGCAGTCCAGCGAGGACGACGAGGCCCAGGAGGGCGACGTCCTCGCCTTCGAGGAGCGCGCCGTCACGCCCGCCGAGCAGGTCGCCCTGCACATCGAGGGCGATGAGGACGACGACGTGGACGAAGAAGACATCGACATCGAGGAAGACCCGGAGGCAGACGCGATCGTGAACGACGCCCTCAACCTGGACGAGGCAGCCGAGTCCGAGGCTGCTGCAGAGGTTCTCAACGACTCCGTGGCCGAGGAAGCCGCTGATCGTGAGGCCGCGGCCGCCGACGAGGTGGCCCCCTACGACGGTCCCGACGTGAACGGCGACGAGGACCCGTCCGACGACGAGGCCGCGGAGGAGGACCCGTACGAGGCCTTCCGCCTGGACCTGCGCATGCTCCCCGGCAAGTGGTACGTCATCCACTCCTACGCCGGCTTCGAGCGCAAGGTGAAGGCCAACATCGAGCAGCGCAAGTCGACGCTCGAGGTCGAGGACGACATCTACCAGATCGAGGTCCCGATGGAGGACGTCGTCGAGATCAAGAACGGTCAGCGCAAGATGGTCACGCGCGTCCGTATTCCCGGCTACGTGCTCGTGCGCATGGAGCTCAACGAGGACACGTGGTCCGTCGTGCGGCACACGCCCGGCGTCACCGGCTTCGTCGGCAACGCGCACAACCCGACCCCGCTCCGCTTCGAAGAGGCCTTCACCATGCTGAAGTCCCTCGTCGAGGTCAAGGACGTCCCGACCGCCAAGGCCGTCACGGCCAAGGGCGGCCTCGCCGTGGCCCGCCCGCTCGCGGCCGAGGTCGACTTCGAGATCGGCGAGACCATCACGATCAAGGAGGGCTCGTTCGCGGGTCTTCCCGGTTCGATCTCCGAGATCAAGCCGGAGAGCGGCAAGCTCACCGTGCTCGTCTCGCTGTTCGAGCGAGAGACCCCGGTCGAGCTGTCGTTCGACCAGGTCACCAAGATGATCTGACGCTTCCCCGGAAGCGCACTGCGGAACGGCCGTCCCTTCGGGGCGGCCGTTCTCGTGTTCGTCCTGGCGTGCCCGCGCACCTTGCAGGTGTCCCGGCTCGGAGGCGTTCCTGTGCGCGGACGCGCCCGGGATCCGGTAGACTTCTATGGTTTGTGCGCGGTCCCCGAGCTTGTCGAGGGTCGGCGCGCGAACGCCACCGCTTTCCGGAGATGCCGGATCTGCGGGAGAGAACTCGGCCCCTGAGCTCGTCGAAGGGTCCGATCCGCTCGAGAAAGGAACAACTATGGCACCGAAGAAGAAGGTGACCGGCCTGATCAAGCTTCAGATCAACGCCGGTGCAGCCAACCCGGCGCCGCCGATCGGCCCCGCGCTCGGTCAGCATGGCGTCAACATCATGGAGTTCTGCAAGGCGTACAACGCCGCGACCGAGTCGCAGCGTGGCAACGTCATCCCCGTGGAGATCACCGTCTACGAGGACCGCAGCTTCACGTTCATCCTGAAGACCCCGCCGGCCGCCGAGCTGATCAAGAAGGCAGCGGGCGTGCAGAAGGGCTCCGCTACTCCGCACACCGTCAAGGTCGCGAAGATCAGTGCCGAGCAGGTCCGTCAGATCGCCGAGCAGAAGCAGGCCGACCTGAACGCGAACGACATCGACGCCGCGTCCAAGATCATCGCCGGAACCGCCCGTTCCATGGGCATCACGGTCGAGGGCTGAGGGAGATAACAATGGCTAAGTCCAAGGCTTACAACGCCGCTGTCGCGAAGATCGAGGCGGATCGTTTCTACACCCCGACCGAGGCTGTCGCCCTCGCGAAGGAGACCGGCTCCGCGAAGTTCGACTCCACGGTCGAGGTCGCGCTGAAGCTCTCGGTCGACCCCCGCAAGGCCGACCAGATGGTGCGCGGCACCGTCATCCTCCCGCACGGCACCGGCAAGACCGCCCGCGTCATCGTGTTCGCGACGGGTCCGGCCGCTGAGGCCGCGATCGCCGCGGGTGCGGACGAGGTCGGCGGCGCCGAGCTCATCGAGAAGGTCGCCGGCGGCTGGACCGCGTTCGACGCGGCCGTCTCCACCCCGGAGCTCATGGGCCAGGTCGGCCGTCTCGGCAAGGTGCTGGGCCCGCGTGGTCTGATGCCGAACCCGAAGACCGGCACCGTCACTCCGAACCCGGCCAAGGCCGTCGAGGAGATCAAGGGCGGAAAGATCGAGTTCCGCGTCGACAAGCACGCCAACGTGCACTTCGTCGTGGGCAAGGCCTCGTTCTCGGCCGAGCAGCTCGACGAGAACATGAAGACCGCGCTCGAGGAGATCGTTCGCCTCAAGCCGTCCAGCTCCAAGGGCCGCTACATCCAGAAGGGTGCGGTGTCGACCACGTTCGGCCCCGGCATCCCGCTGGACGTCAACGCCATCTGAGCCCTTCGACAGGCTCAGGAGACGCTCTTCGGAAGACCCTCGCCCTTCGGGCGGGGGTCTTCTGCGCGTGCGGGGCTCGATGCCAGGATGAGCTCATGGGCGCGGTGGACGAGTATCTGGCGGGCGTCGAGGATCCGGAGGACCGGCGCGCGCTCTCGCGCGTGTACGCGGTCGCGCTCGAGCTCGCACCCGATGCGGTGCAGGGGACCGGCTACCGCATGCCCGCCCTCAAGCACCACGGCAAGGTGCTCATCTCGGCCATCCGGACGGCGAAGCACCTCGGGGTCTATCCGTTCAGCGCTGCCGCGGTGGCCGCGGTCGCCGGACGCGTGAACGGTCTCGACGGCGCGGGGGCCAGCACCGGGGCGATCCGCTTCGCGCCCGGATCCGAGATCCCCGACGATCTGATCCGGGATCTCGTCGCGTTCCGGATCGCGGAGATCGACGGGCGCTGACCTGCTTCCTCGATCCGCGCGTCCGTCCCTCAGCGCACGACCGGCGTCACGCCTCGGGGGCGTCGCGTCGTGGCGTCACGGGTTCCGCGACCTCAGCCGAAGAAGACCGGCAGCACCAGGCTGATCCCCATCACGACCAGCAGCGCGGCGATCACGGTGTCAAGGATCCGCCAGGCGCGCGGCGTGCGCAGCCAGCGGCCGAGGTGGCGTGCGCCGAACCCGAGGGCGAAGAACCAGGTGACGCTCGCGATCATGGCGCCGGCGGCGAACAGCCAGCGGCCGTCGCCGTGCGTGGCCGCGACCCCGCCGATGAGCAGCACCGTGTCGAGATACACGTTCGGGTTCAGCCAGGTGAAGGCGAGCGTCGCCAGGATCACGGGCGCGAGAGGAGCGGTCCGGGTCAGCGTCGCGGCGCCGCCGGCTCCGCCGCCCGTCGAGCTCTCGGCCGCGGCGCCCGGATCGGCGAGCAGTGCCTCGCCGCCGGCCTTCCACGCGCGGCGGGCCGCCAGGATGCCGTAGACGACGAGTGAGATCGCGCCCGCCCAGCGCGCCACCACGATGAGCCAGGGCAGCGTCTTCACGAGGTAGCCGAGTCCCGCGGTGCCTGCGAGTACGAGCGCGGCATCGGAGGCGGCGCAGATCAGGACGACGGGCAGTACGTGCTCGCGGCGCAGTCCCTGGCGCAGCACGTACACGTTCTGCGCACCGACGGCGATGATGAGCGAGAACATGAGGCCGAGGCCGGAGAGGAGGATGAGCACGGATCGAGAATAGGGCCGGAGTTCAATTCAGTTCCAGCGAAGATTCCTTACGCCAGATTAGAATCGCTCATGTGCAGGTGGATCCGGAATCCGCGCGGACCGTGGCCGCGGTGCTCGACGAGGGGAGCTTCGACGCGGCCGCCCGCCGGCTGATGCTGACTCCGTCCGCGGTGAGCCAGCGGATCAAGACCCTGGAGCAGCAGCTCGGCCGGATCCTGCTGGTGCGCAGCAAGCCCGCGAGAGCGACCGAGGCGGGGGAGGCCGTCGCCCGGTTCGGCCGCCAGATCGCCCTCCTGGAACGCGATGCGATCGCCGGGTTCGGCCTGTCCGCGGAGGGCGAGGGCGCGCGCATCAGGATCCCTCTCGCGGTCAACGCGGACTCGATGGCGACCTGGTTCCTGGCGCCGCTGGCCCGCCTCTCCGAGCAGTTCGACGTCGAATTCGACCTGCATCGCGACGATCAGAACTTCACCGCGCGGCTGCTCGAGTCCGGCACCGTGATGGCGGCGGTGACGAGCGAGTCGGAGCCGGTCGGCGGGTGCAGGGTCGAGGCGCTCGGCGCGCTGCACTACGTGGCCGCGGCGTCTCCGGGCTTCGCGCAGCGCTGGTTCTCCGACGGGGTGACGCCCCAGGCGCTGGCGCGGGCGCCGTTCGTGGACTTCGACCGTCGGGATCTGCTGCAGCAGGACTGGCTGCGCGAGCGCGGCGTGGATCCCTGGCCCGTGCCGCGGCATCACGTGCCCGCCTCGGCCGACTTCTCGGTCGCCGTGGAGCTGGGCCTGGGGTGGGCGCTGCTCCCGGTCCCGCATGCGCAGGAGGGCCTCGCCGACGGGCGCCTCGTGCGGCTCGATGACGCGGACTTCTCCTCGCCGCTGTTCTGGCAGCAGTGGAATCTGCGCTCCGAGCTGCTGGACGCGATCGCGGCGGAGATCCGCGCCGAAGCCGAGCGCGTGCTGCGCTGACGGCGAGCTGCCCACGGGGTCGCGCTCCCGCGAGAAACCAGATCCGGCATGAGACCTATCTGCCGAGGTGCAGTCTCATGCTGAAAGCGGTTTCTCGCGACCGGGGAGACCAGAGCGTTCGCGCTGGCGCCGCGTCCGTGCCGCGCTCTAGGGTCAAGTCATGGCATCCGAGCGCATCACGCTGACCGTCCCCGGCCCCGACGGCGACCGTTCGCTGGACATCTCCAGCCCGAACCGCGCGGTCTGGCCGGAGGCGGAGGGCGGCCCGATCACCAAGGCCGAGCTCGCCGAATACGTGCAGACCGTGTCGACGCCGTTCCTCACCTCGACGGGCGACAGGCCCGTCTCGCTCGAGCGCTACCGTGACGGGATCGACGGCGAGAGCTTCTTCTCGAAGAACCCGCCCAAGGGGACCCCCGGCTTCGTGCAGAGCGTGATGTGCACGTACAACAGCGGCCGCACGCATCCGCAGATCGTGCTCACCGAGACGGCGGCGATCGTCTGGGCCGTGCAGATGAACACGGTCGTGTTCCATCCCTGGGCCTCGCTCGCCTCGGACACCGACAACCCGGTGGAGCTGCGCATCGACCTCGATCCGCAGCCCGGCACGGGCATCGCCGAAGCAGTCCCCGCGGCGCACGAGCTGCGCGCCGTGCTCCGCGAGGCGGGGCTCGAGGCGTTCATCAAGACCAGTGGCAACCGTGGGCTGCACGTGTTCTGCCCGATCGTGCCGGAGTGGGAGTTCCTGACCGTGCGGCATGCCGTGATCGCAGCGGGACGCGAGCTGGAGCGGCGGATGCCCGACCGCGTCACCACGGCGTGGTGGAAGGAGGAGCGCGGCGAGCGCATCTTCGTCGACTTCAACCAGGCCAACCGCGACCGCACGATGGCAGGCGCCTACAGCCCGCGCGCGTTGCCCGCCGCGACCGTGTCGACCCCGATCTCGTGGGACGAGCTGGACGACGTGGATCCGAAGCGCTTCACCGTCCGCACCGTGCCGCAGCGCCTGGCCGACCTCGGTGATCCGTGGGCGCGCATGCAGGAGGACCCAGGGCGCATCGACACGCTGCTGAGCTGGTGGGACCGAGACGTGGAGAACGGGCTCGGCGAGATGCCGTTCCCGCCCGAGTTCCCGAAGATGCCCGGCGAGCCCCCGCGCGTGCAGCCCTCGAAGAAGGTCGCCGCGAACTGGGACGAGAACGGCGAGCCCATCCCCGGTCGCTGAGCCGGCGGGCGCGAGCCCGCCTCGCGCTTCGGCGTGGCTCAGTCGATGACGTCGGCGAGGTCGTAGCCGTCGACCGTCTCCAGCTGCTCGTACGTGCAGGAGTGGGGGTCCCGGTCGTCGCGCCAGCGCTCGAACTGCACGGTGTGCCGGAAGCGCCAGCCCTCGAGCTGGTCGTAGCGCACCTCGAGCGCGCGCTCCGGGCGCAGCCGCACGAACGAGGTGCCCCTGGCCGCACTGAACCGCGAGCGCTCGCCGTCGCCTGTGACGGCGGCGCCCGACTCGTCCCGCTCCACGAGCGGCGCGAGATCCTCGACGAGCTGCTGGCGCATCGCATCGCTCCATGCCGCGACGCCGCCCACCTGGCGCAGCACGCCGTCCTCCCCGTACAGGCCGACGAGGAGGGATCCCACCCCGGATCCGCTCTTGTGGACGCGGTAGCCGAGCGCGACGACGTCGGCGGTGCGGGCGTGCTTGACCTTGAACAGGGTGCGCTTGTTGGGCGCGTACGGCTGGTCCAATGGCTTGGCGACGATGCCGTCGAGGCCCGCGCCCTCGAACTCGGCGAGCCAGCGCCGTGCGGTGTCCTGATCCGTCGTCGTGCGGGTGAGGTGCAGAGGGTGCGGGACATCGGCGAGCAGCCCCTCGAGCCGCGCGCGGCGCTCGCCGAAGGGCAGAGGCTGCAGGTCGTCCTCGCCCGCCGCGAGCAGGTCGAACGCGATGAACATGGCCGGGGTCTCGACGGAGAGCCGCTGCACCCGGGAGGCGGCGGGGTGGATGCGCTGGCTCAGCGCCTCCCAGTCCAGCCGCTGCGAGCCCTCGGGACCCGTGGCGACGACGATCTCGCCGTCGAGCAGGCACGGACCGGGCAGCAGCCGGGGGATCGCCTCGACGAGCTCGGGGAAGTACCGGGTGAGCGGTTTGGCTCCGCGGGAGCCGATCTCGACGGTCTCGCCGTCCCAGGACACGAGTCCGCGGAAGCCGTCCCACTTCGGCTCGTACAGCAGGCCGTCGGGGAACTTCGCCGGATCCGGCACGGTCGTGGCGGCCTTCGCGAGCATCGGTGCGGGGATCTCGTAGCGCATGGACCCCATCCTGCCGTCCCGATCAGGATCCGAACAGGTCCGCGAGGCCGACACGCTCTCCGGCGTCGGCCAGTGCGGTGCGCGCCGCGTGCCAGCCGGCCATGAAGTTCACTCCGGGGCCGGGTGGCGTCGCCGCCGAGGCGAGGTAGACGCCGGGCATCGGGGTGCGCCACGGCGCGGCGGAGAGCACCGGCCGCACCACGGCCTGGCGCATCGTGAACGCGCCGCCGAAGATGTCGCCGCCGATCTCGGCCGGATTGAGATGCGCGCGCTGGCGCGGAGTGACCGCATGGCTTGCGAGGATGCGGTCGCGGAATCCCGGGGCGTATCGCTCGATCTGCCGGATGACGAGCTCGGTCGCGTCGACGTCGGAGTTCGCAGGGGCGTGGATGTAGGTCCACAGCGCCTGCTTCCCCGCGGGCGCCCGGCTGCCGTCGAGCACGGACGGCTGCGCCACGAGCACGTACGGGCGCTCCGACACCCGCCCCTGGGCGACGGCGTTCTCGCTCGCCCACACCTCGGCGCGCGTGCCGCCCACGTGCACGGTCGGCGCGAGGGCGACGTCGGGATTCGTCCAGGGCACCGGCCCGTCCAGCGCGAAATCCACCTTCGCGGCCGCCGCGCCGTAGCGGTATGCGCGGATCGCCTGCGCGTAGTGCGGGGGCACGTCGCGCAGCGTGAGAGCGAGCCGTGGGGAGGTGTTGAGCAGCAGCAGGTCGCCGCGACGCGGATCCCCCCAGTCCAGCGCGGAGAGGTCGACCACGCGTGTGCCGGTGCGGATCGTGCCGCCGTGCGCGCGCAGGTCCTCGGCGAGCACGTCCGCGATCCGCTGGGCGCCACCGCGGGGGTACGCCCAGCCGCCCGCGTGCGCCTGAGCCATGAGCAGCAGGCCCGCAGCGGCCCCGCTCAGCGCGGGCAGGGCGGTGTTCGCGTGAGCGACCACGCCCGCCACGAGCCCGGCGGCCTCCGGCGTGCGGAAGGTGCGCTTCGCCATCGCGGAGCCCTGCTCGAGCGCGCGCAGTCCGTAGCGCACCGCGGTGACCGGGGTGCGGGGGATCCGCAGGAGGGATCCGCCGGTGAAGTCCAGCAGGCCGTCGATGTGCGAGCTCAGCGGCCGCAGCAGCGCGCGCCAGGCGCGGGCGTCGGGACCGAGCGCATCGGCCGTGCGCTCGAGGTCGTGCCAGGCGATCCCGGCCCGCCCGCCGTCGAGCGGATGCGCATATGCCGTTTCGGGAATGATCCAGTCGATCCGGTCGCGGCCGAAGGCGCGGAGGAAGGGGGAGGAGTAGGCGGCGGGGTGCACGGCCGAGCACACGTCGTGCACGAATCCGGGGAGCGTGACCGCGGCGCTGCGCACTCCGCCGCCGATCGTGTCACCCGCTTCGAGTACCTCGACGGCGTAGCCGGCACGCGCGAGCGAGACGGCAGCGGCGAGCCCGTTCGGCCCGCTTCCGATGACGGTGGCACGGGGCATGCCGTCAGTCTTTCACGCACGCAGGACGCGCCGAGCAGAACGTGGGATCCTTGAAGCAATATGAACGAAGTTCAGGGTCCCACCCCCACCGGAAGCTCCCGTCCCTACAAGTCGCTCGCCGAGGCACTGCGCGGCCAGCGCATCGATCCGGTCAACCACGACTTCATCCGTGCGATCGTCGAGGCCGTCGACATCAGCACCTTCATCGACCGCGGCCGCTACATCGAGGCGGTCCGCCGCGGCGAGGGCGCGGCCCTGCACATCGGGCGCACCTACACCAACGGCTTCGCCGAGGACGAGCAGGTCCTCGTGGCCGGGCGCGCACTGCCGCTCGCGCCGAGCGAGGGCAGGGCGCCGTACTTCTACGTCACCCACCCCAGCGAGCTGCTCGCAGTACCGGCCGGCGCCCCGCGTCCCGCGCGCACCGTCGGCACCCGCGCTCCCGCGAAGGCGAAGCCCGAGCCGCGTGTCCCGAAAGCGACTCCCGTCGCGGACCGCGACTACGGCATCTGCGACGTGTGCTTCATGGTGAAGACGCCATCGGGAGGCTGCGGCTGCGACTGAGTCGCCGCGCGGGCCGTCCGTCTGGGACGAACGGCCCGCCCCTCAGACGAAGGCGCTCATCCCGGTGATGTCGCGGCCGATCAGCAGCGCCTGCACGCTCTCCGTGCCCTCGTAGGTGTGGATCGCCTCGATGTCGGCCATGTGCTGCATGACGCCGTTCTCGAGCAGGATCCCGTTGCCGCCGAGCAGATCGCGGGCGATCTGGGCGACCCTCCGGGCGGCGCGGGTGTTGTGGAACTTCGCGAGCGACGCCTGCGTCGGGCGGAGCGTGCCGGCCTCGTCCATGTCGGCCATGCGGCGGCAGTACAGCTGCATCGCGGTGAGCTCCTCGAGCATGTGCGCGAGCCGTTCCTGGACCATCTGGAACTTCGCGAGCGGCTTGCCGAACTGCACGCGCGTCTCGGCGTACGCGAGGGCCGCCTCGTAGCAGGCGGTCGCGTGCCCGAGAGCCGACCAGGCGACACCGGAACGCGTGGCGTACAGCACGGTCGAGGCGTCCTTGAAGCTGCGCGTGCCCGGCAGCACCGCGTCGAGCGGCACCCGCACGTCGTCGAGGCGGATGTGCGCCTGGTGTATTCCGCGCAGCGACACCTTCCCGGTGATGACGGAGCCCTGGTAGCCGGGGCGCTCCTGCTCGACCAGGAAGCAGCGCACGGTGCCGTGCTCGGCGGCGCCCTCGTCGTCGACGCGCGCCCAGACGAAGGTGATGCCGCCAGAGGCGCCGTTGCCGATCCACTTCTTCGCCCCGCGCAGCACCCACTCCTCGCCGTCGCGCCGCGCCACGGTCTCGAGCGAGACGGAGTCGGATCCGTGATCCGGTTCGGTGAGCGCGAAGGATCCGAGCACCGAGCCGTCGGCGAGCGGGACGAGCCAGCGGTCCTGCTGCTCCGTGCTGCCGAACAGCGCGAGCGTGCGCAGGGCGAGCCCGCCCTGCACGGCGAGGACGGTGCCGAGGGAGCCGTCTCCGCGCGAGATCTCCATGTTCACGAGGCCCGCCGCGAGCGGGCTCATCCGGGTGAGAGCGGGGTGGACGATGCCGTCCACGACGAGGTCCATCTCGCCCATGCGGTGCGCGACCGCGAGCGGGTACTCCGCGCGGTCCCACGCATCCCGCATCTGCGGGCCGACCTCATCGACGTAGGCCTGCGCCCGCTCCCAGTGCGCGCGGTCGGCGGCGGGGATGTCGGAGAAGACCTCGTAGTAGTCGGTGCCGCCGCGTCCTGTCACGTCGTAGGAGGTGACGGCTTCGCCGGGGAAGAGGGCGTCGTTGCTCATGGGGTCTCCATCCGGGGAGTGAGACTCAGTCTCAAGATTCATGAGACAGCGTACCGCCAATCGCCCGAATCCCGCACACGACGGAGGGCACGACGAAGGGCACGCCGACGACACCCGGCGCCGCGGGGGACGGGCGGACGGGCTGCGGGGTCAGTCCAGTTCGTCGCGGAGGCGGCGGGTGATCTCCGCCATGGGCATCGAGCGCGGGAACACCGCGACGACGACCGCGTCCTCGCCCGGATCCGCCACGGTGTCGGGATGCACGCCGTAGCGGCGCAGCACGTCGTCGAGGGCGCGGCGCAGGGCGGCCGCCGACGTCCGGGATCCGCGCAGCAGCCGGCGCAGCACGTGGTTGTGCACGGCCGTCACGAGCGCGGCGAAACCGACCGCGTCGAGCGGATCCAGGTCCGGCATCGAGCGGCGCAGGTACTCGTCGAACAGGCGCTCGTAGCGGAACACGGTCACGATCTCGCGGTCGCGCAGCGTCGGCACCTCGCGCACCACCTGGTAGCGCAGCCGCGCCATCTCCGGGTCGGCGGCGAAGGAGCGGAACACCATCAGCGATCCGTCGCACACGGCCGTCCACGGGTTCGCGTGCGGGCGCCCGAGGTAGCGGCGCAGCCCGTCGAGGAGCTCCTCATGATCTGCGAAGACGACATCGTCCTTGCCGCCGAACTGGCGGAAGAACGTGGAGCGCGAGATGCCTGCGGCCTTGGCGATCTGCTCGACCGAGGTCGAGTCGAAGCCCTGGGCGGAGAACAGCTCGAGCGCAGCGCGCACCACGGCGGTGCGAGCGGGGGACACGTCGGCGTGCTCGGTCATAGGAGGAGCCTAGTTGTCCGGATCCTGCGCGGGGGTCTGGAGTCATCCGACGTCTCGGGGGCCAGACGGGCGGCGGTACGCGCGGTCAGGAAGCGTGATTCCGCGGTAGTAGGCTGGCCTATCGGGTCGACTCACATCGACACCCGACAGAATTCCTGTCGCGTCCCATTCGTCGCAACCAGCGAAGGACTGCACGTGGACCTCTACGAGTACCAGGCACGAGACCTTTTCGAGAAGTACGGAGTGCCGGTCCTCGCCGGCATCGTCGCTGACACCCCCGAGGAGGTGAAGGCAGCGGCGGAGAAGCTCGGCGGAGTGGTCGTCGTCAAGGCGCAGGTCAAGACCGGCGGCCGCGGCAAGGCCGGCGGCGTGAAGGTCGCCAAGAACCCCGACGAGGCATACGAGGCGGCCAAGGCGATCCTCGGCCTCGACATCAAGGGCCACGTCGTCAAGCGCGTCATGGTCGCCGCAGGCGCCCGCATCGCCCGCGAATTCTACTTCTCCGTGCTCCTGGACCGCTCCAACCGCTCCTACCTGAGCCTCGCCTCGGTCGAGGGCGGCATGGAGATCGAGCAGCTCGCCGTCGAGAAGCCCGAGGCTCTCGCCCGCGTCGAGGTCAACCCGCTCGAGGGGATCACCCCCGAGAAGGCGCTCGAGATCGCCAAGGCCGGCAACTTCGAGCCGGGTCTGGCCGAGAAGGTCGCCGACGTCTTCGTGAAGCTGTACGAGGTGTACAAGGGCGAGGACGCGACCCTGGTCGAGGTCAACCCGCTCGTGCAGACCGAGGAGGGCGACATCATCGCCCTGGACGGCAAGGTCACGCTCGACGACAACGCCTCCGAGGTGCGCCACCCCGAGCACGAGGAGCTCGCCGACAAGGCGACCGAGAACCCGCTCGAGGCCAAGGCCAAGGAGTCGGGCCTGAACTACGTCAAGCTCGACGGCCAGGTCGGCATCATCGGCAACGGCGCGGGTCTGGTCATGTCGACCCTCGACGTCGTCGCCTACGCGGGCGAGAACCACGGCGGCGTGAAGCCGGCGAACTTCCTCGACATCGGCGGCGGCGCGAACGCGCAGGTCATGGCCTCGGGCCTCGACGTGATCCTCGGCGACGAGCAGGTCAAGAGCGTCTTCGTCAACGTCTTCGGCGGCATCACCAGCTGCGTGGCCGTCGCGGAGGGCATCGTCAAGGCCCTCGAGATCCTCGGCGACACGGCCACCAAGCCGCTGGTCGTGCGCCTCGACGGCAACCAGGTCGAGGAGGGCCGCGCGATCCTCCAGGCCGCCGCCCACCCGCTCGTCACGCTCGCCGCCACCATGGACGAGGGCGCCGACAAGGCCGCCGAGCTGGCGAACGCCTGACCCTCTGACGAGACAAGGACAAGGAACATGTCGATCTACCTCAACAAGGACTCCAAGGTCATCGTCCAGGGCATCACCGGCGGCGAGGGCACCAAGCACACCGCCCTCATGCTGAAGGCGGGCACGAACGTCGTCGGCGGCGTGAACGCGCGCAAGGCCGGCACCACGGTCTCGCACATCGACAAGGACGGCAACGCCGTCGAGTTGCCGGTGTTCGGATCCGTCGCCGAGGCCATCGAGAAGACCGGCGCCGACGTCTCGGTCGCCTTCGTGCCGCCGGCGTTCACGAAGGACGCCATGGTCGAGGCCATCGACAGCGAGATCCCGCTGCTCGTGGTCATCACCGAGGGCGTGCCGGTCGGCGACTCCGCCGAGGCGTGGGCGTACGCGGTCGAGAAGGGCGGGAAGACCCGCATCATCGGCCCGAACTGCCCCGGCATCATCACCCCGGGCGAGGCGCTCGCGGGCATCACCCCGGCGAACATCACCGGCAAGGGCCCGATCGGCCTCGTCTCGAAGTCGGGCACCCTGACCTACCAGATGATGTTCGAGCTGCGCGATCTGGGCTTCTCCACTGCCATCGGCATCGGCGGCGACCCGGTCATCGGCACGACGCACATCGACGCGCTCGCCGCGTTCGAGGCCGACCCCGAGACCAGGGCGATCGTCATGATCGGCGAGATCGGCGGCGACGCCGAGGAGCGTGCGGCGGAGTTCATCAAGGCCAACGTCACCAAGCCGGTCGTCGGCTACGTCGCGGGCTTCACGGCCCCCGAGGGCAAGACCATGGGTCACGCGGGCGCCATCGTCTCCGGCTCCGCGGGCACCGCGCAGGCGAAGAAGGAGGCACTCGAGGCCGCCGGCGTCAAGGTCGGCAAGACGCCGTCCGAGACCGCCGCCCTGCTCCGCGAGGTCTACGCCGCCCTCTAAGGCACCGCATCACCCGAGTCGTCCCCATCAGTGCACCCCAGAGCGTGCGCTGATGGGGACGACTCCGTTATGAGGGGTCCCTGAACGCCCTGCGGTGCGCGCCGGGGGTCGTGCCGTAGCGCGCGCGGAAGTGGTGGCGCAGGGTCACGGCGCTGCCGAAGCCCGTGCGGTGGGCGACGGCGTCGACGGGCAGGCCGGACGTCTCGAGCAGGCGGCGCGCCTCGTCCAGGCGCCGCTGCAGCAGCCAGTCCCCGGGACTCGTGCCGGTGCGGTCGCGGAAGCGCCGGGTGAACGTGCGGCGGGAGAGGTGCACGGCACCGGCCCAGTCATCGATCGGCGTGGACTCGGAGAGCCTTCCCAGAGCCCAGGCGATCGCCTGGTCGATCTCGTCGCCGTTCCGGTCGGCGGCGAGCGGACGGGAGAGGAACTGCGCCTGCGAGCCCTCGCGATGCGGGGCCATCACGAGCGAGCGCGCGAGGTCGGCGGCGACCGCGCTGCCCAGCTCGGTGCGGACGATGTGCAGGCAGCAGTCCAGGGCCGCGGCCACTCCCGCCGACGTGACCACGTCGCCGAGATCCGTCCACAGCGCCTCGCAGCGCACCGTGACCTCGGGATGCCGCGCGGCGAGCTGCGGCCCTGCGGACCAGTGCGTGGAGACCTCCCTGCCGTCGGCGATGCCGCTCGCGACCACGACGAAGGCGCCGAGGCACAGGCCCAGGATCCGGGCGCCGCGGGCGTGCGCCGAGCGTACGGCGTCGAGGAGCGCGGCGCTGGGCGCGACCTCGGGATCCCAGCTGGGGATCACGACCAGGTCCGCGGTCGCGAGGGCGTCGAGCCCTTCGGCCACGATGAGGTCCAGGCCGGCGGCGGTGCGCACCGGCCCCGGAACCTCCGCGACCGTGACGGTGCGGTAGGTGGCCTCGACCGAGCGCACTCCGACGCCGCCGAAGACCATGAGCGGCACGGACAGGTGGAAGGGGCTGATGCCGGGGAAGGCGAGGACGGCGGCGGTGCGCATGGCCCGATCTTATCGAAAGGTGTCACTGGGGCCACTCTCGCGAGGAGAACGATCACGCCACGATGGATCCATGACCGAGAACTCCGTGACCCTGACCCTCATCGGCGGACCGACCGCGATCATCGAGTACGCGGGCCTGCGCCTGCTGACGGATCCGACGTTCGACGCGCCGCGCACGTACGAAGGCGGCATCGCGCTGCACAAGCTGACCGGACCCGCACTTGGCGCGGACCGGGTGGGCGCGATCGATGTCGTGCTGCTGTCGCACGACCAGCACCCCGACAACCTCGACGAGGCGGGACGGGCCTTCCTGCCCCGCGCCGGCGCCGTGCTGTCGACGCCCGAGGCGGCCGGACGGGTCGAAGGGGTGACCGGACTCGCCCCGTGGCAGACGCATCGCCTCGGCGATGTCGAGGTGACCGCGGTGCCCGCACTGCACGGGCCCGAGGGCGCGGAGGAGCTCTCCGGCACCGTGACCGGCTTCGTGCTGAGCGCGCCGGCGGAGCCCGTGCTCTACGTCTCGGGGGACAACGCCTCGGTCGAGGTCGTCACCGCCATCGCGGAGCGGATCGGGCGGATCGACGTCGCGGTGCTGTTCGCCGGAGCGGCCAACGTCGGGCGCTTCGGCGACGCCGATCTCACGCTCAACGCACGCACCGCCGTCGCGGCTGCGCGCGAGCTCGGCGACGCGGTGATCGTGCCCGTGCACGCGGAGGGCTGGCACCACTTCTCCGAGACCCGCGAGCGCCTCGTCCGCGAGTTCGGCTACGCGGGCCTCGCGGACCGGCTGCGCGTGCCGGAGGCCGGGGTGCCGCTCGCGCTCTGACGGCGTGAGCGCGTGAGCGCACGAGCGCGCGACGGCGCACGGGCACCCGCACGTCGGTGCCCCCTCTGAGCATCGAAGCCCCCTCCCAGGAGTGTTCCCGGGAGGGGGCCTCGACGCGGTGAGGGGGCCTCGACGGATCCTGGCGGATCAGGCGCCGAGCAGCGCCTCGAGGGGGCCGCGGGCGAAGAACAGCACGAACCCGGCGCCGACCACCCAGAGCAGCGGGTGGATCGTCCTGGCCCGGCCGGTGAGCGCGTTCACGACGATCCAGCTGACGAAGCCGGCGCCGATGCCGTTGGCGATCGAGTAGGTCATCGGCATGACGGTGACCGTGAGGAAGACCGGCAGGAGGACGCGGAAGTCGCTGAGATCGATGTTCTTGATCTGCGAGAGCATCATCGCGCCGACGAGCACGAGCGCCGCGGCGGCCACGGCGCTCGGCACGAGGGCGGTGAGCGGGGTGAAGAACATCGCGAGCAGGAAGAGCGCTCCTGTGATCGTCGTCGCGAGACCCGTGCGCGCTCCTTCGCCGATGCCGGCGCCCGACTCCACGAACACGGTCGCGGAGGAGGACGACGTGCCGCCGCCGACGATCGCGCCGACGCCCTCGACGACGAGCGCCGACTTGATGCGAGGGAAGTCGCCCTTCTCATCGGCGAGGTCGGCCTCCTTCGCGAGGCCGGTCATCGTGCCCATCGCGTCGAAGAAGTTCGAGAACAGCAGGGTGAAGATGAACATCACCAGGGTCACGCCGCCGACCTTCGCGAGGTCGAAGCCGAAGTCGACCCGGCCGATCAGGCTCAGGTCGGGGAGGCTCACGATGCTGCCGGTGAAGCCGAAGTTCTGACCGAACGGCCAGATCAGGTTGAGGATCGCGGCGAGCACGGTGCCGCCCACGAGGGCGATGAGGATCGCACCCTTGAGACGCAGGGCGATGAGAACACCGCCGATCAGCAGGGTGATCACGAACAGCAGGGTCGGGATCGAGGCGACGGATCCGCCGATGCCGAGATCGACCGGAGGGGAGGGTTGCTTCGTCGACGTCACGAAGCCGGCGTTCACGAATCCGATGAAGGCGATGAACAGGCCGATGCCGACCGTGATGGCGAGCTTGAGCTGCACGGGGACCGCGTCGAAGATGAGCTTGCGCAGGCCGGTCGCGGCGAGCAGGACGATGATGACGCCGTTGATCATGACGAGCGCCATCGCCTCGGCCCAGGTGACCGAGCCGACCACGGTGAAGGCGAGGAACGCGTTGATGCCGAGGCCGGCGGCGAACGCGAACGGCAGCCGGGTGATCAGTCCGAACAGGATCGTCATGACGCCGGCGGTCAGTGCCGTGGCCGCGGCGACGGCACCGCCCGGCAGCGTGTGCCCTGCGACGTCCGGGGTGGACAGGATGATCGGGTTGAGGATCACGATGTACGCCATCGTCACGAACGTGACGATGCCGCCGCGGACCTCGGTGCCGAGGGTGGATCCGCGCTTGCTGATCTCGAAGAAGCGATCGACCGCGTTCTTGGGCTGGGCGGTGACGGGGTCGGACACGGGCGGGGGGACTGTTGTCATGGGGGACCTCCGCGGAAAACCGTATCGCCTGGACGGCTCCTCCGTGCGGTCGGCGCCACGGTCCGCGCGCCCGCAGGGGAGCGGGAGGCGGAGCACGTAGGCTCGAAACCGTCATGCAACGCCTCCTCATCGTGCTCCTGGCCGCGGTCGATGCGATCGTCGCGGCGGCCATCGGCCTCGCCGTGCTGCTCGCTCCCCTCGCCGTGATCTGGGCGGTCGCGTTCGGCACGAACGCGGACTGGGGCGCCCTCTGGCCGAGCGCCGCGACGCTCTGGCAGTTCGGCCACGGCGTCCCGCTCTCCGTCGCCCTTCCGGATGCGCTGGTGCGGTCGATCGGCCTGGATCCGTCCGCGGCGTCCTTCGCCCTCTCGGTGCCTCCGTTGCTCTTCCTCGGCTTCACCGCGATCTTCGCGGCGCGTTCGGGGCGCAGGGCCGCGCTTGCCGGATCCTGGATCGTGGGCGTCCTGAGCGGAACGGCGACCTTCGCGGTGATCTCCGCGCTCGCGGCGCTGACCGGCGGCCTCGGGGCGCTGAAGGCGCCGCTGTGGCTCGCGATCCTGTTCCCGCCGCTGGTGTTCCTGTGCGGTGCTCTCGCCGGGGCCATCGCGACGGCATGGAGCGAGGGCGACGGCGGCGTCGTCGACCGGGTGCAGGACGCGCTGGATCGCTGGCCGGACTGGGCCCACGTGCCCGGCGACGTGGTGCGAGGAGCCGCGGCTGCCGTGGCCGGCGTCCTCGGGGCCGCGGGGCTCGCGGTCGCGATCGCCGGGATCGTCCGCGGCGGCCAGAGCGTGGCGCTGTTCGAATCGCTCCGCGCCGACGGCCTCGGCGTGGTCGTGATCGGCCTCGGCCAGCTCGCGTACCTGCCGACGCTCGTGGCGTGGGCCGTGGCGTGGATCGCGGGCCCCGGCTTCGCGATCGGCGCGGGCACCGCCGTCTCTCCCGCGGGCACCGTGCTGGGCGTCGTGCCGGGGGTGCCGCTGCTGGGTCTCGTGCCGGACAGCTCTTCGCCGTGGGCGCTCGTCGTCGTGCTGCTGCCGATCGCCGCGGGTGCGTTCGCGGGGTGGGTGATCCGCTCGCGGCAGGTATCGGCGGGAGCGGAGACCGGGATCGGACCCCGTGCGGCGACCGCGGTCGGAATCGCCGCCCTCGCGGGCGGATTCGGCGCCCTGCTCGCGGCGCTGTCGCACGGATCCCTCGGGCCGGGACGGCTCGCGCTCGCAGGGCCCGATCCGGGTCCAGTCGCGCTCGCGCTCGGACTCGAGGTGCTCGTCGGCGCCGCGATCCTGCTGCTCGCACCGCGCCGCCACGGCGACGTCGACGCCGCCTGGATCGACGACGACCGGGACCGCGCGGCGGATCGTCTCACGTGATCGGCGGCCAGGGGCTCCCGGCTAGACTGTCTGGGTGCTGACGGTCGCCGTACTCATCTCGGGCACCGGCTCGAATCTTCGTGCCCTCCTCGACGCGGCCGCCGACCCCGGATTCCCGGCGCGCGTCATCGTGATCGGGGCCGATCGCGAAGCCGACGGCCTCGCGCACGCCGAGGCCTTCGGGATCCCCTCCTTCGTCGTCCCGTGGGAGGCCTTCGACAGCCGCGAGGCGTGGGGCGCCGAGCTCGACGCGCAGCTGAAGGTCTGGCGGCCGGACCTCATCGTGCTGAGCGGGCTCATGCGACTGCTGCCGCGCGATGTGGTGGCGGCCTGGGCTCCGAACATCATCAACACGCACCCGGCCTTCCTGCCCGAGTTCCCCGGAGCGCACGGCGTGCGCGACGCGCTCGCGGCCGGTGTGAGCGAGACCGGGGCCAGCGTGATCGTGGTCGACGACGGCGTCGACAGCGGACCGATCCTCGCGCAGGAGCGCGTGCCGGTGCAGCTGGGGGACACCGAGTCCTCCCTGCACGAGCGCATCAAGCCGGTCGAGCGCCGCCTGCTGATCGACGTCGTCCGCCGCATCGCCGACGGATCCCTCGCGCTCGACTCCCGCCCCCACGATCTCGGATCCCCCTCGGCCGCAGGCCGCTGACGAGAACTGACGCCTACCCGGAAGGAAACCCGATGGCCGGTCCCGCCCACGACCCGTCCCTCTACCGCCCCCGTGACGCCGTGCGCATCCGCCGAGCACTGGTGTCCGTCAGCGACAAGACCGGCCTCGTGCCGCTCGCGCAGTCGCTCGCCGACAACGGCGTCGAGATCGTGTCGACCGGATCCACGGCCCAGGCCATCCGGGATGCGGGCCTCGCGGTCACCGATGTCGCGGCCGTCACGGGTGTCCCCGAGATGCTGGACGGGCGCGTGAAGACCCTGCACCCGGCGATCCACGGCGGCCTGCTGGCCGACCTGCGCCTCGAGGACCACGAGCGCCAGCTCGCCGAGCGGGGGATCAGCCCGTTCGAGCTCGTCGTGGTGAACCTCTACCCGTTCGTGCAGACGGTGGCCTCCGGCGCGGTCGGCGACGACGTGGTCGAGCAGATCGACATCGGCGGCCCCGCCATGGTGCGCGCCGCCGCGAAGAACCACGCCAACGTGGCGATCGTCGTGTCGCCCGAGTCGTATCCGTCGCTCGTCCGCGCGCTCGACGAGGGCGGCACCACGCTCGCCCAGCGCCGTGAGCTCGCGGCACGCGCCTTCGCGCACACCGCGGCCTACGACACGGCCGTGGCGCAGTGGTTCTCGGACGGCACGCTGTCGAGCGAGAGCGAGCTGCCCGAGCACCTCACGATCAACGCGGAGCGCCTCGCCACGCTGCGCTACGGCGAGAACTCGCACCAGCGCGCCGCGATCTACACGCGCGCGGGCGGGCACGGCATCGCCCAGGCCACGCAGCTGCAGGGCAAGGAGATGTCGTACAACAACTACGTCGACGCCGATGCGGCCCTCCGCGCGGCGTACGACATGGTGCACCCGGCGGTCGCGATCATCAAGCACGCCAACCCGTGCGGCATCGCGACGACGGCGCCCAACGCCCTGGACCCGATCGCGAGCGCGCACCTGCGCGCGCACGAGTGCGACCCGGTCTCGGCCTATGGCGGCGTGATCGCGGCGAACGGCACCGTGACGCTGAAGATGGCGGAGAACCTCAAGGACATCTTCACCGAGGTCATCGTCGCCCCGGCCTTCGAGCCGGCGGCGCTCGAGGTGTTCAAGGCGAAGAAGAACCTGCGCCTGCTGCAGCTGCCCGACGACTGGCAGCAGGAGCAGATGGACGTGCGCCTCGTCTCCGGCGGCCTGTTGCTGCAGGACGCGGACCGGTTCCCGGATGACATCGTCTCGGTCGCCAAGAACTGGGAGCTCGTCTCGGGCGAGCGCCCGGACGATCTCGAGATGGAGAACCTCATCTTCGCGTGGAAGGCGTGCCGCGCCGTGAAGTCGAACGCGATCGTGCTGTCCAAGGGCAACGCCACGGTCGGCGTCGGTATGGGCCAGGTCAACCGCGTCGACTCGTGCCGCCTCGCGGTCGAGCGCGCCGGCGACCGCGCGGCCGGATCCGTCGCCGCCTCGGATGCGTTCTTCCCGTTCGCCGACGGCGCCCAGGTGCTCATCGACGCGGGCGTCACCGCGATCGTGCAGCCGGGCGGATCCGTCCGGGACGAGGAGGTTGTGGACGCCGCCCGCAAGGCCGGCGTGACGATGTTCTTCACGGGCGAGCGCCACTTCTTCCACTGAGCAGGCCGCCCCGGCCCCGGCCCTGGCCCCGGCTTCGGCTTCGGCGGGGCGGGGCGGGTGCCCCAGGTCGAACTCTGCGGGACGATTGCACGTCGGCAGGTCGGATCCACGGATCCTGTCCTGCAGACGCGCAATCGTCCTTTTTCTTGCGACGAGTGATCGTGGAAGAGGGCGGACTGTCGTGTCCGATTTCCGCGAGCCTGCGAGATTCGGACGTGTCAGAGTGGAGGCATGAGCTTCCCCGGAATGACCTTCGACGAGCGGTACCGTGCGATCGACGCGCGCGACACCCGCTTCGACGGACAGTTCGTCACGGCCGTGCGCTCGACCGGGATCTACTGCCGTCCGAGCTGCCCGGCCCGGACGCCCAAGCCCGAGAACGTCACGTTCTTCCCGACCAGCGCCGCCGCGCATGAGGCCGGCTACCGCGCCTGCAAGCGCTGCCTGCCGGAGGCCGCGCCCGGTTCGCCGGAGTGGAACCTGCGCGGTGACGTCGCCGCCCGCGCGATGCGCCTCATCGCGGACGGCGTCGTCGAGCGCGAGGGGGTTCCTGGGCTCGCCGCACGGCTCGGCTACTCCTCACGCCACCTCACCCGGCTGCTCGCCGGGGAGCTCGGCGCCGGGCCGCTCGCCCTCGCCCGTGCTCACCGCGCGCACACCGCCCGGATGCTGCTGGTCGGCACCGACCTGCCGATCGCCGACGTCGCGTTCTCGGCGGGGTTCGCGAGCGTCCGCCAGTTCAACGACACCGTGCGCGAGGTGTTCGGCCTGGCGCCGGGGGAGCTGCGCGCCCGGCGCCACGGCCGCGATGCGCTGGCCGCCGCGACCGCGGTGCCCGGCGAGATCGACCTGCTGCTGCCATACCGCACGCCGTTCGACGCGGAGGGCCTGTTCGCGTGGATGCGCGCGCGGGCGCTTCCCGGGGTCGAGGAGGTGGGTGCGCGCCGCTTCTCGCGGCACCTGCGCCTCGACGGCGGACCGGGCTGGTTCGAGCTGAGCCTCGACGACGCCGATCGCCTGCACCTGCGCGCCCGCCTGGCGCAGCTCGGCGACCTCGCGCCTCTCGTCGCCCGCGCCCGGCGGCTGTTCGACCTCGACGCGGATCCGCTGGCGGTCGACGCCGCGCTGTCCGAGCATGAGCCGCTCGCGCCGCTGGTCGCCCGTGTCCCCGGCATCAGAGTGCCGGGAGCCGCGGATCCGCACGAGATGCTCATCCGCGCGATGATCGGGCAGCAGATCACGGTCGCCGCGGCACGGACCGCATTGACGCTGCTCGCCCAGGAGCTCGGGGAGCGCGTCGGATCCGCCGACGACGGACCGGGGGAGGGGATCCTCTTCCCGACCATGGCTGCGATCGCCGAACGCGGGCACGAGGTGCTGCGGGGTCCTGCGGCCCGGATCAGAGCCGTCACCGGCGCCGCGGCCGCCCTCGCGGACGGCTCTCTGCGGCTGACGCTCGGCGACGACGGCCAGGCGCAGCGCGCCGCGCTGCTCGCGATGCCGGGGATCGGGCCGTGGACGGCCGACTACGTGCGGATGCGCGTGCTCGGCGACCCCGACGTCTTCCTGCCCGGCGATGTCGCGGCCCGAGCAGGCGCCGGCGGCGCGGGGCTCCCCTCCGAGGCCGGACCCCTGGACGCCTGGGCCGCCCGCACGGCGCCCTGGCGCAGCTACCTCACCGCGCACCTCTGGCGCGCGGTCCCGGTGAAGGCCGCGAAGACCCCGAAGGCCACCAAGACCGCTCAGACCCCCAAGACCATCTCGATCACGGAAGGCTCGAAATGACCGCCATCATCCAGACCATCGACACCCCCGACGGCCCGTTCACGATCCTCGCGGACGACCAGGATCGCGTGCTCGCATCCGGATGGACCGCCGACCATGAGGCGATTCTGTTCCGCCTCGCCGAGAAGAACCGCCCGGCCGAGGTCGTCGAGGGCGCGACCAGCGCGGCGGATGCCGTCGCCGCCTACTACGCGGGCGACCTCGCGGCGATCGACGCGGTCGAGGTGCATCAGTTCGGCACCGACATGCAGAGTGCTGGATGGCAGGCGCTGCGACGGATCACCCCGGGCGAGCCGCTCACGTACACCGAGTTCGCCGTCGCCCTCGGCAAGCCGGGTGCCGTGCGTCCCGCGGCCTCGATCTGCGCGCGCAACGCGCCGGCCCTGTTCGTGCCCTGCCACCGGGTGCTGCGCACCGACGGCACCCTCGGCGGCTTCGCCTGGGGCGAGGACGTCAAGCGCCGTCTGCTCGACCGAGAGGCCGCGCACGCGATCGCCGCGTGACCGGACCGGATCCGGACCTGGATCCGGACCGTCCGTCCGTCGTCCACGCCCCCTCCTGCTGTCCGCGCCCCCTCGCACGAGCGCACACAGGAGGGGGCGCGGGTGCGCTGAGGGGGCCTCGACGTGCCGGCGATGAGTCGCGCCGGTCCCGTGGATCCGTGCCGGCGGACCCCGGATCCGGCGGATCGGGAATGGCGCGGGGACGGCGCGCGCTGAGTCCAGCACCGGAGAATCACCCGGGCGCGGAGGCCTCGGCCGGTGTCACGCGGATCGTGAGATCGGTTTCGGGAAAACGCTTGCGTTCAGGCGGTTCATAAACATAGGCTGGACGGCTGTCGCGTCAACCGACCCGGCGGCCGTCGAACCGAGGAGGACACCATGCCCACGATCAACACTGCGTCGTCGATCAGCGCTGTCGCCGGTTCGCCCCTCGTTCCGGCCGAGGACTGACCGCTCCGGTCCTCCTCGGCCCACACCGGCCGCTCATCGCACGGATGCATCGCATCCGCTCCTTTTCGTCCCCTGCCATCCCCTGATGCGATACGTCACTGCTGAGAATCATGCCTAAAGAACCCTCATCGTCCACCGTCCCTCTCTCCACACCCCGTGCGCTCGCGCGGCTGGCCCCCTTCGTGAAGCCGGTCGCCGGTCGTCTCATCGGCGGCGGGCTCTCCGCCCTTGCTGCAGCCGTGATCGCGCTGTGCGTGCCGCTGCTGCTCCAGGTCGTGCTCGAAGGCCCCATCGCCACCGGCGAGATCGGCGCGATCATCTGGGGCGCCGTCGCCGTGACCGTGCTCGCACTCGGCGAGGCCCTCATGGTCTGGTTGCGCCGGCAGTTCGTGCTCAACCCCGCCACGCAGGTGGAGTACCGGATGCGCACGCAGCTGTACTCGAGCCTGCAGCGCTTGCCGGTCGCCTTCCACGACCGCTGGCAGTCGGGCCAGCTGCTCAGCCGCATGATGCAGGACATCGGCCTTATCCGCCGGTGGCTCGCGTTCGGCCTCGTGCTGCTGGTCGTCAACCTGCTCACGATCGTGATCGGCGCCGCACTGCTGTTCCGCTGGCACTGGCTGCTCGGCACGATCTTCCTCATCACTGCGGTGCCGCTGTGGATCTCGGGCTTCCTGTTCGAGAAGCGCTACGGCGTGCTCACCCGCCGCAGCCAGGATCAGGCCGGCGACCTCGCCACGAGCGTCGAGGAGAGCGTGCACGGCATCCGGGTGCTCAAGGCGTTCGGACGCGGCAAGCACGCGCTCGTGAAGTTCGCGCGCCAGGCCGAGTCCTTGCGCGAGACCGAGCTGAGCAAGGCCCGCTCCGTCGGCTGGATCTGGTTCTGGCTCGTGCTCATGCCCGAGATCGCGTTCGCGCTCAACCTGGTCGCCGGAATCTGGCTGATCGCGCAGGGCGCACTGAGCGCGCCAGAGCTGTTCGCCTACTTCGCGATGGCGACCGTGCTGCGCTGGCCGATCGAATCGATCGGCTTCCTGTTCTCGTTCATGCTCGACGCGCGCACGGCCACCGACCGCGTATTCGAGATCTACGACGAGCAGAACACGATCACGGATCCGGAGAGCCCGGTCAGCATCGCGGAGCCCCGCGGCGAGCTCGCGTTCGAGGGCGCCCGCTTCCGCTATCAGGACGCCCGCCCGCACGAGCGCGACCTGCTCGACGGCATCGACCTCGTGCTGCGCCCGGGAGAGACCATGGCGCTGGTCGGCATCACCGGATCCGGTAAGACCACCCTCACGACCCTGCCGACGCGTCTGTACGACGTGACCGGCGGACGGGTGACGCTCGACGGCGTCGACGTACGCGACCTGACCCTGGCCGAGCTGCGCACGCACATCGCGATGGCGTTCGAGGACGCGACGCTGTTCTCGGCCACCGTGCGCGAGAACGTGCTGCTCGGCCGGGCGGATCTGGACGTCCACAGCGCCGAGGCGGAGCAGGTGCTCCGCGAGGCGCTCGACGTCGCCCAGGCAGGTTTCGTCGACACGCTCCCGGAGGGCGTCGAGACGATGATCGGCGAAGAAGGGCTGAGCCTGTCCGGCGGACAGCGTCAGAGGCTCGCGCTCGCGCGCGCCGTGGCGGCCAAGCCCAAGGTGCTCGTGCTGGACGACCCGCTGTCGGCGCTCGACGTCGACACCGAGGCGCTCGTCGAGGAGGCGCTGCGCCACGTGCTCGCCGAGACCACGGCGCTCATCGTCGCGCACCGCCCGTCGACCGTGGCCCTCGCCGACCGTGTGGCGCTGCTGCAGAACGGGAAGGTGACGGCCGTGGGTGCGCACTCGGAGCTGCTGCGCACGAGCGCGCACTACCGGCACGTGATCTCGAGCCTCGAGGCCGAGGAAGCCGCGCGCACCGGGGCGATCCCGGTGGTCGCCGGCGCCGCCGCCCCCGGGGCGGTTCGCGGAACACCGCCGTCACCCGACGGCGCGCCGAACGATACCCACGCCGAGAACGAGGAGGTGCAGGCATGAGCGTCATCGGAACCCAGGACGAGGACCGCTCCGACCTCACGCACGAGGAGAGCAAGGCGATCCGACGCCGCTCGCTGCGGCTGTTCGGATCCCTGATCGCGCCGCTCAAGGTGCAGATCACGCTCACCGCCCTGGTGCTGGTGATCTCCACGGCCGCGCAGGTCGCGGGCCCGGCGCTCGTCGCCTACGGCCTGAACACGGCGCTGCCGGCCGTGCTGAAGCACGCGGACTGGATGCCGACGATCATGGTCGGGATCGTGTTCCTCGTCGTCGGCGCGGTCGGATCCGCGCTGATCGGCTGGTATGCCGTGCTCACCGCCCGCATCACGCAGGCGGTGCTGCTCGACCTGCGCAAGCGCATGTTCCTGCACACCCAGCGGCTGAGCCTCGAGTTCCACGAGAGCTACACTTCGGGCCGGATCATCTCGCGCCAGACCAGCGACCTGGACTCCATCCGGGAGCTTCTCGACGGCGGTCTGAACCAGCTCGTGTCCGGGTTGCTCTACGGCCTCTTCACGTTCATCGCGCTCGTGCTCGTGGACTGGGAGTCCGGCGTCGTCCTGGTGCTCGCCGGCATCCCGCTGGTCTACCTGATGCGCTGGTTCTACCAGCGCTCGCAGCTCGTGTACCGCGAGTCGAGGGTCATCAGCGCGAAGGTCATCGTGCAGTTCGTCGAGACCATGACCGGCATCCGCGCCGTGAAGGCGTTCCGCAAGGAGCCCCGCAACGACGTGTCGTTCCAGGAGGTCGCCGGCGACTACCGCGACGTGAACCGCCGCTCGATGCTGCTGTTCGGCACGTTCGAGCCCGGGCTCATGGCGGTCGCCGCTCTCACCCTCGGCGTGGTCGTGGTGTGGGGCGGCGTCCGCATGGCGAGCGGTGACATCCAGGTCGGCATCCTGCTGGCCGCGGTCCTGTACGTGCGCAACTTCTTCGCGCCCATGCAGGAGATCGCGATGTTCCTGAACTCCTTCCAGTCCGCCACGGCGGCGCTGGAGAAGGTGTCGGGCGTGCTCGATGAGGTTCCGACGGTTCCGGATCCGATCAAGGCGGTCGACCTCTGGGAGTCGAAGGGGCACGTTCGCTTCGACGACGTCGAGTTCGGATACGCCCAGGATCGGGTGATCCTGCCCGACTTCTCCCTGGACATCCCCGCGGGACAGACCATCGCGCTGGTCGGCACGACCGGCGCGGGCAAGTCGACCCTGGCGAAGCTCGTGTCGCGCTTCTACGACCCGACCGCCGGTGCGGTGACGCTCGACGGCGTGGATCTGCGCGATCTGCACCCGAAGGACCTGCGCCGCGCGATCGTCATGGTCACGCAGGAGGCGTACCTGTTCAGCGGCACGGTGGCCGACAACATCGCGCTCGGAAAGCCCGACGCGACGATGGAGGAGATCCGGGCTGCTGCGCGCGCTGTGGGCGCCGATGCGTTCATCGACTCGCTGCCGGACGGCTACGACACCGACGTGAACAAGCGCGGCGGCCGCGTCTCGGCGGGGCAGCGACAGCTGATCTCGTTCGCGCGCGCCTTCCTCGCCGACCCCGCGGTGCTGATCCTCGACGAGGCGACCGCTTCGCTGGACATCCCGTCGGAGCGGCTGATCCAGGATGCGCTGCAGACCCTGCTCGCCGATCGCACGGCGATCATCATCGCGCACCGTCTGTCGACCGTGGCGATCGCCGACCGGGTGCTCGTCATGGAGCACGGCCGCATCATCGAGGACGACGCCCCCGACGTGCTCATCGCCGGCACGGGCAAGTTCGCCCAGCTGCACGCCGCCTGGCAGCAGACGCTGGTGTAGGGACTCGAGAGCCGCAGCTCTGCAGGACGTCTGCATCTCTGCAGGACGGATCCGGACGGATTCTCCTGCAGAGGTGCAGACGTCCTTTCGTCGTGCGGACGGGACCGCTCCACGCGAGGACGGGCTCATGCGTGCACCGGAGCGAGGTGGGCGCCGCGGCTGATGGCGGCGATGAGGATCCGCTCGACGCTCTGCCAGTCGTAGACGATCTGCGCGGAGGAGAAGCGGAGCACGGTATAGCCGCGCAGGCGGAGCTCGGCGTCGTGGGCGATGTCGCGCGTGCGATCCGCCGATGTCGAGTGGTGCGCCCATCCGTCGACCTGGACGATGAGGTGCGTGCCGATCAGGAAGTCCACGTCGTGGCCGGCGAGGCGCACCTGGAACCGCAGTCGCACGCCCCAGCCGCTCAGCCGAACGTGGAAGATCGTCTCGAGCGAGGATCCGGTGTCTCCGCGCGTGTGCGCGGCGACCCTGCGGGCCGCGGTGCTCCGCCACGTCACCTGCCGGAGCGATTCGAGCGCGATGGCCTCGGTGCGGATCGCCGACTCCCAGATCGCGGTCGCCTGATCGAGGGGGAAGCACTGGGCGGCGTGGGCGAGCGCGTCTTCGACGGATGCCTCCAAGGACCGTGGCCGGTCGGGGCCCAGCGGCTTGGCCCAGTGCGCCTGCACGCCGTGGTCCCGGACCGACCCATGCCGGGGCAGGTGCAGATGCAGCGCCCCGTCGTCGTCGGGCGGTACCCACCACTCTCGTCGTCGGGCCAGAGACACGCAGGTGAGTGCGCCGCCGGCCGCCGCCGCACGAACCAGCTCGGGCGGGGCCGAGCGCAGCGCGATCCACTTGGCTCTGATGCGCTGCACGGTGCCGTCGCGGATGGCGGCGCGTACGCGGGTGGGGGAGAAGCCGGCCGCCGCGGCATCGTCGCGATGTCCGATGCCGCTGCGAAGGGAGAGCCAGGTGTGCAGGTCCATGCCGACAGCCTGGGTCGTGGCGGGAACGCGTGGGAGGTGATTCGCGGAATCAGGGTGGAAGAGGTGTCGGGCCCCGTCTGTGCAGGACGATGTGCGTCCACGCGTTTTGCAGGAGGGTCGCAACTCTGCAGGATGGATCCGGAGGATCTGTCCTGTGGAAGTGCAAATGCCCTGTGGAAATGTGATCGGTAGGCTCGAGGCGTGGATCCCTTCTGGGCGGTCGTCGCGGAACTCTGGTGGATCGTGCCGGTCATCGTCGGCGCGGGAGCCGTGATCGTGCTGGGCGCTCGCCGCGGTGCCGCATCCGGAGGCCGTCGGCTCGGTTACGACGCCGCGCGTCTCGATCTGCAGGCCGCTCAGCGGGCGGCCACCGAAGCGCGTCTCGCGGTGCGCGTCGCCCGGGCGGAGCTCGCCGGCCGCGTCGCGGGGCGAGCGGCAGGGTCCGCGCATCCGGTCGAGGTGTCCGATGCCCGGCGCGCGCTGCGCGACGCTGAGGCCGGCGCGAAGGCGGCGTCCGCGGCGGTGCGCGCCCGGCGCGCGCAGGTGGAGGCCGCACGAGCCGACCTGGCCCTGAACGCGGATCCGCACCGACGCCCGCTGCCGCGCGCGATCGCGGCCCACGACGCCGTGGTGGCGCGCTGGATGGCCTACGAGACGGATCCCGCGAAGCTCATCGCGTACCCGACCATCGGCGATGCCGGCGATCCGTCGACGGCCGCATTCCTGCTCGCGCTGGATGAGGCCAGACAGGCCCGCCCCGACCCCGCCCGCCGGATCGGGCCCGCCGAGTTCGGCGCCTATCGCGACGCGGTGACCCGGCTGGAGCGCGCCTTCGACACCGCCGAGCACGACGCCCGCGCGCGCGCCGAGGGCCGGGATCCCGAGCGCGAGCGCGCATCGCGCGCGACGGGCTGGCAGGACACCGCCCAGCAGGTGATCTCGATGTCCGCCGACGCCCTGGACCGCGCGGCCGATGCGGCGGCGTCAGCGATCGCCGCGTGGAATGCGCGCGAGCGCGGTCCGAAGCCGCGCAAGAAGCGCGACTGAGCGCACGCACGCGGCGCAGTCTGCAGGATGTCTTCACTTCTGCAGGGCGCATCGGGCGGATCCGTCCTGCGGAGTTGCACACATCCTGCGGACGTGACCGCGGCACGCGGCGAACCGCTGCGGACGTGACGGCGGCACGCGGCGAACCCCTGCAGACGTGACGGCACGCGGCGAACCGCAGGGCGGCGAGTCCGGCGGCGGCTGCTCCGCGGGAGGAGGAGACGACGGGGCTTCGATGGGGGAGGGGATTCGAAACCCCGCCGCCGATCACAGCGTACGCGTGTCGCGGGCGCCCCGGTGCTCAGCGGTGGGGCGCGCCGGTGCTCAGAAGCGGATCTCCGCGATGACCTCGGCGTACTCGGTCTCTCCGACGGGCGTGAAGCCGACGCGCTGGAAGAACGCCTCCGGACCCCCGGCGCCCGCCTCGTAGATCACGTTCAGGTGCCCGAAGCCGCGCACCCGTGCCTCGGAGATCAGGCTCTCCACGGCGAACCGGCCGACGCCGCGTCCCTGGTCGTCCGCGTCGACGTTGATGCGCCACAGCACGGAGCGGAAGTGCTCCTCGGGGGCATCGGGATCGAAGTTGGCGCTGACGAAGCCGACGACCTCCTCGCCGTCCAGCACGACCCGCTGCCAGCTGGTCTGCGGATTCATGACGGTCGCGGCGATCCCGTAGGAGACGGGCGCGAGGTACTGCTCCTGCCCGGGCTTCAGGGAGAGATTGTTGACGGCGACGATCGTCGCCGCGGACAGTTCGACCAGTCGCAGTTCCGTCATGGTCCCCAGGCTAACCCCTGGACGGCGCTCGTGGCGGAGCAGGGCGAAACGTGGGGAGAAGTTCACCTTCCGCGGTGCGGAGCGAACGGTCCGCGAGCGGATCCCGCGCGAGCGCAGCAGGACGAAGGGCGCTCGGGAATCCACGAAGGGCAGGTATCTTGGTATCGAGATAAATCTGCGCGATACCGCGTGCGCATCCACGCGTGGTCGCTGTCTGAAACCCTTCCTGCGTGAAACGGAGACCCCGGTGACCGACGACGCCATCATCTACACCTACACGGACGAGGCGCCGGCGCTCGCCACGGCCTCTCTGCTGCCGATCGTCCAGGCCTACGCCCACCAGGCGGGCGTCGACATCGAGACCCGCGACATCTCGCTCGCCGGCCGGATCCTCGCCGCCTTCCCCGAGCGCCTGAGCGCCGGCCAGGCCGTGGGCGACGCGCTCGCCGAGCTCGGGGGTCTGGCGACCACGCCCGAGGCCAACATCATCAAGCTGCCGAACATCTCGGCGTCCATCCCGCAGCTCAAGGCGGCCGTCGCCGAGCTGCAGCAGAAGGGCTTCGACGTCCCGGACTACCCGGACGACGCGGCCACGGTCGAGGAGAAGGACGTCCGCGCCCGCTACGACCGCATCAAGGGATCCGCGGTGAACCCGGTGCTGCGCGAGGGCAACAGCGACCGGCGTGCGCCGCTCGCGGTGAAGAACTACGCGAAGAAGCACCCGCACCGCAACAAGGCGTTCGGCGAGGGCTCGCAGACCCACGTCGCCACCCTGGGCCACGACGACTTCAAGGCGAACGAGAAGAGCTGGGTCTCGCCGGGCGATGACGTGCTGACGATCCAGCACGTCTCCGCGGACGGCCAGGTGACGGTCCTCAAGGAGAACCTCAAGGTGCTCCCCGGGGAGATCATCGACGCGACCTTCCTGAACGCCGCCGCGCTCGACGCCTTCCTCGCCGAGACCCTCGCCGAGGCGAAGGCCGAGGACGTGCTGTACTCCGTGCACCTCAAGGCCACGATGATGAAGGTCTCCGACCCGATCATCTTCGGCCACGTCGTGCGCGCCTACTTCGCGGATGTGTTCGCCCAGTACGGCGACAAGCTCGCCGAGGCCGGCCTCACCGCGAACGACGGACTCGGATCCATCCTCGCCGGACTCGCAGACCTGGAGGGCGGCGAGGAGATCGCCGAGGCCTTCTTCCGCGCCATGGAGAACGGCCCGCGTCTCAGCTACGTGAACTCGGACAAGGGCATCACGAACCTGCACGTGCCGAGCGACGTGATCGTCGACGCGTCGATGCCCGCGCTGATCCGCAACGGCGGCAAGCTGTGGGGCAAGGACGGGGGCGAGGACGACACGCTCGCGGTCATCCCCGACTCCTCCTACGCCGGCGTCTACCAGGCCACGATCGAGGACGTGATCGCGAACGGCCCGCTGGATCCCGCCACGATCGGCACCGTGCCGAACGTGGGCCTGATGGCCCAGGCGGCCGAGGAGTACGGCAGCCACGACAAGACGTTCGAGATCGCCGCGGACGGCCGCGTGCAGGTCGTGAACGCGGCCGGCGAGGTGGTCCTCGAGCATGAGGTGCACGCGGGCGACATCTGGCGCGCGACGCAGACCAAGGACGTCCCGGTCCGTGACTGGGTGAAGCTCGCCGTGAGCCGCGCCCGCGCGAGCGGCGCCCCGGCCGTCTTCTGGCTCGACCCGGCGCGCTCGCACGACGCCGCGCTGATCGCCAAGGTGACCGAGTACCTGAAGGACTACGACACCGACGGCCTCACGATCGAGATCCTCACCCCCGAGGATGCGACCCGCTACTCGCTCGCGCGCATGCGCAAGGGCGAGGACACCATCTCGGTCACCGGCAACGTGCTGCGCGACTACCTCACCGACCTCTTCCCGATCCTCGAGGTCGGCACCAGCGCGAAGATGCTCAGCATCGTCCCGCTGCTCGCCGGCGGTGGCCTGTTCGAGACGGGCGCGGGTGGATCCGCCCCGAAGCACGTGCAGCAGCTCGTCGAGGAGAACTACCTGCGCTGGGACTCGCTGGGCGAGTTCTTCGCGCTGGCCGCGTCGTTCGAGCACTTCGCCGACCGCACCGGCAACGCCAAGGCCGCGATCCTGGCGAAGACGCTCGACGCCGCGACCGGCACGTTCCTCGAGAACGACCGCTCGCCGGGGCGGGCCCTGGGCACGATCGACAACCGCGGCAGCCACTTCTACCTGGCCCTGTACTGGGCGCAGGAGCTGGCCGCGCAGACCGAGGACGCCGCGCTCGCCGCCGCGTTCGCCCCGGTCGCCGCCGCGCTCGCCGCGGACGAGGAGCGCATCGTCTCCGAGCTCACCGCGGTGCAGGGCAAGCCCGCCGAGATCGGCGGCTACTACCGCCCGGACGGGGCTCTCGTGGCCAAGATCATGCGTCCGTCCGCCACGCTGAACGCGGTCATCGACGGCCTGAACTGACGAGATCGACGAGGGGGCGGACGCCGCGGCGTCCGCCCCCTCGTCGTTCCTCCCGCCGCGCGCAGAGCGCACGCGGGACACGCGAAGGGGCCCGCCGCACGATGCGACGGGCCCCTTCGGCGGCAGGATTCGGATCAGTAGTGGACGTTGATCTCAGTGCCCTGCGGCGCCCAGTCGAACAGCCACTCGGCGCGCCATTCCGGCATGCCGACGCAGCCGTGGCTCATCGGGGTGCCCCAGTTGTCGTGCCAGTACACGCCGTGCAGCGCCTCGTCGCCGTTGAAGTACATGACCCACTTCACGTCGGGCTGGTAGTAGAACGGCGCCTTGGTCAGGTCGGTGTTGCCCATGTTCTGGCTGTCGAGCTTCCAGTTCACGGCGAAGGATCCGGTGTGGGTCGCGAAGTCGCCGCGTCCCGAGGAGATCAGCCAGGAATCGACGACGTTGCCGTTCTCGGTGACCGTCAGCGTCTCGGTGCTGAGGTTCACGTCGATCTTGCGCAGCAGCGAGGTCGAGTTGAACGGGGTGTCTTTGACGGGCAGGGCGAAGGTGCCGTTGCCCTTGGAGATCTGCGAGGCGAACGCCGCCGCCGTGCCCGACGTGTCGCCGAGCTGGCGGCCGGCGACACCGGGCGTGATGTCGTCGAGCGCCTCGCCCGAGGAGTTCACGACGGTCGTGGCGTTGACCGGTGCGCGGTCGACCTTCGCCGCGAGCGTGTCGATGCTCTTCTGGATGGCCGCCTGGTCTGCGGTGATCGTGAGCTTGCCGTTGTCCGGCGTGACGGTGATCCAGCCGGCGGCGGTCGCCGCGTCGACGGGGACCGTGCGCTCGGTGCCGACGTAGAAGCCGATCGTGGAGAGCATGGTGTTGAGCTGGGCGACCGTGTCGGCCGCGGTCTTGTCGCTGATCGCGGGGGCGATCGGTGCGGCCTTCGCTTCGAAGGCGAGGGAGCTCTGCCCCTTCTCGGACGCCGCGGTGATCGCCGCGGTGAGGGCCTTGAGGTCGATGCCGGATCCGTCCTTCGCGGGCGCCGCCGCGTAGCCGGTGCCGTGGAACGCGACCGTGGCGTCGGTGGCGTCCCGGTAGACCGTGGGGACCTCCGCGCGGAGCGCATGCTCGGCGGCGCGGTCGTCGAGGGTGATGGCGCCGGTGATCGGCGCCGACATCCAGCTGGTGACGTTCCACATGGGATGGTCGGCGAAGGCCTTGTCGGCCAGCTTCGTCGCGTCGATGTGCGCGCCCAGATCGGATCCGGTGACGTGCTTGCCGCCGCCCTCGCCCGTCAGCGTCACCTGCATGGCGTTGAGGTGGTTGCTCACGGCCTCCGCGGCAGCGCCGGGGGTCATGCCGCCGACCTGCACACCGGCGATCGCGGTGCCGGGCGCGATGAGGATCGTCGATGCCGCGCCGAGCCCCAGCGCGAGCACGCCGAGGCCGATGCCGACCCATCGTCCGATGTGGCGCTTCTTGCGCGGAGCGTCCTCGGAGGGCGCCCACTCCGCGTGGCGGTCGCCTGCGCCGTCTCCGGTCGCGGCCTCCGTGGTCGCGTCCGTGCCGTCGACGATCGAGTTCTCCTCTGTCGGAGCCCCCGCTGCCGCTACCAGATCCGTCACGTGCACACCCCCCTTGCCCTTGAGCGTTGTCAGTCTTTCAAGGATACGGGATGCCATATCACAAAACGGCAACGGAAGCACATGGGCGGGCGGGGGCTCCGGATCGGTGGGCGGGGAGGACGCTGTCGGGCGCCGCGCGCGGGAAACACGCGAAGCGGAGGCCGGGATCCGGTAACGTTTGGGTAAACCCGGATCTCGCCGCGCGCGACCGGGCTTGATTTTCACTCTGTTCGTAAGGTGTACTAACAAACATGGTCCCACGGATGAGCGGCATCGCCCGATGAATGCGGAGAGCGGCGATTCGAGCCCGCATCGCTTCGGGTCGGCGCGAAAGCTGCGCACGAGCACCAAGGTGCTCCCCGAGCATGCGCGCGGACACAACCGCGCCCTGGTGCTGCAGATGCTGTATCACTCGGGTGCGATGAGCCGTGCCGACCTCTCCCGCGAGACCGGGCTCACCCGCGTGACGATCTCGGACCTCGTCAGCGAGTTCATCCATGACGGCATCGTCATCGAGAAGGGCATCCGCGAGACCACCGGTCCCGGCAAGCCGCCCATCCTCATCGACATCGATCGCGAGGGCCATCGCATCGTGGGCCTTGACCTGTCCGGCCCCGGCGTCTTCGAGGGTGCGCTCATCAGCCTGGACGGCGTGGTGCTCGAGCGCCGCGAGGTGCCGCGCCCGACCGGCGGCACGGCCGCCTACGAGGCGGCGTGCTCCCTCGCGGAGGAGCTCGTCGGGCTCTCCACCGCGCCCGTGCTCGGCATCGGCGTCGGCGCCCCCGGGATCGTCCGCCCCGACGGGATGGTGCTGAACTCGCCCAACCTGGACTGGGTCGACTTCCCCCTGGAGCGCCTGCTCAGCGCCGCACTCGATCTCCCCGTGCTGGTGCGCAACGACGCGAACGCCGCGGTGCTCGCGGAGTACACGTTCGGCCAGGCGCGCCCCGACATGCTGCTGATCAAGATCGGCCGCGGCGTGGGCGCGGGACTCATCTCCGACAGCCAGCCGCTCGTGGGCAGCCGCTTCGCGGCCGGCGAGATCGGCCACGTCGTCGTCGGCACCGACGGCGGTCCGCGCTGCGCGTGCGGCAAGGACGGATGTCTCGAGGCCTGGCTGAGCGCGTCGCGGCTGCGCGCGCGCATCGCCGAGGATCCTGCGTCCGAGGAGCAGGTCCTGCGCGAGGCCGGAACCCGGCTCGGCGTCGCCATCGCACCGATCGTCGCCGCGCTGGACCTCTCCGAGATCGTGCTGTCCGGTCCCGCCGACCTGCTCGCGGGAACGCTCATCGATGCGGCGATCCGCACGCTCACCGAGCGCACTCTGGAGGGCGTGTTCGACGACGTCGCCATCCGTCTGACGGCCCAGGACGACATCGTGCTGCGCGGGGCCGCGGTCATGGTCCTATCCGGCCAGCTGGGCGTTTCGTGAGCGGGATCCGTGTCGGCCTGGATGTCGGCGGCACCAAGATCGACGCGCTCGCCCTCACCGCGGACGGGGCGATCCTCGCCCGCACGCGCATCCCCACGGGGTGGGGCGATCACGCGGTCGTGACCGCCGTGCACGACGCGGTCGAGGCGCTCGCCGTCGAGGGCGGATTCCCCGTCGCGGACGTGGTATCCGTCGGCATCGGCATCCCCGGCCTGATCGATGCCGACGCCGGGCGGGTGCTGCACGCGGTGAACCTCGGGGTGACCGAGCTCGACCTCGCCGACGCCGTGCGCGTGCGGCTGCCCGTGCCCGTCTCCGTGGAGAACGACGTGAAGGCCGCGGCCCTCGGCGCGGGATCCCTGCGGGGCGACGCGCATTCGATGGCCTATCTCAACCTGGGCACGGGGGTCGCGGCAGGGATCGTGATCGACGGCGCGCTCTGGCGCGGCGCCCACGGCACGGCCGGCGAGGTCGGGCATCTCTCGGTCGACCCCCGCGGGCGGGTGTGCGGCTGCGGACAGCGCGGCTGCATCGAGACCTTCTGCGGCGGAGGCGCCGTCGGCAAGGCTTGGGGGCGCGGCGGCGAACTGCCGCTCCGCGACATCTTCGACCTGGCGGAGCGCGGCGACGCCTTCGCCCTCGAACTACGCGAGGGCGTGGCCTTCGGGGCGGCCTCCGCCGTGCGCAGCCTGGTGCTGAGCGCCGACGTCGAGACCGTCGTGATCGGCGGCGGGGTCACGGCCCTCGGCGACCGCCTCCTCGACGACATCGTCCGCCGGCTGCGCCAGGAGGGCGCGGAGTCGCCGTTCATCGGCTCGTTGCATCTGGATGAGAGGATCGAACTGCTGCCGGCAGGATCCCCGGCGGCCGCGCTCGGCGCCGCCCTGGTGGGAGCCGCGCGGCTGCCCGCCGAGCTCGTCTGAGCGCCGCGTCGAACCCGTACCTCCGAAACCACGCCACCGACACCCACGAGGAGCACCCATGGCCGAAGTCGTCATCGTCGAGAACTCCGCCGCCGCCGGCGAACTGGTCGCCGCAGAGATCGCCCGGCTCATCGGCCGGCGCTCCGACGCGGTCCTCGGACTCGCGACCGGATCCACCCCGCTGCCGGTCTACTCGGCACTGCGGACCCAGCTCGACGGCGTCGACGTGACGCACGTGCGCGGCTTCGCGCTGGACGAGTACGTCGGCATCGATCCCTCGCACCCGGAGAGCTACCGCTCCGTGATCACGCGCGAGGTCGTCGAGCCCCTGGGGCTGACGCCCGCCCTCGTGCACGTGCCGGACGGATCCGAGGACGGCATCGAGCACGCGGGTGCGGAGTACGACGCGAAGATCCGCGCGGCAGGAGGGGTGGACCTGCAGCTGCTCGGCATCGGCACCGACGGCCACATCGGCTTCAACGAGCCGGGCAGCTCCTTCGCATCGCGCACCAGGGTGAAGACGCTCACGGAGCAGACCCGCGAGGACAACGCGCGCTTCTTCGACGCGCTCGACCAGGTGCCACGGCACTGCATCACCCAGGGCCTCGGCACGATCCTGGAGGCGCGCCACCTCGTCCTGCTCGCCTACGGCGAGAGCAAGGCGCAGGCCATCGCGGACGCCGTGGAGGGCCCGCTCGCGGCCATCACGCCGGCCTCGGCGATCCAGCTGCACCCGCACGCCACCGTCGTCGTGGACGAGGCGGCCGCGTCGAAGCTCAGGCTCGCGGACTACTACCGCTACACCTTCGCCAACAAGCCGGCCTGGCAGGGGATCTGACCGCCCTTCGTCTCGCCTTCGGTTCGTTCGGGGACCGCATCATGGATCGGTCCCCGAGCGCAGCGAGACGAAGAGCGCTCAGCGGGTGAGCCCCGGCCACGCCAGCGGGAGCAGGTGCTCCTCGCTGAGCGGGGCGAGCGGCAGCGACTCCGCGTCGGCGGGGGTGATCCAGCGGAGCTCGGCGAGCTCGGCCTGCACCTGCACGTCCGCTGGCTCTGCTGTCGTGGCGAAAGCGGTCGCGACCACGCGGTGGCCCGGCTCGTTCGCGGCCGCGGAGACGAAGACGCCGAGCGGGCGCAGGGCGTCCTCGTCGATCCGCAGGCCGAGCTCCTCGTGCAGCTCGCGCGCGAGGGTCTGCGCAGCGGTCTCGCCGGCTTCGGGCTTGCCGCCGGGCTGCATGAACCGCTCCGTGCCCTGTTTGCGTACTACCAGCACGCGTCCCGCGGCATCGGTGATGATGGCGGCCGAGACGTGGATGTCAGGCATGGGGCTCCTCTGCGTGGGCGGGTGCTGCGGTGTCGGGCTCGGTGATGCGGGCGGCGAAGACCCTGTCCGGTGCGAGTGTTCCCGCCGGATCGAACACCCGCACGATGTCGCGCTGCAACCGCCACTGGTCCTCGCCCAGCTCTTCGGCGAGCCAGCGGCTCTTCAGCGTCCCGATGCCGTGCTCGCCCGTGAGCGTGCCGCCCAGGCGCATCGCTGCGCGGAACAGCTCGTCGGCCGCCTGCCAGATGCGCGGAGGGATCTCGGGCGTCTGCACGATGAAGTTCGGATGCAGGTTGCCGTCACCGGCGTGCGCGACCGTGGGGATCTCGATCCGGTATTCCCGCTCGATGCGCGCGATCTCGTCGAACATCGCCGGCAGCGCGCTGCGCGGCACCGAGACGTCCTCGATGAGCGTGGTGCCCAGTGCGGCCATCGCGGCGTGCATCGATCGGCGGATCCGCAGGAGCTCCTCGCCGCGGGCGGGGTCGTCGGTCACGGTCACCGTGCCGCCGGCCTCGCGCAGCACGGACGCGATCTGCGCGGCCTCGACCGCCGCCGAGCGCCCGTCGGTCTGGATCGTCAGCTGGGCCACGCCCGCGGCCGGCGGATCCAGATCGAGCAGCGCGTGCACCGCAGCGAGGCAGCGGGCGTCCATGAGCTCCATGATCGCGGGCTCCGCGCCCGAGGCCGTGACGGCCGCGGATCCGCGCGCCGCATCGTGCACCGTCGGGAAGGTGGCGACGATCGTGCACGGCGCGCCGGGCACGACTCGGCGGAGCTTCAGTGTGGCGCCGACGATCACGCCGAGCCGGCCTTCGGATCCGATCACGAGCGACGTGAGATCGAGGCCGGTCACGCCCTTCACGCTGCGGTGCCCCAGATGTAGCAGGCGGCCGTCGGCGAGCACGAGGTCGATCGCCAGGACGGCATCGCGCACGACGCCGTACTTCGCGCAGAGCAGCCCTCCGGCGCCCGTGGCGATGTTGCCGCCGATCGTCGAGATGTCGCGACTGGCGGGGTCCGGCGGCCACCAGAGCCCGTGTTCGGCGAGGACCGCATCGAGTTCGGCGTTCAGGATGCCGGGCTCCACCACCGCGAGGAGGTCGTCGGGGCGGATCTCGAGCACCCGCCGCATCCGCAGTGTGGACAGCACGATCTCTCCGGCGCCCGCGATCGCGGCGCCGGCGAGTCCGGTGCCCGCGCCGCGCACCACGACGGGCGTGCCGGTCTCCTGCGCGATGCGCAAGGTCGCCTGCACATCGGAGACGGATTCGGCGTGCACGACGGCGAGGGGCACGCTCGGGGAGGCGTGACCCGACCGGTCGGCGCGCGCCGCCTCGAGGGCGGCGTCCGTGGTGTCGGCGCGGTCGCCCAGCGCGATGCGGAGCCGATCCAGCACGGCGGCGGTCATCGCGACCTCAGGACAGGGAGCGGCGGCCGGCCATGAGCCCGGTCGCGATCGCGACGACGGCGAACCCGAGTCCGATCCAGGTCTGCCCCATGGTCCACCAGGCGACGGTGACCGCCGCGTAGAGGAGCAGTTCGACGGCGGCGCGCACGAACGGGTGCACGACGAGCACGGGCCGCGGCGAGAGGAACAGGGCCCACAGCAGCAGCGTGACGACAGGAGCGCCGATCGCAGCGACGAGGTTCCAGGGGAGCGTCCACGCGGCCAGCCCCCACAGCACGAGCGATGCGAGCGCGGCGACCAGGACGATCACCCGGACGATGTCGAGCGCGGTGGCGCGGGGGAGCACACCCTGTTGCAGGGGGAGCGACGGGGTCGCTCCGGGATTCTGGGCGGGGGTGTCGGCGGACATGCCGACAATTCTACGCGCCAGGAGCGGGGTCGACGGCGGGCTCCGCGGGGGCGGACGGCTCCGTGGTCGTGGAGGTGCTCGTCGGAGCAGCGGCCTCGGGGGCGGCAGGCTCGGTCGGTGCCGGAGCAGGCTCGGCCGGGGCCGGGGCCGGCTCGATGGGCGCCGGGGCGGGCTCGGTGGGCGCCGGCTCGGTCGCCGGAGCGCCGGTCTCCAGGGTCTCGGTCGGCGTCGCTGCGGGAACGGATCCCGAGGTCTCGGCGGGAGGCGGCGTGGTCGCCACCGGATCGGTGACAGGCTCCCCGGGGATCGGCTCCGGCGGGTTGAGCCAGCACTGAGGCCAGGTCACCGGCGCGAACCTGCCGAGATCGAACACGGCGGATCCGCCCGTCTTGTCTCCGAGGACGTAGGTGAACGTGACCTTCGTCCCGCCATTGACCTGGTCATAGGTCGGGAAGAGCACGACGAGACCCTTGCCGGCTGCGTCGAGCGTCGTGTCGCGGGTCGAAGCCGTGTCGAGCGAGGGCCGCACGGTCGCGCCGGGAACGCCCGTGATCGCGATCGACACCTGCACCCGCTTCTCGAGCACCGGAAGGAACGGCCCGCAGGTGAGCGTGGCGGTGTCGATGACCGGAGCGGTGGCCGGCGGAGTCGACGGGTCGGTTCCCGGATCCGTCCCGGGGTCGGTGCCGGGATCCGTCCCGGGGTTCGTGCCGGGATCGGTTCCAGGGCCGGTACCCGGCTGGCCCGGCTCCACGGGGGTGACGGGAGCGGGTTCGCTCGCGGGCTCGTTCTTCGGGAGCTCCACCGGAACGCTCACGATCGGCTTCGGCTTCTCCGGCAACGGTGCGGGGTCGGGAGCGGGGGCGGGCGCCGGTGCGGTGATCGGCACGTTCGTGGGAGGAGAGACCTGCGCGACGATGCCGGACTCGCTCTGATCCGAGGCGGAGGGGGCGGAGGTGGATGCGGGGTTCGCCGTGAACCCCGGCACCACGGCCGCTGCGACGATCGCGCCGGCGATCACCAGGGCCACCGAGCCTGCGCCGACGAGGGCGCCGAAGCCGGCGACGGCTCCTCCGGCCGACCCTCCGGAGCCGGCGGATCCGGCAGCGCCTGCGGTGCTGCCGTGCGCCGCGGCTCCGGCCGCGCTCGCGGCGCCGTGACCGGCGGCTCCGGCCGCGCCGACACCGGCCGAGCCGGCGACGACGGCGCCCTGCACGACGCTCGAGGGCATCGCGGCGAGGGCGACGATCGGAGCGGACCCGCTCTGCAGCATCGCGAGGTAGGCGCCGGAACCGCCGATGCCGAGCACGAGGGGCAGCAGCACGAAGGCGAGACGGTGCGAGACCTCCTTGGCCTCGGCCGCAACGATCAGGCAGCGCGCGCACTCGCCGAGGTGGTTCTCCAGCTTGGTGCGGTCCCGCACTCCGAGGTTGCCGCGCGAGTAGGCGCCGAGGCGCTCGATGGCCCATTCGCAGACCGATCCGGCCTCGGCGGTGCTCAGGTGCGCCTGGATCCACGCCTCGCGCAGGCCCTCGCGCGCCCGGAAGGCGAGCTGGGCCGTGGCGCCGGCGGTCATGCCCAGCAGCGGCGCGATCTCGCCCGGCTTCATCTGCTCGATCTCGGAGTACCAGAGCACCTCCTGCCAGCGCGAGGGGAGGCTGCGGAAGGCCTGTGCGGACAGACTGCGGTCGAGCGCGTCGTTCGCGGCCTGGTCGGTCGAGGCGGGGTCGGCGACCGTGTCGAGCTCGTCGATCGGGGCCTCACGGCGTGCGCGTCCCCAGCCGGCCGCGGTGTTGCGGATGCTGGTGAACAGGTAGGCGCGGAAGGAGCCGGTCGGGCCGCCGCCCTTCTGGATCGCCTGGTAGATCCGTGCGAACGCCTCCTGGACGAGATCGTCCGCGTCGAACACGTTCGTCATCGACCGCGCCACGGTGATGCCCGATGCATAGTGCCGACGCCACAGCTCGGCGTAGGCGCCGGCGTCGCCGGACCGGGCGCGCAGCACGAGGTCGGCGTCGCTCCGCGCCGATTCGGGCGCGGTATTGCTCGGTGAAATGGTGTGGTCGGTCATCTCTCGGTTCTCAGGTCGGAAGCGTGCTCATCAGAAGAGACGCAGACCCCTGGTTTTCATCACGCGGATTCTTCATTCTTCACCCTTGAGGAGGAACGCGCCAGGGCAGGAACGAAATCGTCGGTGGTCGTCACGGGGTCGCGCGCCTCGGACTCGGTCCCGAGGCGCGTGAGACAGCGTCTCAAAACTTTTCTGAAGAAATCTTGCGAACTCGCGTAATGGAACCTGAACCCCGCCATCTCTCCTGTCAGAGACAGTCTGCGTGGGCCACCGGGGGGCGGCGAGCACAGGCTCCGGCGGATGGGGATCCGCCGGCGGGGTCGGCCCGGCACCTCGGGGGAGGAGTTCCGGGCCGACCCGCTCTGACAAGGGGGAAGACCTCTGATCGGGTACGGAGGTCTCTGGGGAGATCGCGGGAGGGGACCGCCGCTGGGGAGCGGCGGCCCCGCCCGGATCGAGGGTGCAGGTCAGCGCCGCAGCGGCGCGCCCGTCCATACGGCCGCGACGTCGAGGTCCGCGGTCAGCAGCACCGCATCCGCGAGACGGCCCGGTGCGAGCTCGCCCAGCTCGTCGGCCACGCCGATCGCCCGCGCGGGGGTGCCCGTGAGGGCGAGCACGGCGTCGGCGAGCGGGACGCCGGCCTCGACCGCACGACGCAGCGCCACGTCCTGCGTGAGCGTGGAACCGGCGATCGATCCGCTGTCCACCCTGGCCACGCCGTCGAGGACCGTCACGTGCAGGGAGCCGAGCATGTAGTCGCCGTCCGCGGATCCTGCTGCCGCCATCGCATCGGTGACCAGCGCGACCCGCCCTGGCGCCTCATCGAACACGAGCTTGATGACCTGCGGGTGCAGGTGGATGTTGTCGGCGATGGCCTCGAGCGTCACGCGCTCGTCGTGCGCGGCGGTGAGCACCGGACCGGGATTGCGGTGGTGCACCGGGCGCATCGCGTTGAACGCGTGCGTGAGGATCGTCGCGCCCGCGTCGAACGCGGCGCGCATCGTGTCGTCGTCCGCGTCGGTGTGTCCCACCGCAGCCGCGGAGCCCGCGGCGACGATGAGGCGGATCGCCTCCAGTCCTCCGTCGAGTTCGGGGGCGACGGTGACCTGGCGCACGGTGCCGCGTCCCGCGTCGAGCAGGCGCTGCACGTCGGCGGCGGCCGGAGCGCGCAGCAGCTCGGGGTCGTGCGCGCCCATGTGGCCCGGGTCGAGGAAGGGCCCCTCCAGGTGCGAGCCGAGCAGATCCTGATCGGTCCGCATGAGGTCGGCGACCATGCCCACGCGTTCGGCGAGCTCGTCGAGGGTCGCGGTGATCAGTGAGACGACGGCGCGCGTGGTGCCGTGCGCGCGGTGCATGGCGCGGGCCGTGCGGATCGCGTCGACGCCGTCGTCGAAGGCCGCGCCGGCGCCGCCGTGGCTGTGGATGTCGACGAAGCCGGGGGTCAGGATCGCGCCGTCGCCCGCCGCCTCGCGCGCATCCACGACCGCGTCGGCGGGCGCCCAGCCGGACCCCGTGCCGCGCGCCGCGACGGATCCGTCCTCGAACCGCACCCAGCCGTCCTCGATCACGGAGCCGCCGGAGACGATGCGGGCGGAATGGATGACGAGCGACCCCTGCGCGGAGCTCTCGGTGCGGACGGTCATGCGGTCTCCTCGGTGCTCGGGGCGGATGCGGGGTGGTTCTCGGGCTGGGGGACGCGCTCGTCGTCCTGCTCCGGGTCGTCGTCCAGCGCGGCGCGGTCGACGGCGATGCCGGAGGCCTCCCAGGCGGGGACCAGCTGCGCGACCCTGGTGCGGAACGAGCGCCAGGAGCGCTCTGGTCCATTCTGCGCCGACCAGCCGATCTCCGCCTGAGCGGCGATGCGCGGGAACGCGAGTCCGTCGGCTTCGGCGAGCGTGGTGACGGACTCGGTCCACAGCGGCGCCTCGATGCCGAGGATCGACGCGGCGGGAACCCCGTCGATCACCGCCGCGGGATCCCAGTCGTACGACTGGCGCAGCGGCACGATGCCCGCCCAGGCGAGCCCCCGCGGGTGATCGGCGCGCGGCTTCATATCGAGATAGGCGCGGTCGGAGGGCGACAGGATGAGCGCGCCGCCGCGCTCCACGAAGCGGCGGGCGTGCGCCGCGTGGTCGCCCTGCGGCACGGCGGATCCCCAGTACTGCCCGATCATGCCCGGCACGAGGCCGTCGACGGCGCCCGCCTCGTGCCAGGCGACCGGCGTCTTCCCTGTCGCCGCGGCCAGGCGGCCCGCCCGCTCGAAGAAGAGCGCGAAGTCGGCGGCGGACGTGCCGAGGCACTCGTCGCCCCCGATGTGGAGGTAGGGGCCCGGCATCAGCTCTGCGACCTCGGCGAGCACGTCGCGGATGAGGTCGTAGGTGCGCTCCTCGTGGATCTTCACCGAGGAGTGCCCCACGCCCCAGGCCGCATAGTGCACGCCGTGCACGGGCAGCGGCTGGTTCAGCGCGGCCGCCTCGGTGACGTTCGCCTCGGTGATCGCCGGGAGCTCGACGAGGTCGGGGTAGCCGAGGCCGATCGCGTGGGTGTGCCCCGGCAGGTCGATCTCGGGCACGACCGTCAGGTGCCGTGCGGCGGCGTAGGCGACGATCCGGCGGACGTCGTCCTTCGTGTAGAAGCCCCCTGGGCCTCCGGTCGCGTCGCCGCCGGATCCGGCGCCGGTGAGCTGCGGCCATGCGTCGATGCGGATGCGCCAGCCCTGGTCGTCCGTGAGGTGCAGGTGCAGGTGGTTGTACTTGAGCGAGACGGCGCGGTCGATCCAGCGCTCGACGTCGGCGACGCCGAAGAAGTGGCGGGCGACGTCGAGCATGACGCCCCGGTAGCGGAAGCGCGGGGCGTCCTCGATCCGGACCTCGGGGACCGACCAGCCCGCCTCGTCCACATGCTCTGCGGATCCCTCGCTCGGGCGTTCGCCGCGTCGCAGCAGCTGCAGCAGCGTGCGGGTGCCGTAGAAGAGTCCCGCGGCGTCGTGCCCGGTGATGCGGATCCGCCCGCCGCCGGCGTCCAGTGTGTAGCCCTCGTCGGATCCTCGCGTCGCGTCGATCCCGAGCGCGACATCCGTCGCCCCCGTGTCGCTCAGCGCATCGGGGCCGAGCAGCGCCTCCCACTCCCCGCGCAGCAGCGCGACCGCGTCGGGATCGCCGCTGAGCCGGACGGAGGCGAGCGGGACGGACCCTTCGCCGAGCTGAACGGAGGAGGGGAACGGGATGAGCGACGGTGCATCATGCAGGACCATGAACAAAACGTACCGTGCCCGGGCGGGAGCGCGCAGGCACACTCGCGTCATCCCCCTCCGGATCCCCATCCTGATCCGGTAGGCTCGTCCATGTCGCGACTGGCGTCTGGGTGGGTCACCACCGGGGAGCGACCGTCATGGATTCGACCGCGCGCCTGGGCCGATGAGCACCCTTCTCTTCGCAACCGTCAAAGGAGCACGCCATGACCGACCGTTTCTTCAACGCGCCTCTCTCCGAGGTGGATCCCGAGATCGCCCAGGTCCTCGACCGTGAGCTGAAGCGCCAGCAGACGTTCCTCGAGATGATCGCCTCGGAGAACTTCGTCCCCGTCTCGGTCCTGCAGTCGCAGGGTTCCGTGCTGACCAACAAGTACGCAGAGGGCTACCCCGGGCGCCGGTACTACGGCGGCTGCGAGGAGGTCGACGTCGCCGAGGAGCTCGCGATCGCCCGCGCCAAGGAGCTGTTCGGCGCCGAGTTCGCGAACGTCCAGCCGCACTCCGGCGCGACGGCGAACGCCGCCGTGCTGCACGCGATCGCCCGCCCAGGCGACACCCTGCTCGGCCTGTCCCTCGACCAGGGCGGCCACCTCACGCACGGCATGAAGATCAACTTCTCCGGGCGGCTCTACGACATCGTCGCGTACGGCGTGAACCCGGAGACCTCGACCATCGACATGGACGAGGTGCGCCGCCTCGCCCTCGAGCACAAGCCCAAGGTCATCATCGCCGGCTGGTCCGCCTACCCGCGCACGCTCGACTTCGCCGCGTTCCGCGAGATCGCCGACGAGGTGGGCGCGCTGCTCTGGGTCGACATGGCCCACTTCGCCGGACTCGTCGCCGCGGGCCTGCACCCGAACCCGGTGCCGCACGCGCACGTCGTCTCCTCGACCGTGCACAAGACCATCGGCGGCCCCCGCTCCGGCTTCATCCTCACGAACGACCCCGAGATCGCGAAGAAGATCAACTCCGCCGTCTTCCCCGGCCAGCAGGGCGGTCCGCTCATGCACGTGATCGCCGCCAAGGCGACAGCGTTCAAGATCGCCGGCACCCCGGAGTTCAAGGAGCGCCAGGAGCGCGTGCTGCGCGGCGCGGCCCTCATCGCCGACCGCCTCTCGCAGCAGGACGTGAAGGACGCGGGCATCGCCGTCCGCTCCGGCGGCACCGATGTGCACCTCGTGCTCGTCGACCTGCGCGATGCCGAGATCGACGGCAAGCAGGCCGAGGACCTCCTGCACGACATCCACATCACGGTGAACCGCAACGCCGTCCCGAACGACCCGCGTCCGCCGATGGTCACCTCGGGTCTGCGCATCGGCACCCCGGCGCTCGCGACCCGCGGCTTCGGCGACGCCGAGTTCACCGAGGTCGCCGACGTGATCGCCCTCGCGCTGCAGCCCGGCGCCGACGTCGAGGCGCTGCGCTCCCGCGTGGACGCGCTCGCGGCCGCCTTCCCGCTCTACCCGGACCTGCAGCAGTAACCCCACGGATCGATTCCTGACCGCGAGACTGCATCTCCGCGACGAGACTGCGGCCGAGAGCTGCAGTCTCGTCGCCCAGTTGCAGTCTCGCGGTCGAAAGAACTGCGGAGGCTTTGAAGGAGTTTGACAATGACCGCGAAGATCCTGGATGGAAAGGCCGCTGCGGCCGAGATCAAGGCCGAGCTCACCGAGCGGGTCGCCGCGCTGAGGGAGAAGGGCATCGTCCCCGGCATCGCCACGGTGCTGGTCGGGGCGGACCCGGCGTCGCAGCTGTACGTGGGGATGAAGCACCGGCAGTCCGAGGAGATCGGGATGAACTCGATCCAGCGGGAACTGCCCGCCGACGCCACGCAGGCCGAGGTCGAGGCCGTCATCGACGAGCTCAACGCGGATCCGGCGTGCCACGGCTACATCGTGCAGCTGCCGCTGCCGAAGCACCTCGACACCGACGCGATCCTCGAGCGGATCGACCCCGCGAAGGACGCCGACGGCCTGCACCCGACCAACCTCGGCCGACTCGTGCTGAACGTGAACGCGCCGATCCGCACGCCGCTGCCCTGCACGCCGCGCGGCGTGATCGAGCTGCTGCTGCGCAACGACTACGACCTCAAGGGGAAGCACGTCGTGGTCGTCGGCCGCGGCGTCACGATCGGACGCCCGATGGGACTGCTGCTCACGCGCCGTGACATCAACGCCACCGTCACCCAGGTGCACACGGGTACGCCCGACATGTCGCCGTATCTGCGCGAGGCCGACGTCATCGTCGCCGGCGCAGGGGTCAAGCACCTCATCACCGCGGCGGACGTCAAGCCCGGCGCGGCGGTGCTCGACGTGGGCGTGACGCGCGAGACGGATCCCGAGACCGGAAAGAACAAGGTCTACGGGGATGTGGATCCCGCGGTCGCCGAGGTCGCCGGCTGGATCTCGCCGAATCCCGGCGGCGTGGGCCCGATGACGGTCGCGCTGCTCATGACGAACGTGGTCGAGGCCGCGGAGCGCGTCGCGGTCTGAGCCGAAGACGGGGAAAGGGCGGATCCGATTGGTCGGATCCGCCCTTTCCGCGTATGGGGATCGGGAAGCTCAGCCGAGCTCGTCGAGCATGCGGCGCTGCTCCGGAGTGAGCCCGTCCTTGAGCTCCTCACGCCCCGCGGCGGTCGCCGGCGACGACGTGGCGGGCGGAGCGGACGAGGCCGGGGCGGCGGATCCGCGTCGGGATCCCGAGATCTTCGCCCCCGCGGCGTCGTACAGTTCGCCGGCCTTGCGGGACAGCGCGTCGTCGATCTGGTCGTAGACGACCCAGCCGATCAGCAGGATCACCGGCGGGAGGATCCAGCCCCAGAGGTTTCCGGCGCGCACGCCGCTCAGCCAGACCGTGAGCAGCCAGATGAGGAACTCGACCACGAACACGGCGAGGTACTGCACGACCTTGGTGCCGCCGGCCGACAGGGAGGTCGCGGTCCTCTTCAGCAGCGGCTTGAGGAAGAGCGTCGCCAGGGTCAGGATCACGGATGCCCACAGCGCGTGCAGCCCGACCCTCGCCGGCGTCAGCCAGCCGATCACGAGCAGCACGACGACGTTGAAGACGTAGAGAGAAGCGAACCGCACGATCAGATTCCTCATGCGTCCAGACTGTCATGCGGCGGGGCGAGCGGGAAGGCGGGCGTGTCGCGCGTCGTCATTCGGTCGCGCGTCGTGATGCGGGAGTGCGTATGGTCAGCGGCCGGGGTGCACCGCGGCGATCGCGTCGAGCACCGCGGCGTACACGGCGTCGGCGTCGATCCAGGGCGGGGCGACGCGCGCGAGCTCGAGGCTGACCGCGCCGTGCACCTGCGCCCAGACGGCCAGCGTGCTGCGCAGGTCGACGCTCTCGTCGACCCTGCCCGCGCCGGTGAGGGTGCGGGCGAGGGGGAGGAGCGCATCCAGCTCCGGATCGGACTCCGGATCGCCGCCCCCGTCGGCGGCGCCGCCGGCGATGCCGTGCGGCGCCCCGGCGATCGCCCCGCTGAACATGAGGCGGTAGCGGTCGGGATGCTGCAGCGCCCACGCGCGATACGCCTCGCCGAGGGCGCGCAGGCCCCGGGGTTCCGCCTCGCGCTGCGCCAGGGCGAACGAGGCGAACGAGTCCGCGACCACGGCGGTGATCAGATCCGCCTTGCTGCCGAACAGCGAGTAGACGGCCGACGTCGAGGTCTCGGCTCCCCCTGCCACCTCGCGCACGGAGAAGCGCTCAGGACCGTCCCGGTCGATCATCGCGGAAGCGACCTCGATCAGTCGGGAGCGCAGGTTCGCGTCGTGTGTGATGGGTCTTGCCATGGAAGGAATCCTATCGTAACGTCGTTCCATAACATTGTTCTATAACAACGTTCGAGAGGAACGGCGATGACTGAGAAGGTCTTCCCCGGTCGGTACACGGCGGCCGTGGACCGCAGCGACATCACGGTGTTCGTCATCGGGATGCGGGCGAACAAGTGGTGGCAGCTGGGTCGCGTGCAGCGCGTGGCGCGGCAGATGCCGAAGATGCTGCGGCATCTCGCGCGGCATCCGGAGGCGGGCATGCTCGGCTGCGAGAGCTGGCTGGGGCGCACGACGATCCTGCTCTCGTACTGGGAGAGCCCGGAGCATCTGCAGCGCTTCGCCGCCGACCGCGACGCCCCGCACCTGCAGCCGTGGCGCGACTTCATGCGCACGCTGCTCGGATCCGGCAGCGTCGGCGTCTGGCACGAGACCTACCAGGTGTCGGCCGGGGAGATGGAGGCGATCTACGCCGACATGCCGCTGTTCGGACTCGCCGCCGCCACGGCGCACGAGCCGGTCGGCGCCGGCCGGAACACCGCCCGCCAACGGCTCGGTCGCTGAGAGGGGCGCGGATCCGCCGCAGAGGAGACCCCGCGGGCTCAGGGCGTGCCGGGCAGGCCGAGCACGCGCATCGCGAACCAGAGCAGGCCGAACAGGAGCACCACGGCGGTTGCGGCGACGCCGAGGGCCGTCGCGGTCCGGGGCATGCGTCGGCGCAGCAGCAGGAGCGGCGGGAGGACCACCAGGATGACGGCCAGCTGCACCGCCTCGATCCCCAGGTTGAAGACGAGGAGCGACCACAGCAGCGTCCACGACCACGGTTCCTCGATCTTCAGCGCGGTCGCGAAGCCGAGCCCGTGGATGAGCCCGAAGCCGAACACGATCCCGAGGCGCAGCAGGGAGGCCCACCGGGTGGGCGGGGGCGCCGGCTCTCCGCGGCGTCGCGCCGCGCCTCGGAGGCGCTCCTCCCAGAGATGCCAGCCCGCGACGGCCGCGATCGACAGCGCGATCGCGGGCTCCACCGCGTTCGCCCCGATGTGCACGAGACCCAGGGTGGCGAGCAGAAGGGTGATCGAGTGCGCGACCGTGAAGCACGTCGCCGCGAAGACCACGTCGCGCAGGCGCCGTGAGCTGATGATGAGCGCGAGGAGGAAGAGGATGTGATCGATCCCGGTCAGCAGGTGCTCGGCGCCGAGGAGGAAGAACTCGGCGAAGCGCTCCGTCCAGGGCTGCGCGGTCGAGAACCGCGGATGCGCGGCGTCGAGGGCGGCACTGCCCCGGTGGCCGTCGAGGGCGTAGGTCACGATCGTCTTCGTGTCGGTGACCATTCCCTCGGAGTCGGGGAACAGGGCGCTGCGCACGACGAAGGCGCCGCCGTGACCGGCGGCGCACGCATAGCGCACCGCGAAGCGCGCGTAGTCCGTCGCGTCCCTGGCGTGGAATGCGGCGGGGTCATCGGGGTGCGGCACGCATTCCGCGCCGCCGTCGACCGCGACGCGGAAGCGCGCCGTCGTGTAGGCGAGGATGGCCGCGGCGTGGTCGGCGAGCACCTGGTCCTCGGCGCCCTGCCGAGGGTGCCCGATGGCGTCGGCGAAGAGCGCGGGGTCGTCCTGCGCCGTGGCGGCGGACGCGCTGAGCAGCTGGTACTGCAGATCGAACTCGACGCGGACGTCGGTCGGGCTCGCCGCGGTCAGGTCCGCATACGCGACGGTGGTCACATGCGCCGCAGCCGGGCCGGCGGAGAGCAGGAGCGCGGCGGCGACGAGTGCGAGGACGACCGCGACGCGCGGGGCCGAGCGCATCGACGGGCGCTTCGGGGCGTCCGGGTCAGGCCTGCGGGGGCTGCCCGAGCTGCGACTCGACGCCGGCGATGCGGGCGTACTCGTCGAAGCGGAACGTAGCGCTGCCGCTCGCGTCGCTGACGATCGCCGCCGAGTAGGCTTCGTCGGCCCACTGCATGGTCCAGCCCGCGAGCCGGGCCAGGTCCCACACCGAGGAGCGCGCGTCGGAGAGCGTCAGCTCCGAGAGGATCCGCGGCAGCGCGATGACGGCGTCGGCGACCGTGAGCGGAGGAAGCGGAGCGTCGAGCAGGAACACGGCCCGCGTGCCGCTGCCGACCGGCGCGGAGTAGTACGGCGAGCGTCCGGTGATCTCCTCGGCGATCGCGCCGATCTGGTGCGCGGCGCCGGTGATCCAGCCATCCAGGTCCGCGTCGGTCTCGGCCGGGAACGGCAGCTCCGCGTTCGAGAGCTCGTCGATCGAGTACGTCGTGCCGTAGTCGCGCAGGCTCGCGATCGACGGGTCGGATCCGCCCTGGGGGTGCGCCCAGGCCCACATCAGCGAGCGGGGTCCCGGGGCGATCGTGGCGACGAGCGACGTGCGCGCGACGAGCCGACGGCTCGGATCCGTCTCGGACGTGAAGGTGAGGGTGCCCGCCGCGAGATCGACGTCCCAGCGGTGCTCGCCCAGGGCGGCGGTCGCAGTGACCAGCTGGTCCTGGCGGAGGGCGGCGAACAGCGCCGCGCGGTCGGCGAGGGGCGCGAGGGCGGGGAAGGTCATGCCCTCATCCTGCCGCGGACGCCTATGAATGCGCCAGTCAGGCGCCGCCCGAGACGGGCTCGCGCTCGGCGACCGGGACCCTCGCCCGTCCCATGCGCCAGATGCTCGGGACCAGCATCGTGCCCAGGGCGATCACGGCGTAGACGATCGCCGAGCCCACCATGAGCGCCGTCACGTCCGCGCGTGCGATCAGCCAGCCGAACGCGAGCGTGCCGATCGGCATCGCGATGAAGCTCCCCAGCATGTCGTAGCTGGACACCCTGGACAGCTTCTCCTCGGGGATCTGCTCCATCATCGTGACGTTCCATCCGGTGCTGAACACCTCGACGCCCGCTCCCGCGATGAAGGCCGCCGCCACCAGGAGCAGCACCGAGGGGTGCACGCCCAGGAGCGTGAGCGGGATCGCCAATGCGCTCATCCCCAGCATGCCGAGCCGCAGCGGACGCCGCAGCGGCAGCCAGAGCAGCAGCAGCGTCATCACCAGCACGCCGGCGCCCTCCGCGCTGACGACCCATCCCCACCCGACGATGCCGAGGAGCGGGTCGTTCTTGGCGATGTACGGACCCGCGACGCCCCAGGCTCCGACGTGGATCGCGTTGAGGACCATGAACGCGAGCACGACGATCCAGAGCCACGGGCGGGACCAGAACTCGCGCCAGCCGTCGTGAAGGTCGTGGAAGAGCCCTGCGCGCTGTCCGCGGACCGGCGGCGGCAGACGCACGAGCGCCAGGAAGACGATCGCGAGCGCCCAGCCGGCCGCCTGGATCACCATGACCCAGGCGGGGCCGGCGAGGGCGACGATGCCTCCCGCGACGACCGGGCCCGCGATCGTCGTGGCGGACCGGGCGAAGGACAGCAGCGCGTTCGCCTGCTGCAGATGGCCGGGTGCGGTCAGCTGCGGGATGAGGCCCTGCATCGCGGGCATCACGAACGCGGCCGAGGCTCCGTTCAGTGCGGCGAGTCCGGCGAGCAGCGGCACGGTGGCGGTGTGCGTGAAGAGCAGGGCGGCCGTGGTGCCGATCGAGAGGATGTCCACGACGTAGCTGGTCTGGATCACGAGCGCGCGCGGCAGCCGGTCCGCGACGACGCCGCCGAGCAGCAGGAAGACGATGTTCGCCACGGTGAACGCGGTGAGCACGATCGAGAGCGCGCCGGCGTCGTTGTCGATGCTCAGCACCGCGAACGCGAGAGCGATCGAGGACATCGAGCCCGTGACGAGCGTGAGGGTGCGCGCGAGGAAGAACCAGCGGAACCCGCGGTCCTGCAGCGCGGCGAGGGCCTTCTTCATCCGCCCCATCCTGGCAGGTCCGGTCGGTCCGGCCGTTCTCCCTCCGGGTTCGAAGCGCGCGAGCGGCCCTGGAATCCGCTCGGATACGGCCATCTGCGCACTTTGTTTCCGTTGCGCCGCTCAACGGGCCCGGCGGGGGCGGCGCCGCGGCGGAGGAGAAGGACGGGGGTCAGTAGCTGGCGGCGGGGCCCGAGCCCGGGGCCGGGAGGAAGCGGGTCGCGAGGGCCTCGGAGGCGCGGGCGAGCAGGGCGACGTCGGCGCCCACGGCGACGAAGGAGGCGCCCGCGGCGATGTACCCGTCGGCCGCGACCGGGTCGAACGCGTTCACGCCGACCGGCGTCCCCTCGGCGGCCACCGCGGTGAACACGTGCTCGACCGCGGCGACGACATCCGGGTGCGTCTGCTGTCCGAGCAGCCCCATCGACGCGGCCAGGTCGGAGGGGCCGACGAACACCGCGTCGACGCCGTCGACGGCGGCGATCTCGGCCGCCGCCGCCACGCCCGCCGCGGTCTCGATCTGCACGGTCAGGGACACGTGCTGCGCGGCCTCGACGAGGTAGCCCTCGACGCGGTTCCAGCGGGCGCTGCGGGCCAGGGCGGATCCGACGCCGCGGACGCCCGCGGGCGGGTACCGGGTCGCCGCCACCGCGGCGCGCGCCTCGTCGGCCGACGAGACCATCGGCACGATGAGGTTCTGCGCGCCGAGGTCGAGCACCTGCTTGATGGTCACGGGGTCGTTCCAGGGCACGCGCACGAGGGGAGTGATCGGGTAGGCGGCGACGGCCTGCAGCTGCACCTGGAGCGAATCCAGCGTGTTGGCGGAGTGCTCGCCGTCGATGAGCAGCCAGTCCAGACCGCTCCCGGCCGCGATCTCGGTCACGAGCGAGCTGCCCGTGCACGACCACATCCCGATCAGAGCGCGGTCGGCGCCGGCCAGGTGCTCGCGGAAGGTCGGATTCAGACGAAGCGGCATTCGATCGTTCCCATCGGTCCGTAGTCGCACAGCACCTCGTCGCCGCGCGCCACCCACATCGGGCGCGTGAACGATCCTGCCAGGATGATCTCGCCCGCCTCGAGACGCGCGCCGTGCTGATGGAACTTGTTCGCGAGCCAGGCGACGCCGGTGGCCGGGTGACCCAGCACGCCGGCGGCGACCCCGGTCTCCTCGATCTCGCCGTTGCGACTCAGCACGCCGGGCACCCAGCGCAGGTCGATCTCCTCGGGGCGCTTGTGCACGGTGCCGAGCACCATGGCGCCGTACGCGGCGTTGTCGCTGATCGTGTCGACGATCGTGCGGCCCTCGAGCTCGATGTGCGAGTTGAGCACCTCGAGCGCCGGCACGGCGTAGTCGATCGCGGCGAGGGCGTCCTCGAGCGTGCAGTCGGGGCCGGAGAGCGGCTCCTTCAGCACGAACGCGAGTTCGACCTCGATGCGCACGTTCGAGAAGTGATCGACCGGGATCTCGGATCCGGAGGGGTACACGGTGTCGTCGAACATCACGCCGTAGTCGGGCTCCGTGATGCCGGTGGCCTGCTGCATGGCCTTCGAGGTGAGGCCGATCTTGCGCCCCACGAGCCTGCGCCCTGCGGCCACCTGCGCGTCGCGCCAGACGCCCTGGATCGCGTACGAGTCCTCGACGGTCGCCGCGGGGTGGCGCGCCGTGATGCGCGGGATCACGCCGTGCGTGCGGTCGGCCTCGGCGAGCTCTGCGGCGAGCGCGGCGATGGTGGATTCGGGGAGCATCAGATCCTCTTTCCGTCTCGTTCTTCTTCGTTGTACACGCTCGGCCGTACACCTGCGGGCGAGGTGAGGCGGAGGGCGCAGGGGCTTCCTGTCAGAACGCATCGGGGTGAGGGGTCCCCGTTGAGCGTCCTGACAGGAAACCCCGGAGTCCGGAGCCGGACTCCGGCTCCGGACTAGAGCTGGTGGCCGAGCTTGTACTCGCCCTGCTTCCACTCCGGCATGGCCTCCTCGTCGGCGGGCCGGGTGTAGCTGAACCCGTCGGCGCCGATCGTGACGGCCATCTCGCTGGAGTCGGTGCGGGCCACGACCGGCTGCGGGTTGCCGTCCAGGTCGAGCACGAGCGAGGCGTCGGTATACCAGGACGGCACGACGGGGTTGCCCCACCAGTCGCGGCGCTGGTTGTCGTGCACGTCCCACGTGATCACCGGGTTGTCGGGGTCGCCCGTGTAGTAGTCCTGGGTGTAGACCTCGACGCGGTGGCCGTCGGGGTCGCGCAGGTACAGGTAGAACGCGTTGCTCACGCCGTGGCGGCCGGGGCCGCGCTCGATCGCGTCGGAGCGGCGGAGGGCGCCGAGCTTGTCGCAGATCGCGAGGATGTTGTGCTTCTCGTGCGTCGCGAAGCACACGTGGTGCATGCGCGGGCCGTCGCCGCCCGTCATGGCGGTGTCGTGCACGGTGGGCTTGCGGCGCATCCACGCGGCGTAGACCGTGCCCTCGTCGTCCTGGATGTCCTCCGTGACGCGGAAGCCGAGGTCCTGCATGTACTTCACGGCGCGCGGCACGTCGGGCGTGACCTGGTTGAAGTGGTCCAGGCGCACGAGCTCGCCGGGGATGTGCAGGTCGTAGCGCCAGCTCATCCGCTCGACGTGGTCGGTCTGGTAGAAGAACTCGTACGGGAAGCCGAGCGGATCCACGACGCGTACCGAGTCGCCGATGCCCTTCACGAAGCCGTCCGGGTTGCGGCGCACGTCGCAGCCGAGCTCGGTGTAGAACGCGACGGCGAGGTCGAGATCCTCCGGCGTCCGCACGCGGTACGAGAACGCGGCGACCGCCGCGACCGGGCCCTTGCGCAGCACGAGGTTGTGGTGGATGAACTCCTCGGTCGAGCGGAGGTAGATCGCCTTGTCGTCCTCCTCGGTGACGTACAGGCCGAGCACGTCGACGTAGAACACCCGCGACGCGGCGAGGTCGGTGACGACGAGCTCCATGTACGCGCAGCGGAGCACGTCCGGCGGCGGGGAGGAGGGGGTGGCGACCGGGTTGTCGGTCGTGATGGGCGCCTCCTGGCTGGTGAAGAAGCCCGAGGAGGTGAGCGTCATGTCTGCACGATTGGTCATGTCAGCGTCCTTGCGTGATGAGTTTCGGGATCCGGTCAGCGGGGATCCGGGTCGTCGAGATCCTGCTCGGTCGGCGGTACCTGCTTGCCGAACACCGGGTTGTGCGGGGCGCCGAGCGTGATGTGCACGCTCTGCTGGTCGGTGTAGAAGTCGATCGAGCGGTAACCGCCCTCGTGACCGAGTCCGGAGGCCTTCACGCCGCCGAAGGGGGTGCGGAGGTCGCGCACGTTGTTCGAGTTGAGCCACACCATGCCGGCCTCGACGGCGCCCGCGAAGTTGTGCGCGCGCTTGAGGTCGTTGGTCCAGATGTAGGCGGCGAGGCCGTAGCGCGTGTTGTTCGCGAGGGCGAGCGCCTCTTCGTCCGTGTCGAAGGGGGTGATCGCGACGACCGGGCCGAAGATCTCCTCCTGGAAGATCCGGGCGTCCGGGGCGACGTCGGCGAACACGGTCGGAGCGACGTAGTTGCCCGTCGGGAAGCCCTCGGGGCGCCCGCCGCCGGCGACCAGGCGACCCTCGCCCTTGCCGATCTCGACGTAGCTCATGACCTTGTCGTAGTGCTCCGGGTGCACCAGGGCGCCGACCTCGGTCGTGGGGTCGTGCGGCAGGCCGACCTTGACGCGCTTCGCCTGCGCGGCGTAGCGCTCGACGAACTCGTCGTAGACGTCGCGCTGCACGATGATGCGGGATCCGGCCGTGCACCGCTCGCCGTTCAGCGAGAACACGCCGAAGATGCAGGCGTCGATCGCGGTGTCGAGGTCGGCGTCGGCGAACACCACGGCGGGGCTCTTGCCGCCGAGCTCCATGGACAGGCCCTTCAGGAACGGCGCGGCGTTGCCGAAGATGATCTGGCCGGTGCGGCTCTCGCCGGTGAACGAGATGAGCGGCACGTCGGGGTGCTTGACGAGCGCGTCGCCCGCGTCCTCGCCGAGGCCGTTGACGAGGTTGAAGACGCCCTTCGGGAGGCCTGCCTCCTCGAAGATGCCCGCCCACAGGGAGGCAGACAGCGGGGTGAACTCCGCGGGCTTCAGCACGACCGTGTTGCCGGTGGCGAGCGCCGGGCCGAGCTTCCACGACTCGAGCATAAACGGGGTGTTCCACGGCGTGATGAGCCCCGCGACGCCGATCGGCTTGCGGTTGACGTAGTTCATCTGCTTGCCGGGGACCTTGAACGCGTCGTCGGCCTGCGCGACGATCAGATCGGCGAAGAAGCGGAAGTTCTCGGCGGCGCGGCGGGCCTGGCCCAGCGCCTGCGTGATCGGGAGGCCCGAGTCGTAGGACTCCAGCTCGGCGAGGCGCGCATCCCGGGACTCGACGATGTCGGCGATCCTGTGCAGCACGCGCGACCGCTCGCGGGGGACCATGCGCGGCCAGGGGCCCTCGTCGAAGGCGCGCTTGGCGGCGGCGACGGCGCGCTCGATGTCGGCCTTCTTGCCGGCGGCGGCGAGCACGTAGGTCTCGTTCGTGACGGGGTTGAGCACCTCGAAGGTGTCGCCGTCGAGGGAGTCGACGAACTCGCCGTCGATGTAGTGCTGGATCTTCTCCGGCAGATCTGCCGGGGCGTAGGCGTCGGTCATCATCGTCCTTCCGGGTGGTTCGGGTGGCTTCGGTGGTGCGGTCAGAGGATCTCGGGGTGCAGCGCCGCAAGGAACGCGTCGCGCGTGCGCCAGCGGTGATTGCGGGCGGCGAGCTCGATCTCGAGCGGATCCGCTCCGGTGCGGATCAGCTCCACGATCTGGATGTGCTCCTCGACGGAGTGCTCGGCGCGTCCCGGCACGAAGGCGAACGTCGACTCGCGGATGCCGCTCAGGCGGGCCCAGCCGCGCTGCACGAGGTCGAGGATGTGCGGGTTCGGGCACGGCTCGTAGAGGACCGAGTGGAACTGACGGTTCAGCTCGGTGAACCGGTGCGCGTCGAAGTTCTCGAGCAGGCGGGTCATGCGGTCGTTGACCTCGAGCGCACGGTCCAGCGCGGCCGCGTCCAGGAGTGGGGCGGACAGCGATGTCGCCGCGCCCTCGACCAGGCCCAGCGTCTGCATCGTGTGCGCGTACTCGCTCTCGTCGACGAGCGTGACCCGGGCGCCGACGTTGCGCTCGAACGTGACGAGCCCCTCGGCCTCGAGCCGGCGGATCGCCTCGCGCACCGGGACCACGCTCATGCCGAGCTCGTCCGCGATCGTGCCGAGCACGAGGCGGAAGCCGGGGCCGTAGGCGTGGGAGGCGATGCGCGCGCGGATCCAGGCGTACGCCTGCTCCGACTTGCTGCCGGTGAGGACCTCGGACATCAGTCGTCCTTCGTCTCGCTGCGCTCGCTCAGGAACCGGTCGGCCTGCACGGCGTCGTACTTCGCACGCCAGGCGGCGTTCATCGGGAAGAGCCCGTCGACGGCGTGACCGGCCTCGACCTGCTCGGCGATCCAGGCGTCCTCGTCCTCCTGGGCGAGGGTGGCGTCGACGACCTCCTCGACGAGGGCGGGCGGGATCACGATCACGCCGTCGCTGTCGCCGACGATGATGTCGCCCGGCTGCACCGTTGCCCCGCCGCAGGCGATCGTCACGTCGACGTCCCACGGGACGTGCTTGCGGCCGAGCACGGAGGGGTGCGCGCCCTGCGAGAACACGGGCAGGCCGATCTCCGCGACCGCCGCGAAGTCGCGCACGCCGCCGTCGGTGACCACGCCGGCGGCGCGGCGGGCCTTGGCGCGCAGCGCGAGGATGTCGCCGAGCGTTCCGGTGGTGGCATCGCCGCGGGCCTCGATCACGATGATCTCGCCCTCGTCCACGGCGTCGAAGCAGCGCTTCTGCGCGTTGTAGCCGCCGCCGTGGCTCTTGAAGAGGTCCTCACGGGCGGGGACGAAGCGCAGGGTCTTCGCCGTGCCGACGATCTTGGCGCCGGGCAGATTGGCCGAGACGCCGTCGATGAAGCACGCGTGCAGCCCGCGCTTGCGCAGCTGGGCGCTGAGGCCGGCGGTCGGAGCGGCGATGAGCTTGGCGCGGAGCTGGGCGTCGAGCCCGGAAGCCGCGGGCCTCGCGGCGGGCACCTCGGCCGGCGCCTCATCGGGGAGGCCGGCCTCTTCGCGCGAACCCCAGGCCTCGGCGCGCTGCAGGTCGTCCACAGCGGGAAGGGATCCGAGGGCGCCGTCGAAGGGGACGGTGCCCTGCGTGACGGTCGTGCGCAGTCCGCCGGAGGTGAGCGTCTTGGAGGAGTGCGGGGCATCGACCTCGACCACGACCACGTCTCCTGGGACGATCACGCTGGATCCGGCCGGGGTTCCGGTGAGGATGACGTCGCCGGGCTCGAGCGTGAAGTGCTGGGAGAGGTCGGCGATCAGCTGCGGGAGCGGGAACAGCAGGCCGCTGGTCTCGTCGTCCTGGCGCAGGTCGCCGTTCACCCAGGCGCGCACGCGCAGCTCGGCGGGGTCGACCTCGGACGCGGGGATGAGGTCGGGGCCGATCGGGGTGTAGCCGTCGCCGCCCTTGGAGCGGACGTTCGAGCCCTTGTCGTTCGCACGCAGGTCGTACAGGCCGAGGTCGTTCGACGCGGTCACCCAGGCGACGTGCGCCCAGGCGTCCTCGACGCTCACCCGGTGGGCGGGGGTGCCGATGATGAGCGCGATCTCGCCCTCGAAGGCGAGCAGCTCGGTGCCGGCGGGACGTTCCACGACGCCGTCGGTGCCGGCCACGGAGGAGGACGGCTTGAAGAAGTAGGAGGGGGAGGCGGGAGTGCGTCCGCGCTGGTCGGCACGTGAGCGGTAGTTGAGGTGGATCGCGATGATCTTGCCGGGCCGGTCGATCGGTGCGGACATGGGCGCCTCCTCGCGCGGTGGGGTGCCAGGGAGGGTGCTCCTTGGCTTCGTATTCGAAATCGTATATCATCGGGTCGAGCCCGGCAAGCATGGGTTCCGGATCCGTCCGCAGGATCCTGAACCTCCGCGACGGGCACGACGACGATGTCGGCCAAGACGACGACGTCCCATGCAAAAGGAGACAGCATGTCCGCAGAATCCTCCCCGGGCTTCACGCCCACAGGAACCATCGCCTCAGCGGCGGACCGGCGGCGGGTGGTCTTCGCCACCGTCATCGGCACCACGGTCGAGTGGTACGACTTCTTCATCTACTCTTCGGCGACTGCGCTCGTGTTCGGTCATCTGTTCTTCTCGCCGTTCGGCAAGGGCTCTGAGCAGATCGTCGCCTTCCTCACGATCGGCATCAGCTTCCTGTTCCGCCCGTTCGGCGCCTTCCTCGCGGGACACTTTGGCGACAAGATCGGCCGGCGGGCCGTGCTCATGATCACCCTGATCCTGATGGGCGCCTCGACCGCGCTCATCGGTCTGCTGCCGACCGCGCAGGCGATCGGCATGGCTGCCCCTATCTTGCTCATCCTGCTGAGGGTGCTGCAGGGCATCTCCGCCGGCGGCGAATGGGGAGGGGCGGTGCTTTTGGCCGTCGAACACGCCCCACGGAAAAAGCGCGGTCTGTTCGGTGCCGCACCGCAGATCGGCGTGCCGCTCGGCCTGCTGCTCGCCAACGGCGTCATGGCTGTGATGACCGCGATCGCCCCGGGAGAGGCCTTCCTCGCCTGGGGTTGGCGCGTGCCGTTCCTGCTCTCGGTCGTGCTCATTCTCGTCGGCTACTACGTCCGCCGCCGCGTCGAAGAGAGTCCGGTCTTCACCGAGATCGCGGAGCGACGCGAGCAGACGAGGGTGCCGATCGTGCAGCTGTTCCGCAAGCACGCACTGCTCGTCCTCATCGCGGCCCTTGTCTTCGCCGGCAACAACGCGGTTGGATACATGACGACCGGTGGCTACATCCAGAACTACGCTACCGACCCGGAGGGGCCGCTCAAGCTCGAGAAGGGGCCGGTGCTCTGGGCCGTCGCGGGATCTGCGGTCACTTGGCTGCTGTTTGCCGCCTTCGGCGGGTGGATCTCGGACCGGATCGGTCGTCGCGCCACCTACATCGCGGGGTGGATCATGCAGCTGATCGGCGTGTTCACGCTGTTCCCGCTCGTCAACCAGGGCAGCATCGGGGCCCTGTTCGCCGGACTCGTGATCCTCACCGTCGGCCTCGGGCTCACCTACGGCCCGCAGGCGGCGCTCTACACCGAGCTGTTCCCGGCATCGATCCGCTTCTCCGGCGTCTCGATCTCGTACGCGATCGGCGCGATCCTCGGCGGTGCCTTCGCGCCCACGATCGCGCAATGGCTCGTGCAGGCCACCGGATCCACCATGGCCGTCACGTGGTATCTCGCGGGCATGACCGTGATCGGCCTCCTCGCGACGCTCCTGCTGCGCGACCGCAGCGGCATCCCGCTTGGGCCGGAGGCTGAGGCCGAGCAGGCTGTCAGTCCGATCCGAGGGCTTTCGCGGGCCTGAGGTCGGTTCTCGCGGGGCCGCTCCGCGCCCGCAACTCCGAAGGTTCCTTGCAGCTCTGCAGGACGATGCGTGTTCGATCGTCCTGCAGAGCTGTGTTCGTCCTGTGGGCTGAGGCTGGTGGTCCGGCTCAGGCCCCGAGCGCGTCGCGGATCGTCGTCGCCGAGCGCTCCAGGCGTGCGGCGATCTCCGCGTCGGTGCGGTCCGTGGCGACGTGCAAGACGGCGATCGCGGCCGGGCGCTGTCCGCGCAGGGCGAGCGGCACCGCCACGGATTGCACGGTGGGGATCACCTCGTCATGGCTCGTGGCGTATCCCGTGGTGCGCACGCCGGCGGCCTCCGCATGCAGCACCGCACCGGCGCCCGCGGGCCACTCCGGCTCGGTGAGCTGGGCGAGGATCGCCTTGCCCGGGGCGCCCACCGTCACCGAGTGCCGCGCGCCGGGGTGCTGGGCGACGCTGGCCACGGCGTGGCGCGGCTCCACGCTCACGAGCGTGATGCATTCCTCGCCGTCGAGCACCGCGAGGAAGCAGGTCATGCCGAGCTCGTTCGCGACGGCGGTGAGCTCGGGGAGCGCTTCGGCCTGCAGGTCGTTCGCGACGCCCGCGGCGAGCGCGGCCATGCGCGCGCCCAGCGCCACGAGGCCCGAGGCGTCCCGCGAGACGAGCCTGTGATCCTCGAGCGTCCGCAGCAGCCGGTAGGCGATCGAGCGGTGCACGCCGAGTGCTGCGGCGATCTCGTCGATCGAGAGCGGTCCGCGCGCATCGGCGAGGACCTCGAGGATCCGGATGCCGCGACTGAGGGTCTGCGAAGCGGGGGCGTCGGCCACGAATACTCCTCGCGTCTTGATCGCTCGCACGACCTCGGATAAGCTGTGTTCAATAGTAGAACGTCATGTTCGAATATAGAACACGATTTGGTGAGAATCAAGAGTTTTCTCGCGAAGCGCACGATCCGCGCACCAGCCCGAACCGAGCCCGACGGCGCCGTCAGGAAGGAATCGACGACGATGCAGTTCCACCACCACGGATACGTGTCCCACGACCCCCGCGTGCTCCCCGCCGCGGGCACGGGCATCGACCGTCCCGCGGACCTCCCCGACACGATGGACGTCCTGATCGTCGGATCCGGCCCCGCCGGCATGCTCCTCGCCGCGCAGATGTCGCAGTACCCGGATGTCACGACGCGGTTGATCGAGAAGCGCGACGGACGCCTCGTGCTCGGCCAGGCGGACGGCATCCAGCCGCGCAGCGTCGAGACGTTCCAGGCGTTCGGCTTCGCCGAGCGGATCATCGCCGAGGCCTACAACATCGGCTGGATGAACTTCTGGGGCCCGGATCCGGAGAACCGGCAGAACATCGTCCGTACCGCGCGCACGGCCGACTACGCCTATGACATCTGCGAGTTCCCGCACCTCATCGTCAACCAGGCGCGCGTGCTCGACTACTTCGCCGAGGCGGCGGCCGACGGCCCGGGCCGGATCCTGCCGGACTACGGCGTGGAGTTCCTCGGCCTCACCGTGCACGAGGAGGGCGAGCATCCCGTCGAGGTGCGGGTGCGCTACTCCGCGGGGGAGCGCGCGGGCGAGGAGCGCACCATTCGCGCGAAGTACGTCGCCGGCTGCGACGGCGCCCGCAGCGGCGTGCGCGAGGCCATCGGCCGCACGCACGTCGGCGCCATGGCGGCGCACGCCTGGGGTGTCATGGACGTCCTGGTCAACACGGACTTCCCGGACTGGCGCACCAAGTGCGCGATCAACGCCGAGGCTGGCAACATCCTGCACATCCCGCGCGAGGGCGGCTACCTCAGCCGCATGTACATCGACCTCGGCGAAGTCGCGGCGGATGACAACCACGCCGTGCGCGCGACGCCGATCGAGTCGATCATCGCGAAGGCGAACGAGATCCTGCACCCCTACGCGATCGACGTGAAGCAGGTCGCCTGGCACAGCGTGTACGAGGTCGGCCACCGCATCACCGACGGCTTCGACGACGTGGATCCCGGATCCGCCGCGGCGCCGCGGGTCTTCCTCACCGGCGACGCCTGCCACACGCACAGCGCCAAGGCGGGGCAGGGCATGAACGTGTCGATGCAGGACGGCTTCAACCTCGGCTGGAAGCTGGGCTCGGTGCTCACCGGGCGCGCCCCCGCCGCGCTGCTGTCGACCTACGGCGCCGAGCGGCAGCCGGTCGCCCAGCAGCTCATCGACTTCGACCGCGAGTGGTCCTCGCTCATGGCGCGCAAGCCGGAGGATATCTCGGATCCGCAGGAGCTGGCGAAGTACTACCTGGCCACGGCCGAGTTCCCCTCGGGTTTCATGACCCGGTACACCTCCTCGATGATCACCGGATCCGACGCGCATCAGGCGCTCGCCGCGGGCTTCCCGCTCGGCAAGCGCTTCAAGAGCGCCGAGGTCGTGCGCGTGTCGGACGGCAACGTCATCCACCTCGGCCACCATGCCAAGGCCGATGGCCGCTGGCGCGTGTATGCGTTCGGCGACGCCTCCGGTGCGGGCCTCGACGCCTGGGCCGCCGCCGCGGCGCCCGTGTTCGCCCGCTTCACCCCGGCTGACGGCGACGTGGACGCGGTGTTCGACGTGAAGGCGGTCTCTCAGCGGTCCTACGAGGATCTCGACGTCACGACCGCGCCCGCGCTGTTCCAGCCGAAGACCGGCCCGCTCGGTCTCACCGACTGGGAGAAGCTGTACGCCGCGGCGCCCTCGCACTGGTCGGCGACGGACATCTTCGCCGAGCGCGAGCTGTCCCGCGACGGCGTCGTGGTGGTGGTCCGCCCGGACCAGTACGTCGCCGCGATCCTGCCGCTCGACGGCGTCGACGAGCTCGCGTCGTTCCTGGAGGGCGCCTTCCTGGAGGTGTGATCAGCGGGCCGGCTGTGCCCGCTCCGGGAGGGCGGTGCCCACCATGTCCCACTATGTGCGGGTGATGTCCCACTTTCGGCTGTGAATCAGGCCGAATCACAGCCGAAAGTGGGACACGGGCGGAAACTCGGTGATGCGATTCAGCCCACGATCCTGGTCGCCCCTCCGGTCACGACGATGCCGCCGGACCCGGGGATCGTGACGGTCAGCAGGCTCGGGCGGCCGACGTGCGCGCCCTGGTGGATCCGCACGACGCGGCCCTCGGGGACGCGGTCGATCGCGCGCAGGTAGGCGCCGGTCGCGGCGGCGGCGGATCCGGTCGCAGGGTCCTCGGTGATCCGCGCGACCGGGAAGATGTTGCGGGCCAGGAACTCGCGGTCCGACAGCGCGTGCAGCACGGTGATCGTGCCGGTCCAGCCCTGAGCGAGCATGAGCTCCGCCACGGGCTCCGGCGCGAACCGGAACTGGTGGAAGATCTCCGGATCCGCCAGCACCAGCACGGGGTGCCAGTTGCCCGCGAACGCCTCCCGCGGCGGGAAGGCCGCATCGAGGTCTTCGGTGCGCAGCGAGAGCAGCTCGAGGGTCTCGTCGAGGACCTGCGGATCCAGCGCGCGCACGGTCGGCTCGACGCTGGTGAACGAGACCTCGACCCCGTCCGCCACGGACGTCGCCGTGATCGCGACCTCGCCGACGGAGGTGTCGAAGACCATCGCCCCTGGCCCCTCGCGCTCGGCGAGGACGACGGCGGTGGCGACCGTCGCGTGCCCGCAGAACGGGACCTCCGCGGCGGGCGACCAGTACCGGATCCGGTGCCGCCGGACGCCGTCGACGGTCGCGGAGGAGAGCAGGAACGCAGTCTCCGGGTATCCCACGTCGGCGGCGATCCGCAGCATCTCGGCGTCGGTCAGCGCGGCGGCGCCGAGGACGATGCCCGCCGGGTTGCCGCCCTCGGGGGCATCGGCGAAGGCGGCGTAGCGGAGGATCTCGGGGCTGGCGCTCATGAGATCGAGCCTAGGACCGCGCCGGGGATCCGGGGGTCGTCCGGACCGCCCGCGGGCTCAGGAGTTCACGCGGATGATCTCCTCCTGGTACGGAGCGATCACGTCGCCCGAGATCCGCAGGTCGAGCACGAGGAAGGGGCGGGAGGACGGATCCTCTGCGGTCCAGGAGGCGAGGCGGTCGAGGTCGGCGAGCGTGCGCACGGCGACCCCCTCCGCGCCCACGGCCGCGGCGAAGGCGGAGAAGTCGACCTGGGGGATGAGCATGGGCTCGCGTGCCAGGCCCTTGAGGCCGTAAAGGTTCACCTCGGCGCCGTAGGCCGCATCGTTCCAGATCACGGCCATGCCCCGGCCGCCGGCGGCGCGGACGGCCGACTCGAGGTCGGCGATCGCCATGAGGCCGCCGCCGTCGCCGGAGGTGAGCACCACGGTCGCCTCCGGGCGGGCGCGCGTGGCGCCGACGACGCTCGGCCAGCCCTGGCCGATCGCCTGGAACGCGGTGCCGATCATCATCATCCGGTCGGGCGACGCGACCGGCCAGTACATGTTCGCCCAGCCGATGAAGTGCCCGCCGTCCGAGACCACGACGCGGTCCTGGGGGAGGAGCTCGGCGATGCGGAGCGCCGCGGAGCGCGGGTCGAGACGGCCGTCGGGCGCGGTCTCGTCACCGGAGTCGTAGACGCGGGCGGCGGCGACGTCGACGCTCTCGCGCCAGCCGGATCCCCCGACGCCCTGCAGCCGCGACACGAGCTCCTCGGCCGCGAGCCTGGCGTCGGCGCGCACGAAGCCGCCGACGTGCGCATGCGTGGCCGCGGGCGCCACGTCGATCTGGAAGACCTGCGTGTCCGGGGCGAACAGCGCGCCGAACCGCATCGTGAACTGGTTGAGCGAGGCGCCGAAGACCACCGCGACGTCGGCCTCGCGGATGAACTCCATCGCGCCCTCGGCGCCGAAGCCGCCGGTCACGCCGACGTCGAAGCGCTGGTCGGGGAACACCCCGCGGCCGAGCGCGGAGGACGCGGTGAGCGCACCGGTCGCGTCGGCCAGCGCGCCGAGGGCCTCACCCGCGCCGGCGAGCCAGGCGCCGCGTCCGGCGAGCAGGAACGGGCGTTTCGCGGAGCGCAGGGCCTCGGCCACGCGGTCGAGCATCCCCTCCGCGAACTCGCCCTTCGGGGCGAGCGGCGCCGGCACGCGCGGGGCAGGGGCGGCGGGCACCTCGCCCGCTTCGAGAGCGGCGACGTCGTAGGGGATCGCCAGGACGACCGGCACCCGGTAGGTGAGGGCGTGCTCGATCGCGATGACCGTGGTGGCGGCCGCGTCGGCCCGGCCCACCGTGTACGTGCGGGCGCCGACGCCCGAGGCGAGGGCGATCTGATCGACGTCCCAGGGGCGCGGACCGCTCGTGGGCTCGTCGCCGACGACCAGCACGAGCGGGATGTGCGCCTGCACCGATTCCGCGAGGCCGGTGAGGGTGTTGGTGAAGCCGGCGCCGTAGGTGCTGGTGGCGGCGGCGATCCGGCCCGAGGCACGGAAGTGCGCGTCGGCGGCGACCACGGCGCCCTGCTCGTGCCGGACGGCGGTGAACGAGGCGTCGGTCTGCTTCTCGATCGCGTCGAGGAAGTAGGCGTTGCCATTGCCCATCACGCCGAAGACGGCGTCGATGTGCTGGGCGAGGGTGAGAGCGACGTGCGCGGAGACGGTGGGCATGCGGAACGGCCTTTCGAGACGACAACGGAACGAGGATCCGTATGTGTCTCGCCGGAGCGCGTCGTCGCGCTGCGGGCTTCGTGCCCCTTTTTCGAGCACCGGCGCGCTGCGCCGGACCTCGGAAGTCTACTCCGTCCTCCCGCGAAACATGCCGTCTTCCCGCCGACTCGGAACGGAAACACGGAGCCGGGATCATACGGCCATGCAGTCACTCTTCCGCGGCTATGCGACCCGAACGGGCGATCTCCCCCCGTCCTCCGCCTGGGACGAGATGTTCCCCGCGGACGCCATCCCCGGCGGGACCGAGGTGCGTCGCCCCTACCGCGAGATGTACCCCGCGCTGGCGGGGATGGACGACGCCGAGCTCCGAGCGCGGACCGAGGCGCTGGCGAGCTCCTACCTCGCGCAGGGGGTCACCTTCGACTTCGCGGGCGAGGAGCGGCCGTTCCCGCTCGATGTCGTGCCGCGGGTCATCGCCGCCGACGACTGGTCGTACGTCGAGCGCGGCGTCGCGCAGCGGGTGCGAGCGCTCGAGGCCTTCCTCACCGACGTCTACGGCTCGTGCAGCGCGGTGGCGGACGGCATCATCCCCGCGTCCCTGATCTCATCCTCGACGCACTACCACCGGCAGGCCTCCGGCATCGTCGGGGCGAACGGGGTGAGGATCCACGTCGCCGGCATTGATGTGATCCGCGATGGTCAGGGTGCCTGGCGCGTACTGGAGGACAACGTGCGCGTGCCGAGCGGGGTGAGCTACGTGCTCGCGAATCGCCGGGTGATGGCGCAGACCCTGCCCGAACTGTTCACGAGTCTGCGCGTACGTCCCGTGGTGGACTACCCGGCCCGCCTGCTGCAGGCCCTGCGGGCCGCGGCGCCGCAGGGGGTGGACGACCCGACCGTGGTCGTGCTCACCCCCGGGGTGCACAACTCCGCGTACTACGAGCACACCCTGCTCGCGCGCATGATGGGTGTCGAGCTCGTCGAGGGCCGAGACCTGTTCTGCGCCGGAGGGCGCGTGTGGATGCACACCACCGCCGGCCCGACCCGTGTCGACGTCATCTACCGCCGGGTCGACGACGAGTTCCTCGATCCGCAGCACTTCCGCCCCGATTCAGTGCTGGGGGCGCCGGGGCTGATGCTCGCCGCGCGTCTGGGCACCGTGACGATCGCGAACGCGGTCGGCAACGGCGTCGCCGATGACAAGCTCGTCTACACCTACGTTCCGGAGCTCATCCGCTACTACCTCGACGAAGATCCGATCCTGCCGAATGTGGATACCTGGCGGCTCTCCGAACCCGACGCCCTCGCCGAGGTGCTCGATCGACTGGACGAGCTGGTCGTCAAACCGGTCGACGGGTCGGGCGGCAAGGGGATCGTGATCGGGCCGGACGCGTCGCGCGAGACCCTGGACCTTCTGCGCCGGCGTCTCCTCGAGGACCCGCGCGGTTGGATCGCGCAGCCCGTCGTGCAGCTGTCCACGATCCCGACGCTGGTCGAAGACGGTTTCCGTCCCCGCCATGCGGATCTGCGCCCGTTCGCGGTGAACGACGGCACCGACATCTGGGTGCTGCCCGGAGGGCTCACCAGGGTCGCGCTGCCCGAGGGGCAGCTGGTGGTGAACTCGAGCCAGGGCGGCGGGTCCAAGGACACCTGGGTGCTGGACCCCTCCCCGCTGATGACCGGAGCGGTCCCCGCGGTCGGCGCCACGGGCGTCGCCGATGCCGCCTCCGATGAGGTGTCGCTGGCGACCAGCGCGATCCCCGTGGTCTCGTCGTCGTCGCTGCGTGCGGACCCGCACACGCCGTTCCTCTCCTCGCCGCAGGACGAGGATCTCGTGGCCCGGCAGCAGCAGCAACAGCAACAGCAACAGCAGCAGGCATCCTCTTCGCCCGAGGCGGAGGGGGCGAGGACGTGCTGAGCCGGATCGCCGAAGCGCTGTTCTGGATCGGCCGCTACGTGGAGCGCGGCGATGGCACCGCGCGGATCCTCGACGTGCATCTGCAGTTGCTGCTGGAGGACCCCTGGGTCGATGAGGACACCGCCTGTCGAGCCCTGCTGTCGGTCATGGGCACGGCGGTCGATGCCGGCACCGCCCTGAGCCGCGAGGACGTGATGAACCTGCTCGCCCTGGATCCGGATCATGCGGCGTCGATCGCGCATTCGATCGGGGCGGCGCGGGAGAACGCGCGGCGGGCCCGCGAGATCATCTCCACGGATCTGTGGGAGACGCTGAACGAGACGAACGCGCGCGTTCCGCGCCGGATCGCCACCGACAAGACCCACCAGTACTTCCGCTGGGTGCGGGACCGCGCGGCGCTCGCGTTCGGTGTCGTCGACTCCTCCACCAGCCGTGACGTGGCCTGGCAGTTCTTCTCCCTCGGCCGGGCGATCGAGCGCGCGGACATGACGGCGCGACTGCTCGCGACCCGCTCGCTCACGGAGGCCGGCGGACCGAGTTGGACGACGCTGCTGCGCAGTTGCGGCGCCTACGAGGCTCATCTGCGCAGCCACCCCGCGGTGCCGACGGCCACCTCGGCGGTCGAGTTCCTGCTGGTGGACCGGCTGTTCCCGCGCTCGGTGCTGGCGAGCATCCTGCACGCGGAGGAGTGCCTGCGCGGCATCGAGCCGAGCGGAGCGTTCCGTGCGCCCGGACGCGCGAGCCAGGTGCTCGGACGGATGCGGTCCGAACTCGAATTCCGACCGATCGGCGACACCGTGCACCGGCTGGCGGAGAGCATGGAAGAGGTGCAGGTGGGCGTCTCGTTGGCGAGCGATGCGATCCGGGAGCAGTACTTCCCCTCGATCGCGATGCCGGTGTGGATCGGAGAGGCGCTGTGAGCCGTCTGCGCATCTCGCACCGTACGGGCTTCCGGTATCCGGAACCGGCGACCGCGTCGTACAACGAGGCGCGGATGCTGCCGCACTCCCAGGAAGGCCAGTTCGTGCTGCAGGCCGCGCTCGCGATCACCCCGGCCGCAACGCAGCACTCCTACTCCGATCACTGGGGCACCAGGGTGTCGACGTTCGAGGTGCTCTCACCGCACCGGGTGCTGGAGGTGACCGCGACGAGCATGGTCGACGTACGGCCGGTCGCGGCGGCCGGCGAGGTCATCACGTGGCAGGAGCTGGCCACGCGGATCCCGCGATCGCTCGCGCTGGCCGAACTGATCGCGCAGACCCCTGCAACCGATCCGGACGAGGAGATGCGGGCCCTCGCTGACCGGATCCGCGCGGACAGGCTCGACGTCGACGAGACCGCGCGCGCGATCTGCCGCGCCGTCGGCGAGGCGATGGAGTACCGAAGCGGAGTCACCGGCGTGCACTCCGTGGCGCGCGACGCCTGGCCCACCCGCTCCGGCGTGTGCCAGGACATCGCGCACATCGCGCTCGGGGTGTTGCGGGCCGCGGGGATTCCGGCGCGCTATGTCTCGGGGTATCTGCACCCCGACCCGACCGCGGTGATCGGAGACGCGGTCGTCGGCGAATCCCACGCGTGGGTGGAGTGGTTCTCCGGGCGGTGGCGCGGCTACGATCCCACGAATCTCGTGGAGATCGGCGAATCGCACGTCCGGGTCGGCCACGGACGGGAGTACGCGGATGTGGCTCCTCTGCGTGGCGTGTACGCGGGCGCGGGCGGCTCGGAGCTGTTCGTCTCGGTGGAGCTGACCCGGCTCGAGTGAGCCGCGCAGCCCGAGTCTCGCGGGTGCCGCGGGGTGTGCCGTGGCACCGGCCTGTGCTCCGCCGCTCACCCCCGCAGCAGTGCGCGGAGGGTCTGGATCGTGTCCGCGTCGGCCGCGGTCTTGTCGGGACGGTAGTGCTTGACACGGGCGAAGCGCAGCGCGATGCCGCCGGGGTAGCGCGGAGAGTGCTGCACCCCGTCGATCGCGATCTCGACGACGACCTCGGGGCGGAGGAACACGGCGGCCCCCGTGCGTCGCGTCTCGTACTCGGGGAAGGTCTCCGTCTGCCAGCGCAGCAGCTCGTCCGTGAGGCCCTTGAAGGTCTTGCCGACCATGACGAACTCTCCCGGTTCACCGAACTCGCCCTCCGGATCCCTGGCTCCGAGGTGCAGATTCGAGAGCCAGCCGCGGCGACGGCCGGATCCCCACTCCGCGGCGAGAACGACGAGGTCGAACGTGAGCACGGGTTTGACCTTCACCCAGGACTTGCCGCGACGGCCGGCGGCGTAGGCGGATCCGATCGCCTTGACCACCACGCCCTCGTGCCCCGCGGCCAGCGCCTCGCGGGACAGGCGCTCGGCGGACTCGGGGTCGCCTGTGACGATCCCGGGCATGCGCCAGGCGCCGGCCACCCGCTCGAGCTCCGCGAGGCGCACCGCGAGCGGCTCGTCGAGGAGGTCGCGGCCGTCGACGTGCAGCAGATCGAAGAACCACGGCCGCAGCACGAGCTCACGTGCGGCGTCGGCGCCGAACCGCGACATGGTCTGCGAGAACGGACGGGGCCCGCCGTCCTCGTCGAGCGACAGCGTCTCGCCGTCGAGGATGAGGTCGCGCGCGGGCAGCGCGCGCACGGTCTCGACGATCTCGGGGAGCCGGTGCGTCACGTCGGCGAGGCTGCGCGTGAAGATGCGGACGTCGTCGCCGTGGCGGTGCACCTGGATGCGCGCGCCGTCGAGCTTGTACTCCACCGAGGCCTCGCCGGTGATCTCCAGCGCCGCGCTCGGAGTCGCGGCGCTCGCGGCGAGCATCGGCAGCACCGGGCGGCCCACGGCGAGCCCTACGGCGTCCAGGTCCTCCGCGGTGCCGGTGAGGGCGATGAGTGCGGTCGCGCCGAGGTCGCCGGAGAGCATCGCCGCCCGACGGACGGTGGCAGCAGAGCGGTCCGAGGCGCGGGCGATCGCGTCGAGCAGCACGCCCGCGAGCGCGCCCGTGCGCAGTTCCCCGAGCATCGCCCGCGCGAGGAAGTCCCATTCCTCCGCCGTGGCGCGGGCGGCCAGCCCTGCGAGGAGGGCGGAGCGCGCGGCGGCGGATCCGGATCCCGCCACTGCGGCGAGGTCGTCGAGTGCACGGTCGACGTCGGCGACGGTCAGGGACGGCTCCTCGGCGGGCCTTGCCTCGACCGCGGTGATCCCGCGCCAGCCGACACCGAGCCTGCCCTGCCGCGGCGAGGCCAGGAGCAAGCCGACGAGCGGCGCGAGCTCGTCGGGCTCGGCCCTCTGGAGCAACCGCGCCAGCACCTCGATCTTGGCCAGGCGCGACGAGGTGGCGGCGGCCTCTCCGGTCGCGATGACGAGCGCGCTGAGCCTCATGACGGCATTGTCGCACCGGGTTCCGACATCGCGATGTCCGCGGAACAGGGCAGGGTGGAAGCATGACGTCGAACACAGCCACCGCCGGGATCAGGGATCGGGCGCTCGAAGCCCTGCGCGCGCTCGTGGGCCGCCCCGATGCGGTGTTCCACGACGGGCAGTTCGAGGCGATCGAGGCGCTGGTGGCCGACCGCCGCAGGGCGCTCGTCGTGCAGCGGACCGGATGGGGCAAGTCCGCCGTGTACTTCGTCGCGACCCTGCTCCTGCGTCAGGCCGGCGCAGGACCGACCGTGCTGGTGTCGCCGCTGCTGGCTCTCATGCGCGACCAGATCGGCGCTGCGGAACGCGCGGGTGTGCGTGCGGTCGCGATCAACTCGACCAACGCGCACGAATGGGCCGATGTGCTCGAGCAGCTCGACCGCGATGAGGTCGACGTGCTGCTGGTCTCGCCGGAGCGGCTCAACAACCCCTCGTTCCGCGAGCAGCAGCTGCCGGCCCTCGTGCGCCGGATCGGCATGCTCGTGGTCGACGAGGCGCACTGCATCAGCGACTGGGGGCACGACTTCCGTCCCGACTACCGGCGGCTGCGCGACCTGATCGCGCAGATGCCGTCCGACGTGCCGGTGCTCGCGACCACCGCGACCGCGAACAGCCGGGTGGTGGCCGATGTCGCCGAGCAGCTGGGCACGAGCGGCGTGCACACGGACGGCGAACCGACCGGATCCGGATCCGAGGTGCTCACGATCCGCGGGCCGCTCGCGAGGTCGTCGCTGCGGCTGGGGGTCCTGCGCCTGCCGGATGCGACGAGCAGGCTCGCCTGGCTGCTCAGCCACCTCGACGACCTTCCGGGATCCGGCATCATCTACACGCTGACGGTGGCCGCCGCGGTCGACACGGCACGGCTGCTGCGCGAACGCGGGCACGAGGTCCGCGCATACACGGGCCAGACGGATCCGGATGAGCGCGCCGAATCCGAGAGCATGCTGAAGCGCAACGAGGTCAAGGCGCTGGTCGCGACGAGCGCACTCGGGATGGGCTTCGACAAGCCGGATCTGGGCTTCGTCCTGCACCTGGGCGCCCCGTCGTCGCCGGTCGCGTACTACCAGCAGGTCGGTCGCGCGGGGCGCGCGAGCGAGAGCGCCGACGTGCTGCTGCTGCCAGGTGCGGAGGACCGCGACATCTGGCACTATTTCGCGACCGCGTCGATGCCGGACCGGGAGCGCGCCGAGCGCGTGATCGCGGCGCTCGGCGACCAGCCGGTCTCGACGCCGGCGCTCGAGGCGATCGTCGACATCCGGCGCACGCCGCTCGAGCTGCTGCTGAAGGTACTCGACGTGGACGGCGCGGTGCGGCGGGTGCAGGGCGGGTGGATCGCGACGGGGGAACCGTGGACCTACGACGCCGAGCGCTATGGGCGGATCGCCGCGGAGCGCCTCGCCGAGCAGCAGCACATGGTGGAGTACGAGCAGACCCGCGGGTGCCGTATGGAGTTCCTGCAGCGCACGCTCGATGACGCCACCGCGGTGCCCTGCGGACGGTGCGACAACTGTGCGGGCGTCTGGTTCCCGACGGAGGTCGGATCCGCTGCGGCGGCCGCCGCCACGACGTCGCTCGACCGGGTGGGGGTGCCGATCGAGCCGCGTCGCGCCTGGCCGACCGGGGCGGACCGCCTCGGTGTGCCGGTGAAGGGGCGCATCGATGCGGCCGAGCAGGCCGGCGAGGGGCGCGCGCTCGCGCGGCTCACCGACCTGGGCTGGGGCGGCACGATGCGGGAGCTGTTCGCGCCCGGCGCCGCCGATGGACCGGTGTCCCCGTCGGTGCTCGCCGCCTGCGTGCGCGTGCTGGCCGGATGGGGGTGGGCGGAGCGCCCCGCCGCGGTCGTCGCGATGCCGTCGCGATCGAGGCCCCAGCTCGTCGCATCGCTGGCGCAAGGGCTCGCGAGCATCGGCCGGCTGCCGTATCTCGGCGAGCTCGGCCTCGCCGAGGGCGGGCCGACCGGCGGCCCAGGCGGCAACAGCGTCTTCCGTCTCGCAGGGGTCTGGGATCGCCTCAGCGCGGACGGCATCGATGTCCCCGCGGGCCCCGTGCTCCTCGTGGACGACCTGGCCGACAGCCGGTGGACGCTCACCGTCGCCGCCCGCCTCCTTCGCCGGGCGGGCGCGACCGACGTCCTGCCGTTCGTGCTCGCACTGCGGGGCTGAAGTCCTCGCCGACGGGCTCTCGCCCGGTCCCGTGCAGAGGCGGATCCGCCGGCCCCACCCGAGAGGCGCGACTCAGCGCACCCGGCCGAAGGCGCGGGCGGGGTGCTCCAGGAGCTCCATGACGCGGCGCAGGAACGAGGCGGCATAGCCGCCGTCGCAGACGCGATGGTCGAAGACCAGCGAGAGCTGCGCGATGCGCCGGGCCACGATCGCGCCGTCCACGACCCAGGGGCGCTCGATCATCCGGCCGATGCCGAGGATCGCGACGTCGGGGTGGTTGATGATCGCGGCGGATCCGTCCACGCCCAGCCCGCCGTAGTTGTTGAGCGTGAAGGTGGATCCGCGCAGCCGCTCCGGTGGCATGGATCCGGCACGGGCGGTCGCCGCGAGCTCGCGCAGCGCCGCGTCGAGCTCGTCGACGCTGAGCTCGTGCGCCCGCGGGATCACCGGCACCATGAGGCCGCGCTCGGTGTCGGCCGCGACGCCGAGGTTCACGCCGTCGAACGAGAGGATCTCGCCCGCGTCGTCGCTGAGCCGCGAGGCCAGCAGCGGGTGCTCCGCGAGCGCGATCAGCACGAACCGCGCCACGAGGGCCGTGACGGAGGGGGCCCTGCCGCCTTCCGGTGCCATGGCGGCGCGGAGGTTCCAGAGCTCGGTGACGTCGACGTCCACCCAGACCGTGGCCTCGGGGATCTCGGAGCGGCTGCGGGTGAGCTTCGCGCTCACCGCTTTGCGCAGCGGCGACATGCGTGCGCGGGAAGTGACGGCGAGACCGTCGACTGTTCCCCCGACGCTCTCGGCGGTCCTGGGCGCTGAAGCGGGAGCACCGCCCGGGGAGGTGAGCGTGTGCAGCGACATCCCGTCCACCGCCTGGTCCACGGCCGCGCGCAGCACGTCGGCACGGGTGACGGCGCCGTCGGATCCGGTGGGGCTGATCCGACGCACGTCGACACCGAGATCCCGCGCGAGCCGGCGGACGAGCGGGGAGCGCACCGCGACCGGGCCGTCCTTCGTCTCGCTGCGCTCGCTCAGGAACCGGTCCGGGGACGGGGACGTCGGTGCGGGAGGCTCCTCGGGTGCGGCGTTTCGTCTCGGTCGCGGCGGCGCCGCGTCCTCGCTCAACGGCCCCAGGGGGCGGCCGGCCGTGCGGCGTGCGCGGCGGCGGCCCGATCCGGCGCGTTCGGTCGTGCCGTAGCCGATCAGCACGTTGCCGGATCCGGATCCCGCCCGCTCCTCGGCGCGATAGGCCTCCTTCTCGACGTCGCCGCCCGTCGCTGCTTCGGCGGCGGGAGCGGCCGGATCCGCCGGAGCCGCGACAGCATCGGGATCCGCGACCTCGAGCACCGGGGCGCCGACGTCGATCGTGTCGCCGGGCTCGCCGTGCAGCGCGAGGACCACGCCGGCATACGGCGAGGGCAGCTCGACCACGCTCTTCGCGGTCTCGACCTCGGCGATGGGCTGGTCGGTGCGGATCGTGTCGCCGACCTGCACCAGCCACTGCACGAGACCGGCCTCGGTGAGGCCCTCGCCGAGATCCGGCAGGCGGAAGACCCTGGTCGTCGCGGTGGTCATGCTTCTTCTCCGTGCTCGTCGAGCCAGTGCAGCGTGTCGATCGCGTCGAGCACGCGGTCGGCGTCGGGCAGGTACCAGTGCTCGAACTTCGGCGGGGCGAACGGGGTGTCGAAGCCGGTGACCTTGCGCACGGGCGCCTCCAGGAACTCGAAGCAGCGCTCGAACACCCTGGACTGGATCTCGCTGGCCACGCTCGCGTAGCCCGGCGCCTCGGCGACGACCACGGCGCGGCCGGTCGATCGCACCGCGGCGGTGATCGTGGCGTCGTCGATCGGGGTGAGCGTCCGCACGTCGACGACCTGTACGCTGCGCCCTTCGGCGGCCGCGATCCCCGCGGCCTCGAGGCACGTCGCCACCGAGGACCCGTAGGAGATGAGCGTCACGTCGGTGCCTTCGCGGGCGATGCGGGCGGATCCGATCGAGCCGGTGATCGACGTGTCGACCTCGCCCTTCGTCCAGTACAGCTTCTTCGGCTCGAGGAAGATCACCGGATCCGGCGACGTGATCGCGGCGCGCAGCAGCGAGTACGCGTCCTGCGGGCTGGACGGGCACACCACGGTCAGACCCGGTGTGTGCGCATAGTAGGCCTCGGAGGAGTCGCAGTGGTGCTCGACGCCGCCGATGCCGCCGCCCGTGGGGATGCGGATCACCATCGGCATGGGCAGGGCGCCGCGGGTGCGGTTGCCGAGCTTGGCGACGTGGCTGACGACCTGCTCGAAGGCGGGCAGCGCGAACGCGTCGAACTGCATCTCGATCACGGGACGCATGCCGTTCATCGCCATACCGACCGCGGTGCCGACGATGCCGGACTCCGCGAGCGGCGTGTCGAAGCAGCGGTCCTCGCCGTAGCGCGCGGTGAGGCCGTCGGTGATGCGGAAGACCCCGCCGAGGGCTCCGACGTCCTCGCCGAAGACGATGACGTCGGGATCGGCCTCGATGGCGTCGGCGAGGGCGCGGTTGAGCGCCGCCGCCATCGTCATGGTCTGCACGGTCGACGCGGTCCGGTCCTCGGGGTGCGCGGCGTCCACGCGGACGCCCTCGTGGGCGATGGTCATCGGATGCCTCCTTCGGGGGCGGATGCTTCGGGAGCGGATCCGGAGCGCTCCAGCTCGTCGCGCAGCTGGAGCCACTGCTCCTGCAGCTGCGGCGACCGGGTGCTGCGCACGAACCGGAACAGGTCTTCCGGATCGAGGTCGGTGTCGGTGTTCAGGGCGTCGCGGAGCGCGGCGGCGATGGTCTCGGCGCCCTCCGCGAGCTCCTGCTCGCGCGCCGCGTCGAGCAGACCCCGCGCGGTGAGATGCGCGCGCAGGCGCGCCAGAGGATCCTTCTCCGCCCAGGCCTGCACCTCGGCGCGCTCGCGGTAGCGGGTGTCGTCATCGGCGTTCGTGTGCGCCTGCATCCGATAGGTGTGCGCCTCGACGAGGGTCGGGCCCCCTCCCGCCCGCGCGCGGTCCACGGCCTCGCCGAGCACCGCGAGGAGCGCCGCCACGTCGTTGCCGTCCACGCGCTGGCCGGGCATGCCGTAGCCGATCGCCTTGTGCGCGAGCGAGGGGGCGGCAGTCTGCCGCGAGAGCGGCACCGAGATCGCGAACTCGTTGTTCTGCACGAAGAACACGACCGGCACGTGGAACACGGCGGCGAAGTTCAGCGCCTCATGGAAGTCGCCCTCGCTCGTGGATCCGTCGCCGCACATCGCGAGCACGACCGTGTCCTCGCCGCGGTGCTTCGCGGCCTGGGCGAAGCCGACCGCGTGCAGCAGCTGCGTCGCGAGGGGCGTGGTCTGCGGCGCCACGTGGTGCTCGTGCGGGTCGTAGCCGGAGTGCCAGTCGCCCTTCAGCAGCACCATGGCGTCGGCGGGGGAGACGCCCCGGGCGATCACCGAGACCGAGTCGCGGTACGTCGGGAACAGCCAGTCCTGCGCGCCGAGCACGAGCGACGCCGCGATCTGGCAGGCCTCCTGGCCGTGCGAGGAAGGGTAGACGGCGAGGCGCCCCTGCCGGACCAGGGCGTTCGCCTGATCGTTGATCCGGCGCCCCTCGACGAGTCCGCGGTAGGCGCGTCCGAGGAGCTCGTCCGCGGGCATCGGATAGGCGTCGTCGAGGCGCGAGGAGCCGGTCTCATCGATGAGCCGCACCGGCTCGTCGCGGGGGAGCAGATCGCGCGGATCCGCACCGTCGCGCGGGTGGCTCGTGGCAGGCATCGTGTGCTGCATCGGGTCCGCCTTCCTTGCCGAACGTGATGCCTCCAGTGTGCGTCCGTGAATGCAGTCGTCCAACAGGATCCGGGCGAATCTGGACGATTGCAGAGAAAGCGCGCCAGAATGGTGCAGAGTGTCAGCGAATCAGGAGAGGGAAGGCGCACGTATGGCGGAGCTGGATGACATCGACCTGGCGATCCTCGGTGAACTGCGCCGCGACGCGCGCGTGTCCATGACGGCGATCGCCGAGACCGTGCACATCTCGCGGGCGGGTGCGCACGCGCGCATCAAGAGGCTGACCGACGCCGGGGTCATCACCGGATACACCGTGCGCACGGATCCGGTGCTGCTCGGCCACCACGCATCGGCCTACGTCATGCTCGCGCTCGAGCAGCCGGCCTGGCAGGAGGTGCAGGAGCAGCTGCAGCGGATCCCCGAGGTCGAGCACATGGCCCTCGTCGGCGGGGACTTCGATGTGATCCTGCTGGTGAGGGCCAGCGATGCGCGCGACCTCCGCCGGATCGTGCTCGAGGACATCCAGGCCATCTCCGCGGTCCGTTCGACCCGCACCACGCTGATCTTCGAGGACTTCGGCCGGAACTGACAAGGATCCTGCGGGGATCCGCGTACCCGGCAGGGGGATCCGCACGGCAGAATGGATCCATGACGGATGCGGTGATCGAGCGCGAAGTGCTCACCTGGGATGGTTTCGGCGAGGCGATGCGGGATCTGGCCCGCGACATCCTCGATTCGGGCTTCGAGACCGAGGTGGTCGTCGCGATCGCCCGGGGCGGGCTGCTGCCGGCCGGCGCCATCGCGTACGGGCTCGGGGCGAAGAACTGCGGCGCGATCAACGTCGAGTTCTACACGGGCATCGGCACGGTGCTGGACGCCCCGGAGGTGATCCCGCCGGCGCTCGACATGGACTACCTGAACGGTCGTCGCGTGCTGCTCGTCGACGACGTGGCCGACTCCGGGCGCACCCTCGCGCTCGCCGTGGAGCTGCTGCGCGAGAAGGGCGCCGACGTGCGCTCGGTCACGATCTATACCAAGCCCACCACGATCATCCAGCCCGACTACGCCTGGAAGGACACCGATCGCTGGATCGACTTCCCGTGGTCGGCCAAGGGCACGGTCCGCGAAGAGGACCTGGGCCTTCCCCCCACCGCCTGACCGCGAGACTGCAACTCCGCGACGAGAATGCGCTTCGCGCCCGCTGTCTCGTCGCCCAGATGCAGTCTCGCGGAGGGTGCCGCGGGGGCGGCTGCGCGGCGGGGAGGGGTCAGTCGTCGGGGGGAGCGATGCGCGGGGGCCAGGCCGAGACGCCGAGCTCGCGCGAGATGTTGCGCGCGGTGTCGCGGAGCGCGTGCAGCGCGGCGTCGGGCGCGGGGCCGTCGGCCGTGGGGTACACCACGGCGACCGCCGCCACGATGTCGCCGCGGGCATCCGCGACGGGGGCGGCCAGGGACGACTCGCCGAGCACCGCCTCGTCGACCTCCGCCGCGTAGCCGTGCTCGGCGATCGCAGGCAGGGCCGCGGCGAGCACCGCGGGATCCGTGACGGTGTCGCCCGTGAGGCTCGCGAGCGGATCCGCGAACACCGCGCGCTGGAAGCCGAGGTCGTGCGCGAGCAGCACCTTGCCCATGGCCGAGGCGTGCGCCGGCAGCGCCGCCCCGGTCTCCAGCATCTGCGGGCTGTCGTCGGGCCGCAGCGTGTGGTGGATCACCAGCACCTCGGCGAAATGCGGGGCGCCGAGCCGCACGGCCATCCCGGTGCGCCGCGCGAGCTCCTGCGTCCAGCGCATCGAGCGCGCCCGCACGTCGAGGGAGTCGAGGTAGACGCTGCTGAGCTTCAGCAGCGTGGGGCCGAGCATGTACCGCTGTCCGCCGCGCTCCTTCGCGACGAGGCCGTGCTCGCGCAGGGACGACACGATCCCGTGCACGGTCGACGGCGGCAGCTGCAGCGCCGTCGCCAGGTCCGTGATGCCGAGATGGCGGGATCCCTGCAGCAGTTCGAGCACCTTCGCGGCGCGATCGATCGCCTGGATCATCGGTGCTGCTCCCTCCTCGACGGCGGTGGCGACGGCGGTGCGGATCCGGCCGCCCGATGCCTTGACAATCCGACGACCTCATCGCATATTCGACATTAACGAAAAGTACTCCGATTCTGGAGTGCTGTCGCCCCCGGGCGCAAGAGGCCCCGTCCTCCGCGTCGTGGCATGCCCCGGAAGGCGGATCCGTCGGGATCCCGCGGCCGCGGAGTGCTGGTCGGACGACAACGGTGCTGGTGGAACTGCAACAAGGAGGTCGCAGGATGAAGAAGCTCATCAATGCCCCGGAGGACGTGCTCGCAGAGTCGCTGCGCGGGCTCGCGCTCGCGCATCCGGAGCTCGACGTCGACATGGCGAACCGGGTGATCCTGCGCCGGGAGCGGAAGGCGGAGGGCAAGGTCGCGCTGCTGAGCGGCGGCGGATCCGGTCACGAGCCGTTGCACGGCGGGTTCGTCGGGACGGGCATGCTCGACGCGGCGTGCGCCGGCGAGGTCTTCACCTCTCCGACGCCGGACCAGATGCAGGCCGCGACGAAGGCGATCGACCGCGGCGCGGGCGTGCTGCACATCGTGAAGAACTACACCGGCGACGTGATGAACTTCGAGATGGGCGCCGAGCTCGCCGCGATGGACGGCATCGAGGTGCGCTCGGTCGTGGTGGACGACGACGTCGCCGTGCAGGACTCGCTCTACACGGCGGGCCGCCGCGGCGTCGGCCTCACGGTGCTGCTCGAGAAGATCGTGGGCGCCGCCGCCGAGGAGGGGCAGGACCTCGCCGCCGTCGCCGACCTCGCGGAGCGCGTGAACGGCCAGGGACGGTCCATGGGCATGGCGCTGACCAGCTGCACCGTGCCGGCGGCGGGCAAGCCCACGTTCGACCTGCCCGAGGACCAGATGGAGATCGGCATCGGCATCCACGGAGAACCCGGCCGGCACCGCGTTCCGCTCTCGCCCGCCAAGGACATCGCGGCGCAGCTCGTCGAGCCGATCCTCGCCGACATGGACTTCACCGGATCCCCGGCGATCGTGATGGTCAACGGCATGGGGGCGTCGCCGCTCATCGAGCTGTACCTGATGTACGGGGAGGTCGCGGCGCTCCTGGAGAAGGCCGGCGTGACGATCGCCCGCAACCTCGTCGGCAACTACATCACGTCGCTGGACATGGCCGGCTGTTCGGTCACCGTGCTCAAGGCCGACGACGAGCTGATCCGGCTGTGGGACGCGCCCGTCGTGACCCCGGGCCTGCGCTGGGGCGCCTGACCCCCGCTGACACCGCTCCGTCGCAGAAGCTGCCGGAATCCGGATCCGAGAACGGCACCTTTCGCGACGGGAGCATCAGGAACCGACCGAAGGAGAACACCTGCATGTCGAACACCATCCCGCTCGCCGTCCTCGTCGACTGGCTGCACCGCTTCCGCGACGCCGTCGTGACCCAGCGCGACTGGCTCACGGAGCTCGACTCCGCGATCGGCGACGCCGACCACGGCGCGAACATGGCGCGCGGCATGACCGCGGCCGTCGAGAAGGCCGAGCAGACCGCTCCGCAGACGGCGGACGAGCTGTTCAAGACCGTGGGCATGACGCTCGTCTCGACGGTGGGCGGGGCGAGCGGTCCCCTGTACGGCACGTTCTTCCTGCGGATCGGGGCGACGCTCGGCGCCGTGACCGACGTCGAGCCGTCCGCGCTCGCCGCCGGACTGCGGGCGGGACTGGAGGGCGTCGTCGCGCGCGGCAAGGCCGAGGCGGGCGACAAGACCCTGTTCGACGCGATCGCCCCGGCGCTCGACGCGCTGGATGCGGCGCTCTCCGACGGGAAGCCCCCGGCCGAGGCGACCGCGGCCGCCGCGACGGCCGCGGCAGCGGGCCGCGACGCCACGATCGACCTCGTCGCGCGCAAGGGCAGGGCCAGCTACCTCGGGGAGCGGAGCGCGGGGCACATGGATCCGGGATCCGCGTCGGCGACGTTGCTGTTCGAGACGCTCGCCGCGGCCGTGGCAGGCTGACGCGACGATGAGCGCCGTCGGGATCGTCGCCGTCTCGCACAGCCTGCGTCTGGCGGAAGCCGCGCAGGAGCTCGCCGCGCAGATGGTGCCGGGCGGGACCGTGCCGATCGCGGTCGCCGCGGGGGCCGGGACGGATGCGGACGGCGCGCCCATCCTCGGCACCGACGCGACGAAGGTGGCGGCGGCGATCGACGAGCTCGCCGAGGTCTGCGACGGGGTGCTCGTGCTCATGGATCTCGGATCCGCGGTCATGAGCGCCGAGTTCGCGCTCGAGCTGCGCGCCAGCGCGGTTCCGGTGCGGCTCGCCTCCGCACCTTTCGTGGAGGGCCTGCTCGCGGCGACCGTGACCGCCGCGCAGGGCGGGTCGCTGGACGACGTCGCGGCGGAGGCGAACGGCGCGCTGATCGCGAAGTCGGCGCAGCTGGAAGACGAGCCGCAGGCTCCGGCCGGGTCGGGGGGCCCTGAGCTCGATGCGAGCGCGCCGGCGTCTGCGGTCTCGCGGCCGGGGGAGGAATCGCGCACGGTGGTCGTGCGCAACCCCGCGGGTGTGCACGCGCGCCCTGCCGCGCTGATCGCGCAGGCCGCGGCGGGAGCCGAGCTGCGACTGCGGCGGCTGCCGGACGGGGATCCGGTCCCGGCATCGAGCATGATGCGACTGCTCGCCTTCGGGGCCCGTCCCGGAGACGAGGTGCAGTTGGCGGGGGATCCCGCCGCGGTGGAGCGCGTGGCCGCGCTGTTCGAGGACGGCTTCGGCGAGATGGACGGGACGCCGCCGGCGCCGGGAACCGCCCCTTCGGGGTCGTTGAGCGAGGACGCGCGGGCGGGAGCGTCGAGTGGAACGGCCCTGTCGGGGTCGTTGAGCGAGGACGCGCGGAGCGCGCCCGAGACGAAACGCGGTGCCCTCGCGGGCGACGACGTTTCGTCTCGCTCCGCTCGCGCAACGCCCCCGGCGTCTCCCGGATCGACGCTGCGCGGGCTCGGCGTGAGCCCGGGGCGCGCGATCGCGCCCGTCGCGCAGCTCGGCGCAGCGATCGCCGAGCCCCCCGCCGATCGGGTGCCGGACGCCGCACGCGATACCGAGGCGGAGCGGATCGCGCCCGCCGCGGCCGAGGTCGTGGCCGCGCTTCGTGCGACCGCGGCCGCATCGGACGGCGAGGCCGCGCAGATCCTCGAGGCGACCGCGTTGCTGGCCGCCGACCCGGACTTCGCTGCGGGCGCCGCCGCACGGGTGCGCGCGGACGGCGCGTCCGCCGCGCGTGCGGTGTGGGACGAGGCCGGGGATCAGGAACAGGTGCTGCGCGGCCTGGGCGGGCGCTTGGCGGAGCGCGCGGCCGATGTGCGGAGCGTACGCGATCGCATCGTGGCGCGGCTGACCGGGCAGGAGGTTCCCGGGATCCCCGACCGGACCGATCCGTTCGTGCTCGTCGCGCGGGATCTCGCCCCCGCCGAGACCGCGACGCTGGGCCGCAGCGCGTGCGTGGGGCTCGTGACCGAGGAGGGGGGACCGACCTCGCACACGGCGATCCTGGCGCGCGCGCTGGGCATCCCGGCGGTCGTGGGCGCGGCGGGCGCAGAGGGCATCGCGGCCGGGACCACCGTGCTCGTCGACGGCGAGGCCGGGACCGTGCGTCTGGACCCGCCCGCCGGGGAGACCGTCGCCGCGGCGGATCAGATCCCCGAATTCGACGGCGCCGGCGTGCTCGCGGACGGCACGGCGATCCCGCTGCTCGCCAACGTCGGCGGTGCGGCCGACGCGGTCGCCGCGGCCGAGGTCCGCGCGCAGGGCGTCGGCCTGTTCCGCACCGAGTTCTGCTTCCTCGACCGGGCCGAGGAGCCGACGGTCGCCGAGCAGGTCGCCGCCTATCGCGGGGTACTCGCGCCGTTCGCGGGGCGCAAGGTCGTCGTGCGCACGCTCGATGCCGGAAGCGACAAGCCGCTTCCGTTCGCGACCGCGGCGGACGAGGAGAATCCGGCGCTCGGCGTGCGCGGCCTGCGCGTCGCCCTGGCGCATCCGGCCCTCCTCGCGCACCAGCTCGAGGCGATCGCGGCGGCGGGCGCGGCGGAGGGCGCGTACCCCGAGGTGATGGCGCCGATGGTCGCGACGGTCGACGAGGCCCGCGACTTCGCCGCGGCCTGCCATGCGGCGGGGATCGCACGGGCGGGCATCATGATCGAGACGCCGGCTGCCGCGCTGATGGCTCCGGAGCTGTTCGCCGTGGTCGACTTCGTGAGCCTCGGCACCAACGACCTCACGCAGTACACGATGGCCGCCGACCGTCTGTCGGCGCCGCTGGGCGCGCTCAACGGCCCGTGGCAACCGGCGGTGCTGCGCCTGATCGCGGTTGTGGGGGAGGCGGGGCGCGCCGCGGGCAAGGCGGTGGGCGTGTGCGGCGAGGCGGGCGGCGACCCGGCCCTCGCGCCCGTGCTGGTCGGGCTGGGCGTCACGAGCCTGTCGATGACGGCGCGTTCCCTCGCCCGGGTGTCCGCGCGCCTGCGCACGCTGACGGCGGAGGACTGCCGACGTGCGGCCGCCGCGGCGCTCGGATCCGCGACCGCCGTCGAGGCGCAGGCCGCCGTGGCCGCGGTGCTGGGTGAGACCTCCGACGGGACTCGGATCCGCGAGACACCGGATTCAGCATGAGACCGACCCGCAGAAGGTGGGTCTCATGCTGAAGGTGGTTTTCCCCACCTGCCGGGCGCGGCGCGCAGTGGGTGACGCCCGCCGCGCGCGCCGTCAGTCGACCGTGAGCACGAACCCGTCGCCGTCCGCGGTCACCGTCACGTGCGTGAGGTCGGCGACGACGGCGTCGGGGGAGTGCGCAGCGGATCCCGCACCGACGCCGATCACGCGCATCCCCGCGGCGCGGGCGGCCTGGATCCCCGCACCGGAGTCCTCGAAGACGATGCAGTCCGCCGGATCCACGCCGAGTCGGGCGGCGCCGAGCAGGAAGCCCTCCGGATCCGGCTTGGAGGCGCTCACGTGCTCTGCAGTGACAGGGCCGGTCGGCACGCCGAGCTCCGCGGCGCCCATGCGGGCCCGCATCAGCCGGTCGTCCGCCGAGGTGACGATCGCGTGCGGGAAGGGGGCGAGCGCCTGCAGGAACGCGGCGGCTCCCGGCACCTCCACGACGCCGTCCACATCGCCGCTCTCGCGCTCGAGCATGACGCGGTTCTCGGCGAGGTTCTCCTCGTGCGGGCGGTCCGGGAGCATGATCGCCATGCTCTGATGGCCCTGGCGGCCGTGCACCACGCTCAGGACGAACTCCGGCTCGAGCCCGTGGGGCGCGGCCCACGCCAGCCACAGCCGCTCCACGACGGCGGTCGAGTCGACGAGCGTGCCGTCCATGTCGAGCAGGGCGGCGCGGGCGTGGAAGGTCTGGGTCATGTTCTCAGGGTAGTGGCGGGCTCGGCCACGCATCCCCCGGGCGCCTGCCCCGCGCCGCCGTAGGCTGGACGGGACGCGGGACGAGACGAGAGAGGGCGGCGCGATGAGAGCCGAATGGGAGCGACTGATCCGGCGTCTGCGGGACGCGCGCGCCTCGGCGACGCGGCACCAGATGCGCGAGACCGATGCGCTGCTCGCCGGGGCGGTGGCCTTCCTGCTGGGCTTCCTCGTCTCGCTCCTGATCTTCTGGCATCGCACCCCGTCGATCACCGGGGCGTGGTCGGTCGGGGCGGTCGCCGCGATCGGCGGCGCCGCCGTCGCCGTACTGAGCTTCACCGCGGGCCGCATCGGTCTGCGCGCCGAGGCGGCCGAGGCGCCGGAGAAGCAGGATCCGAACGTCGCGAACGACGGCTTCGCGATCCCGGGCCAGCGCCTGCGCTGGTACGAGCTGACCGCGATCGCCCTCGCTCACGGAGCGGTCGCGCTACTCGCCCTGTCCGGCCTCGGCGCCCTGCTCGAGGCGGGCTTCCGGGACGCGCCGGTCTTCGCCTTCCCCGGGGCCGTGCTCGTGGGCGTCGCGCTCGCCCTCACCGGGTACGTCTGCTACCTGAGCGCGATCGCGCTGAGCCCCATGTCGGTCTCGCTGATCCTGTCGATCTTCCTCGTGATCGGGGCGCTCACGGCGATGCTCGAGGCGAGCGATCCGCACTGGTGGCGCGACAACCTCTCGGCGCTCGGCATGTCGAGCAACGCCTCGTCGCCCGCGTTCAACGGCACCCTCATCGTCGCGGGCGTGATGGTCACCACGATCGCCCGCTATGCGACCGCCGCCCTTCCCGTGCCGGAGCCGAGGGATGAGCGGGGGCGCACGATCGTGCGCGTCGCGCTGGTCCTGATCGGGCTGCTCCTCGCGTGCGTCGGGGTCTTCCCGGTGGACCGCTTCTTCCTCGTGCACAACACGGTCGCGACGGGCATGGCGGTGTGCTTCGCCGCGGTCGTGATCGGACTGCCCTGGCTCCTGCGCCGGATCTCGCGGGTGTTCGTGGTGCTGGGCTGGGTGTATGTGCTCGTGATCGCGCTGCTCGGAGTGTTCTTCGCGACCGGCTACTACAACCTCACCGCGGTCGAGCTCATCGCCGCCGTGCTGATCTTCAGCTGGATCATCGTGTTCCTGCGCACCGCGGGCGCCGACCACGGACCGTGGGACGCCGCGCGGCCCGGACGGGCGGAGGCCGTGGCGCGAGGCTGAGCCGCCCCGCCGCAGGGCTCAGGAGGATCCCTTCGCGCAACGACATGTCCGGCGCGCTCGGCGACAAGTCGGCGTCGTCGCGCCGGACGACAATGGGGAGCGACGACCGTCGTCCGCACACTCGAAGGAGAGACCGATGACCGACACGTCCGCTGCGTCCGCGCTGCTCGACCGCGTCCAGGCGCCCGAGGGCTCCGGCCGCGACATCCCCGATGCCGCCACGCGTGAGACCATCGGCCGCGCTCCGGTGCAGACCGTCGCCGACCTGGACGACGCGATCGCCAGAGCCAAGGCCGCGCAGCCCGCCTGGGAGGCGCTCGGCCATGCGAAGCGGAGCGAGCTGCTGCTCGCGGCGGCCGACGCCCTCGACGCGAACGCGGAGGAGCTCGCGCAGCTGCTCTCCCGCGAGCAGGGCAAGCCGCTGAACGGCCCGAACGCCCGGTTCGAGCTGGGCGCGTGCTCGGCCTGGCTGCGCACGAACGCGGCCACGGTGCTGGAGCCCGAGGTTCTCGTCGACGATGAGAACCTGCACGCCGAGCTCGTCTACAAGCCCGCCGGGGTCGTCGGCGCGATCGGCCCGTGGAACTGGCCGCTCATGATCACCATCTGGCAGATCGGGCCGTCGCTGCGGATGGGGAACACCGTGGTCGCCAAGCCCAGCGAGTACACGCCGCTGAGCGTGCTCGCGATGCTGTCTGTCATGAACGAGGTGCTGCCGGCCGACGTGCTGATCGGCATCTCCGGCGACCGGGAGGTGGGCGCGCGGATCGCGTCGCACCCCGACATCGACAAGATCATGTTCACCGGATCCACGGCCACCGGCCGCAAGATCATCGAGAGCTCGGCCGGCAACCTCGCCCGGCTCACGCTCGAGCTCGGCGGCAACGACGCCGGCATCGTGCTGCCGGGCACGGATCCGTCCGCGATCGCCGAGGACCTGTTCTGGGGCGCGTTCATCAACACCGGCCAGACCTGCGCGGCCATGAAGCGCCTCTACGTGCACGACTCGCTCTACGACCAGGTCGTCGACGCGCTCGCCGGCATCGCGGCGTCCGTGCCGATCGGCAACGGACTGGACGAGAACAACGTGCTGGGCCCGCTGCAGAACAAGCAGCAGTTCGACATCGTCTCGCGTCTGGTCGAGGACGCCAGGGCACGCGGCGCCCGCATCGTGACGGGCGGCGAGGCGGCCCCCGAGCTCGGTGAGCTGTTCTACCGGCCGACGATCGTCGCCGACATCGACAACGACGCCGCGCTCGTCCAGGAGGAGCAGTTCGGGCCGGCGCTGCCGGTCATCCGCTACTCCGACGTGGACGAGGCGTTCGCCCTGGCCAACGCGGTCGACGTGGGCCTCGGCGCCTCGGTGTGGTCGAGCGACCCTGAAGCGGCGCGCGAGGCGGCGACCCGCATGCAGTCCGGCACGGTGTGGATCAACTCGCACGGCGGGCTGCACCCCATGGTGCCTTTCGGCGGGGTGAAGAGCTCGGGCTACGGGCTCGAGTTCGGCGTCGCGGGCCTCAAGTCCGTCGCCGTGCCGCAGGTCGTGTCCGGCCCCGGCCGGAAGGCCTGAGTCATGGCCCGCTCTGCGATCGTCGTCGGAGCCGGAACCTCGGGGAGCATCGTCACCCGGCGTCTCGTGGATGCCGGCTACGACGTGACGCTCATCGAGGCCGGCGGCTACGACACCAACCCCGCGATCCACGATCCCTCCCGCGCGGGCGAGCTCTGGCACGCCGCCGAGGACTGGGACTACTTCACGGTGCCGCAGGAGCACGCGGCAGGACGCCGGCTGCACCTGCCGCGCGGCAAGGTCACCGGAGGATCCCACGCGCTGAACGCCATGATCTGGGTGCGCTGCGCGGCCGCCGACTTCGACGGCTGGGAGAGCGCCGGCGCGACCGGCTGGGGCTGGTCCGAGGTCCTCCCCGTCTACGAGGCGATCGAGAACGACCTGCTGCCCGTGACCGACGACTACCCGCTCGTGCCGATCCAGCAGTCGATCATCGACGCCGCAGTCCAGGAGGGGCTGGCGCACAACCCCGACTACAACGGAGGGACCCTCGACGGCGTCTCGCAGGAGCAGGTCACGATGCGGGACGGCCGCCGCGTCAACACCTGGATGGCGTACGTGCGTCCGGTCGAGGACGCCCCGAACCTGCGGATCGTCACGGACGCCGAGGTGCACTCCGTGATCGTCGAGGACGACGCGGCCGTGGGCGTGCGCCTGAGTGATGGATCGGAGCTCCGTGCCGACGAGGTGATCCTCGCCGCGGGCGCCCTCGGCAGCCCTGCGATCCTGCTGCGCACCGGCATCGGCCCGCGCCAGGATCTCGAGGCCCTCGGGATCGACGTGGTCCGCGACGCCCCCGCGGTCGGCGCGAACCTGCACGACCACCTGCTTTCCCCGGTGATCTTCACGACGACGAAGCCGGTGGGCGCGCCGGATCCCGGCGTCTCCGTCACGCAGACGCACCTGTTCTGGCGCTCGCGCGACGACCTCGCAGAGCCCGACACGCAGCCCATCCACTTCTCCGTGCCGATGTGGGGCGAGCTCGAGCCTCGTCCCGGCGCGCACGGGCCCGGCGACGGCTTCTCGCTCATGGCGGGGCTCGTCACGCCGCACAGCCGCGGTGCGCTGCGCCTGTCCGGTCCCGCGGTCGAGGATCCGCTCCTCATCGATCTCGCCGCCCTCGAGGACGACCGCGACGTCGCCGCGCTCGCGGCATCCGTGCGCCAGGCGCGCCGGATCGGCGCCCGGTCGGCGCTCGCCGGCGAGTGGGGTGCGACCGAGGCCTACCCCGGACCCGAGGTGCCGGACGCCCACGTCGAGGACTGGGTGCGCCGCACCGCGATCACGTATCACCACCAGGTCGGCACCTGCCGGATGGGATCGGATCCGGACGCCGTCGTGGATCCGCGTCTGCGCGTGAACGGCATCGCGGGGCTCCGGGTGATCGACGCCTCCGTCATGCCGACGATCACCACGGGCAACACGAACGCCCCCGCCGCCGTGATCGGTGAGCGCGGTGCGCTGTTCGTGATCGAAGACGCGGGCTAGCGTGATCCGTCGGCGCCCCCTCTGAACGTCGGCGCCCCCTCGCAGGAACGTTCCTGCGAGGGGGCACGGATGCGGCGAGGGGGCCTCGACGACAGGTGCGGGGCGGGGTCAGTCGTCCAGCAGCGCCGCGGCGAACATCGGGCGGGCGGCGTCGGCGCTCGGCGGATGGAAGAGGCCGGCGGTCGCGTCGCGGTAGAGCCTGCTGAGCTCGTGGCCGTTGTCGAAGCCGCCTCCGCTCGTGCACATGAGCGCGGCCTCCGCGGCGCGGCGTGCGGCGGTCGAGGCGTTCAGGCGAGCGCTCACGAGGAGCAGCGGCCAGCGCGCGCCGTGATCGAGCAGCTCGTCGAAGTCGCGGCAGTAGGCCTCGAGCTGCGCCGGCACCGCGAGGTAGTCGAGGTGCGCGTCGGCGAGCCTGGTGCGCGACTCCGGCACCTCGGCGTAGGTCGCTCCGGCCTTCGCGGAACGGCGCTTCTTCAGACCCGCAGCTCCCAGGTCGAGCGCACGGCGGGCGACGCCGGCGTAGACGGATCCGATGAGCAGCTGGAAGTTGCTCGTGATCGCGAACGTGAGGAGATCAGGAACACGGCCCACGGCGATGCGGCGGTTCACCCGCTCCGGCGCCATGCGCACGTCCTTCAGGATCGTCGCGCGGCTCTGCGATGCCCGCATGCCCATCACGTCCCACTGGTCGGAGACGGCGATGCCCTCCGTGCCGCGCTCGAGGAAGCCGTAGACGAGCACCGGGTTCTCCGGATCCGTGTCGTCGCGGCCGTGCGTGATGAGACGCGTCCAGACGGGGGAGAGCGACGTGAAGATCTTGACCCCGCTGAGGAGGAACCCGCCGTCGGCCTGTGGGGCGGCGGCCGTCTTCGAGTCCTGCATGACCCAGTCGTTGGAGGGCTCGCTGATCCCGAAGGCGAAGATCTCTCCGGCCATCGCCTCGGCGAACACCCCGTCGAGGGAGTGGTCGCCGCGGTCGGCGAGGGCCTTCGCGACGCCCGTGCACATGAGGTGCATGTTGACCGCGAGGGCGGTCGCCGGGGCCGCGGTCGCAAGGCGCTGCTGCAGGTGCGAGACCTCGTCGAGGCTCAGCCCAGGACCGCCGTGCGCCTCGGGCACGAACAGCAGCAGGTACCCGCGCTCGGTGAGCTCGGCGAGATCCTCGTCGAAGAACCGGTTCTCCCGGTCGTACACGCCCGCGCGCTCCCGGAACCGCTCCAGCAGCTCCTCCGGCAGATAGCGCTCGGCGAGCTCCGCGTGGCGGGTGAGACGGTCGGTCATCGTGCCTCCTGGGGGTGAGTGTGCGGATCCGGCCCGGATCCGGGGCGTTTCACGGCCGCTCCAGCACGAGGGCTCCGTTGTGGCCGCCGAAGCCGAAGGACGGCGAGAGGATCCGGCGCATCGGGCCGGCGTCTCGTGCGGTGCCGCGCACGATGTCCCAGTCCGCGAACTCCGGATCGTCGAGGTTGACGGTGGGCGGGATCAGGCCCGTCTGCAGGGTGCGGATCGCGACGACGGCCTCGATCGCCCCGGAGGCGCCGAGGAGGTGGCCCGTGCTCGACTTCGTCGCGGTGAGCGGGATCGAACGGGCACGATCGCCGAACACGGCCTCGAGGGCCACGAGCTCAGCGGCGTCCCCGGCCGGTGTGCCGGTGCCGTGCGCGTTGACGTGGTCTATGCCGTCGGCGGCATACGCATCCAGGCCTGCGTCGGCCAGCGCCGCCGCGACGGCCTGGGCGGCGCCGCGACCCTGCGGATGCGGAGCCGTGGGGTGGTGTGCATCGCTCGACTCGCCGAATCCGGCGAGCACGGCGAGCGGCTCCGCGCCGCGATCGCGCGCGACGTCCTCGGCTTCGAGCAGCAGGGCCGCAGCGCCCTGGGACATCACGAAGCCGCGGCGCCCGCGGTCGAACGGCCGGCTGGCGGCGGCCGGATCCGCCTCGTATCCGCTCGCGAGCGCCCGCAGGTTCGCGTTCGCTGCGAGGTTGACCGCGTTGAGGCAGTCCTCCATGCCGACCATGAGCACGGCGTCTGCGTAGCCGTGCCGGATGCGGCGCAGCCCCTCGCCGAGCCCGATCGCGCTCGATGCGCACGTCGCGGTCACGCCGTGCGCGGTGCCGCGGACGCCGTACCGCTCGCTGAGCAGCGCCGCCGCCGCATCCGGGGCGCCGTGCACGACGACGCTCAGCGGCACGGCGCGCGGACCGCGGGCGTCGAGGGCGCGGGTGGCCGCCTGCATCGCGTCGACCGGGCCGGATCCGGTCGCGGCGAGGATGGCCGTGCGCGTCGGATCCCAGGGAAGCCCCGCCCCTGCGCGCAGCGCGGCGGGATCGATGCCGGCGTCGGCGAGGGCCTGGTCCGCGGCGGCGATCGCCCAGAGCTGCAGGGGGCTGAGGCGACGGCTCAGCGGCGGATCCACGATCCCGGTGGCGTCGAATCCGCGGATCCTGCCGCCGATCCGTACGGCCAGGCCCTGGAACCCCGGTTCGTCGAGGGCTGTGATCGCACTGCGGCCGGAGACGACCGCATCCCACAGCGAGGGGACGTCGAGACCGCTCGGCGTGATCGCGCCGAGGCCCGTGACCACGACGCGCCGCTCCCCGCCCGCCCGCGCCGTGCGCGCGCCGGTCATAGCCGCACCGCCTCGCCGGACTCGACCATGGCGGCCGCGGCAGGGCGACGGATCTTCCCGCCCGCCGTCCGCGGCAGGCGCGGCACGCGGTACCAGCGCCGCGGCACGAACTGCGGAGCGAGCCGGTCGCGCGCCCATGCCTGCAGATCGGCCTTGGGGAGCGGTGCGCGGGGGCCGTCCTCGACCAGGAGCGCCACCACGGCGCCGAGCCGCGCGTCGGGCAGGGCGACCGCACAGACGGCGCCGAGTCCCGGTATCGCTTCGAACGCGCGATCCACCTCGGGCAGCGAGACCTTGTGCCCGCCGGTCGCGACGATGTCGCCGGCACGCCCGGCCAGGTGCAGCCGCCCCTGCACCCTGCGGCCCATGTCGTGCACGGTGGCCCAGCCGTCCGGCCCCCGCAGCACGGCGTCGGTGGTCGCCGCGAGGTAGCCGTCGGAGCAGGCCGCGGCGCGGATCCACAGAGTGCCGAGCTCGCCCTCGGGCACGGCGTTCCCCTCGTCGTCGCGGATCTCGGCCTCGATGCCGTCGTACACGTCGAGAAGCGTGCCGTCGCCCCCGCGGCTGTCCCCGATGAAGCCGATCTCGGCGGCGCCGTAGTAGCTGATCAGGCGCACGTGCGGCAGCGCCGCGGCGAGCCCGTCGCGCAGGACCGGGGGCAGGTTCGCGCCGCCGGTGACCACGAGTTCGAGCCCGGCGAACGCGGAAGGATCCCGGCGTGCGGCATCGACGAGCACCTGCACCACGGCCGGGACCGCGACGATGCGGGCGATCCGCTCCGCCGCGACGCGGCGGGCGAGCTGCGCGGCGTCGAACGCGTCCGCGAGGTGCGCCCCGCCTCCGGTCGCGAGGCACTCGATGAGCGCGTACAGCGTGAGGCTGTACGACAGCGGGCCCGGGGCGAGGGTCTCGACGCCCGGCAGCGGCTCGAGGTGCCCACTCGAGACGGCGACGTTCTCGCGGTACTGCCGCCGGGTCTTCAGGAACGCCTTCGGGTCGCTCGTGGTGCCGGAGGAGAAGAGCAGCAGGAACGCCTCGTCGCCGTCGCGCACGGTCGGCGGATCCGCAGGGATCGCCGCCCGCTCGCGATCCCGGAACTCGGTGAGCGGGAGCACGGTCCCGGTCCATCCGGCCTCGTCCAGGGCTGCCGCGAGCGCGGCGTCGTCGCTGATCACGAGCCCGATCCCTGCGGCGGTGATGACGTGCACCCGGTGCGCGAGGGGCCAGTGCGGGTCGATCGTGGCGGACACCGCGCGGTACCCGGCGAGGCCTGCGACGATCCGTGCGGCGTGGAAGGCGCTCGCCACGCTGACCGCGGTGATCGGGATCCCGCCGGTCTCAGGGGCGGGAGAGGGGGGAGCGGCCTGCGCGCGATGCGCCGCGTCCACCACGGCGAACGCGCGGCGCGAGTCCTCGACGAGCCCGGCGTAGTCGAGAGCGCCGTCGGCGCCCACGATCGCCTGCTGCGCGGGGACCTGCGCGGCGGTGGAGAGCACGGTCCTGGTGATCGGCATTCCCCGCCCTTCCCATGACGCGTACGCGCCGGGCGAGGCCGGCTTCGCGGATCCAGTCTATGACCGGACGGCGGTGCACGGCCTGCGGTCGGTCAGTCCGCCGGCGTCCCGTCCTTGACCTCTCTTGCCGTGCAAGCTAGCTTGTGAGGCATGACACCGGACGTCGGCGCGCAGATGCGCAAGGGCGTGGTCGAGTACTGCGTGCTGGGCCTGCTCGCGCGCGGCCCGATGTACGGCTGGGAACTGTCCGAGCGGCTGATCGCGGAGGGCCTCATCGCCAGCATCGGCACGCTGTATCCACTGCTCTCACGGCTGCGGCAGAGCGGCTGGGTGCGGACGTTCGAGCGCCCGTCAGGGGCGGGTCCGGTGCGGCGCTATTACGAACTCACGGAGCGCGGCGTGCAGCAGCTCGCGCAATTCAGGGCGTCCTGGGCGCCGTTCGCGCGGAGCGTGGCGGATCTGACCGCCGACGTCCCACCGCCGGCGCGGGTGACCGGAGAGAGGGAAGCATGACCGAGACCGAGGCGCAGAACCTGCGCGACGACTACCTGAACCGGCTCGACGCGGCCATCGCCGAGCTGCCGTGGCGCGTCGCGAACGACCTGCGCAGCGGCATCGCGGAGGAGCTCGACGGGCTCGACGCCGTGGCGGTGCGGGAGCGGACCGCGCAGCTCGGGGATCCGGCGCGGATCGCCGCGGCCGCGAAGGAGGAGACCGCATCAGCGCCGCCCCCGCCGGTGGTCGTCGTGGCTCCCGCGCCGCTTCCGGCGTTCGGGGCCAAGCCGGCGATGGTCGACACGAAGTGGTTCGCGATCGTGGGTGCGCTCGTGCTCGGCTTCGGCACTTTCGTGTTCCCGATCGGCGGGTGGGTCATCGGAGTGGCACTGGTCACCTCGAGCCGGTTCTGGCGGCGGTGGGAGAAGGCGGTGGCGATCCTGCTGCCGTTCGTCGCGTGGGTGCTGATGTTCTTCCTGAGCGGGTTGCTGCGCGGGCTCTCGGTCTGGTCGTCCTCCGATCCCAGGAATCCGGTGGTCCCCACCGCCTATGACCTGGCGAACGTGGCGGTCGTCCTGATGATCCTCATCCCGGCGGGCACGCTGTGGCTGCTCTGGCGCCTGCGCGGCCGCGACGTGCCGCTGCGCTGAGTCGCCCCCGCCGCCGCAGCCTCAGCCCGCCGCGTACACCTCGCGCCCCGCGAACCAGGTCGACAGCACGCGCGCGTCGATGATGGCGTCGGCCGGGCCGCCGATCGCGTCGCGGTCCAGGACCACGAAGTCCGCCGACTTGCCGACCTCCAGGGATCCGGTCTCCGACGCGAGGCCCATCGCGGCCGCGGCGTTGCGGGTGAACACCTGCAGCGCCTCTTCGGCCGTGATCGCCTGCTCGGGCCAGAGCGTCCCTGGCATGCGGCGCAGCGGATCCGCCCTGGTCACGAGGCCCTGGATGCCCTCGAGCGGGTTCGGGGACTCGCTCACCGGCCAGTCGGATCCGCCGGCGACGAGCGCACCGGCGTCGATGAGGGCGCGGTTCGGCTGGGAGTGCTCTGCGCGCTCGCCGAGCACCTCGGCGAGCATCTGCGGGATGACGCCGGGGAACCAGATGAACGGCGAGATGTCGGCGACGACGTCGAGCGCGGCGAGGCGGGGGATGTCCTCCTCGGCGAGGAACTGCCCGTGCGCGATCTGGATGGGCGTCCTGAAACCCTCGGCGCGCAGGCGCTCCGCGACGTCGAGCACGAGACGGGCCGACCCGTCGCCGGTGCAGTGCACCTTGGCGCCGAGACCGCGTTCGGCGACCTGCCGCAGCCAGTCATAGAGCTCGTCGAAGGTCATGATGGTCTCGCCGTGGAAGTGCGCGCCGTGCGCGGCGTCGGCGAGGTACGGCTCCAGGAACGAGGCGGTGCGTGCGGGCGGCACCCCGTCGAGGAAGATCTTCACGAAGTCGGGGCGGTGATGCGTGGTGCGGAACTCCTCGCCGCGCGCGATGAGCGGCGATCCGATGGGGTCGAATCCGAAGATCTCGTCGTTGATGAGCAGCGACGACACGACCCAGGCGTCGAGCTCGCCGGCCGTGTCGAGGTCCCTGAGGGCGCCGAGGATGTCGGTGGAGACGCCCGCATCCTGGAAGGACGTGATGCCGTAGGTGTTCGCGAGACGCACGCCGTGCGCCGACGCCGCCCTGTGCTGCGCGGAGGTCAGTCCGCCCGAGCGGTCGTAGGCCTCCTGCACGGGGATCCCTGCGGCCTCGAGAAGGACGCCGGTGGGGGAGCCGTCCTCCTCGTCCAGGATCGTGACGCCGCCTTCGGGAACCGCGCCCGGCCCGATGCCGGCGAGTTCGAGGGCGCGCGAGTTCGCCCAGCGGTTGTGCCGGGAGTCCTCGACGAGCATCACGGGGCGTCCGCCGGCGGCATCGTCCAGGAGGCGACGGGAAGCCGTGTTCGCGAGCATCGGCAGCATCGTGCTCGCGACCGGGCCGCCGATGATCCACGCGTCCTCGGGCAGCGTCGCCGCCTTCTCCCGCACCCGGTCGAGGATCCCGTCCAGGGTGAGCGAGGACGGCAGCGCGAGCTCGAACAGATCCGTGCGTCCTGCCATCGCGTGGTGGTTGTGCACGTCTGCGAAGCCGGGGTAGACCGCGGCCCCGCCGAGCTCGAGAACCCGCGTGCGGCGTCCGCGCAGCGCCTCGACCTCGGCGCGCGTGCCGATCGCGGCGATGCGGCCGTCGCGGACGGCGAACGCCTCCGCGGCCGGGCTGGCGGGATCCACGGTGCGGATGACGTCGGCGACGACGATGAGCTCGGCGGGGGCGGTCGTCATGTCAGGCCCCGGTTCCCGCGCCCGCGGCGCCTTGGCCGGAGAAGTACGCGGGCTCGAGCTCCGGCGCGTGTTGCGTCACCGAGATCAGGCGACCCCAGGCGCCGAACGTGAAGTGCGTGGGCACCTCGCCGGTCTCGTCCAGGCCGAACAGCACGCCGTGCGAGCGGATCTTCGTGACGTCGCGGTGGTCGGCGATCGTGACCGAGGCGCAGGGGATGACCTTCTCGCGCCAGGCGAACACGTAGATGCCGGGGCGGATCTCCCACACGCTGTTCTCGTCGGTGTCGGCGAGCCCGCGCTCGGGGCCGGCCAGGCACTGCCAGCTGTACCAGCGCTCGGACAGGTACACGTGCTCGTACGCGTGCTCCGTGCTGTAGACCCACTCCACGCGGCGGCCGATCAGCGCGGTCGTGGGGTGCGGCTCGTCACCGGAGGGCACGGTGCCGTCGATGGTCGCGGTGCCGAAGTGGTGCTGCACGCGCGTGCGGCCCTTCTCGCCCGGGGGGAGGATCTCGCTGATGATCGACAGGACGCGCCCCGCGCGCAGGTCGACGACGAGGGAGACGGCCTCGTTCGGCAGGTAGCTGTGGTGGAACTGCACGAAGAACAGATCCTCGTCGACCTCGAACGCCTCATAGGCGTCGGTGTCGCTGGCCGGTGCGGTGGGGTCGCCCTCGCCGGGGGAGTAGGTCCAGGTGACCTCGTCGTCGGCGAAGCGGTGCGCGATGCGGGTGCCGTTGGGCGCGGTGAGGTCGATCTGACGGCCGGACAGGGCCGTGGTGTGCGGCGCCTTGTTCGCGTCGAAGCCGGGGGCGAGGCCGTCCAGCGGAAGCCAGGTCGACGTGTCGGCGGGGTTCATGGTGGTCATGATGCTCCTTGGTGGGTGGTTCGGGGAGGGGATGCGGACGGTCAGCGCGCGCTGAACTGCTCCAGGTCGGCGGCGAGGCCGTCGTACACGGCGGGCTTCGAGCGCTTCAGGTACTGCGCGTAGAAGATCCCGCCGATCACCGCGAGCACGAGCAGCAGCGGCAGCAGGTTGATCCAGAGCTCCTCGGATCCGGCCACGATGTTGAAGTTGAACATCGCCAGGATCGCGATCGCCGCGATGCCGAGGAAGCCGATGCCGGGGGCGATGAACGTGCTCCACCACCGGCCGTCGTTGCGGCGGCGGAAGTAGACGACGATGGACAGCGCGGCGAGCCCCTGCAGGATCAGCACGCTGAGCGTGCCGAAGCCGAGCATCGCGGGCACGATCTGGGTGATCGGGTTGGCGCCGGCGAGGAAGAAGATCATCGCGACGACCGCGGCGAACCCGGCCTGCACGATACCGGCGATCTGCGGGGCGCCGCCGGCCCGGGTGCGGGCGAAGGCGTGCGGCAGGATCCGGGCACGGCCGAGGGCGTACAGGTAGCGTGTCGCGGAGTTGTGGAAGGCCAGCATCGCGGCGAAGAGGCTCACGAGCAGCAGGATCTCCATGACCGTGGTGAGCGGGCCGCCGAGATAGGTCTGCGCGATCGAGAAGATGAGGTCGCCGTCGGCGAGGTGGTCGACCGCGGTCTGCTGCGCCTTCGCGACGCCGATCGCGCTCACGACGGCCCAGGTGGTGACGCCGAGGATGACGCCGATCGCGGTGATGGCGGTGTACGTGGCGCGCGGGATGGTGCGCAGCGGCTGCTTGGCCTCCTCGCTGAACAGGGCGGTCGCCTCGAAGCCGAGGAAGCCGGTCGCCGCGAGCAGCAGGCCGATCGGAAGGGATCCGGAGAACACGGCCTCGGGGCTGAACGCCTCGAAGCTGTAGCCCGTGCGGACGAGCACCGAGATGTCGAAGACGACCAGCATGCTCACCTCGAGCACGAGGCAGACGCCGAGCACCTTGGAGGAGAAGTCCACGCCGACGCGCGCGAGCACGAAACACACCGCGATCGAGAGCAGACCCCACACCAGCCAGTGGATGTCGAGGCCGGTGAGCTGGGCGATGATCGCCTGCATGAAGAAGCCGCTGGTGCCGATCGTGCCGACGACGAAGAAGTTGTAGCCGAGCGTCGCGATGAGGCCCGCGATGAGCCCGCCGGTGCGGCCGAGGCCCTTGACGACGAAGGCGTAGAAGCCGCCGGCGTTGACGAGCTGCTTCGACATCTGCGCGTAGCCGACGGCGAACAGCAGCAGGATCACCGCCACCAGGAAGAACGACACCGGGGCGCCGCCGCCGTTGCCGAACGCGATCACGAGCGAGGCGACCACGACGATTCCGGTGAGGGGCGCGACGGCGGCCAGCACGAGGAAGACGATCCCGGCGACGCCGAGGGCTCCCTGTCGCAGCGCGGTGTGGGTCTGTTGGTCGGGTGTAGCGGTCACGTCGGCTCCTTCGCTCGGTGACGGCGCGTTCTTCCGGCCAGGGCGGGCCTGGCAGCGCGGACGTCGTGCTGCCGGGAAGACGGGCGTTGTCGGACTCTGCCGAGTCTGCCCCTCCGCGGTACCAGGGGCTTGCCCATGAGTGAAGGACGATGGTGTCAGCGTGCACACCCGTCGCGGACCCTCTCGATCCCGCAACGTCCGCGGAGCAGGATGGCGGGACGGAGCCGGTCGGCCTGGCAGGCTCCGCACTCGGAGGGAGCGGCGATGGAGCTGCAGCTGCAGGGCAGAACCGCCCTGGTCACCGGCGCGGCGGGAGGGATCGGCCGCGCCGTCGCGCAGGCGCTCGCGGCCGAGGGCGTGCGCGTCGCGCTGCTGGATCGCTCCGCCACGGGGCTCGCGGAGACCGCCGCGTCCTGCCCCGGATCCGTCCCGGTGGTCGCCGACGTCACGGACGAGGCCGCGGTCGGCGCGGCGGTGGCCGATGCCGTGATGGCGCTCGGCGGGCTGCACACGGTCGTGTGCTGCGCGGGGATCTCGGGCCCGGTCGGATCCGGGATCGGTGAGACCTCCCTCGCCGACTGGCAGGCCGTCTTCGCCGTGAACGTGACAGGGGCGTTCCTCGTGCTGCGGGCCGCGCTGCCGGCGCTGCGCGCGGCGCCGGCGGCCTCGGTCGTGCTGGTCGCGAGCGACTCCGCGTTCGTGGCGTCTCCCGGCATGGCGCCGTACTGCGCGTCCAAGGCCGCGCTCGTGCAGTTCGGGCGCGCGCTCAGCGTGGACCTCGCGGGCGACGACGTGCGCGTCACGACCGTGTCGCCCTCGATCGTGGACACCGCGATGAGCCGGGGCGACCTCGGCGACGCGGCGTTCGCGGCCCCGTCCTTCCCGGTGCAGACCGCCGAGGAGATCGCGGCGCACGTCGTCTACCTCGCCTCGCCACGCGCCCGCGCCGTGAACGGATCCGGGATCCTCAGCGACTTCGGCTACGGCGCCCGCTCGGGCTTCCCGGCCTGAGCGTCCTTCCCCGACCTCCCCTCTTCGACTTCCCCGCCTCTGACCTTCCCCGCTTCGACTTCCCCGCTTCGACTTCCCCGCTTCGACTTCCCCGCCTTCCACGACAGGAGACCCCCATGACCACCAATGGATCCACCGGACGCGTCGTCGTCATCACCGGCGGCGGCACCGGCATCGGCGCCGCGATCGCCGCCCGGTACGCCGCAGAGGGCGCGCACGTCGTCGTCGTCGGACGCCGTGAGGCGCCGCTGCGCGAGGTCGAGCGCGCGGTCGGCGCGCATCCCGTGATCGCCGACGCCGCCTCGACCGAGGACGCGAAGCGCGCGGTCGCCGAAGTGCTCTCGACGTTCGGGCGCATCGACGTGCTCGTCGCCAACGCGGGCGGGCACGGCTTCGCCCCGGTGGGCGAGACCGACGACGCCGGCTGGGAGAGCGCGATCCGCGCGAACCTCACCACGGCGTTCGTGATGGCGCGCGAGGCGCTGCCCGCGCTCATCGAGGCGAAGGGGCAGATCGTCGTGATCTCCTCGCTCGCCGGACTCTTCGCGGGCCCCTCGGTCGCCGGGTACACGGTCGGCAAGCACGCGCTCATCGGCCTCACCCGCACGCTCGCGCGCGACTACGGCAAGCACGGCGTGCGCGTGAACGCGGTGTGCCCGGGCTGGGTGCAGACGCCGATGGCGGACGAGGAGATGGACGAGTTCGCCGAGCACGCCGGTCTCGCGTCCCGTGAGGAGGCGTACGCCACGGTCACCGCGGACGTGCCGCTGCACCGCCCGGCGCAGCCCGCCGAGATCGCCGCCGTGGTGCGCTTCCTGGGATCCGGAGAGTCGTCGTACATGACCGGATCCGTGCTGGTCGTCGACGGCGGAGCGCACATCGTCGACCTGCCCACGACCGCGTTCGAGCACGCCGGGATGTAGGCACCGGCGACGGCCCCATTCCACGGTCAGCGCTCCGACCCCCTGCGCGCATCGCGGGCCTGGGCATCCGCGACCGCGCCGCTCGGCATCGTTCCGTGTCGCTTGAACCGGCCTCGTTTTGCTCTGGGTCGCGTTGCGTTGCTTCGCTTCGCTCCCCGTCGCGTCGCTCCACGCCGCTCCACCTCCGAGTCGTCCCTGTCAGCGCACCCTATGGCGTGCGCTGACAGGGACGACTCGGAAATGGGGGCGGGCGCTCCTTGCCGAGTTCACGGCTTCCGGCCGAGCGCATGGCATCGCCGCGTCACTACCCCGTGCGCTCGTCACCACCCCGTGCGCTCGTCAATACCCCGTGCGCTCGCAGCACCCGGCGCAGGTGACCGGTCAATAGCCGGTGCACTCGGCGACGACCCGGTGCACTCGACTCGACAAGACACAGTGCCTTCGGCAGCGCCCTGCGCTCTGGGCACCCCTGCGCTCTGGACACCCCCCTTGTGCTCTTGGACACGCCCGGTGCTCTTGGACGGGTCGGTGCACTTTGCGACGGCGATAAGCGGCGCGCACTCGCCCCCCACGAGTCCGGCCCCCACGGAGCGCTCCCCAAAACCCGAGTCGTCCCTGTCAGCGCACCCTATGGCGTGCGCTGACAGGGACGACTCGGAAGTGGGAGGGAACGGGGAGGGGGCTAGCCGCCGAGGTAGGCGCGGTGGAGGAGCTGCGGATCCGCATGCAGATCCTCCGCGGTGCCCTGGAACGACACCCGCCCGCCCGCGACGACCACGGCCTCGCGGGCGATGCCGAGGGCGAGCTGGGTGAACTGCTCCACGAGCAGCACCCCCACGCCCGACTCTGCGATCGACTGCACGATCGGCACGAGCCGCATGAACACGACGGGCGCGAGACCGAGCGACATCTCGTCGATGAGCAGGATCTTGGGCTTCGCGGCGAACGCGCGCGCGAGCACCACCATCTGCTGCTCGCCGCCGGACAGCAGGGCGGTGGCGGAGTCGATGCGCTTCTCCAGCTCCGGGAACGGCGCGAGCGCCGCCTCGAGCTCGGCGGGCGTGCGCGCGGTGAGCGAGAGGTTCTCGCGCACCGTGAGCGACGGGAACACGGCCCTGCCCTGCTCGATGTGCACGATGCCCTTGCGGGCGCGCGACACCCGGGAGAGCCGGTCGATGCGCTCCCCGTCGAGCGAGAGCGTGCCGGCGGAATGGCCGACGACGCCCGAGATCGACTCGATGAGACTGGTCTTGCCCGCGCCGTTGGGGCCGACCAGGGCGAGCACCTCGCCGCCGCGCACGGTGAGCGACACGTCGGAGATCACCGGCCCCGCGCCGCGGCTGACGGTGACGCCGTCCAGCACCAGTTCGCTCATGACAGCAGCTCCGTCTCTCCCATGTAGGCCTTGACGACGTCGGGGTTCGCGAGCACCTCGTCCTGCGGGCCGGTGGCGAGCACCTGCCCGAAGTTCAGCACGGTGAGCATCGGGCACACCGAGCGGACCAGATCCAGGTCGTGCTCGATGATGATGAGCGCCACGCCGTAGCGCTGCGGCAGCTCGCGGAGCCGCGCGGCGAGGGCCAGGTGCTCGTCGTGCGAGAGCCCGGCGGCGGGCTCGTCGAGGATCAGCAGGCGCGGCCCCGCCAGCACGGCGGCAGCCACCTCGACCAGGCGCCGGGTGCCGACGTCGACGCTCGACAGCCGCGCTCGCGCGGGCGGGCAGCCGAAGAACGCGAGCGTCTCCTCGATGTCCGCCGCCGACAGCCGGCGCCGGGCGACGAAGCGCACGTACCCGCCCACCGTGAGCAGCGGTGGCACCCTGTCCTGCTGGAACGTGCGGCGCAGGCCCAGCCGGGCGCGGCGCGTGGGGGAGAGGTCCGCGAGGTCGCGGCCGCCCAGCAGCACCCGGCCGCCGTGCTTAGGCAGGAAGCCGCTGATCGCGTCGACGAAGGTCGACTTGCCCGCGCCGTTCGGTCCGATGAGGCCCATGATCGACGCCTCCGGCACGGAGAACGACACGTCGTCGAGCGCCTTCAGTGCGCCGAACTCGACGGTCAGGTGCTCCACGGTCAGCACCGGCTCGCCGGTCAGGAGGGCCGGATCCATCGTGGCCGTGGTGATCGTGCGCACCTCCTCGGCGTCGACCGAGGCGTCGGGCGGAAGCGCGGTGAGGGCGGCGTTCGCGGTCCGGCGGTCCTGCCGTTTCCAGAGGAGGTTGCGGATCCCCTGGCCGAGGCTCGTGCCGCTCGTGAGCGCCTGCACGCCCAGGACGCCGAAGATCACGAACCCCCAGTCCTGCGGGATGTGCCAGCGCTTGAGCAGCTCGGGCACGAGCACCCAGAGGATGCCGCCGAACACCGCCATGTCGATGAGGTGCGCGCCGCTCATGATCGCCAGCACGTACAGCGCGAGCGACTGCAGGGGCGTGAAGCTCGCCGCGAACGGCAGCTGCACCTGGCCGGCCAGCAGGCCCCCGGCCGCGCCGCCGAGCGCCGCCGAGACCGCGAAGGCGGTGAGCTTGGCGACCTGCACGCTCTGGCCCGCCGCGGCCGTGCCGCGCTCCGAGAACGCGACGGCCTTCCAGCTCGCGCCCCAGCGGCTGCGCTGCAGGAAGAACACGATCAGCGCGCACACGACGAGCACGATGATCGAGAGGAAGAAGAACTTCTTGTCGTTCGAGAACATCACGGGGCGGTCGATCGAGATGGCGTCCGCGGATCCCGGGAACTGGATCTGCACGAGCGTGACGTCCGCCGCGGCGGCGAAGCCCAGGGTGACCACGGCGAGGTTCACGCCGCGCAGGCGCAGGGCGGGCAGACCCACGAGAATTCCGGCGACGCCGGCGACGAGTGCGCCGAGCACGAGCCACACGATGAAGCCGCCTGGCGCGTGCCAGATGTTCATGAGCGCCACGATCCAGGCGCCGATCGCTGCGAAGGTGAGCTGGCACAGGGCGATCATGCCGGCGGATCCGGTCACGACGCCGAGGCCCATGATCGCGATCGCGGCGATGACCGCGCTGATCGCGAGGTAGACGAAGTAGCCGGGCAGGGCGTTCGAGAGCAGGAAGCCGACGAGGATCGCGAGGGCTCCGACGGCGAACGGCCAGACGGTGCGGACGACGGGCTTCTGCAGGAACGGGACGGACGGACGGGCGGGGGCGAGAGGCTCAGCGTGCGGCATCCCACACCTCCTTGCGCTGGGTCCACAGCAGCAGGACCACGATGAACAGGAACGGGAGGAAATTGCGGACGAGGGAGATCTCGTTGATCTGCGCGACGAGTCCGCCCAGCACACCCAGCACGAGGCCGCCGACGACCGTGAGGCCGAGGCGCTTGAAGCCGCCGAGCAGCGCGGCTGCGGCGGCGGGGATGATGAGCATCGACAGGCTGGTCGCGTCGTTGGACTGCGAGGGTGCGACGATCACGATCGCGATCGCGCTGATCACGCCGGTCACGAACCAGACCGCGATCGAGAGCGGACGGGAGCGGATGCCGAGCAGCTCGGCCGTGGTCGGTCGCTCCGAGAGCGCGCGCAGCTGAGTGCCGATCCGGGTGCGGGTGAGCAGGACGTGCACCCCGACCGCGACGACGACGGCCATGCTCACGGTCCACACCGTGACCTGGCTGATCACCACGCCGCCGACCGAGAAGGCGGGCCCGGCGATGATCGGCGTGAACGGCTGCGGCTTGTTGCCGAACAGGATGAACGAGAGCGAGATCAGCAGGAGCAGCGGCCCGACCGTCATGGCGGAGCGCGTGGTCGTGGACGCCTCGGACAGCCAGGTCGCGGCGATCCAGCCGATCGCGGCGGCCAGCACGCCGCCGATCAGGACGCCGAGAACGGATCCGATCCACACCGGCATGCCCGCCTTGGTGACGAGCCACACGGCGCAGAAACCGCCGAACATGCCGGTCGCCGCCTGGGCGAAGTTGACGACCCGGACCAGCCGGGCCATGAGGGTGAGGCAGACCCCGAGAACGGCGTACAGACCGCCGGCCGCGAGTCCCGCCAGGGCTCCTTCGAGCATGGTGCTTCTTCCTTCCCGTTCGTTCCGGTCGTCGAGCGCCCTTCGTCTCGCTCCGCTCGCTCAGGGACCGATGTGAACCGGTCCCTGAGCGAGGAGCGCAGCGACGAGACGAAGGGCGCTCAATATCCGGAAGGAGCGATCACTTGGTGGGAATGCGGAACCAGTCGTCCGAGACCTTCTCCCACTTGTGGGTGCCGCTCTTGAGCTCGATCGGCCAGCCGGCGGTGTTGTGCACGCCGAAGGTGAACGGCGTGCCGATCATCTTGTTGTCGATCGGCTTCATGTTCTTCAGCGCCTCGGTGACGGTCTCGCGGGTGATGTCGCCCTTCATCTCCTTCAGCACGGTGAGGAAGTGCGTCGCCGCGAGGTAGCCCCCCTGGCTGAACGAGGTCAGCGGGATGTTGTTCTTCGTCATCAGGTCCCGCCAGTCCTTGTTCACGTCGTTCTCCTCGGTGAACGGGTAGAACTCGGCCGGGACGTAGATGCCGGCGCCGGCGTTGTCGACCGCCTTGGCGAAGTTCTCGCTGTAGACGCTCGTCAGGTACAGCCAGGTGACGTCGTCCCAGCCCTGCGCGTTGGCGGCCTTGACCTGGCCGATCGCGTCCGGCTCGACCGGGTTGATCGCCAGGGCCTTGCAGCCGGCCTGCTTGGCCTTGACGATGTAGGGCGTGTAGTCGCTCGCCCCGTACGGCACGGTGTCGTCGACGTAGAGGGGCTTCTTGCCGGTGATCTTGGTCCAGCTGTCGATCGCGGCCTGGTAGGTGGGACGGGTGGATCCGGCGATCTCGAGCAGCACGCAGATGTTGTCGAGCTTGAGCTGCTCCGAGCCGTACAGCAGGGTCAGCGTCATGTCGTTGTACGGGCCGACGTTGGCCGGCGAGATGTTCTTGCTGTCGAAGCAGCCCGTGTCGACGCCGATGCCCGGGATCGAGAGGATCCCCTCCTGCTCGTAGTACTTCTTGTTCAGATCGCACTCGATGAGGCTCGCGGATCCGACCATCGCGACGGCGTTGTCGGATCCGACGATCTCCCGGGCGTTCGCGGTCGCGGTGGCGGGATCGCCCTTGTCGTCGAGCGCCTTGTAGTCGATGGTGCGGCCGTTCAGGCCGCCGTCGGCGTTGAACTTGTCGAAGACGGCCTTGGCGGCCTGAGACGCCTCGGGGAAGGTCGCGGGCCCTGAGATGGTGTTGACGGATCCGACGACGATCGGGTCGGAGGAGCCGGATCCTGAGCCGCCGTCGCCGGAACAGCCGGCCAGGGCCAGCATTCCCGCGGCGAGCAGCGCTGCTGCGGCGGTGATGCGCTTGTTCATGTGATTCCTGTCTTCTCGGGTGCGGGACGGACCCCGCGGTGTGGTGCTGGTCGGTGCTGTGGTGCGATGTGTGCCGTGGTGTGCGGTGGTACGTGGTGCGGCGGTCAGTCGCGGATCGCGCGGGAGACCATCTCGGTGTCGGTGAACTGCTCGAAGGCGACGACGCGGCCGTCCTCGAGCCGCCACACGTGCGCGACGCGGGCGGCGAAGAACCGCCCGGTGCGCTTGTAAGTGCCGGAGTAGGTGCCGATGCCGATCACGGTGTCGCCGCCGTCGACGACCTCGTCCACGGCGAGCGTGTAGTCGTCCCAGTCGTCCTGGAGGCGGGAGAACACGTTCTCCGCCACGGCGTCCGGGCCGACGTACGTTCCGGCGTACGGGAAGCCCGCCGCCTCGGTCCAGCGCACGTCGTCGCGGAGCGGCGCGAGCATGCCGTCGACGTCGCCGCGGTCGCTGGCGTCGTAGTGGGCTCGGATGATGTCGGCATTGGTCATAGCAGGGTGCTCCTCAGCGGTTACAGGGTCGACGGATGCCGCGGGACGCCGTGCGGGAGGTCTTCACGGCGATCCGCGCAGGTCAGACGGGCTGGGCGTCGGGGTAGGAGACCGAGCCGAGCGGATAGATGTGGCCGCCGCCGCGGGAGTGCTCCGAGGCGCCCTCGCCGTTGAGCCCCAGGAAGATCCCGGTCGTCATCAGCTGGTAGCCGAGGTCGTGCAGCCAGACGCTCGCGACCGCGATCCGGAACTCGCGGAAGCAGAACAGGTAGAGGCCGTCCGCGAACTTCCACACCGTGGAGAGGTCCATGTCCCCGTGCCCGCGCTGCACGCCCTCGAGGCACTGCCAGGCGTAGCGCTGGCTGGAGACGTAGACGTGCTCGTACAGGTGATGCGGGCTGTACCGGTAGACGTTGCGCTTGCCGATGAGGTCGCGGCTGGGCCCCGGGGTCTCGCCGGTGGGCTCGCCCGCGCCGGTCGTCGCGGCCCAGAACTCCTGGCCGACCTGCGGAGTACCCTCGACGGCCTCGGCGGCGATGCGCGAGCGGACCACGGTGGCGCGGTGGGTTGACGTGGAGTACACGACGGTGAGGGCCTCGCGCTCGCGCGAGGCGAGCGGCAGGTTCACGAAGACGACGTCGTTGCGCACCGCGACCGCGTCATAGGGGTCGGTGCCGGAGGCGCCGAGACCCGACCAGGTCACCTGCCCGCTTCCCGCGCCCGTCGCAGCGCCGAAGTCCAGGGCGAGCTTCTGCCCGTCGTCGAGCGCGAGGGTCAGGGACGTCCCGCCCAGGTCGATGTTCGGCAGGCGATAGGTGTCGATCCCCGCCGCGAACTCGTCGTAGGTGCGCCATTCGTCCAGGCCCTCCTCGGACACGGAGAGCGGATCGGCAATCGTCACATCATCGGACACTCTGGGACTCCTTCGACCCTGACCCCGCCGGACTGCGGGGCGTGGAACCATGCTGTTCCCGTGCCTCACCGGCCTCAACGATCCGGATCCGATCCCGCGCCGAGAGTCAACCGGCGTGCCCCCAGGGGCAAGACGCGGGGTACGCCCCGGCCGGCGCCCTTCGCCTCACACTGTCGCCACGGGGGAATCGCCTCACACGTCGCCACCGGGAAGGAGAGGAGTTCGATACACACCCGTCACCAGGCGCACGATCGACGGAAACACGGGCCTGACAGCGTGAGCGCACACGCACTCACAGGAGGCCTGCGATGACCAGCACCGCAACGAACCCCACCACCTCGAGCACGCCCGCGACCCGGTCCGCCGCGCTGGACTTCCTGCCGGGGCGCTGGATCTCCGGATGGGATCCGGAGGATCCCGGCCAGTGGCGCGAGCGCGGCGCCGCGATCGCCCGCCGGAACCTGCGCTGGTCGATCTTCGCCGAGTTCCTGGGGTTCGTGGTCTGGCAGCTCTGGTCCATCGTCGTCGTGGCGCTGCCCGGCGCCGGCTTCTCCTTCACGGTGACGCAGACCTTCTGGCTGATCTCCATCCCCAGCCTCGTCGGGGCGACGCTGCGTTTTCCGTACACGTTCATGGTGCCGCGCTTCGGCGGACGGAACTGGACCGTCGTCTCGGCGTTGCTGCTGCTGATCCCGGCCGTCGGCCTCGCGCTGTGCGTCTCGAACCCGGCCACGCCGTTCCCCGTGATGCTCGCCGTCGCCGCGCTCGCCGGTCTCGGCGGCGGCAACTTCGCCAGCTCCATGGCCAACATCACCTCGTTCTATCCGCAGCGCGAGAAGGGCTGGGCGCTGGGCCTGAACGCTGCGGGTGGCAACCTCGGCGCCGCCGTCGCCCAGTTCGCCGTGCCGATCGTGATCACGCTCGGTGCGGGGGCGACGCTGGGCCTGCCTCTCGCGGGTCTGATCTGGATCCCGCTCATCCTGGTGGCGGCGATCGGAGCCTGGCTGCGGATGGACAACCTCACGAGCGCCACGGCCGACGTGAAGGCGTCGCTCGCCGCGCTGCGCTATCCCGAGCTGTGGCTGATGGCGCTGCTCTACATCGGCACCTTCGGATCCTTCATCGGCTTCTCGGGCGTCTTCCCGAAGCTCATCGCCGACCAGTTCCCGGCGTTCAGCGCCTTCCCGCTCGGCGGCGCCACGCTCTCCCTCGCCTTCGTCGGCGCCCTGGTCGGCTCCCTCGCACGCCCCCTCGGCGGTCGCCTGGCCGATCGTTTCGGCGGCAGCACGATCACGATCGCGGCGTTCGCGGTCATGGCGCTCGGCGCTCTCGGCGTCATCGTCACCCTGCCGCTCGGCGACTTCGGCTTCTTCCTCGGTTTCTTCCTGCTGCTGTTCGTGGCGAGCGGTGCCGGCAACGGCGCCACCTACCGGATGATCCCCACGCTGTTCGCGCTGCGCTCCGGCGCCGGCGACGGGCACACGTCCTCCGGCGATGTGCCGACGCAGCGCGCGGCAGCGGCTGCTCTGGGACTCGTCTCCGCGCTCGGCGCTTACGGCGGCTTCGTCATCCCGCAGGCGCTCGGACTCTCCAAGTCCGCCACCGGAGGCTACGCGGCGGGCCTCGGCTGGTTCGTCGGCACCTACGTGCTGCTGCTGGCCGTCACCGTCGCCGTGCATCTTCGCGGGCGGCGCCGCGGGGTGCGGATCTGATATGCCGACCGCGACCGCATCCCCGAGCGCGGCGCCGGACGCCGCGGCCACGCATTGCCCGTACTGCGCCCTGCAGTGCGCGATGACGCTGGTGCCGACGCCGCACGAGGCGGTGCCGGCGCGGGTCGAGCCCCGGATGTTCCCGACCAACCGCGGTGGCCTCTGCACCAAGGGCTGGACGTCCGCGGAGCTCCTCGCGACGCCGGATCGCCTGACCGCGCCCTTGATCCGTGAGGCGGGAGGGCTGCGACCCGCGACGTGGGACGAGGCGCTGGACCGTGTCTCCGAGCGGTTGCTCGCGATCCGGCGCGAGGACGGCCCCGACGCCGTCGCGGTCTTCGGCGGAGGCGGTCTCACCAACGAGAAGGCCTATCTGCTTGGCAAGTTCGCCCGGCTCGCGCTCGGCACCTCCCGCATCGATTACAACGGCCGATTCTGCATGTCGTCCGCGGCGGCAGCCGGCAATCGGGCCTTCGGGGTGGACAGGGGCCTGCCGTTCCCCGTCGAAGACCTCGATGACGCCGACACGATCCTCCTGCTGGGCTCGAACGTGGCGGCGACCATGCCGCCGTTCCTCTCGCACCTGGCGGGCGCGCGCGCGGCCGGCGGCCTCATCGTCGTGGATCCGCGCCACTCGCCGACCGCGCGACTGACCGAGGACGGTGCCGGCCGCCATCTGCAGCCTGTACCGGGCAGCGATCTCGTGGTGCTGCTGGGGCTCACCCACATCGTGCTGGCCGAGGGACTGGCCGATCTCGAGTTCCTCGCGGCACGCACCGTCGGCTTCGACGAGATACGCCGCAGCGTCGCCGCCTGGTGGCCGGAGCGGGTGCAGGCGAACACCGGGGTGCCGGTCGCAGAGCTGCGCGCGACGGCGCGGCGGCTCGCCGGATCCCGCGGGGCGTACATCCTCACCGGTCGCGGCGTCGAGCAGCATGTCGACGGCACCGACACCGTGACTGCGGCGATCAACCTGGCTCTCGTCCTCGGGCTGCCCGGCCGGCACGGATCCGGATACGGGACGCTGACAGGGCAGGGCAACGGTCAGGGCGGGCGCGAGCACGGCCAGAAATGCGATCAGCTACCCGGCTACCGCCGGATCGCCGATCCCGGGGACCGCGCCGCGGTCGCCGCGGTGTGGGGTGTGGATCCGGCGGCCCTTCCCGGTCCCGGCGTGCCCGCGGTGCAGCTGCTCGGCATGCTCGGCGTGCCGGGGGGTGTGCGCGCGCTGCTCGTGCACGGGGCGAACGTGGTGGTCTCCGGGCCCGATGTCGCACGGACGAGGGCGGGGCTGGCGTCCCTCGATCTGCTCGTCGTCTGCGACTTCGTGCTGAGCGAGACCGCCGCACTCGCCGACGTCGTGCTGCCGATCACGCAATGGGCGGAAGAGGAGGGCACGATGACGAACCTGGAAGGCCGTGTCATCCGCCGACGGCGGGCTCTGAATCCGCCCGCCGGTGTGCGCAGTGAGCTCGAGATCCTCGCCGACCTGGCCGCGCGGCTGGATGCGCCCTCGGTCTGGCAGACCGAGCCCGCCGTCGTCTTCGAGGAGCTCGCCCGCGCCTCCGCCGGGGGGATCGCGGACTATTCGGGGCTGAGCCACGAGCTCCTTGACGCCCAGCACGACGCGGGGATCGCCGCGCACTGGCCGTACCCCGCCGGGTCTCGCGGGACCCCGCGCCTGTTCCTGGAGCGGTTCGGTCACTCCGACGGGAGGGCCCGGCTGGTCGCGGTGCGTCCGCGGGAGCTCGGCGACGACGCAGGGCAGGAGTCCGCGCCGCCGTCCGATCCCGCCATCACGGGGCCTGCCGCGAGCCTGACGCTCATCACCGGACGCCTGCTCGAGCACTACCAGTCCGGTGCGCAGACCAGGCGGGTCCCCGAGTTGTCGGCCGCGCAGCCACGCGCCCGGGCCGAGCTGCACCCCGCGACCGCGGCGCGCCTCGGCATCGCCGACGGGGATCCGATCGTGCTGCGAAACGGGCGCGGCACGGTCCGAGCGGTCGCGCTGCTCGCCGACCGGATCCGCATGGACACCGTCTTCCTGCCGTTCCACTTCCCGGACGAGGAATGCGCGAATCTGCTCACCGCGGCGATCGTCGATCCCGTCTCGGGGATGCCGGAGTTCAAGCGCACGACCGTCTCCGTCACGCGGGGCCCGTCGTCCGAGGGCGAGGAAGCGGCATGACAGCGATCCCGCGGGTCGTGCTCATCGGCTACGGGCCGGTGGGCGCACGATTCGTGGAGGAGCTGCTGCCCGAGGTCGAGGCGGGGCGCGTCGACCTCGTCGTGCTGGGCGCCGAGGCCGAGGACGCCTACAACCGGGTGCTGCTCGCCGAGTACGCCGTCGGAGCCACCACGCGTGCGCGCCTCGAGGTCGCCGACACCGCGGCCGCACGGCGGGCGGGCGTGCGGATCCGCCTCGCCGAGGCAGCGGTCGCGATCGATCGTGTCGCGCAGCGGGTGTGCACCTCGCGCGGAGACGAGGTCGACTACGACCGTCTGGTGCTGGCCACGGGCGCGAGGGCGAACGCGCCCACGCTGGACGGCCTGCCCGACCTGCGCCGCCGGCGCGGCGCCCCGGCGGACAGCGCACCGCTCCCGTTGCCCGCCGGGGTGACCGCACTGCGCGACCTGGCCGACGCGGAGGCGGTCGCGCCCGTCGTCGCGGGCGGGGGGAGGATCATCGTGCTCGGTGCCGGCGTGCTCGGGATGGAGTTCGCGTTGCTCGCGGCGGAGCACGGGGCCGGGGTCACCGTCGTTCACCACGGCCCGGCGCCGATGGCGCGCAATCTCGACGAGGCCGGAGGGCGGATGCTCGCCCTCGCCGCACGGGCGGCCGGCCTCGAGATGGCGGCACACGCCCGTGCCGAGGCGCTCGACTTCCGCGACACCGATGCGGGGCGGGTCTTCGACGGCATCGTCTGCGCTGACGGCACCTATCTCCGCGGCGACCTGCTCGTGCTCTCCTGCGGCGTCGGGCCCCGCACCGAACTCGCGCTCGACGCCGGCCTGGCATGCGCGCGGGGCGTGCTCGTGGACGAGTCGCTGCGCGCCTGGAACGACCCGCACGTGTTCGCGATCGGGGACTGCGCGCAGATCGCCGATCCCGGCCTCGCGAGCGGTTCCGGGCACGTCCCCGGAGCGCCGATCGGGCTGATCGGCCCTGGTTGGCGGCAGGCGACCGCGGTCGCCGCCCGTCTGCGCGCCGAGGCCGCGGGGCATTCGGTGGGTCGCGACACAGCCGTGTCCGCTCACGAGCGTCCGACCGTCGTGATGCTCAAGGCGACCGGGATCGACGTCGTGTCCGGTGGTGATCACGGGGCTGAGCCCTGGGATCCGGACGCGGAGGTGAGCGTCTGGATCGACGCCGCCCGAAGGGCCTACCTGAAGACCGTGGTTCGCCGGGGGACGCTGGCGGGCTTCGTCGCGGTCGGGCTGCCGCGTGCGGGCGCCGAGCTCACGCTGCTGTACGAGCGCCGCTCGGCCCTGCCGGTCGAGCCTTCCGCGCTGCTGCGGCTCGACGCCGTCGACGCGGGCGTCGCTCCGATCGAGGACCCGCTCGGTCCCGATGCCACGGTGTGCTGGTGCAACGGCGTCACCGCGGGTCGCATCGCGGAGGCGGCGTCCGAGGGGGCCGGCACCGTCGACGAGATCGGGCGCCGCACCAGGGCCGGCACGGGGTGCGGCGGCTGCAAGGGTCGTATCGCCGCCCTGCTCGCCGCCGCCCCGGTGCCGTGATGGTGCGTGGTGCGCAGCGAGCGGCTCGCGGTGTGTGCGGCATTCTGGGAGCGGATCCAAGACGAGAGCGGGTCAGAGAGGGCGTATCCGGTCGGCCGTGCCTCAGACGTCCAAGCGGTAGCCGCGCTTGACGACGGTGGCGACCAGCCCGGGAACGCCCAGGGTCTGCCGCAGGCGGCTGAGCGAGACCTCCATCGTGTGCTCGTCGCCGTCGAGGGCGCCGGCGAGCGCGCGGCGCGAGACGACTGCGCCCTTGGCGGCGACGAGCACACGGAACAGCGTCACAGAGCCGGGCGTCAACCGCACGGGAGCGCCGTCGACCACGGCCGTGCTGCCGCGCAGCTCCACCGCGCCGTGGAGGGTCTGCACGCGCAGCGTCGCGCGATCCTCCAGATGCTCGCAGACGAGCCGGATGAGCGCACCCATGCGGAACCGATCGGGCTGCAGCACGGGGATCGCCTCGTCGCGCAGCGGCGCGGATGTCACCGGTCCCACGCTCGCGGCGACCACATCGCCACGAAACGCCTGGAGGACCTCATCGAGCCGTCCCCGAGCGCGCGCCGCAGCGAGCAGCCCGTCCACGGCCGGGGCGCTGGTGAAGGTCACCGCATCCAGCTGCCGTGCGGCGACGGCGTCGATCAGACGCGTGATCCGCTCATCGGCGTCCTCATCGGTGGACCAGGTGTAGGGGGAAACCGTGAGGACGCTCATGCCCGCATCCCGCAGGCGGCGCAGCTGCTGCTCGTCGGCGTGCCCGTGCTGCTGCACGGCGACCGTCGCACCCTCCGGGCACTCGTCGATGGTCTTGTCGACGAGCGAGGCCGTGGTCTCCTCGTCGCTCATGCCCGCGTCGTCGAGCCCCGTGGCGCGGACCGCTCCTCGCGCTTTGGGGCCGCGCACGAGGATCCGCGACACAGAGAGCGCGCGCTGGAGCGCTTCGCCGAGACCGGCGGCGTCGGCGACCTCGAACCAGCGTCGCATCCCGTAGCTCGTCGTGGCGAGGAGCACGTCCGGGCGGGCGGCGATCACCCGCCGGGTGTCGGCGATGATCGGCGCATCGTCCTCGGCGGGCTTCATCCGCACGGTGGGCGCGTGCAGCACGGTCGCACCGCGACGCTCGAAGGCATCGATCAGGTCCGCCGATCGCCGGTCGCTGGTCACGCCGATGCGGAACCCGGACAGCTGATCCGGGCCGAAGCCGGCTGCGCAGCCGGTCACGAAGGCGGAGTCGAGGGGCGCGGCATGCGCCTCCACCGACGTCATGCACCGCCCCCGGGACCGGCGACGGCGTCGGCGAGCAGGGCCTCCGCCTCCGCATCGCCCAGCCGGGCGCGACGCACGACCTCGCCGATCACGACGATGGCAGGGGAGCGGATGCCGGCGCGTTCCGCCGTCTCGCGGATCCGCGCGAGCTCCGCGAACGTCGTGCGCTGCCCGGTGGAGCAGCCGCGCTCGACGACGGCGACGGGTGTGTCCGGCGCCATGCCGCAGCGGAGCAGCCCCGCACTGATCGACGGGAGGTTCGAGACCCCCATCAGCACCACGATCGTGCCGCCGAGCCCGGCGAGATGCTCGAGCTCCTCCGGCTCCAGCGGCGCGTGTCCGGAGACCACCGTGAACAGCCGGGAGACCCCGCGGTGGGTGACCGGGATCCCGGCCGCTGCGGGGACCGCGATCGCACTCGTGACGCCGGGGATCACGCGAGCCGGCACGCCGGCGCGACGGCACGCCTCGACCTCCTCGCTGCCCCGACCGAACACGAACGGGTCGCCGCCCTTGAGTCGCACGACGTCCGCGCCCGCGCGCGCATGGGCCACGAGCAGCCGTTCGATGTCCTCCTGCGCGATCGGATGATGCCCCGGTCGCTTGCCGACGTCGATGAGCTCGGCGCGGGGCGCGAGTTCGGCGAGGGACTCATAAGGGGCGAGCCGGTCGTAGAGCACCACATCGGCGGATGCGAGCGCGCGCGCCGCGGCGATCGTGAGCAGCTCCGGATCGCCCGGCCCGCCGCCGACGAGGGTGACGGTCCCCACCCGCGCGGTCACGGCTGCTCCTCGGAGCGGACCGGGATCGCGGGGCCGGCCACCAGCACCGCACCGACGGCGCGTTCCTGGGCGGTCGCCGGGCGCAGCTGGCCGCGCTCCGCCACGCGGGCGATCGAGGGATCGGGCAGGGCCGGCGCGTTCACGAAGGACCGGAACCGGCGGAGGCGCTCGGGATCGCGCAGCGTCGCGGCCCATTCGTCCTCGTACGCGTCCACGTGCGCGGCCACCGCCGCCTCCAGCTCATCGGAGAGCCCGAGCGAGTCGTGTACGACCACATCGCGCACATGGTCGAGGCCGCCGTCGAGGTCCTCGATCCACCGTGCCGTGCGCTGCAGGCGGTCCGCCGTGCGGATGTAGTACATCAGGTAGCGGTCGATGTAGCGCACCAGCATGTCGTCGTCCAGATCGGACGCCAGCAGCTGCGCATGAGCGGGCTGGAAGCCGCCGTTGCCTCCGACGTAGAGATTCCATCCCTTGTCCGTCGCGATCACGCCCACGTCCTTGCCGCGGGCCTCGGCGCATTCGCGGGCGCACCCGGAGACCCCGAACTTGAGCTTGTGCGGGCTGCGCAGCCCGCGGTAGCGCAGCTCCAGGGCGATCGCCATCCCGACGGAGTCCTGCACTCCGTAGCGGCACCAGGTCGACCCCACGCAGCTCTTCACATTGCGCAGGGCCTTGCCGTACGCCTGCCCCGACTCGAAGCCCGCGTCCACCAGCTGCTCCCAGATCTCCGGGAGCTGATCCAGCCGGGCCCCGAACAGGTCGATCCGCTGCCCACCCGTGATCTTGGTGTAGAGCCCGAAGTCCTGCGCCACACGGGCGATCACGGCGAGCTTCTCGGGAGTGATCTCACCCCCGGGGATGCGCGGGACGACGGAGTAGGTGCCGTCCTTCTGCATGTTGGCGAGCGCGCGGTCGTTGGTGTCCTGCAGCGGCCCGCGGCCGGAGTCGAGCAGGTACTGACCATGCTGACTGGCGAGGATCGACCCCACGACGGGCTTGCAGATGTCGCAGCCGCGACCTCGGCCGAGGCGCGCGATCGTGTCCTCCCAGCTCGTGAGACCGAGCACTCGGACGGACTCGAACAACTCCTGTCGGGACTGGTCGAAGTGCTCGCAGAGCGCGCGCGACACGGTGGCGCCCGTGGCGGTGAGCTCGGCCTCCAGCAGCTTCTTCACCAGCGGTACGCAGGATCCGCACTGCGTCCCTGCGCGGGTGCACGTCTTCAACGCGCCGAGTTCGTGGCAGCCGTCGGAGACCGCCGAGCGCACGCTCCCCGCTGTGACGTTGTTGCACGAGCAGACATACGCCTCGTCGGGCAACGCGCCGCCGGACGGAGGCTCGGCGCCCGCTGCGGAGAGGTAGGCGGCGGGCTCGGCGTCCAGCGTCCGCCCGAGCAGCGGGCGCAGGCCCGCATAGGGTGCGGCGTCGCCGACGAAGACCCCGCCCAGCAGGGTCTTGGCATCATCGCTCACCACGAGCTTCTGGTACAGCCCGCGGGCGGGGTCCGCGTATACGATCTCCAGTGCGCCGGGCTCTCGGGCGAACGCGTCGCCGAAGCTCGCGACGTCCACCCCGGAGAGCTTGAGCTTGGTCGCGTCGTCCACGGTCGTGAAGGTCGCGTCCCCGCCGAGCAGCCGATCCGCGACGGTCTCCGCCATGGCGTTCGCAGGGGCGACCAGGCCGATCGTGCGGCCGTCGATCGCGGCGACCTCGCCGATGGCCCAGATCGACGGGTCGGAGGTGCGGCACGCGTCGTCGACGATCACGCCGCCGCGTGCCGCGGTGTCGATCCCGGCCGTCCTCGCGAGCTCGTCACGGGCACGGATCCCGATCGCGAACACGACGATGTCCGCCGGCACGCTCCGGCCATCGGTGCACCGCACGGCGGTCGGGCGCCCGTCGTCGTCCTGCAGGATGCGCTGCGGGCGAGTGCCCAGGTGCAGGTCGATGCCGCGCGCCGCGATGAGCCGACCCAGTGCCTGCCCCGCCCCCTCGTCGAGCTGGGCAGACATCAGCCAGCCGCCGGAGTGGATGATCACGGCCTCGGCACCGAGAGCGGCGACGCCGCCGGCCGCCTCCAGCCCCAGCAGCCCGCCGCCGGCGACGGCGACGCGCGGCGGGCGGCCGAGCTCGTGCTCGAGGGCGGCGACCTCGCCGATGAGCGCGTCGACGTCCGCGAGCGTCCGATAGACCCTGGCCGCGTCGGATCCGGGGATCTCCGGGACGGGGGCCGCGGATCCGGTCGCGAGGACGAGGTCGTCGTAGCCGAGTACGTCGCCGTTCGAGGTGGTGACGGTCCTGGCGGTGCGGTCGATCGATACCGCTGCCTCGCCGATCCGCAGCGTCACCGCGGGGTCGTCCCAGCACACGGGCTCGAGGGTGAGATCGGCGCCGCCGTCGGCGAGGCGCTTGCTCAGCTGCACGCGGTCATAGGGCAGGTGGGGCTCCTCGGCCAGGACCGTGATGCTGCGATCTCCGGCGCCGCGCGACACCAGGGCCTCGACGAGGCGGTGGGCGGCGGGACCGCCTCCGGCGATCAGGGTTCGTCGGGTCGTCATGCGTGCCCTCCTCCGTATGGGTGGCTCCGAGCGTAGGTCGACGCGGTTTCCCGACCGTTTCGCCGATGTAACCGGCGGATGTCGACGGTCGCACAGTCCCCGCGGGCCCGTGTGAGCGCTCTTTCACACGGCCGTCACACGCGGCGTCGACCGTCGAAACATGCGCCGCCTAGCGTCGGGCCATGACGATCACGCAGACTCTCCCTCGTCCCGCCCTGTCTCGTGCCGCCCTCGCTCGTCCGGCAGTGTCCGATGCCGTGCCCGAGAGCGCCGTGTGGGAGCGCGCCTGCCGGGTCGACGATCTGGAGCCCTCCTGGGGCGAGGCCGTACTGATCCGGATGCGGCAGATCGCGCTCTTCCTGCTCTCGCCGAAAGAGGTGTACGCGGTCGAGCACGAGGATCCGGCCCGCGGCGCGCCCGTCATGGCGCGCGGCATCGTCGGCTCGCGGGGCGATCGGCCCACGATCGCCTCCCCGCTGCACAAGGAGGTCTACGACCTCGGCACGGGGGAGTGCTTCACGGATCCGGCACTGCTCCTGCGCACGTTCCGCACGCGCATCGTGGGCGGCTTCATCGAGATCGAGTTCGACGACTGACCGCGCCCGCCGCCCCAGCCCGTAGATCCGCGAGACTCCAACTGGGCGACGAGACTGCAGTTTTCAGCCGCAGTCTCGTCGCGGAGATGGAGTCTCGCGGGTGTCAGTGCGTGGCGCGGTACTCGCTCGGGGAGACGCCGTAGGCGGTCTTGAACGCGCGGCTGAAGTGCGCGGCGTCGACGAAGCCCCAGCGCGCGGCGATCGCGGCGACGGGACGGTCGGCGAGGATCGGATCCAGCAGGTCGCGACGGCACTGCTCGAGCCGGCGGGCGCGGATCCAGGTCGACACGGTCGTGCCCTGCTCCTGGAACAGGCCGTGCAGGTGCCGCGTGGAGATGAAGTGGGCGGCCGCGATCGATGTGGGTCCGAGGTCGGTCGAGGCGAGGTTGCGGTCGATGTGGCCGCGGATGCGCTGCATGAGCGCGCGGTGCGGGTCGGCCGCCGCCTCGTCGAGGCCGAGCTCGCGGGTGAACACCGTGGAGACGAGGTCGAGCGCGCTGTGCGCGAGGCGTGCGCCGGTGGCGCCGGCGAGCTGGTCGAGGTTCGTGGCGAGCTGGCGCAGATACGGCACGACCATGCCGCCCAGCCCCTCCTGGCCCGAGATCCGCACGGCGGTGAGCTGTCCGATCATCTCCGGCGGCAGGCTCAGCAGGTGCTTCGGGAACATGACGACCATGGTGCGGAAGTCCTCGTCGAACACGAGCGAGTACGGGCGGTCGGTGTCGTAGACGGCGAGGTCGCCGGGGGTGAGCACGGCTTCGCGATCGTCCTGGATGAGCAGGCCCGTGCCGGCGAGCATCAGGCTCACCTTGAAGTACGACCGGTCGCCGCGGGCGATGAGCTCCGGCGTGCGCTCGACGACGTGGCGGGACGCGCGCAGGTCGGTGACGTGCACCTCGTCGACGGCCGCGCCCCGGATCAGACCGCGGAACGGCGCGGATCCCTCGCCGCTCACCTGGAGGGGCACGAACGAGTCGGACACAGCGGAGCGGAACTCGCTGATGTTGCGCGCGACGAGCGTCGAGACGGACTCTGCGGGAGCGACGGGAATGGCTGCCACGACTGATCACCTCGGGAAGATGCAGGGGTGGATCGACGACTTTGTATACGATCCGTTGAGGCACTCTACCACCGCGGGCCGGGCGGCGGGGGAGGATCCCTGCCGCCCGGCCCGCGGCCGGTGCACGTCCGGCGTGCGTCGCCGCGCTATTCGACGAGCTTGCCCGCGGTGTCGACCGCCCGGATCAGGGCGTCGATCTCGGCCGGGATCGGCGGGATCTCCTCGCGCACGACGCCGGTGGACGGGGACCAGACGAGGTTGACCTGGAGCGCAGGATCCATCGCGGGGTAGTCGCTGCGGTTGTGGCAGCCGCGGGTCTCGCGGCGCTCGAGGGCCGCGTCGACGGTCGCTCGCGCGGCGAGCGCGGAGGAGCGCAGGTCGAAGGCGTGCGCCAGGTCCTGGAACCCGGCGATGTCGGGGTGGATCCCGATCCTCGTCATCCGCTCCTCGATCGCGTCGAGCTCGGCGAGACCCGCGCGCAGGCCCTCCTCGTCGCGGACCACGCCCGCATGCGCGGTCATGGTGTCGCGGATCGCGCGCTGCAGGGCGCGCACGTTCTCCGGGCCGTCGGCGGCGAGCAGGTCGTCGATCTCGGCCCTGGCCCGGCGCACCGCGTCCGTGGAGCGGTGCTGCGCGTCGAGCCCGTAGGCGTGCGCGACCGCGGCGCGACCGGTGATCCGGCCGAACACGAGCAGTTCGATGAGCGAGTTGCCGCCCAGGCGGTTCGCGCCGTGCAGGCCGGACGAGGCCTCGCCGATCGCGTACAGCCCGTCCACGTCGGTGCGGTGGTCCTCCGGACGCACCCATACTCCGCCCATCGAGTAGTGCGCGGTCGGCGCGATCTCGATCGGATCCTTCGTGATGTCGAGCATCTGCAGCTCGAGCATCGTTTGATAGACGCGGGGAAGCCGGGTCATGATCGTCTCGCGGGGCAGGTGCGAGACGTCGAGCCAGACGCCGCCGTTCGGAGTCCCGCGCCCCTCCGCGATCTCGGTGTACGCCGCCAGTGCCACGCGGTCGCGGGTGGACAGCTCCATCCGCTCCGGGTCGTACTTCTGCATGAACCGCTCGCCGAGCGCGTTGCGCAGGATCCCGCCCTCTCCGCGTGCGGCCTCGGACACGAGTGTGCCCGCCTCGCTCTCCGGCTCGATGATGCCGGAGGGGTGGAACTGCACGAGCTCGGGATCGCGGATCCGCCCGCCGGCCTCGACGGCGAGGCGGAAGGAGTCTCCGGTGTTCTCGTCGCGGCGGGAGGATGTGCGCCGCCAGATGCGGTTGTGGCCGCCCGCCGCCAGGATCACCGCGTCGGCGTGGATGAGGTATCGCGTGCCGTCGACGAGGTCGAAGCCGTACGCGCCGAAGATCCGCGGGAGGGTGCCGCCGTCCGGGCCGGGGACGTCGTCGACCAGCAGGCGGGTGATGTAGACGGTGTCGAGGATCGGGATCTCGAGCTGCTTGGCGCGGTCGACGAGGGCGCGCTGGATCTCCAGGCCCGTGTAGTCGCCGGCGAACGCGGTGCGGCGGAACGTGTGCGCACCGAAGAAGCGCTGCGAGATGCGTCCGTCGTCCTCGCGGGCGAAACCCATGCCGTAGCGCTCCAGGTCGCGGATGCCCTCCTCCGCGCCACGCGTGACGATCTCGACCGTGCGCGGATCGGCGAGGAAGTAGCTCTCCTTGATGGTGTCGGCGGCGTGCTGCTGCCAGCTGTCCTGCGGATCCATCGTGCCGAGGGCGGCGTTGATGCCGCCGGCGGCGAGGGAGGTGTGCGCGTCGTGGCGCGGGCGCTTGCCGACGGCCAGCACGTCGACGCCCTGCTCTGCGACCTCGATGGCTGCGCGCAGGCCTGATCCGCCGGTGCCGATCACGAGCACGGTCGTGGAGACGAGGCGCTCGCGGGTGGTGTTCTCAGTCATGGGTTCCACGCTAGGAATCCACCGGTGATTACTCCAATGCATAATTCGGCTGGAGTGAATGCGTCTAGGCTATGGCCATGAACCTCGAGCAGCTCCGCGGATTCGTCGAGATCGCCCGGCTGGGCAACTTCACCCGTGCCGCCGAGGAGCTGCATCTCGCGCAGCCTTCCCTGAGCCGGCAGATCTCGACGCTGGAGAGGGAACTCGGATCCGAGCTGTTCCACCGTGCGCGCGGGCACATCTCGCTCACCGCGGCCGGCGAGGTGCTGCTGCCGTATGCGCGCCGGATGCTCGCGGATGCAGGTTCGGTGCGGCGGGAGATGGCCGAGATCGCGGGGCTGCGTCGCGGACGCGTGCGTCTCGGCGCCCCGCCGTCGCTGTGCGCGAGCATCGTGCCGGAGGTCGTCGGCGCGTTCCGCGCCGTGCATCCCGGGATCGAGCTGGAGATCACCGAGCGCGGCTCGCGGGGGCTCGTCGCAGCGCTCGCCGAAGGGGCGCTGGATCTCGCGCTGCTCGCGTCCTCGGATGCGGCGGCGGCCTCGCCCGTGAGCCTCAGCCGCACCCCGCTGCTGGAGGAGGACCTCGTGGTGATCTCCTCGGCCGCCCAGTCGCCCGTGAGCCACGGCCGGGCCATCGCGCTCGCGGCCGTGGCGGATCTGCCGCTCATCGCGTTCCCGCGCAGCTACGAGCTGCGCGCGGCGACGGACGCGGCCTTCGCCGCAGCGGGACTCGACGCGGAGGTCGTCGTGGAAGGTCCGGAGATGGACACCGTGCTGCGCTTCGTGGAGCGCGGGGTGGGCGTCGCCGTCGTCCCCGCCATGGTCGCGCTCGATCGCCCGGGGCTGCGCGCTGTGCCGCTGGCCTCGCCGAAGCTCACCCGCACCGTGAGCCTGGCGCACCGGGCCGACATGGCGCCGACCAGGGCCGCTGCCGCGCTCCGCGACACGATCATCGCCACCGCCGACGCCCTCGTCGACTCCGGCGACTTCGTCGCGAAGGCGGTGTGACCCCGCCCGCTTCCGGGCCCTCCCACTTCCGCGTCGTCCCCGCCAGCGGCGCCTCTGGCGTGCGCTGGCGGGGACGACTCGAAGGGGGGGAGGGCTCGCGGAGGGGTGTCAGCGACGGGCGCGCAGGGTGAGCGGCGCGGCGATCGCGCCCGCGGCGGCGACCGCGGCGGCCCCCGCGAACGCTGCCGAGAATCCGGCCGCGTCGCCGTTCGCGGCGCCGACGGAGCTCGACACCGCAGCCAGCACCGCGAGGCCCAGGGCCGACCCGACCTGGTAGCTCGTGTTGACGAGGCCCGAGGCGACACCCGACTCCGCAACAGGCGCGCTCGCGATCGCCGTGCTGAGCGAGGGCACGAAGGCGAACGCCATGCCGGCCGCCGCGACGAGAGAGGCCGGCAGTACGTCGACGAGGTACGAGCCGCCGGGGCGGGCGAAGGACAGCCACAGCGCACCCGCGGCGAGCAGCGCGAACCCGATGGTCACCATGGGCAGCGTCCCCCAGCGTGCGGCGAGGCGCGGGGCGACGACGGTCATCCCGATCACGATGAGCGCGGTCATCGGGATCAGCGCGGCGCCGGCGGCGAAGGCGGAGGCGCCCAGCACGTTCTGCAGGTGCAGATTCAGGAAGAACCACATCGGGATCCAGGCGCCGCCGAGCAGCAGCTGGGCGAGGTTGGCGCCGCCGAGCAGCGGAGTACGCAGCAGCCCGGGGCGCAGCAGCGGCTCGGCCGCGCGGAGCTGGCGGATCGCGAACGCGACCAGGAGGGCGACGCCCACGGCGAGCGGAGCGATCGTGGCGGCGTCGGCCCAGCCGGCTTCCGGCGCCCGGACGATCGAGAAGACGGTGAGGGCGAGGCCGGCCGTGCCGGTCACGGCGCCGATGACGTCGATGCGGCCGGTGCTGCGCGGCGAGGGTCCGAATGCGCGCGGGGTCAGCAGGAGGATCGCGAGCGCGATCGGCACCGTGACGTAGAAGACCCACGGCCAGCCGAGGTATTCCGTCAGCACGCCCCCGAGGAAGACGCCCGCGGTACCGCCGATGGGCGCCGCCGCCCCGTAGACCGCGAACGCGCGGGGGAGCTGCGGGGTGCCGCCGAAGGTCGTCATGAGCAGTGTGAGCGCCGCGGGCGCGATGAGCGCGGCGCCGGCGCCCTGCACGGCCCTCGCGGTGATCTCGATCGCGGGATTCGCCGCCAGTCCTGCGGCCACGGATCCGGCGAGGAGGAGCACCCATCCGGTCGAGAACATCCGGCGCGCGCCGAAGAGATCCGCGAGACGCCCGCCGAGCAGCAGCAGGCCGCCGAAGGCGATCACGTAGGCGTTGAAGATCCAGGAGAGCGCGTCGGGGGAGAAGTCGAGGTCGCGACGCATGTCCGGCAGCGCGACTCCGATGATCGACGTGTCCATGATCACGACGAACTGCGCCGCTGCGATGAGTGACAGGGCGAGGCCGCGTGGCGCGGTGCGTGCGCGGGCGACGGAGGGGGTGGTGGTGGACACGGGGCGACCTTTCGACGGGACGCCCGGTCGGGCGTCGTGAAAGGAGCCAACGGCAATACCCCCCCTGGGGTATTCCATCTTCGAGTCGTCCCCGTCAGCGGAGCCTCTGGCGTGCGCTGGCGGGGACGACTCGAAAGTGGGTCAGTGACCGCAGGTGCAGGTATCGCCGCCGCCGCAGCAGCCGGATCCTGCGGTGGATCCGGATCCGGATCCGGATCCGGTTACGGCGTGCGCCTGGGACGATTCCGGCACGTCCATGCCCGGGTTCTGGTCGAGGAAGCCGTAGGGGCGGAACGCGAAGCCCGCGGTGTCGACGGGCATGATCGGCCAGTCCTCCGGGCGCGGGAAGTGCGTGAGCCCGAACGTGTGCCAGAGCACGAGGTCGGCGCCGTCGGGGCCGTCCAGGGGCGCATCGCCCGCCGCGTATTCGGGCAGCCCTGCACCGCCCTGGTGCGCGTTCGGGTAGCGCCCGGCGGGCCACAGCTCGCCCTCGCGGTGCGCGGTGGCCCAGAGGTGCTTGGTCGCGAACGCCGCGCGCGCCGCGACGGAGGACGCCGGATCCGCCATGAGCAGCGCGGTCGGCTGCGGCACGAGCTGATACGCGGTCGCGCGGCCCACGGCGTTCGTGTGCGAGGCGCTCTGCACCTCCCAGACCCGGGCGACCGAGGTATCCGCCTCGCGCTGCGCGGCGGACTCGGATCCGAGTGCGGTCTCGGTCCAGCTGAACGCGTTGCCGAACGGGTTCTCCGGTCCCATCGGGACGCGCGCGGCGTCGACCTCGACGAGGCGGTTGTCGGATCCGTCGACCGCGACGTCGAGCCGTGCGCAGAACAGGTGCTGGTGCACGGGCGCGAACACGCCGGGGGCGAGCTCCGTGGCGTGGCGCTGCGGCACGCCCGGCTCGCCGGCGCCCACGAACACGATGCCCGTGGCCTTCGCGATGACCTCGATCGTGCCGTCCAGGCCGAAGTTCCAGTAGAACCCGTAGTCGTAGTTGCCGATCGTGGAGAAGTACGAGACGACGAAGCGGCGGGCGCGGCGCACGTCCGAGCGGCCCTCGAGGTTCGTGTGCTTCCAGAGGATCCCGGTGTCCTCCTCGTGCATGCAGATCACGTTCGGGATCCGCACCGGATGGCCCTGGTCGTCGGCGACGTAGCCGTCGAGATAGCGGATGACGCCCAGGCAGTCGCATCCCAGCTCGAGGTGGTTCGCGTTCTTGCCGAGCAGGTACTCGCCGGCGTCGAAGTAGCTGATCCAGAAGCGTCCCGGCGCGGTGTCGCCGTAGGGGACGACCATCTCGGGCACGCTCGCGCGGTGGAGCACGGGGCGCCCGTCGAACGTCACGTCGTGCAGCACGAGGCCCTCGCGCGCGTTGAAGCTCACCCGCATCGACCAGTTCTCCCACTCCACGAGGGATCCGGTCACGGAGAAGCTGGGGCCCTCGGGCTGGACGATCTCGATGGGCTTGAGGGAGGTGCGCGCCTCGCCCTGCACCTCGGGGTAGTAGTTGCCGTGGCCGGCGGGCACCGGGACGTCGCCGACGTCCTCGACGCGGATCACGCTGTTCGATGTGAGGTCGATGTGCACGATGAGGCCCTCGACCGGGTGCGCCCAGGGGGAGTCGAGCTCGTCGTAGCGGAGGAACGTGAGGGAGCGGATCACGCGTCGCCCCACCTCGTCGGCGCGGCCGGTGTAGCCAGGGGCGAGCGGCCCGCAGAAGGCGAGGTCGATGTGCTCGGCGAGTCCGCGGCGCTCCATCGCGGCGCGCCATTCGGGGGAGGCCTTGGCGATCGCCTCGGCGCGCTCGTACTCCTCGAACAGATACTGCGGCTGGCCGTAGGGCGGGGCGTCGGTCGGCACGCGCTCGGCGCGCAGCACCTCGCCACGGGTGATCGAGACCACGACCTCGGTGGCGACGCCTGTCGCGGTGTCGAGAAGGGTGGCGTCGATGCGGCGGTCGATCGGGGCACCCGGGGCCCAGGAAGCGAGCTCGGCCCGCGTCGGCTCGTCCGGGAGCAGCATCGGCACGCGCACGGTCTCACCGAGCAGGCCCGCCGAGGCGAGGATCGCCCGAGCGGCCGCGATCTCGGGCCCGGTGAGCGGATCCAGCGGATGCGGCGTCGGGATGGCGTCGAGCGTGATCGGCTGCGGGGTGTGGTGGGGCATCGTCGACCTTTGCGGTTTAGTTGAGCGAACGCTCAAGAAACGGGTTGGGTCGATGATATGCCGCACGGGGCGCGGGCGCAATGGGTGCTTTCGCGAGCGCTGTTCTGTGCGGGCCGACGCGGGCGGTCAGGCCCGCCAGGGGTCCAGGATCGCGGAGAAGACCCGCAGGTGCGCGGCGGGATCGGCGGGCTCGGCGACCTCGACGATCTGCTGCCCGTAGGTGATCGCGCGCAGGAGCGCCAGGATGTCGTCGAGGGGGGTGCCCGGGCGCAGCTCGCCGTCGGCGAGGGCCTCTTCGAGCGCCTCGGAGGTCTCCGTGCGCCAGAGCGGGATCGTCGGCGCCGATGCGTCCGCGGTGGGGGTGATCGAGGCGAGCCTGCCCCAGAAGCCCACCACGATGTGCGCCTCGGTGCGGGTCGTGGCGTCCACGGGAAGGACCTCGCTCATGATCGCCTCGAGTCGGGTGAGCCCGCGCAGGCCCTCGGTCGCGGCGCGGATCCGGTCCTCCGTGCGGCGGGTGACCTCGGCCGCCGCGGCGCGGATCACGTCGTCGAAGCCGTCGAAGTAGTGCCAGAGGGATCCGACGGCGACGCCCAGCTCGCGCGCTACGGCACGGGAGCTGACGCCGTCGTGACCGTCTCGCGCGGCGACGGCGAGGAGCGCGGCGGCGATGTCGCGCCGGCGCGCGTCGTGATCGACGACTCTGGGCATGCGTCCATCCTGGCGCAGACCCGGGTCGTTCGCCGCGGATCCGATGCCTCCCCGGGGTATTGTTTTTGAGCGAGTGATCAAGAACACTGTTCGCATGCTCCATGCGGCGGTGTTGCTGCTGATGGTCGGATCCGCGATCACGGCCGCTCTCTGCTGCCTCATCGCCGGCGGCGTCCTGCCGCGCGCGGTGCCGTGGCAGGCGCGGCAGAGCGCGGTCGTGATGGCGCTCGGGATGGTCGCCCTGTGCGCGGGCGACGGCGACGCCCGGATCCTGCTGCTGGTCGCGGTCGCCGGGATCGCCTCGGCGATGCTCGGCGTGGTGGGTACGCGCGGTCGCGCGCACGCCGACGCCTGCTTCCACCGGGCGCTCGGCTGCGTGGTCATGGCGGTGTGCGCCCTGGCCCTGCTCGGCGCACGCTCCGGAATGGCCGCGCCGGCGCCCGCCGGGTCGAGCCATGCGGGGCACGGCGCGCTCGTGCCGATGTCGCTCGCGGCGGCGGCCGGCGTCGTCGCACTGCTGGGACTGATGCTCGTCGCGCGCGTGCGGCACCGCGCCGATCCCGCGCGAGCGGACGCGGCCGGGGCCGCGGTGCTGCGCGGCGGGGCGCTGAGTGGACGGATCCTGCTCGAGGCGGAGGGCGTCGCGATGGTGGTCTCGCTGATCGTCATGGCCGCGATGGTGCTGCTGCCCTGAGCGCGCGGCGCGCGCCGAGCCGGCTTTTCCAGATCGTTCGGATCCCGTACATTTTGGTGCATGACCTTCTCCGGCACGGCCGCGATCGACCTCGGCAAGTCGCTGTGCCGCGCCCGCCTCGTGATCGACGGCGCGCCCGTGCGCCGCGAAGGCGGGGGAGCTCCCGGACTCGCGGCCCGCGACGGCGTCGCCCTCGCCCTGGACTCGATCGTGCCGCTGCTCGCCGACGCCCGCCCGGAGCGGATCGGGGTGGGGGCCGCCGGCGCGATGTACGCCACGGTCGAGGCCGCAGCCCTCGCCCGTGCGCTCGCGGACGCGACGCAGGCGCCCGCGGCCGTCACGTCCGACGTGGTCACGGCGCACGCCGGCGCCCTGGACGGCGCGGCCGGCGTGCTGCTCATCGCGGGGACCGGCGCCGTCGCGCTCGGCGTCGGCGCCAACGCGCACCGCAGCGTGGACGGCTGGGGGCCGGATCTCGGCGACCTCGGCAGCGGATCCTGGATCGGCCGCGAGGGCGTGCGCGCCGTGCTTCGCGCCAGGGACGGTCTCGGTCCCGCGACCGTGCTCACCGACGTGCTCGCGCTGCTCATCGGCGACGACGAATCGCCCATCACCTGGGTCGGCGGCGCTGCCGCGCCCGCGCGCCTGCTCGCGACCTTCGCGCCCGCCGTCCTCGACGGCGCCGACCAGGGCGACGCGGTCGCCGCCGCGATCCGCGACCGTGCGGCCGACCTCCTCGGCGACACGGCGCTCGCGGCATCCGGAGGTTCCTCCGTGGTCGCGCTGCACGGCGGCCTCACTTCGCACGACGGGTTCCGCGCCGCGGTCTCGTCCGCGCTCGAGACCAGGGGACTGGAAGCAGTGCCCGCCCGCGGCGATGCGCTGGACGGCGCCGCCATGATCGCCGAGGGCCGCGCCCCTCTCCACGAAAGGTTCGTGCACCGTGCCGAATGAGACCGCGTCGAGTGAGACCCCGACGGACGACGCCCGCCTGGCGGCACTGATCGGAGAGCTGTCGCACCTCTCGACCGAGCAGGCCGACACCTCGCGCGGCGACCTCGACCTGCTGCCGACGCTCGATCTGGTGCGGGCGATGAACGCCGAGGACCGTCGCGTCCCGGAGGCCATCGAGGCGCAGGCCGAGCGGATCGCCCAGGCCGTGGACGGCATCACGGAGCGGTTCCGCCGCGGCGGACGGCTGATCTACATCGGCGCGGGAACGGCCGGCCGGGTCGGAGTGCTGGACGCCTCCGAGTGCCCGCCGACGTTCGGCACGGATCCCGGGATGGTGGTCGGACTCATCGCCGGCGGCGAGGTCGCGATCCGGGACGCCGTGGAGAACGCGGAGGACGACGACCGCGCGGCCGCCCTGTCCCTGCACAGCCTCGGGCTGGACGAGAACGACACCGTGGTCGGGATCTCCGCGTCGGGGCGCACCCCCTACGTGCTCGGCGGACTCGCCTACGCGCGCGAGGTGGGTGCCTTAACCGTCGCGATCGCGGCCAACGCCGGATCCGCGATCGGCGCCGCCGCCGACGTGCCGATCGAGGTCGTCGTGGGTCCGGAGTTCGTGACCGGATCCACCCGGCTCAAGGCGGGCACGGCGCAGAAGCTCGTCGTGAACATGCTTTCGACGCTGTCGATGATCCGTCTCGGCAAGACCTACCGCGGGGTCATGGTCGACTTGCAGGCCACGAACGAGAAGCTGCGGGCCCGTTCGGTGCGCACGCTCATCCAGCTCAGCGGCGCGGCGCAGGACGACGCTGTGCGCGCGCTCACGGAGGCGGGCGGATCCGTCAAGCTCGCCCTGCTCATCCTCTTCTCCGGCGCCTCCGCGGAGATCGCCACCGCCGCGCTCGCCGAGGCGGACGGGATCCTCCGGGACGCGATCGCCGCCCTGGGCTGAGCGGACGGGGCGGTCTCTTCCGTGGGACCCCATCGGCGCGACAGCTGCCGGACGTCGTGGAACGGATCTCAGCGCGCGACACCAGATTCACAGTTCCTGCAGCAGGCTGGTCTGCTCGACTTGACGGAAGTACCCGCAGAAGGCCTGATCCTCCGGTGAATCCGAGCGTTGGGTGCTGTCCCGCCGTGTGAGTGAGCCTCCTCGGTGGGTTGGTGCTCGCTGCACACTCGTCCCTGTCGGTCCGTCACACCGCGGGCTGGGGTCCGAGTGTGACGGCTTGTGCCGTCCTGAAGAGCAGGGAGTTGGGCATGAGCGTTTCGCGCCGGCGGGTACTGAGAGCATCGGCGTGGTCGGTGCCCGTGGTGGCTGCTGCCATTGCCGTGCCGATGGTGGCAGCGAGCGGGGTGAAGCTGTCGCTCGCGGGCATTCCCTCGACGGTGGTGGTCGGCGTGCCGATCGTCACCGGCAGCGTGATGGCGGCGGGGAACAGCGGTTTCGCGGTGTCCGTGACGCTTCCCTCGGGTTTCGCGTGGACGGACGGAAGTCCCAGCGGTGCGCGCACGATCGGTTCGGGGGAAGGGACCTTCGCGGTGCCCCCCTTCCAGGCGACCACGGAAAGCAGCGGCGCGACACTCGTCGCGAAGACCGCAAGCGAGACCGCGTCCGCGCAGATCGTTGCGGTCGGGACGTACTCGATGGCTGCGCTCGGCGGGGTCGATGTGATCGACGCCGCAGGTTCTGAGTTCCGTGCGGATTTCACGATCGTCGTTCCCAAGGGAGTTCGCCCCACCGGCCTCTTCTGCAACTACACGCCGACGGCGTCGGTGGCGACGACGGCACTCACGAAGATGGGCAACGACGGCTCCGCGGCCGTGCAGACGTCCGTCGACCAGGCGTACGGGATCGTCGCCGTGCAATCGCTGGATGGTGGCTACGAGCGACTGTACGTGTCGGCTCGGGGTGACGCCGACATCCCCAACCTCGCCTCCGCGTCGTATGCGTGGCAGATCAGAGCGAGCTGGCCGGCGCATGCCGACACGACGCTGTCGCTGCCCGTACTGCAGCAGTACTTCGGTGATCCCGACGGTCGCCCTGCGGCGGTCAACGCGTGGGACTACACGACGACGTCGCTCCCCGGATACATCGGTCCCAACGCGCAGACGGGCTGGGGCAACGTCGTGACCGCGCAGTCCAGCGTGAATCCGAACGTGTTCCTCATCGACGCCTACGCGTCCGGTCGCACCCCCGAGACGGGGAACGACCTGACGACCACCGTCCTGTACCAGTTCGTCCACGAGGACGGCACGCCGGCGGCGATCACCGCGACGCCGCGATCTGTGACGATCCCGAACCACACCTCGGGGGTGAGCGGGGTCTACCTCGGAGTCGCAGATTCCGGGCTCGGCGCCGTGGTCTTCGACAGGCCCGGATACTGGAAGCTGCTGATCTGGCCGCAGTCCTCGAACTCGCGCCCCACGAGTACGGCGACCCCGGACGGCGTGGCCTGGGACCCCTCGACCGACCCCGGCGCGCAGGTCGGGTCCGTGTTCTGGAAGATCCCGACCGCAGCCTGATGGCAGGGCACGACCGCGGCCCCGACGGTGCGAGGGGGCGTGCTGCGGGGCCGCGGTCGGGCCGGCCGAATCGGATCATTGCCCCGGATGCGCGGGGCCGATCATGCGTGCAGGATGGGGAGCGAGAGACCGGGGGCAGGATGATCGGCAAGGACGGCGAGGAGGATCCGAGCGGCGCACCACGCCGGAGCCTGTGGAACGCGGGCGGGCCGGCCCACGTCAACCCGGATGCCCCTCCTGTCTTGCCGCCTCCCCGACTGGGCGTGCGCGCCCTGCACTACGCCGGAGCGCAAGGGCTCTCCCTCGCGCGGCTCTTGACTGCTGTCGACGTCGACGACCCCGCCGAGTTCGACATCCGCGTCACCTCCTTCGGGGATCCAGGATTCGAACTGCACCGGTTCACGACCTCCCCCATGCGCATCCGGCTGCCGCAGATGTTCACCCGGGCGGGCACCATCACTCTGGCCATGACCGAGAGCGGGCGCGGGAGCTACCGAGTGGACGGCGGCACCGCCCGCCCCCTCGGACGCTCGGCCGTCGTGCTCGACCCGACGCGTACGATGACCGCGATGATCGCCGCCCCGTCGACGTTCCTCATCGTCAACCTGCGGCGCGAGGAGCTGCTACTCGATCCGCGGGCGCAGCTCACCTCCTCCGAGGCGCCGCTGACGGCGCATCTCACGGCGACCCGCTCGTATCTCGCGTCGATCCTCGACGCGGCGCCGGTCGGGCTCGATGCCTCCTCCGCCGTCGTCCGCGGTGCAGTGGTGCATCTGCTCCGCGACCTCGTGCACTACGCCTACGCGAATCGGCCCATCGACGCCGTGTTGCCGGCGGTCCGCGCCGCGATCGTGAAAGGTGCCCCGGATCCCCGCTTCCACCCGGAGTCGGTGGCCGCCACGCTCGCGCTGTCGCTGCGAACGCTGCAGAGACGCATCTCGGCGGAAACGGGCACGACCCTGCGCGAGCTCATTCTGCGAGAGCGGGCGGGACTTGCCAAGAGGCTCCTGATGGACCGGGCACGTGCCGACATGGGGCTGTCCGAGATCGCAGAGGCGAGCGGGTTCGGATCGGCGATGACGCTCCGCCGGGCGATCAAGCAGTGCTACGACACCACGCCGGATCGGCTGCGGCGCACCTGAACATCGGCCTCACGCACCACGAGGCGGGGCCGCCGGCCGGACGGCGAACCAGGCGATCAGTGCGGCGGCCAGGGCTGCCGCGGCCATCGTGACGCCCATCGTCACGGCGGTCGCGCCGCCGACGCCGACGGCGAGGGGCGAAAGCAGCGGGCCCACCAGGAACGTCGACATGCCCAGGAGGGCGGACGCCGTGCCGGCGCGGGCGCCGTGGTGCGCGAGTGCGAGCGCCGACGAGTTCGGGCCGCCCAGCCCCGCGCACAGCATGAACCCGACGAGCGCGCCGGCGACGCCCCAGACCCCCGCGCCGAGCAGCGCGAGCGCGGCGAGTGCGGCGGTCGCGATCACCGTCGCCGTGACGCCCAGGAGGTAGACGCGCAGCGGGCCCGCGCGGCGCACGACCAGCCGGCTCGCCTGGCTGCCGGCGATGTGGGCGAGCGCACCGAGGGCGAAGGCGAGGCTGAACCCCTGCGGATCCAGCCCGAACTCGTCCTGCAGCACGAACGACGACAGCGACAGGTACGTGAAGAACGCCACGCCGCCGCCGGCTCCCGCGCACAGCACCGCGACGAAGAGGCGATCCCGCAGGACGGCACCGGCGTGGGCGCCCAGCGCGCGGACGCCGCCCGCGTGCCGGTCGGCCGGATCCAGCGTCTCCGGCAGGGCGAGGAGCACGACCAGCACCAGTGCGACGCCGATGCCCGCCAGCACACCGAAGATCCCGCGCCAGTCCATGATCCGCGCGAGCTGACCGCCGACGACAGGGGCGATCACGGGAGCGGCGCCGGAGACGAGGAACAGCAGCGACAGCATGCGGCTGAGCTCCGCACCTGAGAACTGGTCCCGGGCGACGGCGAGGCAGATCACGATGCCGGCGGACCCGGCGAGACCCTGCAGGAAGCGGGCGACCAGCAGCACCTCGATCCCGGGGGCGAGAGCGCACACCAGCGACAGCACCGCGAAGGCGGAGACGCCGGCGAGGAGCGGCCGACGCCGGCCGAAGCGGTCGCTGAGAGGTCCCGCGGCGAGCTGGCCGAGTCCGAGGCCCACCATGCACGCCGACATCGTGGTCTGCGCGAGCGCGTCGCTCGTGCCGAGCGCGGTCGCGAGCTGAGGCAGCTGCGGCAGGTACAGATCCATCGACAGCGGACCGAACGCCTCCAACAGCCCGAGCACGAGCATCGCGCGCAGCGTGCCCATGCGCGGGCGGGTGCGCACCCCGCTCATCCGCCGAGACGCAGCACGCGGCGCAGCCAGCTCTCGCGGGCCGCGTTCGCGGCCACGGACACCACGGCGTCGGGGGAGAAGCCGTGGAACCCGTGATAGCCGCCGCCCCAGACGTGCAGTTCGGCCTGGCCGCCGGTGGCCCAGATGCGGGATGCGAACTCGACGGCCTCGTCCCGGAACGTCTCCGCGGCACCCACTTCGATGTACGCCGGGGGAAGCCCGGAGAGGTCGGTCGCCCGCGCCGGCGCCGTATAGGGGGAGACGAGGTCGGTGAATCGGTCGGCGCCCGCGATAGCGGTCCAGGCGGTGTCGTTGTTGTTGCGATCCCATGCCCCGATTCCGTCGTACTGGCGGGCCGACACGGTCTCGTTGCGGTCGTCGAGCATGGGGCAGCCGAGCAGCTGGCCGGCCAGGCGCGGGCCGTTCCGGTCGCGCGCCAGCAGCGCCACGGCCGCGGAGAGACCGCCTCCGGCGCTTTGCCCCGAAGCGAGGATCCGTGCCCGGTCGATGCCGAGCTCGTCGGCATGCGCGGCCATCCAGAGGAGCGTGGCATAGCAGTCCTCCGCCTGCGCGGGGCCGGGGTGCTCCGGGGCGAGGCGGTACTCCACGGCCACCCCGACGACCCCGTGCCGCTCGGCGAGGTCGATAAGCTCCGGCGTGCCGAAGAAGCGCGTGCCGAGCACCATGCCGCCGCCGTGGATGGACAGCACGGCAGGAGCCGGATCCGCCGTGCGGAGGGCGGGGCGCACGATCGTGACCTCGACGTCCGGGGCGCCGGCGGCACCGGGGATGACCCGGTCCTCCCAGCTCACCGCCCTGCCTTCGGCCTGCGCCGCCATCGGGGGAATGATCGTCGCGAAGTGGGCGCGGTTCTGCAGGATCGTGTCGGCGCGCAGCGGGATGACCTCGACGAGATCGAGGAACGCGGCGAGGCCGTCGACGAGCTCGGGGTCATAGGGTACGGGGACCGGGGATCCGGCGGCGGTCTCGGTCGTCATCGGGCGTCCCAGATCCGGCGCAGCCAGCTTGCCCGCGCGGCGAGCGCCGCCCGGGAGATCTCGGCCTCCGGCATGTACATGTCGAAGCCGTGCGCTCCGCCGCCCCAGATGTGCAGTTCGGCCTGTCCGCCCGTGGCCCAGATCCGCAGCGCGTACTGGGTGTCCTCGTCGCGGAACATCTCCGCCTCGCCGACCTCGATGTACGCGGGGGCGAGGTCCGAGACATCGGCCGCGTGCGTCGGCGCGGCGTAGCCGGAGGCCTCGGGGCTGAACGCGAGCTCGTCGCCGAGCAGGCACGACCAGGCGAGCAGGTTCGCCTCGCGCTGCCAGGTGCCGATCCCGTCGTACTGCAGGCTCGACACGGTCGTGTTCGTGTTGTCGAGCATGGGGCACAGCAGCAGCTGCCCCGCGGGGACAGGGCCGCGCCGGTCGCGGGCGAGCAGGGCGACGCCGGCCGCGAGGCAGCCGCCCGCACTTCCGCCGCCGACGATGATCCTGTCGGGATCCACGCCGAGCTCGGCGGCGTGCGCGTGCAGCCAGAGCAGGGCGGCGTAGCAGTCCTCGAGTCCCGCGGGGGAGGGATGCTCCGGCGCGAGCCGGTACTCGACGTTGACCGCGACCACGCTGTGCTCGGCCACGATGTCGACCACGCGGCCGGTCTCCCAGCTGCGGTGCCCGACGATCTGCCCGCCGCCGTGGATGTTCAGGAAGGCGGGCAGGACGGCTCCGAGGGATCCGCGCGGTCGGAACACCGTCACCTCGATCCCTGGCGCGCCTGTGGGACCCGGGATCACACGGTCCTCCCACTCGATCGCGCGCCCGGCGATCACGGCGTCGTTGCCGGGGAACATCATGTCGGTGCCCTCGCGCGGGAGCGTCTCCCGGGTGAGGGCGGGCTGGGGGTTCTGCGCGATCGCGTCGAGGACGATCTGCACCTCGGGGTCGAACGGGACGGGTACGACGGTCGGGTGGCCTGCGGCGATGACGGTCATGCGGTGGTGCCTTTCTGGTGAGTTTCTGCGACCGAGCGGGCTTCAGGGGCCTTCGGGGTCCACGACGTCGCGGTCGGCCCAGAACGGCGCGACCAGCTCGCGGAGCTCGGGGGCGCCGATCCGGTCGACGAGCGCGGCCGCGTCGAGGTTCGCGCGCAGCTGCGCGATGCTCGACGCGCCGAAGAGGGTTGTGACGAGGGCGGGATGCGTGAGCGTGAACGCGATCCCGAGCTGTGCCGGCGTGACCTCGAGCGATTCCGCGAGCGCGGTGAACGCGGGCACGTCGTCGATGATGCGCTGCCGGATGTCACCCGGATCCCGACCGATCTGCCGATCGCCGTTCACCTTCCCGGCGAGCACGCCGCCCTCCAGGCAGTCCGAGGCCTGCAGCGTCAGGCCCTGCTGCCAGAGGCTCGCGAAGGGTGCGCCGTCGGGGATGGACCGGCGCGAGACGCTGTACTTCAGCTGCGCGATCTGCGGGCCGGGGACGCCCTCGGCGGCGGCGACGTCGATCAGGGTCTGGATCGAGGTCGCGGACCAGTTGTTCACGCCCCAGGCTCGGATGAGCCCGGCCTCGGCGAGGGCGGCGAGATCGAGCACGAGGTCGCGCAGCTCCAGGTCGTCCCGGCGCAGATCGCCGAGGATCACCAGATCCGCGTGCTCGACGCCGACGCGGAACAGCGCGTTCTCGAGCTGCGGGCGGAAGCCGTCTGCGCCGAACGCCTCGAGCCAGAGCTTCGACGACAGCAGCCACTCGTCCCGCCGCAGGCCCGCGGCGCGCACCATCGCGCTGAAGATGACGTCGGTGAACGCCGGGGGCATGCCGGGGCCGGTGTACACGCCGACGTCGAACAGGTTCACGCCCCGGTCGACGGCCTCGCGGAGCATGGCAGTGGCGTCGCCGAAGTCCATGCGGTCGTAGGTGTGCCAGGATCCGAGCGAGAACAGCGATGCGGGGATGCCGCTCGTGCCGATCTCACGCCGGGGGAGGACGGTGGTGGCTGCGCTCATGGTCGCTGTCTCCTTCACAGACGGGGATCGATGACGGCCTTGACCTCATCGAGCTGGTGCATGTGCGCGATCTTCTCCGAGGCCTGATCGAGTCCGACCGGCGCGCTGAACAGGTCATCCCACGGGAAGCGGTCGGCGAAGGCCTGGAAGAAGTCGATCGAGCGCGCGTAGTCGGCGATGTCGCCGTTGAGCGAGCCGACCATGGTCAGCTCCTTCCCCATGAGGGCGCTCACGGGGAAGGCGTCGCCGAGGGGGCCGGTGGATCCCACGATCACGACGGTGCCGCGCTGCGCGGCCATGCCGACGGCGTCCGGTCCCACGCTCGGCGCACCGGCGAAGTCGAACACGTGGTCCGCGCCGCGGCCGTCGGTGAGCTCCAGGACCTGCGCGGCTACGGGGCCGTCGCGGAAGTCGACCACCGCGTCCGCGCCGAAGCGCGCCGCGAGCTCCAGCCGGGCGGCGGGCGCTCCGACCGTGATCACGCGTCCTGCTCCCGAGATCTTCGCCACCGCGGTCGCGAAGATGCCGAGCGCGCCCGCGCCCTGCACGACCACCGTGGAGCCGGGCCGGAGGCGCCCGCCGCGCTCGAACGCGCGCAGCACGGTCTTCGCCGCGCAGCCGGCCATCGACGCCCAGGTGTCCTTGACCGCCTCCGGCAGCAGCAGCTTCGCCGCGCCCGGAGTGACATAGGCGAACTCGGACAGGCCCGCGGTCGCGTACGGCGGCACGTCGGAGCGCTGCAGGAAGCCGTAGCCGCGGCGGGAGCAGTGCACGGGCTCGCGCAGCACGACGCAGCCGTAGCACTCGCCGCAGGTCGACTCGGACCAGCCGATCCGGTCGCCGACGGTGAGCGGGCGGCCGAGGGCGTCGACGGTACCCTCGCCGAGGGCGACGATCTCGCCGACCATCTCGTGGCCGAGCACCATCGGAAGCATGCCGGGGAAGGTCATCCGTCCTTCCCAGATCTCGATGTCGGTGCCGCACAGGGTTGAGCACGAGATCCGCACGAGGGCGGCGCCTGGTGCGATCTCGGCGGGGAGCGGCAGCTCCTGGAGGGCGAGCGGAGCGCCGTGCTCGGTGAGCACGGCCGCGCGGGTGGAGGTGGGGAGGGTCATGCGGATCCTTCCGGGATCAGGGCGTTCATCTCGGGAGCAGGGGCGGTCAGACGAGAAGCTGGCCGCCGTCGACGGGGACGGAGACGCCGGTGATGTGGCTCGCGGCGGAACTGGCGAGGAAGACGACGAGCGGGGCGACCTGATCGACCTCGGCGATCGTGCCGAGCGGGATGCGCGCCTCCCAGGCGGCGCGCGCTCCGGGGTCGGTGGCGAAGCCGGCGGTGAGTGGGGTGAGGATCGGGCCGGGCGCGACGGCGTTCACGCGGATCCGGCGGCCGGCGAGCTCGATCGCGGCGGTGCGCGTCATCGCGTCGACGGCGGCCTTGGTCATTTCGTAGTGGCCCATGCCCGGCGTGGGCTGGCGCCCGCCGATCGACGAGGTGTTCACGATTGCGCCGCCGTCGGGCAGGCGCGGGGCGAACTCGCGGAGCATGAGGAACGTGCCGCGGATGTTCACGGCCACGGCGGCGTCGAAGACCTCGAGCGGAACCTGCTGCTGGGTGCCGCCGCCGAGCACGACGCCGGCGTTGTTGACGAGCACGTCGATGCTGCCGAGCGCGGCACCGGCGGCCGCGACCGCGTCGGGATCGGAGATGTCCAACGCGATCGCCGTGGCTCCGAGCTCGGCGGCCACCGAGGTCGCGGCCGCGGCGTTGACATCTCCGATGATCACCTCGTCTCCGGCGTCGCGGAAGGCGGCGGCGATGCCGCGGCCGAGCCCGGAGGCTCCTCCGGTGACGAGAATGCGGCGGGGGGAGATGGTCATCTCACGTCCTCTCTGACGGGGCATCTCCGTTATATTCTACACGCATAGAAAAACGCAACCCGGGTTCGCCGGGTTCGCGGACCGAGCCGAAGGAGCCTCATGACCGCGCTCACGCTGCCCCGCAAGACCCTCGGCGGGCTCGCCGTCCCGCCGCTCGCGCTGGGGTCCTGGAACACCTGGGACCGCATGGATCCCGACGACGCCGTGGCGATGATCCGCCGTGCCGTCGATCTCGACGCCGGGTTCTTCGACGTCGCGTACTACAACATGGGTCCGCACGCCGAGAACTCCCGGACCGACGTCCTGTTCGGTGAGGCGCTGCGGGCGAGCGGCGTCGCGCGGGGCGAGATCGTGCTGTGCGGCAAGCTCTGGCTGTGGGACTGGCCGAACCAGTCGTTCCGCGGGCAGCTGACGGAGAGTCTCGAGCGTGCCGGCCTGGATCGCTTCGACACGCTCGTGGTCGGCGACTACCAGGACGAGCCCGACGTCGCGCGCATCGTCGCCGACGTGAACGAGCTCATTGCCGAAGGGCTCGTGGGCGGCTGGGGCATCAACAACTGGCGGATCGGACAGACGCGGGCCGCCTTGGCTGCGGCGGCCGACATCGGTCTCGTCGGGCCGTCGTTCGCCCAGCTCAAGTACGGCATCGCCCGCCGGGCGATGGCCGAGGGCGCATCGTACGGTCCGCTCTTCGCAGACGGCTCGCTCGCCCTGCAGGCGTCCGACGTGTTCGAGGGCGGCATCCTCGCGACCGGACTCGCGCCGCGGCGGAAGATCGGCGCCGATGTCGGGGGCATCCGCGAGCGGATCCTCGCGCTGTATCCCGAGGTCGCCCGCATTGCCGACGGTTTCGGGGTGACGCCCGCTGCCCTCGGGATCGCGTTCTGCCTCACTCATCCGGCGGCGGTGAACGTGCTGTTCGGCGCCTCCCGGATCGCGCAGCTCGAGCAGAATCATGCAGCCCTCGCGCTCGTCGCGGAGCGCGGGGACGAAGTGCGCGAGGCGCTGGCCGGTCTACAGGTGGACGGGGAGATCAATGACGACGGGTCGTGGTGATCCGCGCTGCGGTGCGCTCATCGCCTGCCTGACCCGGCCTCCTCCGGGGTCGGTTTCAGGCGGTGGGGTGGATTCGTTTGGGTGGTGGGTCGGTGTCTCCCCATGCGTAGCGGAGGGGGAGTCTCGGGTGCAGGACGGATCGTTGTCCGTCGGGGTGGTGTAGGACGAAGTCGTGTTTGTGGTGGCGGGTGATGTGCCATCGTCCGTGGTGGAGTTGCATGTGGTGGAACCGGCAGAGCAGGATGCCGCGGTCGATGTTCGTGTGGCCGTCGTCTCGGGTCCATTCGTCGATGTGGTGGGCTTCGCAGTAGGACGCGGGCCGGTCGCACCCCGCCCACCGGCACCCACCGTCTCTGATGGCGAGCCCGACGCGTTGTTTCGGGGTGAACAGTCGTGATTCGCGTCCCACGTCGAGGGGGTTCCCACTCGCATCCACGGTGACGGGGAGGGTCCCGGTGTCGCAGATCCGTCGTTCCGCGACCGTGGCGGGCACCGTGTGCAGGCCGTCTTCGGTGACCGCGATCCGGGCGGGTGTGCCGTCGCCTGTGATCTGCTGGACGAGCCGGACCCCGGCTTGCCGGGTGCCGAACACCGCGGCAGGGTCCGCGAGCGCTCCGGCGCGGATGAGGTCGAGGAGCAGGTCGTAGGAGAGTTGGTCGTTGGTGCGTGGATCCGCGGCGAGGTCTGCGGCGGAGGCTTTCTCGGTGGGGTCGACGAATCGGGGTCCGCCGCGGCGGGGCCGCAACGCGGCGTTGAAGATCGTGTCGAGGTAGGCGCCGCCTTCGTCGTCGAACGCGATCGACGCCCGCCGGACACCGTCCGGGTCGAACCAGGTCCGGAACGCCCGCTTCTCGTACCGGGCGAGGAACCGGGCCTCGGCCCCGTCCGGGTCGAGCAGATCCCGCACCGTCCGGGCCGCAGCGGCCAGTTCTTCCACCGTCCGCCGCCCTGCCTCCTCGATCAGCTGCACGGCGGCCTCCGCCCACGCATCGCCGGTGGTGTGGTCGTACGCGGCACGGTCGGCGTCAGGGCAACCGTCTGGTGCGGTGGGCGGGTCGCCGAGTCCGCGACGGATCGCGTCGAACTGTGCCGACGTCACCGCCCCTGACCGCAGCCCTTCCCGCAGCACCTGCCTCCAGTCCCGCGTGGTGAGCGCATCCGGCGCTCCGGCCCCGGACGCCTCGGCATCAGCGCCGACATCCGCGCTTGCGCCTTCCGAGGGTGTCTCGCCGTCGCGACCGTCGTCGAGCAGTGCTTCCCCGACTCGCACCTGCCGGGCGGCTTCGCCCTTGCTCATCCCGCCCAGCTCCTGCACCAGCGACGCCGCGGACCGGTGCCCGCGCGCCTGCGCCAACCCCGTGTGTCCCGCGTCCCGTGTCGAGCGTCGTGCGATCACCCCGGCGCAGATCACCTGCACCTGCTCCACCAACCGCCCGACCTCGCCCGCCTCACGAAGCACCGCCACCGCCGCGTCATCCGCGAGCCCCTCCACAACCGCCTGCACCTCCGACGCGCCCGCACCCGCACCGATCCGCCCGGCCAGGGCCGGGATCAGCGCCGCGATCGCATCCAACGTCCTCATACCCCCATCCTCCCCGCCACCACCGACATTCGAACCCCAGATCAACCCAGATTTCCAAACGGTGCAGAACTCGTCAGAAGACCAAACTGTGGAGGACGATCGACGAGCCAGGAACCTCAGGCATGCGCGACAAGACAGGACTCACGCGCTCCACGGCAAGTCGGGAGGGCCCTGCGGTGGGCGTTGTGGGGCAGCAGGGCTTGCGCTCTTTTTCCACATCTGTAGACTAAACGCAACGACACATCGAAGTGACGTCGGTAAGGCTCCCCGGAGCGCGGCCGAAGGCTCTTCGAACCTTCTTCCCCCAACCCGCACCGAGAGAAGGAACCATGAAACGAGTGCCCCTCGCGATCGCCGCGGCCGTGGCCGTTGCCCTCGCCCTCACCAGCTGCTCCGGTGGCGCAGGCGCCACGCAGACGAGCGACGGCGCCGCCGCGAACGCCCCGGACGACCTCAGCGTCGGCAACTTCCTGGACGTCACGTCCTGGGATCCGTCCTTGGCTGACATCGGCTTCGACGGGCCGTACCTCTCCGCCGTCTACGACACCCTGGTCGCCCTTGACAAGGACGGCAAGCCCGTCCCGTCGTTCGCCACCAAGTGGACCGTGTCCGACGACGACAAGACCATCGACTTCGACCTCCGCACCGACGCGACGTTCTCGGATGGCGAGAAGGTCGATGCTGACGCCGTCGTGAAGAGTCTGGAGTACCTCAAGGCGGGCGCCCGCTCCGGCGAGGCGTACACGAACGTCTCCGCGATCACCGCGAAGGACGACCACACGGTCGAGGTCGCGCTCACCCAGCGCGACGACACGATCCTGTACCTGATGGGCCTCGGCCGCAGCTACATCATGTCGCCCACGGCGATCGCGGCCGGCACCCTCGGCAAGGATCCGATCGGATCCGGCCCGTATGTGCTGGACAGCACCAGGAGCGTCGCGGGCAGCGAGTACCACTTCACCAAGGTGAAGGATCACTGGGACGCCAAGACTTACGCGTTCTCGAACCTCGCGATCTTCCCTATCCAGGACGCCACCGCACGGCACAACGCGATGCTCAGCGGCCAGATCAACCTCGAGTACGGCGACGTCGCCAACCAGTCACAGGCCGACCAGCAGGGCTGGAACACCGCCGACCGGGTCTCCGGCTGGGCCGGCCTCGTGATCACGGACCACACCGGGGCGAAGAGCAAGCCGCTCGGCAGTGTCGAGGTGCGCCAGGCCCTGAACTACGCCTTCGACGGCGCCGCGGTCCTCAAGGCGGTCGGCAACGGCGCAGGCGTCACGACCAACCAGGTCTTCCCCGGCGGCGGCGACGTCAACGACCCGTCGCTGAACAAGACCTACGCGTACGACGTCGCCAAGGCGAAAGATCTGCTGGCCAAGGCCGGCTACGCCGACGGCTTCAGCATCTCGATGCCGATGTCGCCCGTGTTCGAGATGTGGAAGCCCTCGGCAGAGCAGGCCCTGACGGCGATCGGCGTGAAGGTCACCTGGGACAACATGCAGATGCCCGACTACCAGACGAACGCGCCGAACTACCCGATGTTCATCTCCTTCCTCGCCATGGACGGCAATGACGTCGCGACCGTGCAGCGCCAGGTCACGAGCAAGCAGTGGTTCAACCCGAACCCCGACTACGCGAGCAACACGGTCCTCGCGCCGCTCGTGACGAAGGTGCAGGAGTCCAAGGGCGCCGACCAGACCGCCGCGATCAAGGAGCTCAACAAGGCCCTGGTCGATCAGGCCTGGTGGTCCGTCTGGTACCAGGCGAAGAACACCTTCTACAGCGTCCAGGGCATCAAGGTCCAGCCGATCGTCGGCATGATGTTCCCCACGCTCCGCTACATCACCAAGGGCTGACGCCCTCCCTGACCGGTCGTCGAGCGAGGATGCCGAAAGCGCCCCCGTTCGACGACCGGTCCTCCACCGCCCGCACCCCCGAGAGGCCCCCATGCTCCTGTTCACCGCGAAGCGGCTGCTGTCCGGCATCGTGCTGCTCGTGGTCGTCTCCGTCGCGACCTTCTTCCTCGCGCATCTGGCGATCAAGGATCCGACCGCCGCGCTGCTCGGCACCACCGCGAGCCCCGCCCAGCAGGCGGCGCTGGCGACGAGGATCGGCATCGACCGTCCGCTGCTGGTCCAGTTCTGGGACTGGTTCTCGCACCTCGCCACGGGTGACTTCGGCACCTCCTGGCGCAACTTCCAGCCCGTCGGAGCCCAGCTCGCGATCAAGATCCCGGTCACGCTCTCGGTCGTGACCTTCGCGACCCTCCTCACCGCCGTCCTCGGCCTCACCTTCGGGATGATCGCCGGCCTGCGCCCTGGGACCTGGTTCGATCGCGCTCTCAAGGGCGTCTCGGTCGTGCTCTTCGCGCTGCCGGGCTTCTGGGTCAGCCTGGTGCTCGTCCTGTGGTTCGCCGTGCAGCTGAAGTGGTTCCCCGCGGTCGGCTACGTGCAGCCATCCCAGTCCGTCGACGGCTGGATCCGCTCGCTCACGCTTCCCGCGATCTCGCTCGCGCTCGGCGGCGTCGTGGCCGTGTCGGAGCAGCTGCGCAACGCCGTGATCGCGCAGAGCCGGCAGGACTGGGTGCGCACGCTCCGCAGCCGCGGCCTCTCCGCCACCCGGGTCAACCTGCACATCCTGCGCAACGCGTCGCCCGCGGCGCTCACCGTCATCGCGCTCATGTTCGTCGGGCTGCTCAGCGGCGCGATCGTGGTGGAGCAGATCTTCAGCCTCCCCGGTATCGGCATGCTGACCAACCAGTCCTCGCAGAACGGCGACATCCCGATGCTGCTCGGCATCACGGTGGTGTCGGTCGTCTTCGTCGTGATCATCAACCTCCTGCTCGATCTCGTGCTCGGCTGGATCAACCCGAAGGTGCGCGTCGCATGACCACCACCGACATCCGCGTCGCTTTCGACCGCGCGAAGCAGCGCCGCCGTTCTGGTCTGTTCCGCCGGTTCCTCCGCCACCCGGGCGGCTGGATCCCTCTCGCGGTCTTTGTCCTCATCGTGCTGGTGGGCGTGTTCGCGTCGCTGCTCGCGCCGATGGATCCGAACTTCGTCGACCTCGCGGCCGCGAAGGCCCCGCCTTCTGCCGCGCATCTGCTGGGAGCCGACTCGACCGGCCGTGACATCCTCAGCCGGCTCATCTTCGGCACTCGGATCACGATCTGGGGCGCGCTCATCACGATCGTCACCGCCGTCGTGATCGGCGTTCCGGCGGGTGTCGCCGCGGGCTACTTCCGCGGCCCGTTCGATCGCGTCGCGATGTGGGTGAGCGACGCGCTGCAGTCGATCCCCGGCATGATCATCCTGCTCGTGGTCGCCGCGGGCAGCCGCAACAACTTCGAGCTGCTCATGGTCACGGTCGGCGTGTTCATGGTCCCCGGCTACTTCCGCATCGCCCGGTCGCAGACGCTCACCGTGCGCGAGGAGCCCTACATCGACGCGGCCCGCGTGTCCGGCCTCTCCGATGCGCGGATCATCTCCCGGCACGTGGTGAAGGCCGTCTACCCGCCCGTCATCATCCAGACCGCGCTCACCGCGGGGATGGCGATGGGCATGCAGGCGGGCCTGCAGTTCCTCGGGATCGGCGACTCGAACGTGCCCAGCTGGGGCGCGATGATGCTCGAGGGCTTCCGCCTCATGCTCACGTATCCGCTCATGCTGCTGTGGCCCTCTGTCGCGCTCGGCCTCACGATCGCGGTGCTCGCGATCATGGGTTCGACGCTCGCCGAGCTCGCCCAGGTGCGCACTCCGCGGCTGCGTCGCCGGCGCGGTACCGCAGCCGACACGGCGACCGCGAGCGCCCCCGCGACCGGCACTGTGCGGCACACCGCGGAGGCATCTGCGCTGCGCGTCGAGAACCTGCGGGTGAGCCACGCGACCCCGAGCGGTGTCGTGGAGGTCGTGCACGGCGTGACGCTCGACGTCGCCGCGGGAGAAGTCGTCGGCATCGTCGGCGAATCCGGATCCGGCAAGTCGCAGACGGTCTTCTCGGTGCTCGACCTGCTGCCCTCGAGCGGCGCGAGCACCGCCGACGCCATCCGCATCGCGGGGCACGAGGTCGCACACGCCTCGCCGAAGCAACGCCAGGCGCTGCTCGGACGCGAGCTGGGCTACGTGCCGCAGGAGCCGATGAGCAACCTCGACCCGTCGTACACGATCGGCCACCAGCTCGTGGAGCCCCTGCGCCGCGTGCACGGCATGAGCGCGGCCGATGCGAAGGCCAGGGCCCGAGAGGTGCTGCTGCGCGTGGGGCTCTCGGATCCGGACCGCGTCATGCGCAGCTATCCGCATCAGGTCTCCGGCGGCATGGCCCAGCGCGTGCTCATCGCCGGTGCGATCTCCGGCCGTCCCTCCATCCTGGTGGCGGACGAGCCCACGACGGCGCTCGACGTCACCGTGCAGGCAGAAGTGCTCGAGCTGCTGCGCGAACTGCAGCAGGAGTACGGCATGGCGCTGCTCATCGTGACGCACAACTTCGGCGTCGTCGCCGACATCTGCGACCGCGTGATCGTCATGCGCGGCGGCGAGATCGTCGAACAGGGGGACGTGGATCCCCTGTTCGCGGAGCCTCAGCAGCCCTACACCCGCGAGCTCATCGCGGCCTCGCTCGACGAAGCTGCCGGGCGAGCGGAGCTCGACGCGGCGGGCGGCGCGACGCTCGGCGACGATGCCGCGGGCGCGACGAATGCGACGGAGGTGCGCGCATGACCGCGCTGCTCGAAGTACAGGATCTGGTCGTCGAGTACGGCCGCGGGCGCAAGGCGTTCCGGGCTCTGCGCGGCGTCTCGATCGACGTCGCGCCGGGGGAGTGCATGGGCCTGGTGGGCGAGTCCGGATCCGGCAAGTCCACGCTCGGCAAGGCGATCCTCGGCCTCGCGCCCGTGACCGGCGGCAGCATCCGCTTCGACGGGAAGGACATCACCGCGCTCGGCCGGTCCGGGCGCCGCGCGCTGGCCGACGACCTGCAGGTCGTGTTCCAGGATCCGTACGGATCCCTGAATCCGGCGATGACGATCGGCGACATCCTGTCCGAGCCGCTGCTCACGAGCGGGCTGGGCGATGCAGAGGCCCAGGCGCGCGTGCGCGAGATGCTCGACCGCGTGCGTCTTCCCGAGACCGCGATGGACCGCTACCCGAGCGAGTTCTCCGGCGGGCAGCGTCAGCGCATCGCCATCGCGCGGGCGCTCGTGCGCCGGCCGCGCCTGATCGTGTGCGACGAGCCGGTCAGTGCCCTCGACCTCACCACGCAGGCGACGATCCTCGACCTGTTCATCGAGCTGCAGCGCGACACGGGCGTCTCCTACCTCTTCGTCTCGCACGACCTGGGCGTCGTCCGCCGGGTGTGCCACCGCGTGGCCGTGATGTATCACGGCGAGATCGTCGAGACCGGCGCGGGGGAGCAGATCACCCGCGCACCTCGGCACCCGTACGCCGAGCGCCTGCGGCTGGCTTCGCCGGTCGCCGACCCCGTGAAGCAGAGGACGCGCCGTGCCGAATGGCTCGCGCTGCGCGAGGCCGCGGATGCCCCGGTACGGTAGCAGGCAGCGATTCCGCACGTCCGCGCCCGGGTGCGCGCCGTCGCCGGACGCCACGTCGGAAGGAACCCATGCCGAAGATCATCGATCACGATCAGCGTCGTCGGGAGATCGTCGAGGTCGCCAAGGGGATCATTCTCAAGGGCGGGTTCGAAGCGGCGACCATGCGCAGCATCGCCGCGGAGGCGGGCTTCGCGAACGGCGCCCTGAAGCACTACTTCCCGGGCAAGGAGAGCATCGTCGCGGCGACGTTCGAGACCGTCCTGCACGAACACGACGTCTGGCTGCAGAAGGCGATCTCCGCCGAGCTGACCCCCGACGAGATGCTCCGCCAGGTGCTGGTGGGCACGCTGCCGAGCGACAAGGAGGAGATCGCGAGCGGCCGGGTGCTCCTGGCGCTCTGGGAGTATGCGATGTCGAACGAGTCGCTCGCCGAGCTCTACCAGACCCATCTCGTGCGCTGGCGGGGCATGCTCGTCGATCGGATGGAGGCGGCCCGCGACGCGGGCTCGATCCGCGACCTCGACTACGGGGCCATGGCGAACGAGTTCATCTCCGTCGCCGTGGGCGCGACCGTGATCAACCTCATGTATCCGGGAGGCGACCGCATCCCCGACTACGAGGCCTACATCGACCAGTTCCTCGCGCGGCTGCGCTGACCGGATCGCGGGCGGCCTCCGTGCTTCATCGAGAGGAGGGCGCCCGATGACCGGCGCACCCGAGAACGCCCTGTCTGTCACCCGTGGCGAGGGGACCGGCCGGCCGGTCCTGTTCCTGCACGGTCTCGCCTCGCGTGCCCGCCTCGACTGGCCGGCCTCCGAGTGGGATCCGGTGCTCGGGGATCGTCCCGCGGTGCTCGTGGACCTGCCCGCGCACGGCGACAGCCCGGGGGCGGTCGTGCTCTCCACCTCGGCGGTCGTCGACCTGCTCGCAGGCGCCGTCGCCGCGGCCTGTGCGGGCGAGGAGATCGACGTCGTCGGCTATTCGCTGGGGGCGCGGCTGGCCTGGGCGCTCGCCGGCCATCCCGGGGTCGTGGTGCGGCGCGTCGTGCTCGGCGGGCTCAGCCCGATCGAGCCGTTCACGATGGTCGATCTGCCCGCCGCGCGCGCCGCGCTCGCCGGAGGGCCGGCCGCCGCGGATCCGCTCACGGGCATGATCCTGGGCATGGCGACGCTGCCGGGAAACCGTCCCGGGGAGCTGCTGGACCTGATCGAGGGGCTCGCGTCCGGGCCGTTCGACCCCGCGGTCGGTGCGCCGTCGCAGCCCGTGCTGCTGATCGGCGGGGTCGAGGATCCGATGGCGCAGGGCATCGACGTGCTCGCCGCCGCGCTGCAGGACTCGCGCGTCGTGCGCGTGCCCGGCGACCACCTGGCCGCGCTGCACGCGCCGGAGTTCCGCACCGCCGTCGTGGAGTTCCTCGCCGAGGGCTAGCACCCCTGTCCCGAGCTTGTCGGAGGGCACCTCCTGTCCGGTTCTTCCTACATTCGTAGACTTACCACTCACGAAAGGCAATACACATGACGACGACACCCGACGCCGCGCGCATCCTGGACATCGCGACGGGCTACATGGCCTCGAAGCAGCTGTTCGAAGCCAGTCGGATCGGCCTGTTCGCCGCGATCGCCGCGGGCGCCGACACGGTTCCCACGATCGCGGAGCGCACCGGCGTGAGCGAGCGCATCGCGCAGATCCTCGCCGACGCGATGGCGGGGAAGGGGCTGCTGACGCGTGCGGACGGACGCTATGCGCTCGAGCCGGACGCGGCCGCGTATCTCGCGGGGGAGTCCTCCGCCCTCGACCTGGCCCCGTTCCTCACGTTCCTCGGCGAGATCAGCTACCCGCACTGGCTGCAGTTCGGGCACACGGTCGATACGGCAGAGCCGGGGGACCTGCAGATGGATGACGCCCGCTGGGGCACCTTCATGGCCGGGGTCATGACCTACAACGCCCTGCACGCGCAGGAGTTCGGCCGTCTCGTCGACCTCTCCGCGGCGACGAACGCGCTGGACTTCGGCGGGCTGTCGGCGGGCTTCGCGCTGGAGGTGATGAAGCGCAACGCCGCTCTGCGCACCACGTTCCTGTATGCGCCCGGGTTCGAGGGCGGCGTGGCGGAGGCGATCGAGGAGGCGGGTGTGGCCGACCGCGCCGCGGTCGAGACCGGGGACACCGCGACCGCGCAGCCGCAGGGCGCCTACGATGCGGTGCTCGCGAACCACGTGATCCACCGCTTCTCGGCCGAGGAGAACGCGCAGATCTTCCGCAACCTCAGGGCCGCGGCGGTGCCCGGCGCCACCCTCACCGTGCTCGACTTCTTCCTCGACGACGACGCGCAGCAGCGCGGCATCGACGCGCTGCACGCGGGGGAGTACCTCGTGATCGACGGCACGGTCGTCTATCCCGAGGCGCAGGTGCGCGGCTGGCTGGCCGACGCGGGCTGGGAGGTGCGCGAGAAGATCGCTCTCCCCGCGAGCCCGCGGGTGCTCATCGCCACGGCGGTGTGAGAGCGGCGCGGCCTCGCCCGGCTCCTGTTCCGGGCGAGGCCGCGCGTCAGGATCCGGCTCTCGCGGACGGGGCCGGATCCAGGGCGGGCGACGAGCGGACGCGTCGCCCGCCTGTTTCGTGCGTGCGGGTGACGCGCTGAGTGCACGGGATGGCGTCGAGTGCACCGGTTCGTTGGGTACCGCATCGCGCCGAGTGCACGGAAAGCCGTCGAGTGCACGGCCTGTTCGCGTGAAGAACCCGTGCACTCGGCAGGATCCGGTGAGTTCGCGGGGTCTCGACCGAGCGCGAGGCAGGGTTCTGCCCGCTCACCCCCGCACGAACACCGTCCGGCCGTCGACGATCGTGCGCGCGATGCCGATGCCGGCGAAGGAGCGGCCGGGGCCGGCGGGATCCTCGTCCAGCACCGCGATGTCGGCGACCTTGCCGACCTCGAGCGAACCCTTCCAAGCCGCCGCGCCGTCCTGACGGGCCGGGTCGATGGTCACGCGCCGGAGCAGTTGCTCGCGGATGCCGGCGTCGTCGCGGCCCAGGAGAGCGAGCGAGGCGTCCAGCCCGATGCGCCAGTCCGGCGTCGCGATCGGAGCGTCGCTCGTGATCGTGGTGAGCACCCCGGAGGCGAGCATCTCGCTGAGCGGCCACGCGGCGGCGGTGCGCTCGGGGCCGAGCTGCACGCCCGCCCAGTGCCTGGTGTGCTCGGCGATGAGAGGCTGCACGGCGAAGCCCGCCCCGACAGCGCGCATCCGCTCGATCTGGGTGGGGCTCGCGAGGTCGGCGTGCACGACGTAGTGCGGTGCCGCGCCGGAGGACCCTGGATGCTCCTCGAGCACGCGCAGGAACTCCTCGATCGACCGGTCACCGGTCGCGTGCACCGCGATCTGCTCGCCGCGCTCGAGCGCGATCGCGATCATGCGCCGGTAGGCGTGCAAGGCACCGCCCGCGCTCTGCGGCAGCAGCTCGCCCATGGTGCCGTCGGGGTACGGCTCGCTCACCCACGAGGTCGTCATGGGAGGGATCCCGTCCGCGAAGATCTTCACACCGGTCACCGCGAGCCAGCGCGGATCCGTCGTAGGGACCGGGGTGCGGATGCCGCATGCGAAGTCCTCGAGCTTCGCGGATCCGTCCAGCGTGCCGAACAGGCGCAGCAGTGTCACCCGCGCCGTCTGCGCCTTCTCGCGGTGCAGCGCGAGGTAGGCGTCCATCATGGCGGTGCCGAAGCAGCCGGTCTCGCCGGCGTCCTCACCCGGCCCGATCCCCGGCTCGGTGTAGCTCGTGATGCCGAGTTCGGCGAGCAGGCGCCAGGCGTTCTGCAGGGCGGCACGGCGCTCCGCGGCGGTGTGCACGAGAGCGCCCGACGGCTGCGCGGACGGGGGTGTGGGGGAGAAGAACAGGTGCGGCCAGCGCGCGCCCAGCCAGGCCGCGTGCAGGTGCGCATCGTTCACGCCGGGGAGCACGGTGCGGCCGTCGAGGTCGATGGTCTCCGTCGCGTGCATCCGGAGCGCATCGGCGCCGAGGGCGACGATGCGACCGGAGCGGACGGCGAGGGCGTCGGTCGTCGCTCCCTCCGCGTCGAGGGTGCGGATCCGTCCGCCGCGTAGGAGGAGGTCGGCGTAGTCACCGGGTGGTTTCTGATTCATTATTCCACTAGTGTAGACGAATAGATCGGCGCTTCCGGGGATGCGGATTCCCCGGCATCGCGTGCCTCGATCCCCAGAGGCAGGCGCTCGCCTTGTGCGAGGCGCAAAGAAGGCCGATTCTTGCAACCCGGATCGGTCGGATGCGTCTGAGGGGGCCGCCTACCCTGGATAGGGGCGGATCCGCCCCACCCGATCCCGCGCCATCGATCCCCTGGCGCATGTGCTTGCAAGGACGCTGATGAACGACTTCGCCGCGCGCCGCGACGACTGGAAGGCCAGAGAAGAACTCGCCGAGCGGATGATCCCGCTGATCGGCGGGCTGAACCGCGATCGTGACGTGGTCACGTCCCTGCACGGGCATCGCCTGCTCGGCCTGTCCACCACCGAGATCCTCGAGGTGCATGAGCGCGTCGCCGGTCTCGGCCACGACGAGCTTCCGCTGGAGGACACCCTCGCCGTGCTCGAGGCGCTCCGCGAGCTCGCACCCTCCTCCGCCTCGCTCGACATCGGGCGTCTCGTGGAGCACGCGCAGGGCGGCGCCGCCGAGATGGTCGAACGGCTCCGTGCCGAGCTCGCCCCGGCGCTGGGCGAGACGGCCCCTGCCGAGCCCACCGACGTCGTGCTCTACGGCTTCGGCCGCATCGGGCGCCTGCTGGCCCGCATCCTCATCGCGCACACGGGCGGCGGCAGCGGCCTGCGGCTGCGTGCGATCGTGGTGCGCAAGGGCGCCGAGAACGACCTCGTCAAGCGCGCCTCCCTGCTGCTGCGCGACTCCGTGCACGGCCGCTTCGAGGGCTCCGTCGACGTCGACGAGGAGAACTCGCAGCTCATCGCCAACGGCACCCGGATCCAGGTCATCTACTCGGACGACCCCGGCACGATCGACTACGCCGCCTACGGCATCCGCGACGCGATCGTCGTCGACAACACCGGCCGCTGGCGCGATGAGGCGGGCCTCAGCCGCCACCTCGAGTCCACCGGCGTCGCCCGCGTGCTGCTCACCGCACCCGGCAAGGGCGACCTGAAGAACATCGTGCACGGGATCAACCACGGCACCATCGAGGACGCCGATCGGATCCTGTCCGCCGCATCCTGCACGACGAACGCGATTACCCCCGTGCTCAAGGCGGTCGACGAGGCCTACGGCATCGTCCGCGGCCACGTCGAGACGGTCCACTCCTTCACGAACGACCAGAACCTCATCGACAACTTCCACAAGGGCGACCGCCGCGGCCGCTCGGCGGTGCTGAACATGGTCATCACCGAGACCGGCGCCGCGAAGGCCGTCGCCAGGGCTCTGCCGGAGCTGGCCGGCAAGCTGACCGGATCCGCGATCCGCGTGCCCACGCCCGACGTGTCTCTCGCCGTGCTGCACCTGACTCTGGAGCGCCCAGCCGAGAAGGCCGAGATCAACGACTACCTGCGCCGTGTCTCGCTGCACTCCAAGCTGCGCCAGCAGATCGACTACGTGGAGTCGCCCGAGGTGGTCTCCACGGACTTCGTCGGCTCGCACAGGGCCGGGATCGTCGACGGCCTCGCGACCATCGCGAACGGCACCGACGTGATCCTGTACGTCTGGTACGACAACGAGTTCGGCTACTCGAGCCAGGTCATCCGCGTGCTCGAGGTCATGGCCGGCTCCCACCCGGTCGTCCTGCCGGTGCGCCGCGAGGTCACGCTGCAGGGCTGAGTTCTGGCCGCCGACGGCCGTCGGGCGGTGCGCTGTCGAGCGCTCGCCCTGGCGCCCTTCGCGTTTCCTGGGCCTCGTCTTGGAGCGGGTGTGGTGCAATCCTGAGGACAGGAGGCCCGCATGATCGACGCCCGGCCGCGGCTGCTCTATGTGGAGGACGACGCCGACATCGCCGAGATGACCCTCGAGGTGCTCGGCGAGACCTACGCCGTCGACCACGTGACCGACGGCGCGGTCGCGCTGCGCCGCGCGCTCGGCGAACGGTACGACGTGATGCTCGTGGATCGCCGGCTGCCCGGGCTGGACGGGGCGAGCCTGGTCGAAGCGATCCGCACCGCGCGGATCACGACGCCCGTGCTCATGCTGACCGCGCTCGGCGCGATCCCGGACCGGGTGGAGGGTCTGGATGCGGGCGCCAACGACTACCTCACGAAACCCTTCGACTTCGACGAGCTGCTCGCCCGGCTGCGCGCGCTGCGCCGGGGCTTCCAGGCCGAGGGCCGGCGCAGGGCGATCGGGGAGTGGACCTTCATCCCGGACTCCTGGGTGCTGCATGCGCCGACCGGGGCGAGGGTGTCCCTGACCGCGACCGAGGCGGCGTTCCTCGAGTTCCTGTCCGCGAGCCCCGAGCGCGTGTTCAGCCGTGAGGAGATCCTGCGCGGGGTGTTCTCCTCGGCGGACGGGGTCGGCACCGTCGACACCTACGTGCACTACATCCGGCGCAAGACCACTCCCGAGATGATCGACACCGTGCGCGGGCGCGGCTACCGTGCGGGGGATCCGGCATGAGCGGATCCGCGGACCGCGATCGGGTGCGGCGCATGGCGCGGCAGATCGGACTGTGGACCGGCGTCGCCTCGGCGGCCGTGATCGCCGCGGGCGTCGGCATCCTCATCGCCGTGATCCGGGCGACCTCGCGCCCGCAGGGCGGCGACAGGATCACGGCCGGCTCCAGGCCCGGTGGCTTCGTGCTGAACGACCCCGACCACATCGTGGTCGACGTGGACGGCGTGGTGCCCTGGGTCATCGTGCTGGGAGTGGTGGGCGTCGCGCTGCTCGGCCTCATCGCCTGGCTCACGGCGCGGCGCGCGGTCGCGCCGCTCGCGGTGGCGCTGCGGGCGCAGCGCGACTTCGTGGCCGACGCGAGCCATGAGCTGCGCACTCCGCTGACCGCCCTGTCCAGCCGCGTGCAGATCCTGCAGCGCCGCGTCGCCCGCGGAGAGGGCATCGACGATGCTCTCGAACGGCTGCGCGGCGACACGGCGGCCATGGACGACATCCTGACCGAGCTGCTGCTCGCGGCGCAGGCGGACCAGGGACCGGTCCTCGCCGCGGTGGCGGATGCCGCGGTCGCGGCGCAGGCCGCGGTCGAGCTGATCCGCCCGATCGCCGAGAATGCAGGGGTGGAGCTGCAGCCGGACGCCGGTCCCGGCCTCTCCGTCGCGGTGCCAGAGGTGACGCTGACTCGGCTGTGCACCGCCCTTCTCGACAACGCCGTGCAGCACGCACCCCGGGGTACGTCGGTCGCGATCGTGATCGGACCTGGCAGCGGAGCCTCCCGCGGTTCCGCAGAATTCAGGGTCGTCGATCAGGGCCCCGGCGTCCGCGCCGAGGACCGCGAGCGCATCTTCACGCGCTTCGCCCGCGGTCCCGAGACCGGGCGGCGGCGCGGCTTCGGACTCGGCCTCGCACTCGTGCGCGACGTGGCCACGCGGTACGGCGGATCGGTCGCCATCGAGAGCACGTCCGAGGCCGGCACCACGTTCCTGCTGCGCCTGCCCCTCGCGCCGCCCCGGGGTCGTTGAGCGAGGACGGCGCGGGGCGACGACCGAAACGCCTGCGGATGACCCGATTCGTCGCGCTCGCTCTCAGCGCAGGATGAACTCCGCCGCCTCGGCGACCTCCACGCCGTGCGCCCAGCGCCGGATCCGGCCATCCGGCGCGATCAGCATCCCCGAGCAGTCGGGCGCGGCGCGCAGCCAGGTGAGGTCGTCGAAGCCGGCGACCACGGCGATCGTCGCCCAGGCGTCCGCGTCGCTCAGGCGCTCGGCGATCACGGTCGCGGTCGGGGCGTCGACCACCGCGCGTCCCGTGCGCGGGTCGACGATGTGCGCGCCCCGCTCGGCCGGGCCCGAGGTCGCGGCGGCGCCGTCGCGCAGCGGCACCTGGGCCCGCAAGGCACCGGGGCGGAGCGGGTCCGCGATCCCGATGTTCCACGTCCAGTCCGCTCCCGGCGCGGTGAGCAGCTGCATGTCGCCACCCGTGGAGAGCCCGGCGGCGATCACGCCGTCCTCGACGAGCAGGGGTTCGAGGTGGCGGGCGGTCGCGCGTTCGACGGCCCAGCCCTTGACGTAGCCGGTGGGATCGAACCAGCCGTGCCGGTTCGCATCGAACCGCCGGTCGCTGGCCGACGCGAGTCGCGCGCACGCCTCGCGGACCTCGAGGATCCGCGGGTCCGCATCCTCGGGGTGCAGCGCGCCGTCGCGCAGCCGCGAGATCTGCGAGTCCGCGCGGAACGGGGAGAACAGCGCATCCAGCTCGTGCAGCTCGTCGAGCGCGGCACTCTGCGCGGCCGCGATCCGCGTGCCGACGGCAGGGGTGGTGGAGGCGGTCGCGGTGAGCACGTGCACGCTCGCCACCGTTCCCATGAGCACGGCGGTGCGGACGTGGCGGTGGGGCGCGGCCGTGGATCGCGCGGCGGATGCGGAGGCGGAGGGCACGGCGGCGCTCATGCCTTCGCCTGGTCGATCGCGCTCTGCAGCGACTGGGTGTACCCATCCGAGGTGAAGGTGGCGCCCGAGACCATGTCGATCTGCGCGGACTGGGCGCTCTTCGTCTCCGAGACCAGGATCGGGAGGGCCTGCGCGTTGATCTCCTCGTCACGACGCTCGGTGTTCGGATACTGCGGCACGGAGACGTCGGTGATCTGCCCGCCCGACACGGTGATCACGACCTGCACGGCGCCGTAGCGCGTGTCGACGGCCTGGCCCGTGAAGGATCCGTCCTTGAGGCCGGAGGAGGTCGTGGTCGAGTCGGTGGAACCCGAGGAGGTGCCGGATCCCGCTCCGGTGCCGGACGTCGAGGAGGACGGGCCCGTGGCGGAGGAGGTGCCGCCCGAACTCGACCCGGTCGAGGAGCCGGTCGCGCTCTTCGTCGTGCCGGCGGTCCCGGTGGCCCCCGTGGTCCCCGCGGCGCCGCTCGCGGCCGGCGTGACGACCTCGAGCGAGGTGCGGTAGCTGAACAGCAGGACCAGCCCTGTCACGGTGGCGAGGATGGCGTAGACGATCTTCTTCATGGTTCTCTCGCTCTCGGTTCCGGCACCCGCCGCTCAGACGGCGAAGGCCTCGCTGTGGATGCGTTCGACGGGGACACCCGCGGTGCGCAGATCCCGGCGGATGCTCTGCATCCAGGAGGTCGGCCCGCACAGGTAGACGTCGTACAGGGACAGGTCTCCGGCGATGCGCTGCAGCAGCTGAGCGCCGTCCCACTCGGCGTGGGTCGCGGGCACCCAGGTCGTGCCCGCATCGGCGCGGCGGCCGTGCAGCGTGTAGTGCACGAGCCCGCGCGACACCGCGAGCCGGTCGATCGCCGCGCGGCGCAGTCCGTGCACGGCGGAGTGGTCGCGCGTCACGAGGATCGCCTCGCCCGGCGCGTACGGCTCGGACTCGAGCAGCGCGACGAGCGGTGCGACGCCTGCTCCCGCGCCGAGCATGAGCAGGCGGGATCCGCTGCGGCGCTCGCCGGTCATGTGCCCGTACGGACCCTCGACCATGACCCTCGTCCCGGGTCGCAGTTCGGCCAGGCGGTCGGTGCCGTCCCCGACGCGGCGGGCCGAGATGACGAGCTCGTTCCCCGCCGGGTCTGCGGCGAGCGAGAACGGGTGCCCGCGCGTCCAACCAGGACCGTCCAGGAAGCGCCAGATGAAGAACTGCCCGGCCCTGGCGCCGAGGCGGTGGACCTGCCGGCCGGCGACGCGGACCGATACACCATCCTGTCCGTCGGGGGCGACCGCGACCACCCGCAGTCCGTAGCGAGCGCTGCGGATCAACGGCACGGCGGCGCGGAACCACAGCACGCAGGCGGCGGTGACGGCCCACAGCCCCCACCAGTAGAACGTCGCGCCGGCCGAGGCCGTGAAGTCCGCGCCGGTCCACAGCATGTGCGGGATCGCGAGGCCCACGCCGAGGTAGCCGTACAGGTGCAGGAGATGCCAGGACTCGTACCGCAACCGGCGGCGTGCACGGCGGATCGAGGTCACCACGACGAGGATCAGCAGGACGGTCCCCGCGGTCGCCAGGAGCATGCCAGGGTAGTCCCAGACGAAGTCCCACGCCTGCACGAGCACGTTCGTGTGCGCCGTGATCGCGTAGCCGATCGTGATGAGCGCGAGGTGCGCGAGGAGCAGCCAGAACGACCAGAAGCCCACGAGGCGGTGCAGTCGCGTGATGCCGTCGCGGCCGAAACCGCGCTCGAACACCGGCACCCTGGCCATGAGCAGCACCTGGTACAGCAGCAGATTCGCCGAGACCAGACCGGTCAGGCGACCGAGCGTCGTGACCGAGTCGCCGTCGAAGGCGAGCAAGGACTGGACCCCGGCGCCGCTCACCCAGAGCGCGAGCACGAACAGGCTCGTCGCCCAGATCAGCGTCACCGCGGCCAGGCGCCAGAGCGCCGGTCGCAGCCGGCGTCGCGGGGTCGCGACGAGGGGCCCTGTGGGAGCGAGGGGCGTGAGCGTTGCCATGGCACCATCGTCGGCGGCGGTCTGACAGAGAGGCCCAAGAATCGAGCCTCTTGAGGATCGTCATAGGGAACTCATCGAATCCGACAGGTTCGAACCGCGCCCCCTTACACGTCCGCAGCCCGGCGCGATGTCCGGAGCCCACGGCATGATGGACCCATGACGGCACTCCTGAGCGAACGGCTCCGCTCGCACCGGCTCACCGCCCCCGCTCGCACGCCCGTCGCCGCCGCCCGGCACATGCTCGCCGTGCAGGGTCAGGAGTTCGTCGCCGGACGCTGGGCGCTCGGCATCCGCTCGTCCGGTGCTCCGACGCTCGCCGGGGTCGATGCGGCGTTCGACCGCGGAGAGCTCGTGCGCACGCACACGATGCGCGGCACGCTGCACGTGATCCCCGCGGAGGACGTGCGCTGGGTGCTGTCGGTGACGGGCGATCGGCAGCTCCGGCAGGACGCGACGCGTCAGCGCCAGCTCGGCATCGACGACGCCCTCGTCGCGCGGGTCGAGTCGGCGTTCCGCGAGCGCCTCGCCGACGGAGGGCGCACGAGGGCCCAGCTCTTCGACGATCTCGCCGAGATCGGCGTCGATCCGGCCGGCCAGCGCGGGGTGCACCTCATCTACGCGCTCAACGTGCGAGGCATCCTCGTGCAGGGGCCGGTCGTGCACCGGGACGACGCGGTCTCGCGCGAGCAGCTGTTCCTGCTCGCCGAGGAGTGGCTCCCCGAGACCGCGCCGCCGGACGATCCGCTCGCCGAACTGTTCGTCCGGTACGTCGACGGCCACGGGCCCGTCACGGTCGACGACTTCGCCTGGTGGACGGGCCTTCCGATCACCGTGGCGCGCGACGCGGTCGAGCGGGGGCGGGCGAGGGTGACGGAGAAGGCGGAGGGCGTGTTCATCGGTGCGGTCCGCCCGCGCCGTGCGGCTGGAGCGGACGATGCGGCGACCCTCGCGCTGCCCATGTTCGACGAGTACTACATCTCCTACGCCGACCGCTCGGCGGTGGCCACGGCGGAGAGCATGGCGCTGATCGGCCCCGGCAAGAACGGCATGGTGCGCGCGAGCCTGCTCTCGGGGGGCCGCATCGCCGGCGCCTGGACGCACTCGGCCGCGGTCGGCAGGCACCGCGACGAGCCGATCCCCGAGCTCTTCCGAGGAGAGCCCACTCCGGATCCCGCTGCCGTGACCTCGGCCCTGCGCCGCTACGCCGACTTCGTGTCGGCGCACTGACGGTCGCTCGCCGCCGCGCGGAGGCCCGGGTCAGAACTCGGCGGAGAACGCGCCGTCGGACTTGAGCAGCTGACCGGACACCCAGCGTCCTTCAGAGGAGATCAGGAAGTCCACCAGGGCTGCGACGTCGGCCGGGCGACCGAGGCGCCCCTGCGGCGTCAGCCCGGCGAGGTGCTCGCGGATCCCCTCGTCCATCCAGCCGGTGTCGATCGGTCCCGGGTTCAGGACATTCGCGGAGATCCCTTGCGGCCCGAGCTCGCGAGCCGCGGAGATCACGATGCGGTCGAGCGCGCCCTTGGACGCCCCGTAGGGAAGATTCCCGGTCACGTGGTCGCTCGTGAGGGCGACGATCGCGCCGCCCTCGGGCCCGGCCTGCCGGGCGAACGCCGCGATCAGCAGAAGCGAGGCACGGGCGTTGATCGCCACGTGGCGATCGAAGCTCTCGGCGGTCGTGTCCAGGATCCCCGACTCGACGTCGTGGGCGTGGCTCAGCACGAGTGCCGAGATCGTTCCGTGCTGTTGCGCCACCGCGGCGACGAGGGCCTCTGGTCCGTCCGCGGTCGACAGATCCGCCGGAAAGTCCGCATCGCTCAGATCGCTCGTGACGACCGTCCAGCCGCTGTTCCGAAGGCGTGGCACGATCCCCGCCGCAATGCTGTCGGCGCGCGCAGCGCCGGTGACGAGAGCGAGGGGCATGCTGCCACGCTACTGGGCCGCGTGCCGGTCCAGGAAGGAGTACACCTCGTTGTCGTCGACGCCGGGGAACGCGCCGCGGGGGAGCGGCGAGAACATGTGCGTGTGCACCCGGGCGCTCGGCCAGGCCTTGCTGCTCCAGCGCTCGGCGATGCCGGCCGGAGGCCGGCGGCAGCAGGCCTCGTCGGGGCAGGTCGACTGCGCACGGTCGGTCGTCTCCCGGCCGCGCCACCAGCGGGCGTCGTCGAACGGCACGCCGACCGTGATGGAGAAGCCGCCGCCATCGGTGGATCCGGTCTGCGTCGAGCACCAGAAGGTGCCGGAGGGCGTGTCCGTGTACTGGTAGTGCTCGGTGGTGCGGTTGCGCTGGCTGAAGGCGGCGCGCGCGGAGAACTTGCGGCACACCGTGAGGCCCTCGACGGATCCCGTGACGTCCATCGGCAGGGGCAGGTCGTCGTTCTCGTACACGCGGGTGAGCGCGCCGGATTCGTCCACGCGCAGGAAGTGCAGTCGCATGTCGAGGTGCGTCGTCATGAGGTTGGTCATCCGCATGCCGGCGGCCTCGTGCGTCACGCCGAACGCGTCGCGGAAGTCCTCGACCGCGAGGTTGCGATCCTTCTTCGCCTGCTGCAGGAAGGCGACGCCCGCGGTCTCGGGGATGAGGCAGCACGCCGCGAAGTAGTTGATCTCGAGCCGCTGCTGCAGGAAGTCGGCGTAGTCGGTGGGCGGGGTGTGCCCGAGCAACCGGTGCGCCATCGCCTGCAGCGCCATCGAGCGCAGGCCGTGTCCGCCAGGGATCGACGCCGGCGGCAGGTAGATCCGGCCGTGCTCCAGGTCCGTGACCGAGCGCGTGGAGTGCGGCAGGTCGTCGACGTAGAGCAGCTCGAAGCCGAGCTGCTCGGCCATGATGCTCACGGTGCGGTGGGTGAGGGCGCCCGAGGAGTGCCCCGCCGCCTTGAGCTGCTTCTCCGCAAGCGCCTCGATGTCGGGCAGGTGGTTGTCGAGCGCGCGCATCTTGAGGCGCAGCTCGGTGTTGGCGCGTCGTGCCTCCTCCGGCGTGGCGATCGCCTCGCGCTCGCGGCGGTGCAGTTCCCGGTGCAGACCCAGGATCGACTCGATCGTCTCGTCCGGCATGCCCTTGTTCACGCGCACGGGCGCGATGCCGAGCTGGCGGAACACCGAGCTGGACTGCGCGCGGTCGAGCTCGATCTCCAGCGCCGCGCGCCGGTTCGGCGGCTCGCCGGAGATGAGGTCGCTCACCTCGGTGCCGGTGGCGTTCGCGATGGCCTGCAGCAGGGAGAGCTTCGGCTCGCGCTTGCCGTTCTCGATGAGGCTGAGCTGGGATCCTGCGACGCCGACGGCGGCGCCCAGCTCGTCCAGCGTCATGCCGCTGCGCGTGCGGTGGTGCCGGATGCGATGTCCGAGGGTCGTGAGCTCGAGTCCTGAAGCCATGCTTTTGATCCTAGCGAAAGAATTCAGGTTCTTGAAGCCGGGATCGACCCGAAGAGTGCCGATTACTCGCCCAGAATGGTCACAACGCCCCAGGATTTAAGGAGCAGGCCATGGCTATCGCCGAGACGTCCACCCCGCGGACCACCCACCTCGCACCCGTGCGCGAGTACGGTGCGGCTCCCGAGTACGACACGCCGGCCTTCGCCGCGCTCAGTGCCTGGGTCGAGGAGATCCGCGCCCTGACCCAGCCCGACCGCGTGCACTGGATCGATGGATCCGCCGCGGAGAACGACGCCCTGCTGCACGAGCTCGTCGACGAGGGCAAGCTCATCAAGCTCAACCCGGAGTGGCGCCCGGGCTCCTACCTGGCCCGTTCGCACCCCAGCGACGTCGCTCGCACCGAGGCGCGCACCTTCATCGCCTCCGAGAAGGAGATCGACGCCGGACCCACCAACAACTGGGCGGATCCGAGCGCGATGCACGCGAAGATGAACGAGATCTTCGAGGGCTCGATGCGCGGGCGCACCATGTACGTCGTGCCGTTCTCGATGGGCCCGGTCGGCGGTCCGATCTCCCAGATCGGCGTACAGGTCACCGACAGCGCCTACGCGGTCGCCTCGATCGGCATCATGACCCGCGTCGGCGCGGCCGTCGTCCGTGAGATCGCGAAGGGCGCTCCCTGGGTGCGCACCGTGCACTCCGTCGGGGCTCCGCTCGCCGACGGCGAGGCGGACACCACCTGGCCGTGCAACGACGAGAAGTGGATCGTGCACTTCCCGGACACGCTCGAGGTCTACTCCTTCGGCTCCGGCTACGGCGGCAACGCGATTCTCGCGAAGAAGTGCTTCGCGCTGCGGATCGCCTCGGTCCTCGCCCGTGACGAGGGCTGGATGGCCGAGCACATGCTGCTCATCCGCGTCGTCTCGCCCCAGGGCAAGGCCTACCACGTGGCTGCCGCGTTCCCGTCGGCCTGCGGCAAGACCAACCTCGCGATGCTGCGCCCCACGATCCCCGGCTGGAAGGTCGAGACGCTCGGCGACGACATCACCTGGATCCGCCCCGGGGCGGACGGACGCATGCGCGCGATCAACCCCGAGGCGGGATTCTTCGGCGTCGCGCCGGGCACCGGCGAGTCGACCAACGTCACCGCGGTCGAGACCCTCTGGGGCAACACGATCTTCACGAACGTGGCGCTGCGCCCCGACGGCGACGTGTGGTGGGAGGGCCTGACAGAGGAGGCCCCCGCGAACCTCATCGACTGGGAGGGCAACGCGTGGACCCCGGACTCCGGTCGTCCCGCCGCCCACCCGAACTCGCGCTTCACGGTCTCGGCGGCGCAGTGCCCGCAGATCGCGGAGGACTGGGAGGACCCCGAGGGCGTGCCCCTCGACGTGATCCTCTTCGGCGGCCGTCGTGCCACCAACGTCCCGCTCGTCGTCGAGGCGACGGACTGGAGCCACGGAGTGTTCCTCGGTGCGACCATCTCGTCCGAGCGCACGGCCGCGGCCGAGGGCACGGTCGGCGAGCTGCGTCGCGATCCGTTCGCGATGCTGCCGTTCTGCGGATACAACATGGGCGACTACTTCGCGCACTGGCTGAAGATGGGCCGCACCGTCCGGTTCGACAAGGCGCCGCGTATCTTCCAGGTGAACTGGTTCCGCCGCGGTTCCGACGGCCGGTTCCTGTGGCCGGGCTTCGGCGACAACGCCCGCGTGATCGACTGGATCATCCGTCGCATCGAGGGCGAGGTCGGTGCGGTCGACAGCCCGATCGGGCGCCTGCCCAAGATCGAGGACCTGAACCTCGAGGGCGCGGATGTGACCGACGAGGATCTCGCCGAGCTGTTCAGCGTGGACACCGCGTCGTGGTCCCGTGAGGCCGACTCGACCGAGGCGTTCTTCGCGACGTTCGGCGACCGCCTCCCGGCCGCCCTCACCACCGAGCTCGCCTCGCTGCGCTACCGCCTGGCGAGCGCATAGACGTGATCCGGGCGCTCGCAGGAGCACCCGGATCCACCAGGACCCGCGGCGGCGGGATGTCAGGGGCGAAAAGGCTGAGTGGTCCCCGGCATCCTGTCGCCGCGGCTTTGCGTGGGCGGCGACCTCCTGCTCCGGCGACCTAGGGTGGAACGCATGCTGCTTCCGCCCAAGGCCCGCCCCGGCGACTGCGTCGCCGTGCTCTCGCCGGCCTTCGCCGCCCCCGCGGTCTCGGCCGCGATCCACGAACAGGCGATGCGCCGGCTGGCCGAGATCACCGGACTCGTGCCCGTGGAGTACCCGACGACGCGCCGGCTCGGCGCGAGCCCCGAGGCGCGGGCGGCCGATCTGAACGCGGCATTCGCCGATCCGTCGATCCGGGCGATCCTCGCGACCATCGGCGGCGACGACCAGATCCTGGTCACCCCGCATCTGGACCTGGAGCTCGCACAGGCGGATCCGAAGCCGTTCCTCGGCTACAGCGACAACACGAACATCCTGAACTGGCTGTGGCGCCACGGCATCGCGGGCTTCTACGGCGGATCCACGCAGGTGCACCTGGGCGCTGGTCCGGCCGTCGATGACGTCCACGCGCGATCGCTCAGGGCGGCGCTGCTCGACGGCGGGCTGCTCGAGATCACCGAGCCGGGGGAGTCCGAGGACTTCGGGCGGCGCTGGGAGCATCCGGCCGCGCTTCACGAGTACGGGGACCGTGAGTCCACTGAGCCGTGGAGCTGGGCCGGGCCCGCGGAGACGGTCTCGGCGCCGACCTGGGGCGGCTGCATCGAGGTGCTCGCCCAGCTCGCGCTCGCCGACCGCTTCCCGCGTCCGGAGCAGCTCGACGGTGCGATCCTGCTGCTGGAGACCAGCGAGAGGTTGACGCCCGCCCAGGCCGTCGCCGAACAGCTGCGCGCCTATGGGGAGCGGGGACTCCTCGCTCGGGTGGCGGGGGTCGTCGTCGCCCGGCCTCCGGTGAGCACGCGCGAGTTCGTGCCTGCCGCACCGCAGCGCGCGGCGGCGCGGGCCGCGCAGCGGGACGCCGTGCTCGCGGCCTTCGCGCGCTACAACCCCGATGCGGTGGTCTGCATCGGGGTGCCGTTCGGGCATACCAGGCCGCAGTGGATCCTGCCGTACGGCGGCGTACTGACGCTCGACGGCGCCGCTCGGCGCGTTCTCGCGGACTTCTCCTCGCGGGGGCACGCGTCTTAGCGGGCGCACCCCGTGCGCGTGTCGGGGGCGAGGGGTAGCGTCGCGGCATGGACGTCATCGACTACCTGATGGACGGGGATCCTGCGATCCGCTGGCAGGTCCTGCGGGATCTGACGGACGCCGCTCCCGAGGAGGTCGCCGCCGAGCGCGCCCGCGTGGCCATGGAGGGGTGGGGAGCGAGGTTGCTCGCGCTGCAGGCGGAGGACGGGATGTGGGACGGCGGGGTGTACCGGCCGGGCTGGGTCGACGAGAGTCGCCCGATGTACGACGCGTGGACGGCGACGCACTTCAGCCTGCAGCAGCTCGTGGACTTCGGGGTCGATCCGGCGGACGAGCGCATGCGGCGCGCGGTCTCCCGCGTGCGCGACGGCGTGCGGTGGGATCAACCGGGATCCCCGCTCTACTTCGACGGCGAGACGGAGCCCTGTATCAACGGCGTCGTGCTGACGATCGCGGCATACGTCGGGGAACCGGGAGACGCGGTCGTCAGGACCCTGCTCGATACCCGGCTGGACGACGGCGGGTGGAACTGCTGGGCCGAGGACGGCGCGACGACGTCGTCGCTGCATTCGACGATCTGCGTGCTGGAGGGGCTGCTGGACTGGGAGCAGGCGACCGGCGGGACGGACGAGGTGCGCGCGGCGCGGATCGCGGCGGAGGAGTACCTGCTCGATCGCCGGCTGTTCCGGCGACGCAGCACGGGGGAGGTCATCGACCCGCGGTTCGCGATGCCGTCCTATCCGGTGCGCTGGTTCTACGATGTTCTGCGGGGACTGGACTATCTGCGACGAGCCAGGCCCGCGGGCGATCCGCGCTGCGCGGAGGCGATCGAGATGCTGCGCGCGAAGCAGAGCCCGGACGGAACATGGCTCCTGGAGAACACGCACGAGGGGCCGACGCCGTTCGAGATGGACGGCGAGCGGGAAGGGTTCCCCAGCCGCTGGGTCACGCTCCGCGCCCTGCGGGTGCTGCGCTGGGCGGATGCGGTCCGCGGCTGAGCACTTCGCGATCAGTGCCGCCCGAACCTCCGATGCGCGGCCTGGCGCGTGGTGCCCAGGGCGCTCGCGATCGCCTGCCAGGAGTAGCCGTTCGCGCGGGCGCGCCGCACCTGCACCTCCTCCGCGCGGGCGATGTCCCGCCGCGCGGCGACCAGTCGGTGCAGCTCCGCCAGGGGTTCGCCCTGCGGGTCCGTCGCCTGTGCCGTCTTCATCATGAAAAGCCTCCTCGCGTCAAAGCTTGTCGTGTCAATGCTTGTTGACGCGAGGAGGCTTGTCAATCGATGTTGACAGATGCGATTCAGCTCCCGGCGGACACCCCGAGATCGTCCTCGTAGGCGTGGTCCTTGGTCTCCGGGATGAGGATCAGTGCGATGAGGGTGAGCACGGCCATCGCCGACAGGTAGAGGCCGACGAGCCAGGAGGATCCGCCCGCCGACTGCCACAGCCACACCGCGATGAGCGGTGCCACCGCGGCGCCGAGGATCGAGGACACGTTGTATGCGACCGCGGATCCCGTATAGCGGACGTTGGTCGGGAACAGCTCGGGCAGCAGCGCGCCCATCGGGCCGAACGTGATGCCCATGAGCAGGAAGCCGAGGATCAGGAACGACTGCGTCAGCACGACCGCGAAGGGCTCGCCGGCATGCTGTCCGAGGAACAGCGGGAAGGTGAAGCCGAACAGGATGATGGCGATCGTGGTCCAGATGAGGAGCTTGCGTCGACCGATCCGATCCGCCCAGGGGCCTGAGGCGAGCGTGAAGACGCCGAAGAACACCACACCGATGATCTGCATGACGACGAAGTCGGTGTAGCCGAAGCCCTGGCCGGGATAGAACTGCGCGGCGAACGCGGCCGGGTCGAAGGCGGCGCCCTTGGCCTCTGCGGCCTTCTGCGCGGCGGCGGAGGCGATCTCGACCGACGACGGCTTGGTGCCGAACGAGAGCGTGAAGTTCGTCATCAGGTAGAACAGCACATACGTCGCGAGCATCACGAAGGTGCCGAGGATGAGGTGCTTCCCGTGGTGGCGGAACACGGTCGCCAGGGGCAGCTTGCGGATCGCGCCCTTGTCCTCGGCGCGCTTGAAGGTCTCCGATTCGACAAGCTTGAGGCGTACCCAGAGGCCGATGATCACCATCACGGCCGAGAACAGGAACGGCACGCGCCAGCCCCAGCTGAGGAACGCCTCGGACTTCAGCGTCGGATCGGACGCGTGCGGCAGCAGTGCGTTGATGGTGAGGAACAGGCCGTTCGCGATGATGAAGCCGAGCGGGGCGCCCAGCTGCGGGAAGGACCCGTACCAGGCGCGCTTGCCCTCCGGGGCGTTCTCGGTGGCGACGAGGGCAGCGCCCGACCACTCGCCGCCGAGCGCGAAGCCCTGCGCCAGTCGCAGGACCAGCAGCAGCAGCGCCGCCCACCAGTTGATCTGCTGGAAGGTCGGCAGCAGGCCGATCAGGAAGGTCGCGATGCCCATCGTGAGCAGGGAGGCGACGAGCGTGGCCTTGCGTCCGTAGCGGTCGCCGAAGTGCCCGAAGACCATGGCGCCGATCGGGCGCGCGATCATCGCGGCGCCGAAGACGCCGAACGAGGCGAGCAGCGCGGTCGTGTCGTTGCCGGTGGGGAAGAACAGGATCGGGAAGACGAGCACCGCCGCGGTCGCGTAGACGTAGAAGTCGTAGAACTCGATCGTCGTGCCGATGAGGCTGGCGAGGATCACCCGCGATCTGGGATTGGCGGGTGCGTTCACGGTGTCGGTGCTCATGCGGTCCTCCGGTCGGTGCATCGATCTGCGCTCGCCGGCCCTCAACCGTGCGACGGGCACCGGGGGAGTCTACGCCCGACGTTCAGCCGATCCACAGGTGGACACGCGGCTGTGGCGGAGTGTGACGCCACGGCCGCGCGTCCTTCAGCGCGACAGCCAGGCCTTGTACTCGATCACCGAACCGGGCTCGACGTTCAGCTTCATCGTGGATCCGCCCTGATAGATGGTGTCGGCGGCGATGATCTCGTGGGTGCCCGCGTCGAGCACGACGGTCGCGGTGAACTGCGGTCGCTTCGACGACGCGACTTTCAGCGCTATGCCTGCTCTGCCGAGGCGGTCCGTCACGGATCCCAGCACGCTCACGCCGCCCGCATCGCGGAGCAGCTGCAACGCCGCGGCCTGCTGCGCGGGGCTGAGTGCCCAGCTGTCGCGGATCGAGCTCACCACGCCCCAGATCCCGAGCGCGTCCGCGTTCCCGCTCAGTCCGACCCGATTCTCGATGTACGCGCGCAGTCCGGACGCGTCCGCCGGCGGCTCGACGAAGAAGAGGTTCGAGCTGTGATGCCCGGTGCCCGGCAGCGCCGTACCCTCCTTCGGGGCTTCGCCCACGGGCGGGACGATCGTCCCGTCCTTCGTCACCGAGTAGGGTGCGCCCGTGCGCGACTCGAGGTGGCCGGTGCCGTCCGAGTCCCACACCCATTCCTGCCACTCCGGCACGATCACCGGATCCGCCTTGCCGTCGTCGCGCAGCGCCCAGCGCACGACCAGGGCGTCGCGGGTCGCGGGGCGGGCGGGCGCTTCCTGCAGCGCGGCGATCGATTCGGCGAGAACGTCATCGGCCGTCTGCGCGATGGGCTGAGCGACGAGCGCCGGCGGGGTGGCTGCGTAGGCGGGCACTGCGGTGACCGGGCCGATCGCGAGGGCGATTGCGATGACGGCGGCGAGAGCCGGGGCCGCCCAGGCGGAGCGCAGCGCGATCCGGAGGGGGAGGGACGTGCGCGCGTGGCGGCGCAGTGCCGCAATTCGTCCGCCGATCTGCTGCGGAAGCGACGGCCGTACGCGGGACGGATCGGCGGCTTCATCCAGCATGCGGTGCAGGCGGGCCCAGTCGGCGGCGGTCGGCTCGATACCGGTCGGCGTCTGCGCGGGATCCGCCTCGCGGATCAGCGTTTCGAACAGCTCATCAGTCAATGGCATACGTCATCACCCCTTTCCCGGGTGCCGATGCGGATGGTCTCCTCGTGCCGTCCGGCGCGTCATCGCCGTCGGGCGGTGAGCCGGCGGGCTCCTGCAGCATCGACCGCAGTTCTGCCCGTGCGCGGCTCAACCGCTTCCAGGCTGCCGCGGTCCGGCAGCCCACGACCTCGGCGATCTCCTCGGCGCTCAGGCCGTCCCAGTAGTGCAGTTCGAGCACCTCGCGGTCGGCGGGGCGGAGCAGCGAGAGCGCGTGGCGCAGCTCGACGTGCGCGAGGTCGTCGGTCGGTCGGGTGGCCGACGCGAGGTCCCTCAGGCCTTCACGCTCGCGATCACGCTTGCGGTAGGCGTCGCCGACGAGATTGCGCGCGGTCTGCAGCAGCCAGGGGCGGCGGTACGGCTGCGCGGGATCGAATCGCCGCCAGGCGATCTCGAAGCAGTCCATGGTGAGCTCCCTCGCGTGCTCGCGGTCATCGACGCGGCGCTCGATGTACCGCAGCACGGCGGTGTGGTGTTCGGCGAAGAGCGCCTCGAAGGAGGCACGGCGTTCATCCATCGGGATTCCCGTCAGTGCAGCGGCGGGTTCTCGGCGACGATCTGCCGCGCCTGGGCGGTGAGCGCCTCGATGTCAGCCTTCATGGTCTTGAGCTGGTCCGCGTGGTTCTGCACCACCCTGACCTCGGCGTCCCATTGCGCGTCGTAGTACGCCTTCGTCCAGCCGCTGGAGTCGCGGCAGGTCGCGTCGGCGACGGCGAGCTCGATCTCCGCCGGTGTCGATCGACGGGGGCCTGCCGTATCGGGGTCGACCTCTGTGTCCCCATAGGTGCGTCCGTTCGTGGGAAACTTCGACGGCGGCGGTGCGTAGAACCCGAGCTCGATGCCGAGTTTCTGCGTCGGCATCTGTTCTCCCTCGTCGCCGACGGGCGCGGAGATCGAGACGTCGTAGCCGGCCGCGGAGATGCACTTCTTCCACGACGCCGAGGCCTTCTTCACTGCTGGCTCCTGCGGGACCCCTTTCGACTCCTCGTACCGCCACATGCTCATCGTGTTGTAGATGTCGGACAGCTTGTTGACGTCGAACGTCGTGCGGCTGGCGTCCAAGCAGGCGCGGAAGACCGGTTCGAACCCCGGTGAGGACTCCGCGATCCGGTTGAGCTTGGTGTTCGTCTGCAGCCCGTCCTCGAGCCAGATGCCGGGCATGTAGTTCGCGGTGTAGCCGAACTGCTTCGCGATCTCCACGGTCAGGGCAGGGAACGATGACTTGTTCTTCGGGAAGGTGAAGTAGCTTGCATCGTCGGTGGGCTCGACCGGGATCGGCCAGGAGAAACCCTCGCTACTGAGGCAGGTCTCCATGCGCCGGTTCTCTGCGTAAGTCGAAAGGTGCATCAGCACCTCAGGCGAGTACTCGTCCATCGGCATCACCCAGTGCGCGATGTCCTTGTCCGGCAGATCGGGCATTGTCGCGGATGCGGATGTCGCTTCCGAGGTGCGCATCGTTCCCGACGCGACCGCGGATGGCGTCGAGCAGCCGGCGAGCGGCACAGCCAGGATCGTGACGGCGAGGACGGCGGCCGTGCGGGTGCGCTTCATGCGGTGACCTCTCTTCCGGAGCCTGTCGCGACTCTCACCCTCAAAGGTTGCGCGTCGCGCCGGATCCTGACATCCGAATTCCGAGACGACACTCCGGACGCGAAACGCGGGATCCGAATGATCGGATCCCGCGTTTCATGAGAGTTCGTCGAACGGAGTGGCGCTCAGTGCCAGAAGTAGCCGAGGCCCGCGTTCAGCAGGGTGAGCGCGCCGACGCTCCAGAACATGCCGGCGGGCACCTTGTCGCCGCGCTTCTGGCGGGCCATGCCGATTCCGATCAGCGCTCCGATGATGACCAGCACCAGGAGCTTCACGGTGATCTTGATGTAGAAGCTCATGCCGGGCGTCCAGGTGATGCCCCACGGCGCGGCGAGGGCGAGGCCCGCGAGGCCGGCAATTGCGAGGCCGATGTTCATGAGCTGCGTGAACTCGCGCTTGCCTCCGAAGGCCTGGGCCAGCCAGGCGCCGAAGAGCGTGGCGAAGCCGAGCAGGTGGACGAACACGACGATGGCGCGGAGGGTCTCCATGGCCTCAGGCTATGCCCCGGACTGGAGGTCGCGCCAGGTAGGCGCGCCTCAGCCGTCGGGCGCGCCGTCAGAACGGTGCAGGGCGAATGTCGTATCCGGGTGGGGGGTCGGGGTCTTCGATGGTGAAGGTGACGGGTGTGGGTGGCTGGTCGGTGTAGGTGGCGCCGGTGGGGCTGGTCCATTCGAGGATGCCGGCGCTGTGTTGTGTCACTGTCCAGGCGGTTTGGTGTTTGAGGACGTGGTGGCGTCGGCAGAGTCCGCCGAGGTTTCCTTCTTCGGTGGGTCCGCCGTGGGCGGCGTCGATGGTGTGGTCGAGGTCTTGGGTGTGGGGTGGGAGTCCGCAGGTCGGGAACCGGCACCGGGAGTCTCTTGCGTGCAGGAGGCGGCGGAGGTCCGTGTTGGGGCGGTAGTGGTCGACGGCGAGGATCGCCCCGGTGATCGGGTGGGTGAGGACACGTTCCCAGGCGGTGACATCGCCGGCGAGGATCCGCGCGGTGTCCGTGTCGACCGGCTGCCCGCCCGCGAGTTCGGCGGGTTGTTCGGTGCGGACACGGAACGAGGAGGAGGTCCCGGATCCTGCCGGTCCCGCGGGCGCGGCGACGAGGGTGAGCACCGGGACGGTGACTTCGACCCGGGCCTGGATCGCGGACAGGAGCCCGGCGGTGGTGTCGTGCCCGGACGCGGTCCCGGTGAGCAGGGTGTCCGCGCAGAGGTCGGCGCGCAGCTGATCCATGGTCCTCTCGTCGCCGGGGGCGCCGAGACCGTCCGGATCCGGCGTGACCCCACCGGCCTCGTCCTTCTTGGCCTGCGCGTTCGCGACCGCGATCATCCGGGCCTGCTGGGTGAGCCGGTCGTAGATTCCGTCGATGATCGCGGCGGAGTGGATCACGCCGAGCGCCTTCTGTCCGTCGCCGAGGTCTTCCCGCCACACCCGCCGCTCCACTTGCGCGTCCCGGTGCCGGTCCGTGAGACTCCGCGGTGCCAGCCGCTCGGCGACCCGTTCGACGATCCGCTTCGCCCGATGCGGGGTCTCCCCCGCGCACGCCTCCACCGCAATCCCTTCGAACTCCGCCCGCACCATCTCGTCAAGGCGGGAGCCGGCGTCCTGGATCACCCGCACGTGCGCGGCGTTGATCCGCGCATCTGTGAACGCCCGCGTCGTCGCGGGGAATCGGGCCACGAGATCCGCAGCACGCGCCATCCGGGCCTGCACGACCCGGTCCGACATCCGCAGCACGCCGGCGATCTCCGCCGCGACCGACCGTGCGGCGAGCTCAGCCGCCGCACCCGGCGTCGATCCGGACCGTTCGGACGCCGCGATCGCCACGGCGACGTCTTGCGCCACAGCGAGCTGCGCCTCCCGCAGCGCGTGCAGCCGGATGATCGCAGCTTCCGTCGCTTCCAACCCGGTGACGAGCGCGGTCAGCACGACAGCCGGATCCGCGGGGTTCATCCCTGGATCCAGTACCGTGCCGCTCAGGTTTGCCATATGCCCAGTCAACACCGGACCACCGACATTCCCACCCCGAATTCACCAGATCAGCGCAATAAACCCCCTCAAACGGAGTCGTCCCTGTCAGCGCACGCCATAGCGTGCACTGACAGGGACGACTCGGAGATGGGAGGGCTCCCGGTGAGCCCGGTGGGCCCGGCGGAACCGGGTCAGCCGCGCAGGGCGCGGATCACCTGTGCGGTGCGCAGGGCGGCGTCGGCCGCCTCGGCGCCCTTGTCCTCCTTGGAGCCCTCGAGGCCCGCGCGGTCGAGACCCTGCTGCTCGTCATCCAGGGTCAGCACGCCGAAGCCGACGGGCTTGCCCGCGTCGAGGGAGACCCGCGTGAGGCCGTCCGTGGTGGCGGCCGAGACGTACTCGAAGTGCGGGGTGCCGCCGCGGATGATCACGCCGAGCGCGACCACTGCGTCCGCACCGCCGGCGAAGGCGGCCTGCGCGGCCACGGCGAGCTCGAACGAGCCGGGGACCCGCACCAGGCGGTGGTTCGCCCCGGTGTCCTCGAGCACGCGCTGTGCGCCCGCGATGAGGCCGTTCGTGATCGTCTCATGCCAGGTGCCGGCCACGATCACGACATTCAGGCCGCTCGCGTCGAATCCGCCGGTGGTGGGTGCTCCCGCGCCGCTCATGCGTCGTCTCTTCCGTTCTCCGCGCCGTTCGCCGCCAGGGCTGCGGCGAGCTCGGACTCGCCGATGATGTGGCCCATGCGGTCGCGCTTGGTCTCGAGGTACTGGTGGTTGTTGGGTCCGACGCCGACGATCAGCGGCACCTGCTCGATCACGTCGAGGCCGAGGTCGCGCAGCTGCGCCACCTTGTCGGTGTTGTTCGTGAGCAGGCGCACCCGCTTCACGCCGAGGTCGGTGAGGATCCCGGCGGCCGCCGCGTAGTCGCGGGCGTCGGCGGGGAGGCCGAGGGCGAGGTTGGCGTCGACGGTGTCGAGCCCCTCCTCCTGCAGCGCGTAGGCGCGCAGCTTGTTGATGAGGCCGATGCCGCGTCCCTCGTGGCCGCGCATGTAGATGACGATGCCGCCGTCCTGCTCGACCGCGTCGAGAGCCGCCTCGAGCTGCGGTCCGCACTCGCACTTGAGGGATCCGAACGCCTCGCCGGTCAGGCACTCGGAGTGCACCCGCACCAGCGCGGTCTCGGTCGGCTCGCCCGACACGACCGCGATGTGGTCCGTGCCGGTGATGCGGTCCTTGTAGGCGAGGAACCGGAACACGCCGTGCGTGGTGGGCACCGTGGCGTCCGCGCGAAGGCTCACCCGGCGTCGGGTGTTGTTCGCGACGCAGTCGGCCTCGTCCCGCGGGTCCGTCTCGTTGAGGTGGGCGATGAGCTGCTCGATCGTGATCACCGGGATCCGGTCGCGCTCGCCGAGCTCCATCAGGCCGGGCAGGCGCATCATGCTGCCGTCCTCGGCGACGACCTCGGCGATCGCGCCCACCGGGCGCAGGCCCGCCAGGCGCATGAGCTCGACGGCGGCCTCGGTGTGACCGCCGCGCTGACGCACCCCGCCGTCGACCGCGCGCAGGGGCAGCACGTGTCCCGGGCGGATGAGGTCGGTCGGAGCGGTCGCCGCATCCGCGAGCACGTTCAGCGTGCGGGCGCGGTCGGCCGCGCTGATGCCGGTGGTGACTCCGGAGGCCGCGTCGACGCTGATCGTGTACGCGGTGCTGCGGGCGTCCTCGTTGGCCTCGACCATCGGCGGCAGGTTCAGCGCGTCGGCGATGTCGGCGGGCATGGGCGCGCACAGGTACCCGGAGGTCCAGCGCACGGTCCACGCGATCCACTCGGGCGTGGCCAGCTCGGCCGAGAGGATGACGTCGCCCTCGTTCTCGCGGTTCTCGTCGTCCGCGACGAGCACGGGGCGACCGGCGCGGAGCGACTCCAGCGCCTCTTCGATGGTGGAAAGGCTCATCGCGAGCCTCCTTCCGGTGCGGCGGCGCGGTCGGCGCCTGCGTCTGCGGCGCGGAACGCGAGCAACCGCTCGACGTGCCGCGCGAGGATGTCGGTCTCGAGGTTCACGCGGTCGCCGACGGAGCGCGATCCGAGCGTGGTCGCGGAGAGGGTCTCCGGGATCAGCGACACCTCGAACCAGGCGCCCGGTGCGGTCGGCTCGCTCACGGCGCTCACCGTGAGCGACGTGCCGTCGACCGAGATGGATCCCTTGTCCACGACGAGCGGGGCGAGGTCGTGCGGCAGGGAGATGCGCAGCACGCTCCACTGCGCGCCGGGGCGCACCTCGAGCACCTCGCCGACCCCGTCGACGTGGCCCTGGACGATGTGGCCGCCGAGGCGCGCGCCGACCGGCATCGCCTTCTCGATGTTCACCCGCGTGCCGACGGTCGCGCCGCCGATCGCGGCGACGTCGAGCGTCTGCTTCATGACGTCGGTGTCGAACGTGTCGGGGGTGGAGCCGACGACGGTGAGGCACACGCCGCTCACGGCGATGGACTCGCCGTGCACCGCGTCGGACGCCGCCTTCGGGGCGCGCACGGTCAGCCGCCAGCCGTCGCCGGCGGGCGTGATCGCGGTGATCTCGCCGATCTCCTCGATGATTCCGGTGAACATCAGGCTGCTCCTTCGTTCCGGGAGGTGTTCAGGTCTGCGGGCGCCGGCGCAACACCGGTCGAAGCCGTGCCGCCGGGGTCCGCGGGGCGGGCGATCACCAGCAGGTCCGCGCCGAGCGGCAGCCACTCGTCCATGACGAGGCGCTGGGCGTCGCCGATCGAGAGCACGCCGATGTCGGTGAGGGCGAGCCTCGGTCCGCCGATCAGCACGGGCGCCAGATACGCCAGCACCTCGTCGACGAGACCCGCCGCGAGGAACGCGCTGGCGATGGTCGGTCCGCCTTCGACGAACACGCGCTGCACTCCGCGGTCGCGGAGGTCCGCGAGGACGGCGGCGAGGTCGTGCTGGGCGTAGAACAGCGGCTCGTGCGGATGACGGCGCACGGCGGCGTCGGCCGGGGTGTCCCTGGCGCCGATCACGACGGGCACCGGCTGGTGGGGGAGCAGCGCGTCTCCGTCACGGGCGGTGAGGGAGGGGTCGTCGGCCCGCACGGTTCCGGTGCCGACGACGATCGCGTCGGCGGCGGCCCGGCGACGGTGCACATCGGCGCGAGCGGCGGGACCGGTGATCCACTGACTGGATCCGTCCGCCGCGGCGGCGCGTCCGTCCAGGCTCTGCGCCCACTTCACGGTCACGTGCGGCCGGCCGAGCCGCTGCACGGTGAGCCAGTTGTCGATCAGGGCGTGCGCGGCCTCGGCCTGCTCACCGCCGACGACGTCGAGGCCCGCGGCGCGCATCCGCTCGGCGCCTCCGCCGGAGATCGCTCCCGGATCGTCCAGGGCATAGATCACACGGCGGACGCCCGCGTCGATGAGCGCCTGGGCGCACGGGCCCGTGCGTCCGGTGTGGTTGCACGGTTCGAGGGTGACCACGGCGGTCGCGCCGCGGAGCTGTTCCGGTGCGAGCTTCGAGAGCGCGTCCACCTCCGCGTGCGGGGTGCCGGCGCCGCGGTGCCAGCCCTCGGCGAGCAGCTCGCCGGCGGGGGACAGGATCACGGCGCCGACCTGCGGGTTGAGCCCGCGGGGGCCGCGGCGCGCGATCTCGAGCGCGTGCGTCATCGCCGCCCGCTCCACCGCTGTCGCCGTCATGTCGCCTTCCTCATCCTGGTCAAGGTCACCGGGGTCGGGCGCACGTCGAACGTGCGTGCTTCCTCCCATCCGGACTCGCAAGCCTTCGCTCGCATCACCGTCGGTCCCGGAATTCCACCGGATCGGCCTCGGATCAGTGTCGGATCCTCGGTTCGCGGACTGTCACCGCCGGTTCGGATTCTCACCGACCCCGGAGCACGTTGTGTTGCTCTCAGCTTAGTCAACGCGCCGGTGCGGGTTTCATTCCGGTGGATGGTTCTGTGACGCCTCATGTCGCGCGCGGCGTCACTTCAGCAACCGGGACAGCCGACGGTCCGCGAGCACCTTGCCGCCGGTCTGGCAGGTCGGGCAGTACTCCAGCGACCGGTCGGCGAAGAACACGCTGCGCACCGTGTCGCCGCACACCGGGCATGCCTCGCCGCGGCGGGCGTGCACCTGCATGCCGCGCCGCTTCGCGTCCTTGAGGTCGGCCGGCGGCTTGCCGCTGGCCTCCGCCACGGCCTCGCGCAGCGTCGACTGCATCGCGTCGTAGAGCCGGGTGACATCGGCGTCGTCGAGGCCCCCGGCGGGAGCGTAGGGGGACATCCGGGCGGCGTGCAGGATCTCGTCGGAGTAGGCGTTGCCGATGCCGCCGATCACGGCCTGGTCGCGCAGCAGTCCCTTGATCTGGGTGCGCCGCCCGTCGAGCAGCGCCGCGAACACGTTGCGCGAGAATGACGGATCCAGGGGATCCGGGCCCAATCGTGCGATGCCGTGTACGTCGGCCGGATCCCGGACGACGTACACGGCGAGCGACTTCTTCGTGCCGGCTTCCGTGAGGTCGAAGCCGCTCCCGTCGTCGACCGCGATCCTCAGCGCGATCGGCGACTTGCCGGGGCGGATCAGCGTGGTGGGCAGAGTGTCGTACCAGCGCAGCCATCCGGCCTTGGCGAGGTGGAACACGAGGTGCAGGTTCGGCTCGGCGTCGCTCTTCAGCGTCAGGTCCAGGAACTTGCCGTGCCGCTCCGCACCCTCGATGCGTGCGCCCGCCAGCGCGGTCACGGGCGGGTCGAAGGTCTTGAGCGCCGCGATCGCCGAGACGGAGGCGCGCGTGATGGTGAGTCCGACCGCGCGCTCCGCGAGGAAGTCGACCAGCCCCTGCACCTCAGGCATCTCCGGCATGCGTTCATCCTGCCACCCCTGCCCGACATCGGGGCGGGCCCGTCCGGATTGCGACCGCCGACGCGGTCAGGGGGAAGGCGTCAGCCGAGATCGACCGGCCAGGCCACCGGCGCGCGGTCGTCCGTCCGCAGGAGCCCCGCGATCCAGCCGTCGTCCCGCCCGCGAGGGCTGGTCAGGAACCGGCGCTGCGTCCCCTCGAACCGGAAGCCGAGGGCGCGGGCGCTGCGTGCGGACGGGATGTTGCCGACCACGGCGCGCCAGGTGATGCGGGCGAGCCCGAGCTCGGCGAAGCCCCAGTCGACCACGGCGCGGGCCGCCTCGGTCAGGTAGCCGTGACTGCGCGCCGGGGCCGTGACCCAGTAGCCGAGTTCGGCGTCTCCGCCCGTACGGTGGTCGGTGATGTGGTGCAGTCCGATCGAACCGACCAGGACGTCGTCCGCGAACACCGCCCACACGGTCTCGGATCCGTCCTCCCACCACTCGCCGACGAGCCGGATGAAATCCTCGGCATCCTCGCGCGCATAGGGGCTGGGAACCGTCGTCCAGCGCGGGATCTCCGGGTCCTGGCACGCCTCGGTGATCGCCTCCGCGTCGGCCGGGGTCGGCGCGCGCAGGACCAGTCGCTCCGTGCGGAGGGTTGCGGGTTCCATCGACCTAGCCTAGGTGGGAGTCGACCGCGGTCTCGCCTCCTCCTCGTCACGAACTCAGTCGATTCGGGCCGTCTCGTCGTTCTCGGCCGCGACATCGCCCGGATCGACTGAGTCCGCAACGGCGGACAGTCGTTCTCGTTTCGTCCTCCACAGATGTGGCAGCGGCCCGATTGTGCACCAGTTTCGTCGAGGCGCTCCCGAGGCCGTCGAAGACCCGCCAACCTCGGGTCCATGATCGACCAGCGATTCCGGACATTCGAGCTCCGCGCCGAGGGGCACACCGGCAGGGACATCACTGAAGCGGTGCGGCATGGCGTGCTGATCCGGCTGAGGAAGGGGCAGTACGCGGTGGCGGGCAGCGCTGTCCCGGCGGTCCGGGCCGGACAGATGGGCGGACGTGTCGACTGCGTCAGCGCACTCGCCCTCGCCGGCGTGTTCGTGCGGGCGAGCCATCCCCTGCACGTGCAGATGACGCCGCATTCCTCGCGGCAGGTCCGTCCGCCACACGGAATCGTGCGGCACTGGCGCGCGTGCTCGGCGCCGTGGAACGACCTGGAGGTCCCCCTGGTGGAGGCACTCGCGCAGGCGATGTCTTGCCAGGAGCCGCGAGATTCCGTGGCATCGCTGGACAGCGCGCTGCACCAGCGCCTGATAGATCTCGATGGCCTCGATGAGGTGTTCGAGATCGCCCCTCGGCGCATGCGGGCCCTGCGCCGGATGGTCGACGGGCGGGCGGAGTCCGGTCCGGAAACGCTGGTGCGCATCGCTGCCAGGGCTTTGGGGTTCGACGTCGTACCCCAGGTCGAATTCGGCTTCGCCCGTGTGGACATGGTGCTCGACGGCTGGCTGATCGTCGAATGCGATTCGAGGGCGCATCACGAGAACTGGAAACAGCGGCTCCGCGATTACGAACGAGATCGCCGCCTGGCGGCATTGGGGTTCTGCGTGCTGAGACTCGTCGCCGAAGACATACTGTACGACCGGGAAGGTGTCGTCCTGGCGCTTCGGGGGCTGCGCGGCCTCCGGCTGGCACGACGGCTCGTCGTTCCGAACTCAGTCGATTGCAGCGCCTGATGCGCCGTGACGCACATTGGCGCACGGAATCGACTGAGTTCGACGCGCGTCGTGCAGGCGGCGGCCGGCCGCTAGAGGGCGACGCGGCGGAGCAGGCCGACCTTGTCGTACACCGAGGCGAGGGTCCTGTCGGCGACCTCGTCGGCACGGGCGGCGTTCGCCGCGAGGATGCGGTCCAGCTCTGCGGGGTCGGCGAGCAGCTCGTTCGCACGGTCGCGCACGGGGCCGAACTCGTTGACGACGACCTCGGCGAGCCCCTTCTTGAAGTCGCCGTAGCCGCGACCCGCGTACTCGTCCTCGATCGAGGGGATCTGGCGGCCGGTGAGCGCCGCGTAGATCGTGAGCAGGTTCGAGACGCCGGGCTTGTTCTCGCGGTCGTACCGGACGGATCCCTCGTTGTCGGTCACGGCGCGCATGATCTTCTTCGCCGACTTCGCCGGGTCGTCCAGCAGCCACAGCACGCCTGCGTCGGTCTCGGCCGACTTCGACATCTTGGAGGTGGGGTTCTGCAGGTCGTATATCCGCGCGGTGTCCTTCTGGATCACCGGGATCGGCACGACGAACGTCTCGCCGAAGCGGGAGTTGAACCGCTCCGCGAGATCCCGAGTGAGCTCGACGTGCTGCTTCTGGTCGTCGCCCACCGGCACGACGTCGGTCTGGTAGAGCAGGATGTCGGCGGCCATCAGGACCGGGTAGGTGAACAGGCCGACGGAGGTCGCGTCCGCGCCGAAGCGCGAGGACTTGTCCTTGAACTGGGTCATCCGGCCGGCCTCGCCGAAGCCGGTGATGGTGCTGAGGATCCAGGCGAGCTCGGCATGCGCGCGCACGTGCGACTGCACGTACAGAGTCGACTGGGACGGCTCGATGCCCGCCGCGATGTACTGGGCGGCGGTGCGTCGGGTCTTCTCGCGCAGTTCGGCCGGGTCCTGCGGAACGGTGATCGCGTGCAGGTCGACGACGGAGAAGAACGCGTCGTAGGAGTTCTGCAGATCCCGCCACTGCAGCAGCGCCCCGATGTAGTTGCCGGCCTGGAGGGAGTCGGCGGAGGGCTGCATTCCGGAGTAGAGGCGGGGTTTCGTCACGGATCAATCCTATGGTGGCCGTGACGAGCGCCCGACCGTCCTCCGGGAGCGGTGGAGACCGCTCGGAGCCTCAGAACGTGTAGTCGACGATCACCGGGGTGTGGTCGCTCCAGCGCTCGGCATAAGTCGCGGCGCGGGCGACGCGGTAGTTGGACGCGCGCTCCGCGAGAGCCGGGGTTGCCAGGTGGTAGTCGATCCGCCAGCCGGAGTCGTTGTCGAAGGCCTGGCCGCGCATGGTCCACCAGGTGTACGGGCCCGCGACCTCGCCGGCCGCGACGCGTCCCACGTCCACCCAGCCGAGTCCCTTGCCGTCGCCCTCCGCGGCATAGGGGCGGGTGTCGCTGAGCTGCCCGACCATCCCGCGGCCGATGCCCTCCTGACCCACGGCGGGCTCGCCGGCGGCGCCGAGGAAGCGGTCGAAGTATGCTCGCTCACGAGCCAGATAGCCGGACTTCTTGACGTTGCCCTTCCAGTTCAGGATGTCGAGGGGCCGGTGTCCCACGTTGAGGTCGCCCGTGACGAGCGCGAGTGCTCCGTCCGCGCCGAGCTCGCCCATGCGGGTGGTCATCGCATCGAGGAACTTCCACTTCTCGTCCTGCTTCGGAGTGTCGGCCTCTCCGCTGTGCACGTAGGCGCTGACGACCGTGAGCGGGGTGCCGCCGAGGGAGAAGTCGGCCTCGAGCCAGCGCCCCTTCGAATCGAAGTCCTCGGGGCCGAACGCCGTGCGCGAGGCGAGGGCCGGCTCGCGGCTCAGCACCGCGACGCCCGCGCGGCCCTTCGCCGTCGCCTCGTCGTGCAGGATCGACCATCCGGGGAACGCCGCCTCGAGGTGTTCGTCCTGCGCACGCACCTCCTGCAGCGTGAGCACGTCGACGCCGGCGTCGTCGAGCCAGCCGTGCATTCCGTTGCGGACCGCGGCGCGGATCCCGTTGACGTTGACCGTGGCGATACGCAGGTGGGGCATGGTTCCCAGCCTAACGAGGGCCCCCGACATCGTCGTTCCGGCGTGACGACCGGATACGCTCGGCGCCCTCCGCGCGTCTGGGCCGGCCGGGGCGGGAGCCTCCGCGCCGCGGGCCCTCGATCAGGAGGGCGAGCATGCTCTCCTCGTTCTGCGCGGGAGCGGACGCCGCCTCGTCCGCGAGCGCGTCGCCCCACTCCTCGCGCGCCTCGCGCGCCGCGCGGGCCGTCGCGCGCCGGCGCCACCACGGCGCGGCCTCGTGCTGCTTCTCGGCACGGCGCAGCCGCGCCTCGGCAGCCAGCACGAGCGCCGCGAGCTCGGCGCGGTGCGCCGCGTCCTCATCGACCTCCTGCAAGGGCTGATCCCGGTCCTCGGCGGTCAGGGCGATCCATGCGGCGGCGACGAGGATCACGACCGATACCCATCGGCACCACAGCAGCATCGCCACGATGACCGCGAAGGTCGCCAGCAGGGGATTGCCCGGGGAGTGCGCGAGCAGCAGCCCTGCGCCCAGCTGCAGCACGACGACGGCGCCGCCGCCGAGCATCGCCCCCGGCAGGATCGTGCGCCAGGCGAGCCGGGTGCCGGTGAGGAAGCGCACGAGCAGCGCGATCGCCGCGGAGTCGATCGTGAACATCACCACGACCGAGCCGAGCCGCGTCAGCACGTCGAAGGCCGTGGTGCCGAGATGCCAGCCGAACAGGTCGAACACCTGCCGCAGAGCCCACACGCCGACGAAGCCGAGGATGGATCCGGCCAGCAGCGCCAGCCCGAACAGGATCCCCGCGGTCCCGTCGCGGAGCTTCAGGAGCACGAAGCTCCGGTTGTCGTAGGGCAGCCCGAAGATGTCCCGCACCGCCCGCCGTGTGAAGGTCACCGCGGTGATCCCGGTCCAGGCCACGACGACCGCGGCGACGAGGCCGGTGATGCTCAGCACGCCGCTGGCGCTGGAGGCGAGCGACTGCACATCGTCCGGGTGCACCAGGCCGTTGTCGCTGACGATGCCGGGGATGTAGCTGTTCGCGATCGCGGTGAGCAGTGTGATCGCCTGCTGGCTGCCGCCGAGCCAGAGCCCGGCCGACGCGAATGCGATGTAGAGCAGGCCGAACACCGCGAACAGGCCCTGATAGCTCATCCCGGCGGAGAGCAGGAAGCCGTTGCGCTGCAGGAATCTCCGCCACACCCGGATCGGGAACGCCCGCATGGTGCGGCGGGTGATCGCCGCCGCGCGCTCGATGGGCGCCTCGAAGCGCGCACGCAGCTCCGAGTCCGAATCCACCACGCTCTCACCCTAGCGAGTGCTCCGGGGCCTCCCGCCGCCGGTGGGGGAGACGCGGAGAGGCGCCACCCGTACGGGTGGCGCCTCTCCGGAGTCGCGGAACCGATCCTGTTACGGGCGGCCGCGCAGGACCGCCTGCTTGACCTCGGCGATCGCCTTGGTGACCTCGATGCCGCGGGGGCACGCCTCGGTGCAGTTGAAGGTGGTGCGGCAGCGCCACACGCCCTCCTTGTCGTTGAGGATGTCGAGGCGCACGTCGGCGGCGTCGTCGCGGGAGTCGAAGATGAAGCGGTGCGCGTTCACGATCGCGGCGGGGCCGAAGTACTGCCCGTCGGTCCAGAACACGGGGCACGACGAGGTGCACGCGGCGCACAGGATGCACTTGGTGGTGTCGTCGAAGATCGCGCGGTCGGCGATCGACTGCACGCGCTCCTTGCCCTTCTCCGGCGCGCTGGTCGCGAGCAGGAACGGCTTCACCTCGCGGTACGCCGCGAAGAACGGATCCATGTCGACGACGAGGTCCTTCTCGAGCGGCAGACCCTTGATCGCCTCGACGTAGATCGGCTTGGAGATGTCCAGGTCCTTGATCAGCGTCTTGCAGGCGAGGCGGTTGCGGCCGTTGATGCGCATCGCGTCGGATCCGCAGATGCCGTGCGCGCAGGAGCGCCGGAACGTGAGGGATCCGTCGACCTCCCACTTGATCTTGTGCAGCGCGTCGAGCACGCGGTCGGTCGAGTACAGCTCCACGTCGTAGTCGACCCAGTGCGGTTCGCTGTCGACCTCGGGGTCGAAGCGGCGGATGTTGAACGTGACGAGGAAGGACTGCACGCCGGTGTCTTCGACGACGGCCTCAGAGACGACTTCCTCAACGACGGCGGCGGACATCAGTACTTCCTCTCCATCGGCGGGTAGTTCAACTCGCCCTGCTCATTCTTCGTGAACACGACCGGCTTCCAGCCGAGCTTGATGTGGTCGCTCGGCGTCGACGAGTGCGGGTCGCCGGTCAGGTACGCCATCGTGTGCTGCATGTAGTTCTCGTCGTCGCGCTTCGGGAAGTCGTCGCGCATGTGGCCGCCGCGGCTCTCCTCGCGGTTCTGCGCGGCGTAGACGACGACCTCGGCGATGTCGAGGAGGAAGCCCAGCTCGACGGCCTCGAGCAGATCGGTGTTGAACCGGTGGCCCTTGTCGTCGACGTGCACGTTCTTGTAGCGCTCGCGCAGCTCCGCGATCACGCCCAGCACGTGCTGGAGGGAGTCGTGCGTGCGGAAGACCTGCGCGCCCTTGTCCATCTCCTCCTGCAGCTTCTTGCGCAGCACGGCGATGCGCTCGGTGCCCGCGTTGTTTCGCAGCCCCTCGAGCATCTCCTTGACCGCGGCCTCAGGCGCCTCCGGGAGGGGCAGGAACTCGGCCGTCTTGACGTACTCGACGGCGTTGCGGCCGCTGCGCTTGCCGAACACGTTGATGTCCAGGAGCGAGTTCGTGCCGAGGCGGTTGGCGCCGTGCACCGACACGCAGGCGCACTCTCCGGCCGCGTACAGGCCGGGGACGATGGTGTCGTTGTCGGCGAGCACCTCGCCGCTGTTGTTGGTCGGGATGCCGCCCATGGCGTAGTGCGCGGTCGGCATCACGGGGACCGGCTCGACGACCGGGTCGACGCCCAGGTAGGTGCGCGCGAACTCCGTGATGTCGGGGAGCTTGGTCTCCAGGACCTCGGCGCCGAGGTGCGTGCAGTCCAGCAGCACGTAGTCCTTGTGCGGACCGGCGCCTCGGCCCTCCGCGACCTCCTGCACCATGCACCGGGCGACGATGTCGCGCGGCGCCAGGTCCTTGATCGTCGGGGCGTAGCGCTCCATGAAGCGCTCGCCGGAGGCGTTGCGCAGGATCGCGCCCTCACCGCGTGCGCCCTCGGTGAGCAGGATCCCGAGACCGGCGAGGCCGGTCGGGTGGAACTGGAAGAACTCCAGGTCCTCGAGCGGAAGGCCCTTGCGCCACACGATCCCGACACCGTCTCCGGTCAGGGTGTGCGCGTTCGAGGTGGTCTTGAAGATCTTGCCGAAGCCGCCGGTCGCGAAGATCACGGCCTTGGCGTGGAAGACGTGCAGCTCGCCGGTGGAGAGGTCGTAGGCGACCACGCCGGCGATGCCGGTCTTGCCCGCCTCGTCCTTCACCGTGATGAGGTCGAGCACGTAGAACTCGTTGAAGAAGTTGATGCCGAGCTTCACGCAGTTCTGGAACAGCGTCTGCAGGATCATGTGGCCGGTGCGGTCCGCCGCGTAGCACGCACGGCGGACGGGCGTCTTGCCGTGCTCGGCCGTGTGCCCGCCGAAGCGGCGCTGGTCGATCTTGCCCTCGGGCGTGCGGTTGAACGGAAGGCCCATGTTCTCGAGGTCGATGACCGCGTCGATGGCCTCCTTCGCGAGGATCTCCGCCGCGTCCTGGTCGACGAGGTAGTCGCCGCCCTTGACGGTGTCGAAGGTGTGCCACTCCCAGCTGTCCTCCTCGACGTTCGCGAGCGCCGCGGCCATGCCGCCCTGCGCCGCGCCCGTGTGGGAGCGCGTGGGGTAGAGCTTGGAGATCACCGCGGTCTTCGCGCCGGGGCCGGCCTCGATCGCCGCACGCATGCCGGCGCCACCGGCGCCGACGATCACGATGTCGAACTGATGGTGGTGCACGCCGTTCTTGACGACGGAATCCTGGGTCTCAGTGGTCACTGGTTCTGCCTTTTCTCTGAGCTTTCTCGCCGCTGCCGCGGGGGAGCCTGTCTCGTCGCTGATCGCCGGGCTAGTTGCCCAGCGCCTTGCAGGTGTCCCACATGGCGCCGCTCTCGAACACGCCGTTGCAGGGGTCGAAGGTGAACACGACGAGGGTGCCGAGCAGGATGAGCAGCGCGGCGGCCAGGCCGAGCACGACCAGGAGGGTCTTGCGGATGCCCGCGTGGCCGACGTAGTCGTTGACGACCGTGCGCATGCCGTTGGCGCCGTGGATGAGCGCCAGCCACAGCATCAGCACGTCCCACCACTGCCAGAACGGCGTGGCGTACTTGCCGGCGACGAACGCGAAGTCCAGGGCGTGGATGCCCTCGCCGAGCATGAGGTTGACGAACAGGTGGCCGAAGATCAGCACGACGAGCACGACGCCCGACACGCGCATGTAGATCCAGCCCCACTTCTCGATGTTGAAGCCCTTGTTGCGGCGCGGAGCCGCCATGTGCTGCGTGGTGAAGACGTCCGCGGCCATCAGCTGGCACCTCCCACGTGCGAGAACACGTTGATCAGGTGGCGCGGCGCGAAACCGGCCATCAGCACCAGCCAGAGGCCCATGACGATCCAGAACATCTGCCGCTGGTACCGGGCGCCCTTGGACCACACGTCGACCAGGATGATCCGCAGGCCGTTGAGGGCGTGGAACACGATCGCGGCGACGAGCACCGTCTCGCCGAGCCCCATGATGGGGTTCTTGTACGTGCCGAGGACGGCGTCGTACGCCTCCGGCGAGACCCGGATGAGCGACGTGTCGAGCACGTGCACCAGGAGGAAGAAGAAGATGGCGATTCCGGTGATGCGATGCAGAACCCACGACCACATGCCTTCGCGACCCCGGTAGAGGGTGCCGCGCGGCGTCTTGGACGTGGTTTCCGCAATCGAAGGTGTCAAGCGAGTGCTTGCGGACACAGTCGTCCTCCCTGATCGATAGCGAAGGATCGCGGCGCGCAGGCGTCCGATCCCCCTCATCCTATTCCTGTCAGCTGGCTGGGAGCGACGAAGGCGACCCTTAGCACGATGCGGTTTCGCGATCGGAACCATGCACGATTGCGATCGTGCGCGCGTGCTCCGGGGAGTCGCTCGGGGGGTGCTCGCTACGCTGGTGACCATGCGCGAGCCGATCTCTGACTTCTACGCCGTCATCCCCGCAGGAGGCATCGGGAGCCGGCTGTGGCCGCTGTCCCGTGCGGACGCGCCGAAGTTCCTGCACGACCTGACCGGCTCGGGGCAGTCGCTGCTGCGCGACACCTGGGACCGGATCGAACCGCTCGCAGGCCACGATCGGATCGCCGTCGTGACCGGCCGCGCGCATCGCGCGGCGGTCGAGGGCCAGCTCCCCGGCATTCCAGACAAGAACGTGCTCCTCGAGTCGGAGCCGCGCGAGTCGGCCGCGGCGATCGGACTCGCCGCCGCGATCCTGCACCGGCGCGAACCGGACGTGATCATCGGATCCTTCAGCGCCGATCACGTCATCCGCAGCACCCGCAAGTTCGAGTTCGCGGTGCGCGACGCCGTCGAGGTCGCGCGTCAGGGATACATCGTCACGATCGGGATCACCCCGACCGAGCCCGCCGTCGGCTTCGGCTACATCAAGCAGGGCGAAGAGCTCGAGGTGGATGGGGTGCGCGAGGCCTCGCTCGTCGAGCGGTTCGTGGAGAAGCCGGACCTGGCCACCGCGAAGACGTACTACGAGGACCGCAGCTACCTCTGGAACGCCGGCATGTTCATCAGCCGCGCCGACGTGCTGCTGGCGGAGCTCGAGCGGCACCAGCCCGCGCTGCACGCGGGACTCCTCGAGCTCGCCGAGGCATGGGACGATCGCGATCGCCGCGGAGCGGTCGTCGACCGGGTGTGGCCCGCGCTCCCGAAGATCGCGATCGACTACGCCGTCGCGGAGCCGGCGGCCGAGGGCGGCCGGCTGGCCGTCGTGCCGGGCCACTTCGACTGGGACGACGTGGGGGACTTCGCCTCGCTCACCAAGCTCATCCTCAACGGGCGCAAGAACGACCTCGCCGTGCTCGGCCCCTCGGCGCGCGTGCTGTCGGACGCGGCGAGCGGAATCCTCGTCAGCCAGACCTCCCGGGTGATCAGCCTGGTCGGCGTGCAGGACATCGTCGTGGTGGACACCCCTGACGCTCTGCTCGTGACGACCATCGAGCACGCGCAGCGCGTGAAGGGCGTCGTGGAGTCGCTCAAGCTCAACGGGCGCGGCGACGTGCTCTGACGCGTGAGGGCCCTCCACCAACAGATGCGCACCGATGTGCTCCGAAGCGGGGATCCCCTCCGGGTGCTGCTCATATGAGCACGAGAGAGCGCAGACGATCTCATGTTTGTAACCATTGCCTGTAGCGACACGGACGAGGATGCCCGATCCCCGTCACAGTCGGTAACTTTCATGAGACCCGCGATGGCCGCGGGTTCGTTTTCTGGAGGCTCGAGTGACCATCTCTCCCACCAAGAAGCTCGCCGGCGCAGCGCTCGCTGCGGGCGTGATCGTCGCACTGACCGGTTGCGGTTCGGCCCCGGCCCCCGCCAGCAGCTCCGGCGGGGCGAAGCCCGCCGACAGCAGCTTCAAGCCCTGCATCGTCTCGGATGACGGCGGTTGGAACGACCGTTCCTTCAACCAGTCGGCCAAGGAGGGTCTGGACAAGATCACCAAGGAGCTCGCGATCAAGGCGACCGAGCTGCAGTCCGACTCCGCGGACCAGTACGGCCCGAACCTCGAGCAGCTCGTGAGCTCCGGGTGCACGTACATCATCACCGTCGGCTTCAACCTGTCCGCCGACACCATCAAGTCGGCCAAGGCGAACCCGAAGATCAACTACGCGATCATCGACGACCTCGCCGACGGCGACCAGGACGGCAAGCCCGACGCGCCGAACATCAAGCCGCTGCTGTTCGACACCGTGCAGGCCGCATACCTCGGCGGCTACGCCGCGGCGAGCTGGTCGCACGAGAAGGGCGTCGACAAGGTCGGCACCTTCGGCGGCCTGCAGATCCCGCCGGTGACGATCTTCATGGACGGCTTCGTGCAGGGCGTGAAGAAGTTCAACGAGGACAAGAAGGCCGACGTGCAGGCCATCGGCTGGGACGTCGAGAAGCAGAACGGTTCGATGACCGGCGGCTTCGCGGCCAACGACACGGCCAAGCAGACCGCGCAGTCGATCCTCGACCAGGGCGTGGACGTGGTCCTGCCCGTCGGCGGCCCGATCTACCAGTCCGCCGCCGCCGCGATCAAGGCGCAGGGCAAGGACACGCTGATGATGGGCGTCGACTCCGACCTGGCCGTGGCGGATTCCTCGGTCGCCGACATCACGCTGGTCTCGATCCAGAAGAACATCGGCGAAGCGGTCTACGCGGCCGTCAAGGACGCGGCGGCCGGCAAGATCGACACGACCCCCTACGTGGGCACGCTGGAGAACAAGGGCGTCGGCCTGTCCAGCTTCCACGACTTCGAGTCGAAGCTGCCGAAGGGTCTCACCGACGAGCTGAAGAAGCTCCAGGACGAGATCATCTCCGGCTCGCTCAAGGTCACCTCGGTCTCCTCGCCGAAGGCCTGATTCCTCTCAGATGCGGTCGGGTGGACTCTCCGCCCGACCGCATCTGTCGTGTTCTGCAGGTCCTGGATAGGGTGCAAAGTATGAAGCTCGAGCTCCGTGGCATCACCAAGCGGTTCGGCAAACTCGTCGCCAACGACCACATCGATCTCGTGGTCAGACCAGGGGAGATCCACGCTCTCCTGGGCGAGAACGGCGCAGGCAAGTCCACGCTCATGAACGTGCTGTACGGGCTGTATCAGCCCGATGACGGCGAGATCCTGCTGGACGACGTCGTCCAGCACTTCGCCGGCCCCGGCGACGCGATGGCCGCGGGAATCGGCATGGTGCACCAGCACTTCATGCTGGTGCCGGTCTTCTCCGTCGCCGAGAACGTGATGCTCGGGCACGAGCTGACCGTGCGCGCCGGCGGCGTCGACACCGGCGTCCTCAGCATCGCCGAGGCGCGCCAGCACGTGCACGACGTGGCGGCGCGGTTCGGGTTCGACATCGACCCCGACGCGATCGTCGGCGACCTGCCGGTGGGCGTGCAGCAGCGCGTGGAGATCATCAAGGCGCTGTCCCGCAACGCCAAGGTGCTCGTCTTCGACGAGCCGACCGCTGTGCTCACGCCGCAGGAGACCGATGAGCTGATGGGCATCATGCGGCAGCTGCGCGACGACGGCGCCGCGATCGTGTTCATCACGCACAAGCTCCGCGAGGTCCGCGAGGTCGCGGACAGGATCACGATCGTCCGCCTGGGCAAGGTCGTCGGCGAGGCGTCTCCGACCGCGTCCAATACCGAGCTCGCCTCGGCGATGGTCGGCCGCGCTGTCGAGCTGACCGTGCACAAGAACCCGCCTCAGGTGCGACCGGGCGGACTCGAGGTGCGCGACCTCTGCGTCGCGCTGCCCAGCGGCCAGCTCGTGGTCGACAACGTCTCCTTCACGGTCCAGCCCGGCGAGGTGCTGGCGGTGGCCGGCGTGCAGGGCAACGGTCAGACCGAGCTCGTCGAGGCGCTCGTCGGGCTCCAGGACAAGGGTGTGACCGGCAGTGCGACCCTGAACGGCACCGAGCTCATCGGCAAGTCCGTGCGCGGCGTGCTGGACGAGGGCATCGGCTTCGTGCCGGAGGACCGCACGGTGGACGGCCTGGTCGGCTCCTTCTCCGTGGCGGAGAACCTCATGCTGGACCGGTCCTCGTCCGAGGAGTTCGTCACGGCGGGCACGATCAGCCGCAGCCGGCTGGATGCGTTCGCGCGCGGCCGGATCACCGAGTACGACATCCGCACCCAGGGCCCGGACAGCCCGGCGGGCGCCCTCTCCGGAGGCAACCAGCAGAAGGTCGTCATCGCACGGGAGCTGAGCCGGGACCTGACCCTGTTCATCGCCTCCCAGCCCACGCGCGGTGTGGACGTCGGATCCATCGAGTTCATCCACAAGCGGGTCATCGAGACGCGCGACTCCGGGGTTCCGGTGATCGTGGTGTCCACCGAGCTCGACGAGGTGGCGGCGCTCGCCGACAAGATCGCGGTGATGTACCGCGGGAAGATCATGGCGATCGTGCCGGCGTCGACGCCGCGCGATGTGCTCGGGCTCCTGATGGCAGGGGAGAAGGACGCAGCATGACCGAGCAGGATCCATCCCGGAAGCACCCCGGCGACGGGCCGAACGCGGCCGCCGAGGCGGTCGCCGCGTCGAAGACCGTGCCCTCGGGTCCGGCCGATGCCGCCGCCGCGCAGATCGCGCAGCCGGGCCCCGGCGAGAAGGCCCCGGCCCCGGCCCCGGCGCCGCGCGGCGCCGTGTTCCTGCGCGAGCTGATGCGCGGCAGCGTGGTGACGACGGTCCTCGCGATCGTCGCGGCGTTCGTGATCGGCGGCATCCTCATCGCCGTCACGGACCCGGCCGTCCAGCAGGCGAGCGGCTACTTCTTCGCACGCCCCCTCGACACCCTCTCCGCCATCTGGAAGGCCGTGTCCGACGGATACGGCGCCCTGTTCCAGGGGTCGGTGATCAACTTCGCCGCCCCCGACTTCGCGACGGCGATCACCCCGTTCACGAACACGCTGAAGTTCGCGACGCCGCTGATCATGGCCGGACTCGGCGTGGGCCTCGCGTTCCGCGTCGGTCTGTTCAACATCGGCGGCCAGGGGCAGATCCTCATCGCAGGCGTGTTCGCGGGCTTCCTGTCGTTCCAGCTCCCCTTCGACATGCCGATCTGGCTGCACATCCCGTTCTCGATCCTCGTCGGCGCGCTCGGCGGCGCGATCTGGGGCGGGATCGCCGGATTCCTCAAGGCGCGCACCGGTGCGCACGAGGTGATCCTGACGATCATGCTGAACTGGATCGCGCTGTACCTGGTCGGCTACCTGGTGCGCACGCCAGGGCTGCAGAAGCCCGGCTCGAACCAGTCCCAGTCGGTGCCGACCCCGGAGTCGGCGCGGTTCCCCGCCCTGTTCGGCGACCGGTACCCCGGTCTGACCGTGGGCTTCCTCATCGCGATCATCCTCGCCGTGGCGGTGTGGTGGCTCATGGAGCGCTCGAGCCTCGGCTTCCGGATGCGCGCCGTCGGCGAGAACCCCAGCGCCGCGCGCGCCGCGGGCATCAGCGTGCAGCGCATGTACATCTACGCGATGGTGTTCGCGGGAGCACTGGCCGGCATCGCCGGGGTGAACCAGATCAGCACCACGACGGTCGACGGCTTCAACAACGGCTTCGACTCGGGAATCGGCTTCGACGCGATCACGGTCGCGCTGCTCGGGCGCAGCCGGGCGGGCGGCGTGTTCGCCGCCGGTCTGCTGTTCGGCGCGCTCAAGGCCGGATCCTTCGCCATGGCGGGTCTCGGCATCCCGAAGGAGATCGTGGTGGTCGTGCAGTCGATCATCGTGCTCTTCATCGCGGCGCCGCCGCTGGTGCGCACGATCTTCTTCCTGCCCAAGAGCGAGGCCGAGCGCGCCGCGAAGGCGAAGGCGAAGGCCGAGCGCCACGCGGCCCGTGCCGCCCGTAAGGAGGTGGCGGCATGACCGCGATCGCAGAGGCGCCCGTGACCACCGTGGTCACGCCCGTCGCCAAGAAGCTCCCGGTCTCCCTCACCGTGGTCACGGTGCTGCTGGGAGCCCTGTTCCTGCTCGCGCCGCGGCACGGCACGGCCGTGTTCCGTCTGGACGACGGCACCACCTGGGTGAAGATCCCGGCGCAGAGCGTCCCCGCCGACGTCGTGCTCGTGGTCTCCTTCATCGTGATGGCCCTGCTCGCCGTCTGGGCCTGGATCGCCGCGGTCCGCCGCGTCCCGGCCGGCGCATGGACCCCGATCGTGTTCGCCGTTCTCGCGGTGTTCGCCTTCGTCACCTGGGCCGCCGCGGGGGCGAACGGCCAGGTGCCCGTGGTGAGCATGCTGTACGGCGCGATCTCGCTGGCGGTGCCGCTCGCGTTCGGCGCCCTGGGCGGCGTGATCGGTGAGCGCGCGGGCGTGGTCAATGTCGCGATCGAGGGTCAGCTGCTCCTCGGCGCGTTCCTCGGCGCCGTCTTCGGCACGCTCGGGCACAGCCCGCTGATCGGCCTCTTCGGCGCCATCATCGGCGGCGTGCTGGTGGCCTTCGTGCTCGCCGCGTTCGCGATCAAGTACCTCGTCGAGCAGGTCATCGTCGGCGTCGTGCTGAACGTGCTCGTCAGCGGTCTGACGACGTTCCTGTTCACGATCCTGCTCGTGCCCAACGCCAGCACGCTCAACAACACCCCGCAGTTCGGCAAGATCAAGATCCCGCTGCTCAGCGAGATCCCCGTGATCGGACCCGTGCTGTTCAACCAGAACCTCATCGTGTACCTGCTGTACATCGCGGTCCCGGTGGTCGCGTTCGGGCTGTACCGCACCCGCTGGGGCCTGCGCCTGCGCGCGGTGGGCGAGTACCCGCGGGCCGCCGACACCGTCGGCATCAAGGTCAACCCGACCCGTTTCTGGAACGTGCTGCTCGCCGGCGCGCTGGCGGGCATCGGCGGCGCGTACTTCACCCTGGTCTCGGTCCCGCAGTTCAACCGCGACATGACGAACGGCGCGGGCTTCATCGCCCTGGCCGCGGTGATCTTCGGCCGCTGGGATCCGGTGCGTGCCACGCTCGCCGCGCTGCTGTTCGGCTTCGCGACCAACCTGCAGAACACGTTCAGTGCGATCGGCACGCCGGTGCCCGGCGAGTTCCTGCTGATGCTGCCGTACGTCGTCACGCTCATCGCGGTCGTCGGCTTCGTCGGGCAGATCCGCGGGCCGGCGGCCTCGGGCAAGCCGTACATCAAGTCCTAGGAGGACATTCATGGACATCGACTGGGACGAGCTGCGTCGCGTCGCCGACGAGGCCCAGCAGAAGGCCTATGCGCCGTACTCGCACTACCGGGTGGGCGCCGCGGCGCTCGTCGACGACGGCCGGATCGTCTCTGGCTGCAACGTCGAGAACGCCTCGTACGGCGTCACGCTGTGCGCCGAGTGCGCAATGGTCGGCGACCTGTTCATGTCGGGCGGCGGGCGCCTCGTCGCGTTCCTCTGCGTGAACGGCGAGGGCGAGACGATCATGCCCTGCGGCCGCTGCAGGCAGCTGCTGTACGAGCACTCCGCACCGGGGATGCTGCTCGAGACCGTGTCCGGCATCAGGACCATCGACGAAGTGCTGCCCGACGCGTTCGGGCCGAGAGATCTGGAGAACGTCCGTTGAGTGTTGAGCCTTTCGATGCCGTCGATGTGATCCGCGCCAAGCGCGACGGCGGGACCGTTCCGGAGCCCGCGCTGCGCTGGATGGTCGACGCCTACACGCGCGGCTACGTCACGGATCCGCAGATGGCCTCGTTCGCGATGGCCGTGTTCCAGCGCGGCATGGAGCGTGACGAGATCCGCGTGCTCACCGACGCCATGATCGCGTCGGGGGAGCGGATGAGCTTCGCCGCCCTCGGCAAGAAGACCGTCGACAAGCACTCCACCGGCGGCGTGGGGGACAAGATCACGCTGCCGCTCGCGCCGCTCGTGGCCTGCTTCGGTGTGGCGGTCCCGCAGCTGAGCGGTCGCGGCCTCGGCCACACCGGCGGCACCCTGGACAAGCTCGAGGCGATCCCGGGCTGGCGCGCCGCGCTCAGCAACGAGGAGATGTTCGCGCAGCTGCAGGGCGATGTCGGCGCCGTGATCTGCGCGGCGGGATCCGGCCTCGCCCCCGCGGACAAGAAGCTCTACGCGCTGCGGGACGTCACCGGCACGGTCGAGGCGATCCCGCTGATCGCCTCGAGCATCATGTCGAAGAAGATCGCCGAGGGCACCGATGCGCTCGTGCTGGACGTGAAGTTCGGATCCGGCGCCTTCATGCAGGACATCGACCGCGCCCGCGAGCTCGCCCGCACCATGGTCGCGCTCGGCACCGACTCCGGCGTGCACACCACTGCGCTGCTCACCGACATGAACGTCCCGCTGGGCCTCGCGATCGGCAACGCGAACGAGGTGCGCGAGTCGGTCGAGGTGCTGGCCGGCGGCGGGCCCGCCGACGTCCGCGAGCTCACCCTCGCCCTCGCCCGCGAGATGCTGGCGCTCAGCGGCCAGCCCGACGCGGACGTCGAGAAGGCGCTCGACGACGGCCGTGCGATGGACTCGTGGAAGGCGATGATCCGCGCGCAGGACGGCGACCCCGACGCGGCGCTCCCGGTCGCGCGCGAGACGCACACCGTGACCGCGCCCTCGGACGGATTCGTGACCCGCATGGACGCGCTGCCGTTCGGCATCGGCGCCTGGCGCCTGGGTGCGGGCCGCGCCCGTGCCGAGGACGCCGTGGTGTTCGCCGCGGGCATCGACCTGCACGTGAAGCCCGGCGACGCCGTGCGCGCGGGGGATCCGGTCTTCACCCTGTCCGCCGACGACACGGCCCGGTTCGACCGGGCCCTGGACGCGGTCGACGGCGCGTGGGAGATCGGCGCGGAGCACATCGAGCGCGCGCCCCTCGTGCGCGAGCGCATCACGGCCTAGGCTGATTCCGGGCGCGGCGTCCGCGCGGCGCCCCGTCCGGTTCCTCTCGGAACATCCCTGACGATTCCCATCGATCGACCGCTGAGGAAGGATCTGTCATGCCCATCGACGCGAACGGCGACCTGGAGGTCGAGGGCCTGTCCCTCCGCAGTCTCCCCAAGGTCTCGCTGCACGATCACCTCGACGGCGGGGTGCGTCCCGCCACGATCATCGAGCTCGCCGATGCGGCGGGGATCGAGCTGCCGCACACGGACCCGACGGCGCTGGCGATGTGGTTCCGCACCCAAGCCGCGGCGGGATCCCTGGTCGACTACCTGAAGACGTTCGACGTGTCGCTCTCCGTCATGCAGAGCGCCGAGAACCTGCGCCGCATCTCGCGCGAGTTCGTCGAGGACCTGGTGCGCGACGGCGTCGTGTACGGAGAGGTGCGCTGGGCGCCCGAGCTGCACGTGACCGCCGGGCTCAGCCTGCAGCAGGCGGTCGACGCCGTGCAGGACGGCATCGACGAGGCGGAGGACGCCGCGGAGAGCCGGGGCAAGAGCATCAGGGTGGGGCAGCTGCTCTCCGCGATGCGGCAGACCGACCGGGTGCGCGAGATCGCCGAGCTCGCGGTCGCCAACCGCGATCGCGGCGTGGTCGGCTTCGACACCGCGGGCCCCGAGGCGGGCTATCCGTCCTCGCGCTACCGGGAGACCTTCGAGTACCTGGCCGGGCAGATGTTCCCCGCGACCGTGCACGCGGGCGAGGCCGCGGGACCGGACTCGATCCGCTCCGCCCTCGTCGACGGCCGGGCGCTCCGCCTCGGCCACGGCGTGCGCATCGCGGAAGATCTGGAGATCGTCGACCGCGACGGCGAGGAGGTGCAGGTCCGCTTCGGCGATCTGGCGCGCTGGGTGCGCGACCGGGAGATCCCGCTCGAGCTCTCGCCGTCCTCGAACCTGCAGACCGGCGCGATCGCCGCGTGGGGAACCGAGTTCGGCGACCACCCGTTCGACCTGCTCTACCAGCTCGGCTTCGCCGTGACCGTGAACGTCGACAACCGCACCATGAGCGCGACCTCGCTGACGCGTGAGATGGCCCTGCTCGTGGACGCGTTCGGCTACGACCTGGAAGACCTCGAGACCTTCCAGTTCAACGCGGCCGCCGGCGCCTTCCTCCCCGTCGAGGAGCGTGAGGAGCTCGTCGAACTGATCGCCGAGGGCTTCGATGAGTGAAGCCCCCGATGAGGGGCGCGTCGCGATCGTGGGCGCGGTGTCGTGGAACACGATCGTGCTGCTGGACAGGCTGCCCGACCCGACGCCTCATATGCAGTTCGCCGAGGCGGACTGGCAGACCGTCGGGGGGACGAGCGCGGGCAAGGCGCTGAGCCTGCGGGGTCTCGGACGCGCGGTGTCGCTCCGCGCGAGGGTCGGCCGGGATCCTGCCGGGCTGCGGATCCGCGACGCGCTCGGCCGTGCCGGGGTGCCCCTGCTCGGCCTCCGCGAGGCCCTGGCCTCCGAGCGCCATCTGAACCTCATGACCGGGGCCGGCGAGCGGGTCTCACTGTTCCTGTCGTCTCCCGAGCTCGCACCGGGGCAGGAGGAGACCGGTGGCGATGCGCCCGCGCTCGCGGGTGCCGCGGCGATCGTGCTCGACCTCTCCGCCGAGGGGCTCGTCGCGCTCGAGGAGGCGCGGGCGGCCGGCGCCCCGATCTGGGTCGACCTGCACGACTACGACGGTGCCGCGGCGTTCCACCGGCCGTTCCTCGAGGCCGCCGACGTGCTCTTCTGCAACGCCGACCGGCTGCCGGATCCCGAGGGCTTCCTGCGCCGCTGCATCGACGCCGGCGCCGCGCTCGCGGTCTGCACGCTGGGCGCGGAGGGCGCGATCGCGGTGGACCGGGACGGCGTGCGGCATCGCGTGGCGGCGGTTCCGGTCGAGGTCGTGGACACCAACGGCGCGGGCGACGCGTTCTTCGCCGGAGTGCTCGACGCGACGCTCGCGGGCGATGCCGTGGGCGACGCGCTCGCCGCAGGCGCTGCCGCCGCCGCGACGGTCCTGCGCTCACGGCATCTGCATCCGCTGCTCGACGATGTCCTCGCCTGACCCCGCGGGTCGCGCGCCGGACGGGGAGGCGCGCGCTTCCCGCCCGGCCGGCGTCTGGCCGCCCCTGCTGCTCGCCATCGTGCTGGAGGTCAGCGCCACGCTGAGCCTGCGAGCGGTGTCGACGGGCGGATCCTGGTGGTGGCTCTGCGTGATCGTCCTCGGCTACGGCGGATCCTTCTGGCTGCTCGGGGTGGTGCTCACCCGCGGGATGCCCGTGGGCGTCGCCTACGGGATCTGGTCGGCGATCGGCGTGGCGCTCACGGCGCTCGCGGCCGCGGCGCTGTTCGCCGAGGCGCTGAGCCCGCTCTCCCTCGTCGGGCTCGGCGTCATCATCGCCGGGGTCCTGCTCGCCGAGCTCGGCACCCGGCACGCCCGCGGCGGATCGGGGGACGCCTCATGACCTGGCTGCTGCTGCTCGGCGCGATCGCCTCCGAGGTGACCGCCACGCTGAGCCTGCGCGCGTCGGAGGGCTTCCGGCGCCGGCGCCACGTCCCGGCGATCGTGCTCGGCTACCTCGCCTCGTATGTGCTGCTCGGAACCGTGCTGGCGCTGGGGATGCCGGTGGGCATCGCGTATGCCGTCTGGGCGGCGCTCGGCGTCGCCGCCACCGCCGTGCTCGGACGCCTCCTGTTCCGCGACCGCATCTCGGTAATGACGGCGATCGGTCTCGCCGTGATCGTCGGCGGCGTGATCCTGGTCGAGGCCGGCACGCACTGACGCCGTGACGCGCGATGCGGGCGGCGTAGAGTGCGGGGCATGGCCATACGCATGGACAATGTCGGCATCGCCGTCCGCGATCTCGAGGCGACCATCGCCTTCTTCACCGACCTCGGGCTCACCGTGCTCGGGCGCGACACCGTCTCGGGGGAGTGGGCCGACACCGCGGTCGGTCTCGACGGCAACCACGCGCGGATCGCCGTGCTGCAGACGCCGGACGGGCACGGGCGGATCGAGCTGTTCGAGTACATCCATCCCGACGCGATCGAGACGGCGCCGACGCTCCCGAACGAGATCGGCATGCACCGGGTCGCCTTCGCGGTCGACGACATCGACGAGTCCCTGGAGATCGCCGCGCGTCACGGCTGCGTCCCGCTGCGGGGCGTCGCGAACTATCAGGACGTGTACAAGCTCACCTACCTCCGCGGACCCAGCGGCATCCTGGTGATGCTCGCCCAGGAGCTGCCGTCGGCCTGACGGCGACATCCGCGGCGGGGACGCGTGTGCGTCAGCCGGCGCGCACGACGTCGGGGTGCGTGCGCAGGTACTCCTCGAAGGCCTCCGCCGAGGTGAGCCGCGGCGTGTAGCCGAACTCGTCCTTCAGCCGGTCGTTGCGCAGCACGGGCCGGTAGCGCAGGAAGCGGATCTTCTCTGGTCCGTGATCGGTCAGGCGCAGCGCGCTGCCGATCGCGAGGGCGATCGCGAGCAGCGGCGCGGGGATCGTCAGCAGCGGTTTGCGCAGCCGTCGCGCGATCTGCGGCACGGTCAGCGCCCCGTCGCCCGCCACGTTGTAGATCCCGGCGGGACCCTCGCCGAGGGCGGCGCGCACCATCGCCGCGGCGACGTCGTCCACCCACACGAACACGAAGGGCGAATCGGATCCCGCGATGTGCAGGATCCGGTTCGCGTCCCACAGCGCCGTGATCTGATTGCGCACGGTGGGGCCGAGGATCGTGCCGATCCGGAAGATCACCTGCTCCAGGGCCGGGTGCGTGGTGCGTGCGGCGGCGAGCATCTCCTCGACCATGCGCTTGTGCCGGGAGTACGGGAACTCGTCGTTCCCGCGGAGCGGGTCCGTCTCGTCGATCCAGTCCGGATTGTCGGCGTGGTAGCCGTACGCGGCGCCGGAGCTCGAGACGACGAGGCGGCGCACGCCGGCCTCCACGCAGGCCGCCAGCACGTTGGACGAGCCCTGCACGTCGACGCGGAACTCGCCCTGCACATCGCGGCCCGGATTCACGATCGCGGCCAGATGCACGACCGTGTCGATGCGATGATGGCGCAGCAGCTCCGGCAGCCCGCGCGGATCCGTGACGTCCACCTCGACCGAGACGACGCCGGGCACCTCGGACTCGCGGAGGTCGCCGGAGAGGACGACGTCGACCCCGGGATGATCGGACAGCAGCCCGGTGACTCTGCTGCCGAGGAAGCCGGCGCCGCCGGTGACCAGGACGCGTCTCATCGGTCTCCTGCCCTGACGGCTCGGCGGGAGGCATCGCCGGTGCGCGAACCGGTGCGGCGCGTGGTGTGCATGCCCCAGAGCGTAGCGACACAGAGTCCCGCGGCGATGTCCCACACGCCCCACCAGCCGGCGACGACCGCCATGCCGCCGAGCCCGCCGAAGAACGTGAACACCAGGCCGAGCCCGAGGCCGGCGTTGCGGATGCCGACCTCGAAGGTCATCGCCTTGCGCTCGCGGGTGCCGAGCCCGCCGAGGACGGCGGTGCCGTATCCGATCGCGAGCGAGACCGCATCGTGGATCGCGACGACGAGCAGCACGGATCCGATCACGCCGACGAAGACGGCCCAGTTTCCCGCGAGCGCACCGACGATGAAGCCGACGAGGGCCAGCAGGCCGAACCAGCGCACGAACGGCTGCACGCGCGTCGCCAGGCGCGGCAGGCGGGCGCGCAGCAGCAGGCCGAGCGCGAACGGAAGGCCGATGATCAGCAGGATCTCCAGCAGCATCTGCCACGGGTTCACCGCGACCCGGTGCAGCAGGTGCCGGGCCGTGGGATGCAGGGATCCCCAGAACGCGATGCTCAGAGGCATCGCGACGATGTAGAGCAGGTTGCCGACCGCCGTCATCGAGACGGACAGGGCGGTGTTGCCGCCGGAGCGATGGGTGAGCACCTGGGAGATGTTGCCGGGCGGGCAGCACGCGACGAGGATCATGCCGAGCGCCATGGACGGCGTCACCGGCAGGATCATGGTGAGGCCGAAGGTGACGGCGGGAAGCACCAGTAGCTGCGCGAGGATCGCCACGACGAAGGGCTTGGGGTGCGTCAGCACCACCCGGAAGTCCTTCGGCGAGGTGTCCAGCGCGATCCCGAGCATGATGAGCCCGAGGACGACGTTGAGGATCGTCAGCGTGCCGGGCGCGAAGTGCACCACGACGTCGTCGACGTTCATGCGCCCCCGTGCCCCGCGCCGGCCGGGGCCGTGCTGTCGGAGAGGGCGTCCTTCTCGGTGCGCACCGCGCGCCGGTAGGCGTCCTTGTTGACGTAGTAGGACATGCGCGCGAGGCCCAGGTAGCGGTACCCGCCGGTGAGGTCGGGCCACGACTGCGCCGTCACCCTGTCGCGGAAGCGCGCGGCGCGGGCCGGATCCGCGTCCTCGGCGGCGAGGTAGGCGGCGATCAGCTCGGCCTGCTCGTAGCGGCCCTGCCAGCCGATCCCGCTGGCCTCGATCATCCCCATCATGTACAGGCCGTTGAACGACGGCGGGAACACGTTCAGGAACAGCCGCGGCGAGGCGCCCGTCCAGTTGAGGTGCTCGCGGTCGACGAACGGGTAGTCCAGGGCGTATCCGGTCGCGAGCAGGATGAGGTCGTAGTCGCCGGCGGTGCCGTCGCGGAAGCGCACCGTGGTGCCGCCGAAGCGCTCGACGTCGGCCCGTATGCGCAGGTCGCCCTGACCGAGGTGGTTCAGCACGAGGGTGTTCACGATCGGATGCGATTCGTAGATGCGGTAATCGGGCCGGGGGAAGCCGAAGCGCGTCGGGTCACCCGTGAACGCGCGCAGCACGCGGGAGTCGATCGCCTGCTTGAGCCGCGCGGGCAGCGGCCGGCCCTGGTTGAGGGTGTCGCTGGGCCGGCCGAACAGGTAGCGCGGCACGAAGTAGTAGCCGCGGCGCACGCTCATGTCCGCGCTCTCGGCGTGGTGCACGGCGTCCACCGCGATGTCGCAGCCGGAGTTGCCCGCGCCGATGATGAGCACGCGCCGGCCCGCGAGCTGCGCGGGATCCTTGTAGGCGCTGGTGTGCATGATCTCGCCCGCGAACTCTCCGGGGAACGCCGGGACGTTCGGTTCGGCGAGCGTGCCGTTGGCGAGGATCACGCCGTCGTGGTGCCGGGCGAGAGCTGTGGTGGCGCCGTCCTCGTCCTGGGCCGTGGCGTGCAGGATCCACCCGGCACCGTCGCGCTCCAGGCGATCCACCCTTGTGCCGAAGCGGAAGCGCTCGCGCAGCCCGAACTCGTCCGCGTAGTCCTCGAAATAGCGCTTGAGCACACGGTGCCCCGGGTAGTCGACGTCGCTGTCCATCGGGAACTCGGTGAACTCGGTCGTGGTTCGCGAGGAGATCAGGTGTGCGGAGGAGTACATCGTGCTGCGCGGGTTCGTGATGTCCCACAGTCCGCCGACGCCGTGGGACGCCTCGTACCCGGTGGCGTCGATGCCCGCCTTCTGCAGCGCGCGCATGACCGCGAGTCCGGAGGGGCCGGCGCCGATCACGGCATATGACTTCGTCGTCATGCTCTCCTCATCCGGGCGCGGCTCGGGGTCTCCGCGCGCAGTGCCCCGATCCTATCGTTCCGCTGAGAGCGCAGGCGAGTGCGGCTTCGCGGGCCGGTGCCGGTCCGGGGGGGGGGGGGGGGCTCAGCGGCGCTTGTCGAGTCGGGCGTCGAGGCCGTTGCGGACGGCGGGCCACTCGTGGGGGAGGATCGAGTACACCACGGTGTCGCGGAAGGCGCCGTCGGGTCCGATGCGGTCGTTGCGCAGGATGCCGTCCCGCTTCGCCCCGAGCCGCTCGATCGCGGTGCGGGACTGCCGGTTGTGGAAGTGCGTGCAGAACTGCACTCTGATCGCGTCGCACTTCTCGAAGGCATGTCCCAGCAGCAGGCGCTTGGCGGACGGGTTCACGGCCGTGCCGTGCACCTCGGGCGACAGCCAGGTGTAGCCGATCTCGACGGTGCGGTTGGCCTGGTCGATGGTGCAGAACGTCGTCATCCCGACCGCGCGTCCCGTGTCGAGGCGCATGATCGCGAACGGGTTCATGGCGCCCTCGGCATGCAGCGCACGGCGGCGCGCGATCTCCGCGGGGACGCCCTCGGCGGACGGGACCGAGGTGTACCAGCGGTCCTCGAGCCCGGCGGTCGCGAGGGCGAGGTCTTCGGCGTGGCCGGGGTTCAGCGGCTCCAGCCGCACGAAGTCGTTCTCGAGGGTGACGGGCGCCGCGAAGTCCATGATCCGAGCGTATCGGGGCGCGGGCCGTGCCCCGATACGCTCGAGGGTCAGAGCGCGGCCTGCCGTGCCGCCACGGCGTCGCGCACGGCGGGGAACAGCGGGTGGCCGGCATCAAGACCGGTCACCTCGGCCACCAGCTCGTCCGCGGTCCGCACGCGCAGGAGTTCCTGCAGACGGACGGCCTCCTCGTCCGCCGGATCCGCGAAGGCGAGCGCGGCTCCGATCGCCTCCACCAGTGCTTCGGTGCGCAGCCCTTGCTCGGCCGCCTCGGCCGCGGGCCCCACGAACCGCTCGTGGCGGGAGAGCTTGCGCAGCGGCTGCCGCCCCACCCGTTGCACGGTGTCGGGCAGCTCCGGGTTGCGGAAGCGTTCGAGGATCCGCGCGCGGTAGGCCGCGAGATCGGCCGGATCCAGCCCGTGACGGGCGACCAGCACCGCGGACGTCTCCTCCAGCGCGGCCTCCACGGCCGCCTCGATCGCGGGCTCGGCGAGCGACTCCGCGATCGTGGCGAAGCCGGCCCTGGCGCCCAGGTACGCGGTCGCCGCATGGCCGGTGTTCACCGTGAACAGCTTGCGCTCGATGTACGGCGCGAGCGCGTCGACGAAGTGCGCGCCGGGGATCCGAGGAGCGTTCCCGGCGAAGGGGCCGGCCTCGATCGCCCACTCGACGTACGGCTCGACGGTGACGTCGATCCCGTTCGAGGCCTGGGGCGCGGGGACGATGCGATCCACGGCGGTGTTCGCGAACACCGCTTTCGCCAGCAGCTCCGGCGCGCGCTCTCCGGCGGCCGCGACGATCTCCTCGCGGAGCAGGTCCGTCGCCCCGATCGCGTTCTCGCACGCCATGATCGCCACCGGCGGGGCGCCGGCCGGGCGGCGCTCGAGTCCGGCCACGATCACCGGCGCGACGAAGCGGAGCACCGTCGGCCCGACCGCGGTGGTCACGACGTCGGCGGCGGCGACGGCATCGGCCGCCGCGTCCGGGTCGCGGCGGCTGTCGACCGCGCGGAACCCGGTGACGACGTGATCGTGCCCGCCCGGTCCCGCCTCGTGCACGGTGTACTCCGACGTCGCGTTGATGGCGTCGACCAGCTCGGAGGCGACGTCGGAGAACACGAGGTCGTAGCCGGCCTCGTGCAGCAGCAGGCCGACGAAGCCGCGGCCGATGTTGCCCGCGCCGAAGTGCACCGCGAGGGGCATCAGTCGTTCACCGCCGACAGCAGCGCGTACAGCTCCTCGGGCGTGGTGGCGGCGGCGAGGCGCGCCACCTCGTCCTCCTCGGAGAAGGTGATCGCGATCTGCGACAGAATCTCCAGATGCTCGTCGCCGCGCCCGGCGATGCCGATCACGAACGTCGCGGGGTCTCCCGCCCAGTCCACGCCGCCGTCGTAGCGCACGACGCAGAGCGCGGAGGCGAGGATCTCGTCCTTCGCCTCGTTCGTGCCATGCGGGATGGCGAGCCCGTTTCCCATGTACGTCGACACGGTCTGCTCGCGCTGCCGCATGGCGTCGAGGTAGGCGGGCGTCACCGCGCCTGCGGCGACCAGGAGGCCCGCCGCCTCCTGCAGCGCCTCCTCCTGGGTGGCGGAGCCGGCGTGGATGCGGACGCGATCGGGGGTCAGGATGCTCATCTCGGGGTTCCTCTCGTTCGGCCGGGGTCAGGCGTCGCCGCGCTGGCGGCGCACCATCTCGACGACCTCGTCGTACTTCGGCGAATTCATGAAGTTGTCCACGGACACATGGATCGCGTCCCCGTTGCGGGACTTCGCCCGGTCCGTCAGCTGCTGCTGGGTGATGATCAGGTCCTCGCTGCCATCGAGGTTCGCGATCGCCTTGTTGGTGACGTCGACGCCGTCGATGCCGGCCTTCTTGATCTTGTTCCGCAGCACGCTCGCCCCCATCGCGGAGGAGCCCATGCCGGCGTCGCACGCGAAGACGATGCGGTCGATCCTGCGGTCGGTCGCGACGGCGCCCTCGGCGTGTGCGGCCGGAGCGGCCGCGTCCTCGGTGCGCATGCCGTCGAGGAGATCCGACTTCTTGCCCTTGTTGGCCTCCGTCTTGCTGATCGCGGACGCGAACGTCCCCACGCCCGCGGCCTCCGCCGCGAGATCCCTCTTGCGGGACGCGCGCAGGATGATCGCCGCGATCACGAACGTGACCGCCGCCGAGAGCACCACGGAGAGGATCACGCCGAGATAGTCGGTCTGATACGTCTGCGCGATGACCGCGATGATGCTGCCCGGCGCCGCGGGGGCGCGCAGGCCGTCGTTGAACAGCACGTTGGTGGTGACGCCGGTCATGCCGCCGGCGATCAGCGCCAGGATCAGGGTCGGCTTCATGAGCGCGTACGGGAAGTAGACCTCGTGGATGCCGCCGATGAACTGGATCACGGCCGCGCCAGGGGCGGACGCGCGAGCGGCCCCGATGCCGAACAGGGTGAACGCGAGGAGCAGGCCGACGCCCGGGCCGGGGTTCGCCTCGAGCAGGAACAGGATCGACTTGTGCTGCGGGCCGGCGGCCTGCTCCAGCCCCAGCGGGGTGAGGACACCGTGGTTGATGGCGTTGTTCAGGAAGAACACCTTGGCGGGCTCGATGAGGATGCTGGTCAGGGGCAGCAGGTGGTTGGAGACGAGCCAGTTCACGGCCGTGCTGAGCAGGTTCATCAGGCCGTTGACGAGCCAGGCGATGGGGTAGAAGCCGATGATCGCCATGACGAAGCCCCAGATGCCGGCCGAGAACATGTTCACGAGCATCTCGAAGCCGGCCTTGACCTTGCCGGCCCACAGGCCATCCAGCCACTTCATCGTGTAGGCGGCCAGCGGGGCCATGATCATCGCCCCGATGAACATGTGGATCTGCCCGAGCGGGGCGGCGTCCGGGTTCGCCTTGATCGCGGCCGCGTTGAAAAGCGCGATGAGGTTGTCCGAGCCGGCGATCACGCCGAAGGTCGCGATCGCGCCGACGACGGCGCCGCGCAGGCCGTAGACCATGTGGCCTCCGGTGTAGGCGATCAGGATCGGCAGGAGGTAGTGGATCATCGGGCCGACGATGGTCGACAGGTCCGCGTTGGGGGTCCAGCCGACGGGGATGAAGAAGGCGGTGAAGATGCCCCAGGCGATGAGCGCGGGGATGTTCGGCATGATCATGCCGGAGAGGAAGGTGCCGAACCTCTGCACGATGACCCGGACGGATCCGGGCTGCGAGGTGGCGGGTGACGTCGTCGTCATGATGTCAGCTCTTTCTTTCTGTGGATCGGGGGAGGGGATCAGGCGGCCGCCTGCGCGGCGGCGCGCGCCGAGGCCGCGTCGTCCGCGCCCAGGGCGGCGGTGGCGATGCGCCGGGCGTCGTCGAGCGTGTGCCGGGAGAGCGTCTGGCGCACGTCGGCGAGCGCGGAGGGCGCCATCGACAGCGAGCCGACGCCGAGGCCGACGAGCACCACGGCGAGCAGGGGATCGGCGGCGGCCTCGCCGCACACTCCGACGGGCTTGCCGAGTTCGCGGCCGGCGCGGCCGACCTCGGCGACGAGGCGCAGCACGGCGGGATGCCAGGGATCCTGGAACGAGGCGACGGATCCGAGCAGCCGGTCGGCGGCCATCGTGTACTGGGTGAGGTCGTTCGTGCCGATCGAGGCGAAGTCCGCGTGCGCGAGCAGCCGGTCGGCCAGCAGCGCCGACGCGGGCACCTCGACCATGATCCCGGCCGTGCGCAGCCCGTACTCGCGGGCCAGGGCGGTGAAGTAGACGGTCTCCTCGACGGTCGCGACCATCGGCGCCATGACCCACAGATCAGCCTCGGTCTCGGCGTCCGCCTCCGCGAGGGCGGTCAGCTGCTCGCGGAGGATGTCCTCGCTGGCGCGGAGGGCGCGCAGCCCTCTGAGCCCGAGCGCCGGGTTCTCCTCGTGCGCGTCGTTGAGGAAGGGCAGCGGCTTGTCCGCCCCCGCATCGAGCACGCGCACGACGACCTTGCGGCCGGGGAAAGCGGCGAGCAGCTCTCGGTACGCCTCGCGCTGCACCGACACCGTGGGAGCGTGCGTCGCCGAGAGGAACAGGAACTCGGTGCGGAACAGGCCGACGCCCTCCGCGCCCCTGGCCGCCGCGTCCGCGGCGTCCCCGGGCTTGCCGAGGTTCGCGAGCAGCGCGATCGGAGTACCGTCGGCGAGGGCGCCGGGCGAGGCCGGTGCGGCGTCCACGGCCTGTCGTTCGGCGGCGCGCTCGGCAGCGCGGGCGAGCTCGTCGGCGCTCGGATCGGTGGCCACGGTCCCCGCCGCGGCGTCCACGATCACCGTCTCGTCGTCGGCGAGGGAGACCGCGTCGACCGCACCGACGACGGCGACGATGCCCTTCTCGCGGGCCAGGATCGCGGTATGCGAAGTCGGGCCGCCGTCCGTCGTGACCAGCGCGAGCACCTGGTCCAGGTCGAGCAGCGCGGTGTCGGCAGGGGCGAGGTCGCGCGCGACGAGGACGAAGGGGTGACCGGGCTCCGGGACGCCGGGGGCGGCGACTCCGCGCAGGCGCGCCAGCACGCGCTGGGCGATGTCGTCGAGATCGGCGGCGCGCTCGGCGAGATAGCCGCCGACCGCTTCAAGCGAGGCGCGGAAGCCTGCGAACGCGTCGTGCACGGCCCACTCGGCGGTGGCGCCGGCAGCGATCCGCTCCTCGACCTCGTCGGCGAGAGTCGGATCCTCGACGATCATGGCCTGCGCCTCGAGGACCTCGCGCGCGGTGCCGGCGACGGCCTCGGCGCGCCGGGTCAGATCGGCAGCGACGTAGGAGATCGCCTCCTCGACCCTGGCGCGCTCGGCGTCGGCGCCGGCGCTGCTCGGCGTGTTCTCCGGAGCGGGCAGGGCCTCGGCCATCCGTCGGACGGGGCCCGTCGCGACGCCCTGCCCGATCCCGACCCCACGGAGGGCGGCCATCAGGCCGCGCCCTCGTCGTGGTCGGTGACGAGCAGCTCGGCGAGCCTGTCCAGGGCGGCCTCGGCCCCGTCGCCGTCGGCGGAGAGGGAGACGTAGTCGCCCTGCTCGAGGCCGAGCGCGATGACGCCGAGGATGCTGGCGGCGTTGACCGCCTTACCGGCGTCCTTCGTGATCGTCACCGGAATGCCGGTCTCCTTCGCGGCCTGCGCGAAGATCTTCGCGGGGCGGGCGTGCAGTCCGTGCGAGGAGCCGATGCGGACGGTGCGGGTGAGCGCGGTCATGGCGTTCCTTTCGGTGCGGTGTCGTCGACGACGGCGCGCACGATGGCGTGGACGCGCGTTCCGTCGAGGTCGGTGAAGGCGTCCTCCGGCAGCACGACGACCCGCGAACGGGGCGCCTCGCGGGCGATCTCCTCGCGGCGGTCGGCGATGTGCGGACCCAGCAGGACGACATCGGCGAAGGGGTCGACGCCGCCCAGCGGTGCCGCCGCGATCTCCCACTCGGAGCCGGCGGCCTGCGCGGCCCGGCGCAGCCGCCCCGCGACGAAGGTGCTGGAGGCACCGGCGCCGCAGATCACCTGGATCTTCATCGATTCATCCCTTCCCCGCCATTGTTCGGCGGGGGTGTGCGGCGGGGCCACCAGGTTCCCTTCCGCCGGGGCGGAACGCGCGTTCCGCCCCTCCGCGACGTGGATCCTGACATCATGAGATGAGCGTGCGGAGCACGGGACGGCGAGGGGACAACGGGTGTCGATTCGACGGCAGGACCGGCTGCTGAGCGCGCTGCTGCGTGAGGACTCCTGGGTCACGGGGCCGCGCCTGGCGGACCTTCTCGGCGTCACCCCGCGCAGCGTCCGTGCCTACGTGACCGCCCTGAACGCCCGGGTTCCGGGCGGCGACGCGGTCGTCTCCGGCGCCGCCGGCTACCGGGCCGGAGCCTCGGCCCGCGCGGCGCTCGCCGCGCGCGCCGGCGCCGATTCCACCCCGCGCGCTCGGCTGCACGGGCTGGTCCGGTCGCTGCTGGACGACCCGGACGGCATCGACGTCTTCGAGACCGCCGAACGTCTGCACGTCAGCGAGGCCACCCTGGAGGCCGACCTCGCGAAGGTGCGCTCGCTGCTGGACGGGGCGGCGACGGGGGCCGGGGCGTCATCGGGCAGCAGGCTCGTGCTGGAGCGCGACAGGGACATCGTGCGGCTGCGCGGCGCCGAGCGCGACCAGCGCCGACTGCTCTCCCGGCTCGCCCACGACGAGATGGACGCGGCCGACTTCCCGCTGGATCCGTTCCGCCTCGCGCTCGGCGGCGGATCGATCCCGCCCGAGGCCGTGGCGCCGTTCCGGACCGGGCTCGTGGCCGAGCTGAGCGGGCTCGGCTACTACGTCAACGAGCTGGCGATCGCCGACGTGCTGCTGCACATCGCGATCGCGGCGGACCGGGTGGCGGCGGGGCGCGAGCTGGACGGCGAGACCGCGGAAACGGCCGGGGACCCCGTGGCCGAGCTGATCGGCCGGCTCTCCCGCGAACGGCTCGGCGTCGAGCTCGGCGCCGGAGACCTCGCGCACCTCGCCCGTCTCGTGCTGACGCGGATCGTGACGCCCGGCGGCACGGACGCCGCCACGCTCGCTCGCGCGGGCCTCGACCCCGTCGTCGAGGCCGCGGTGCGCGCGGAGGTCGTGCAGGCCTCCGCGGACTACCAGGTCGACCTCGTGGACGACGCCTTCGTACTGCGCCTCGCCCTGCACGTGCAGAATCTGCTCCGCCGTGCGCAGGAGCAGTCGCGCGCCCGGAACCCGCTGACCCGGTCGCTGAAGTCGGCGTATCCGATGATCTTCGAGGTTGCGGTATCCGTGGTCGGCGGATTGCAGGAACGGCTCGGACTGCGCGCCGACGATGATGAGATCGCCTACGTGGCGATGCACATCGGCGGTCGTCTCGAGCGCAGCCGTCGCGCCGCGTCCCTGCTCACCGCGACGATCGTCTGCCCCGGCTACTACGAGCTGCACGAGGTGCTGCGCTCGCGGGTGGATCGCTCGCTCGGCCAGGGCATCGAGGTCGTGCGGGTCATCACCGCGATGGATCCGCACGAGTCGGAGATCGACACCGATCTCGTCCTGAGCACCGTGCCGCTGCCGGTCGCCGCCGAGCGGGTCGTGCTCATCCAGCCGTTCCTCACCGAGGCGGACGTGGAGCGCGTGCAGCAGGCCGCGGCCCGGCTCCGGCGCGCCCGCAGACTGACCCGGCTGCGCGAGGAGCTGTCCCGTTACCTCTCCGCGGACGCGTACGTGCATCCGCTGCCCGACATCGGCGAGGAGGGGATCATCCGGCTGCTCGGCGGGCGCCTCGTCGAGGCGGGACTGATCGGCGAGGACTACATCGACAACACGATCCACAGGGAGCGGCTGTCCTCGACCGCGTTCAGCGACGCGCTGGCCGTGCCGCACGCCCTGCAGATGACCGCGAGACGCACCGCGATCGCGGTGGGCGTGGCCGCGGGGTCGGTGGCGTGGGGGACCGGGCGAGTGCAGGTCGTCGCGCTCGCCGCGTTCAGCGAGCAGGACAGGGACGCTTTCCAGACGGTGTTCGAGCAGCTCGTCGAGGTGTTCGGCGAGGGCGAAAGCGTGCAGCGGATCGTGCGCCGAGGGGGCACGTTCGCGGGCTTCCTGGATGAACTCGTCGCCGTGATCGACGGCTGACGCCGGTCCTTGCCAGGGCGGGTCAGGGGTCCGGCGGCCCGGTCAGCCGTCCAGCACCTTCGCCAGCGCGTCCAGCAGATCGTCCGCCCCCGGCCCGTCGGCGGTCAGCACGACGGCGTCGCCGGGGACGAGCGCCAGGTCCATCACCGCGAGCACGCTGCCGAGATCGACGCGGCGTCCCTCCGCGGTCGTCAGCTCGACCGGCTCGGGGTGCGCCATCGCCAGTCGCACGAGCTCCGCGACGGGGCGCGCATGCGCACCGCCCTCGGCCCTGATGATGACCGTCCGGGAGGTCATGCAGCGGACTCCTTCGCCGTCGTTCCGCTCCCCGCGGCACGGGTGCAGGACGTGCCGGAGGTCACGCCCCCGTCCGCGGGGATGCGGGCGCGCATCGTCAACCCAGCCGGGTCAGCAGCTCGCGGATCGCGGCGTCCAGCGCGGCGATGGCGGCGCGGGCCGCCTCGCCGGAGTCCGCGCGCGCGTCGAGGTACACCTTGAGCTTGGGCTCGGTGCCGCTCGGGCGCACGATCACCCGGGAGCCGTCTGCGAGACGGTAGCGCAGCACATCGCCGGCGGGCGCGCCCTCGGCGGCCGTGAGGAGATCCTCGACCGACGAGATCGCGGTCTCGCCGAACGCGGCGGGGGGATCCTGCCGCAGCGCGGCCATGATCCGGCCGATCACGGCGACGTCCTCGACGCGGATCGACACCTGTCCGCTCGCGAAGTGGCCGACCTCGGCGGCGACCTCCTCGAGCAGATCCGCGAGCGTCGCGTCACGCCCGCGCGCCTCCGCGGCGAGCCCGAGCAGGGCGACCGCGGCGGAGATGCCGTCCTTGTCGCGCACGGTATCCGGGTTCACGAGGTAGCCCAGGGCCTCCTCGTAGCCGAACGCGATGCCGGGAGCGCGGGAGATCCACTTGAAGCCGGTGAGGGTCTCGTGGAAGTCCAGCCCGTACCGCTCGGCGACCGCGCCGAGCGCGGGGGAGGACACGAGCGAGCAGGCGAGCGAGGTCCCAGGTGCGGCGGGGCCGTCCGTGGTCGCCGCCCGTGCGGCGCGCCAGCCGAGCAGCAGGCCGACCTCGTTGCCGGTGAGCCGGCGCCAGCCGCCCTCCGCGGTCTCGTCGGGGATGCCGACGGCGAGCCGGTCCGCATCGGGGTCGTTCGCGATCACGAGCTCCGCGCCCAGCGTGCGCGCCTTCGCGAATGCGAGGTCCATGGCGCCGGGCTCCTCCGGATTGGGGAAGGACACCGTGCGGAAGGCGGGATCGGGGTCGCGCTGCTCGCTCACGGTCCACGGTGCGGGGTACCCGGCTTCGCCGATGATGCGGGAGAACGTCTCCCAGCCCACCCCGTGCATGGCGGTGTAGACCCAGCGCAGCCCTGCCGTGCCGACCGGGGCCGGTGCCACGGCGGCGGTCGCGGCGACGTAGGCCTCGACGACGTCCTCGCCGGCGGTCTCGTAGGCCGCGGAGCGCGGGATGCCCAGCGCGTCGCCGCGGTCTGCCACCTGCTGGATGTGCGCGGCGATCTCGGCGTCGGCGGGCGAGACGATCTGGGAGCCCTGGTCCGCGCCCCCGAGGTACACCTTGTAGCCGTTATCGTTCGGCGGGTTGTGGCTCGCGGTGACCATCACGCCGGCGTCCGCGCCGAGATGGCGCACCGCGAACGCGAGCACCGGGGTCGGCAGCAGCCGCGGCAGCAGGATCGCCCGCAGGCCCGCGCCCGCGAAGATCTCGGCCGAGTCCTTCGCGAACACCCGGGAGTTCTTGCGCCCGTCGTACCCGATGACCACGGTCGGCGCGATGCCGCCCGATGCCTTCTCGGACAGGTACGCGGCGAAGCCGGCGGCGGCCTGGGCCACGAGCACCCGGTTCATCCGGTTGGACCCGGCGGCGAGCTCGCCGCGCAGTCCGGCGGTGCCGAAGGCGAGACGCGTGGAGAAGCGGTCGGCGAGATCGGCGAGGGCCGCCTCGTCGCCGGATCCGGCGCTCGTGATGAGACCGGCGAGCTCGTCGCGGGTCTCCGGATCGGGATCCTGACGGAGCCAGGCGCGCGCCTGCGTGAGCAGCGTCGCCTCCTGCGCGCTCACAGCGCCCCGATCACGCGGGCCAGCAGGTCCGAGATGACGGGCTCCGCCTCGCGTCCCGCCTCGATCACCTCGGCGTGGCTGAGCGGGGTCTTCTGGATCCCCGCGGCCAGGTTCGTGATGAGCGAGAAGCCGAGGACCTCCATGCCGGCCTGACGGGCGGCGATCGCCTCGAGCGCGGTGGACATGCCGACGATGTGGCCGCCGATCGCCTTCGCCATCTGCACCTCGGCCGGCGTCTCGTAGTGCGGGCCGCGGAACTGCGTGTAGACGCCCTCGTCGAGGCTCGGGTCGATCGTGCGCGCGAGGTCGCGCAGGCGCGCGCTGTAGAGGTCGGTGAGGTCGATGAAGGTCGCGCCCTCGAGCGGCGAATCCGCGGTGAGGTTGAGGTGGTCGCTGATCAGCACCGGCTGTCCCGGCTTCCAGGTCTCGCGGATCCCGCCGGCGCCGTTGGTGAGCACCATGGTCTTGGCCCCCGTGGCCGCGGCGGTGCGCACGCTGTGCACGACCCTGCGGACGCCGTGGCCCTCGTAGTAGTGGGTGCGTGCGCCGATCACGAGCACGTTCTTCCCGCCGGGGGTGACGATGCTGCGGAGCGTGCCGACGTGGCCCTCCAGCGCGGGCTTGGAGAAGCCGGTGACCTCGGTGGCGGGGATGGTCGCGACGGTCTCGCCGATGAGCTCCGCGGCCTTGCCCCAGCCGGAGCCGAGGGTGACGGCGATGTCGTGACGCTCGACGCCGGTGAGCCGGTGGATGTCGGAGGCGGCCTCAGCAGCGATCGCGAAGGGGTCGGCGCTCGGGTCGTCGAGGGGGTGGTTCCAGTCAGCCATGAGATCGAGGATACGGCCCCGCGCCCCGAGCGGGCGAGGAGGGCGCGGAAGAGCGGCAGTCCCGCGCGCCGGCGCTCACGACGGTGTCGCGGGGGACGGAACGCGCGGGGAACGGGGAGGGAACGCTTTCCCGGCCGCGGGGCCGGCTGATCCCGGCCGCGCGGCGGATGCGGAAGAATGGATCCCATGACCTTGATGTTCGAGCGCTCTCAGCGTGTCGCCGTGCTCGGTGGCGGTCCCGGCGGTTACGAGGCGGCGCTCGCCGCGGCACAGCTCGGGGCGGAGGTGACGCTCGTCGAACGGGTCGGCGTGGGCGGTTCCGCCGTGCTGACCGATGTCGTGCCCTCCAAGAGCCTGATCGCCACGGCCGATGCGGCGGTCGCGATCAGCGAGGCCACCGACCTCGGCGTGCAGTTCTACGCGAAGGGCGCCGAGGGCAAGCCGCTCAAGCCGCAGGTCGCGATCAACCTCGCGGCGGTGAACAAGCGTCTGATGGCGCTCGCCGGCCAGCAGTCCGAGGACATGCGCACGACGCTGCTGGACGCGGGCGTGACGATCCTCTCCGGCCACGGTCGCCTGGACGGTCCGAACGCGATCGTCGTCGCGACCTCCGTGGACGGCACCGAGTTCGACCGCGTCGAGGCCGATACGCTCATCGTCGCCGTCGGGGCGTCCCCGCGCGAGCTGGACTCCGCCAAGCCGGACGGCGAGCGGATCCTCACCTGGACGCAGCTGTACGACATGAAGACGCTGCCCGAGCACCTCATCGTGGTCGGTTCGGGCGTCACCGGTGCCGAGTTCGCGTCGGCGTACATGAACCTCGGCGCGAAGGTGACCCTGATCTCCAGCCGCGACCAGGTGCTCCCCGGCGAGGACCAGGACGCCGCGCACGTGCTCGAGAAGGTCTTCAAGCGCGGCGGCATGCAGGTGCTGTCCAAGTCCCGCGCGGATAAGGTCGAGCGCACCGCGGACGGCGTCACCGTGACCCTCTCGGACGGGCGCACTGTCGAGGGCAGCCACTGCCTGATGGCGGTCGGATCCATCCCGAACACGGCGGGGATCGGTCTCGAGGACGTCGGCGTCGAGCTGACCGCGTCGGGCCACATCCGTGTCAACAGGGTCGCGCGCACCTCGGTTTCGAACATCTACGCGGTCGGCGACTGCACGAACTTCTTCCCGCTCGCCTCCGTCGCATCGATGCAGGGCCGCACGGCCGTGTTCCACGCCCTCGGCGATATCGTGATCCCGCTCGAGAAGCTGAAGATCACCGCCAACATCTTCACCGCCCCGGAGATCGCCACGATCGGCTTCTCGGAGAAGGACATCGAGGACGGCGTGGCCGACGGCATCGCCTACAAGCTGCCTCTCGCGGCCAACCCGCGCGCCAAGATGCAGGGGATCCGCGACGGCTTCGTGAAGATCATCGCGCGCAAGGGATCCGGCACGGTCATCGGCGCCGTGATCGTCGCCCCGCGCGCCTCGGAGCTGATCTACCCGCTCGCGATCGCCGTGGAGCGCCGCCTCAACGTCGACCAGGTGTCGCGCGTGTTCGCCGCCTATCCGTCGATCACGAGCAGCATCACCGACGCCACCCGCGCGATGCATCAGGTCTACATCGCGCAGTAGCAACGATCTGGCTTGTCCAGGTATTTCCTTGGTTCCTATTGGGAGCCGGTCCGCGAGGAGTCCGCAAGACTGCCGAGAACGCTGTCCACAGCATCTCTCGGCGGTCTGCGGAGCCCGGCCACGGGTGGGCGTAGGTATCCAGCGTCTCGACGGCGGAGGCGTGCCCGAGGTTCGACGGGACCACCTTCACGGACTCGCCGTGACGGATCAGCAGACGTGCGTAGTAGTGCCGTGGAGCGTGCAGGCCTGTACCTGTCGCGGGGGTCATCCCGACTGCGGCCTTGATCGGTGTGAGCAGGTGCCGCATCGTGTCCGTGGTGATGGGCTCGCCGCCGAGCGTGAACACCAGGCCGTCCGCTGGCACCTGGTAGCGCGCGATGTGCTGGTTCAGTGCCGCGACGACGATGTGACCGAGCGGAACCACGCGGTACGACGGTGACCACGGGGCTCTTCCCGAGCAGCCGCAGGCGGTCACGAGTCACCCCGGGGGCTTCTCCAGGCCTGAGCCCCATCCCCGCCATGAAGGTGATGAGCGCGTGCAGCTCCGCTGGGAGGGCCGAGCGCAGTGTCTCCACCTGCGCGTCGGTGAGGGGGCGCGCGCGCGTCTTCGTCACCTTCGGAATCTGAACGTGCGTTCGTCAGGTTCCTGGAAGCCCAAGTGCGTATGGCCGAGATGGCGGGCGGCCCGTGAACCGAACCCGCCGCGCCATCGGGCGGATTCCCGCGGTCGTTGCAACACGATGTAGTTCAGAGCATGACAGAAAGCCCCGGTCGACCGTGATGGTCGACCGGGGCTTCTCGGTGTTTCTGGGGTCGGTGAGCATCGCTCAGCCGGGTTGCGGACTGAGCCTGGGGCGTCCGGGGGTTAGGCGGCGTCGATGAGCGCAGCGAGGCGCTGTGCGGGCGTCTGCCAGTCGAGGGTCTTGCGGGGCCGGGTGTTGAGCTCGTGGGCGACGCGAGCGAGATCGTCGGCGGTGTGCGCAGAGAGGTCGGTGCCCTTCGGGAAGTACTGGCGTAGGAGCCCGTTCGGTTCTCGTTCGCCCCGCGCTGCCAGGGCGAGGCGGGGTCGCAGAAGAACACGGGGATGCCGGTCTCGATCCGGAACTTCTTATGCTCGGCGAGCTCGCTGCCCTGGTCCCAGGTCAACGACTTGCGCAGATGGGCGGGCAAGCCGGTCATGGTGCGGGAGAGCGCGTTGCGGACCGTGGTCGCGTCGCGTGCGTCCGGGAGGTGCACGAGCATCACATAGCGGGTGGTGCGCTCGAGATCCCGGCGCAGCTGCCCCCGACCCTGGAGATAGAGCGTCTGATAGATCGTCTCGTGCGTCACGCGCATCTCCAGATCGGCGGGGAACTCG
>NZ_JBHJWV010000007.1:0-164654 GCF_042266785.1 Microbacterium sp. NPDC056052
AAAGGAATTTCTCAAACCAGCCCAAAGACTGGAACGAGGAATAAATTGGCATTTGACAAGTGCACGCTGTTGAGTTCTCAAGGATCGGATGCTCCCACAGTTCAGCCTCGCGGCATCACAAGTAGGGCTTGATCTCACTCCCCCTCGCTGCGCCTTGCGGCGAACCTGAGGTGGGAGTTCCCCATCATAGTCGAAGATCTTCCGCAAGGGAAGTTCTTCGACGAGATCGGGATTCGTTCGCCGCTTGGGGAGTCAGACCTTCCGGCCTTTCGCTCTACCGCTTGGGGCGAACAAGTAATAAGTTACGCGGATCCCGGGGTTCCGGCAAATCGCGGTCGCAGCCCGGGCGTGTCGCGCGGGCCCACTGCCGGACCCCGTGATGATGAAAGACCTGATGAACGGCGAAACCCCCTCCCAGGCGACGGCCTGGAGGGGGGGTTTCACCGTTCTGACGGGCGTCCGCTGCCGGGGCTTCGGTCACATCCCGAGGGCGTGGGCCGCGGCCTGCGCGCGGGCGACGAGCTCGGTGCGCTGCTCGGCGACGCGCACCGGGGCGGTGCCTCCGACGCCGTCGCGGCTCGCGACGGATCCTTCGATCGTGAGCACCTCGCGCACGGCAGGGGTCAGGTGCGGCGACACCTCGGCGAGGAGCGCATCGTCCGCATCCTCGAGGCCGATCCCCCGCTGCTCGCAGGCGCGCACCAGGGATCCGGAGATCTCGTGGGCCTCGCGGAACGGCACCCGGTTCTTCACCAGCCACTCCGCAACATCGGTCGCGAGCGAGAACCCCTGGGGAGCGAGCTCCGCCATGCGCGCCGTGTCGAATCGCAGCGTCGCGACCATCCCGGTGAACGCCGGCAGCACGACCTCGAGGGTGCGGACCGAGTCGAACACCGGCTCTTTGTCCTCCTGCAGATCGCGGTTGTACGCGAGAGGCAGGCCCTTGAGCGTCGCCATGAGGCCGGACAGGTTGCCGATGAGGCGCCCGGACTTGCCGCGCGCGAGCTCGGCGATGTCCGGGTTCTTCTTCTGCGGCATGATGCTGGATCCGGTCGAGTAGCCGTCGTCGAGGGTGACGAAGCCGAACTCGCGGGTGTTCCAGAGGATGATCTCCTCGGAGATGCGGGACAGGTCGATGCCGATCATCGCCGTGATGAACGCGAACTCCGCGACGACGTCGCGTGCGGCGGTGCCGTCCAGCGAGTTCTCCGCGGGGCGATCCAGGCCGAGCTCGCGGGCGACCAGCGCAGGGTCGAGTCCCAGGGTGGATCCGGCCAGTGCTCCCCCGCCGTACGGAGAGACGCCCGCACGCGCGCGCCAGTCGACGAGCCGCTCGAGATCGCGCACCAGAGGCCAGGCGTGCGCCTGCAGGTGGTGCGCGAGCAGCACGGGCTGCGCGTGCTGGAGATGCGTGCGGCCCGGCAGGATCGCGCCGTCATGCGCCACCGCCTGGGCGACGAGGGCGTCGACGAGGCCGAGCACCTCTCGTGCGATGACCCGCGCGTGGTCGATCAGGTACATGCGCACGAGCGTCGCGATCTGGTCGTTGCGGCTGCGCCCGGCGCGCAGCCGCCCGCCCAGATCAGCGCCCACCTCGGCGATGAGCGCCGCCTCGAGCGCGCCGTGCACGTCCTCGTCGGCCGGCTGCGGGAGCAGCGTGCCGTCGGCGATCCTCGCGGCGAGGGCGTCGAGACCCGCGTGCATCCGCACGGCCTCGTCCGCCTCCAGATAGCCCGCCGCCTCGAGCGCGGTGGCGTGCGCGTGCGAGCCCGCGATGTCGTAGGGCGCGAGGATCCAGTCGAACTGCGTCGACCGGCTCAGCTCGGCGAGCTCGGGGCTGGGACCCCCGGCGAACCGGCCGCCCCAGAGGGCGCCTTGATTCGTGCCGTGCGCGGCGTTCACGGCTGGTCCTGCTTCCCGATGAGCCAGACCAAGAGCGCCTTCTGCGCGTGCAGGCGGTTCTCGGCCTCGTCCCAGACGACGCTCTGCGGGCCGTCGATGACCTCGGAGTCGACCTCGTAGCCGCGGTCGGCGGGCAGGCAGTGGATGAAGATCGCGTCAGGGGCGGCGAGCGCCATGGTCGCGCTCGTGACCTTGTAGGCGCCGAGGTCGCGAAGGCGCTGGGCCTTCTCCTCCTCCTTGCCCATCGACACCCAGGTGTCGGTGACGATGACGTCGGCGCCCGCCGCGGCCTCATCCGGATCCGCGACCAGGGTCAGGGATCCGCCGGTCTCCGCGGCACGGCGGTGGGCGTCGGCCACGACATCGGCGCGAGGCGCATAGGCCTCGGGAGAGGCCACCCGCACGTGCATGCCCGCGGTGACGCCGGCGAGCACGTACGAGTGCGCCATGTTGCTGCGCCCGTCGCCGAAGAACGAGAGCGTGAGACCCTTCAGGTCGCCCTTGTGCTCGCGGATCGTGAGCAGGTCGGCGAGCAGCTGGCACGGGTGGAAGTCGTCGGAGAGCGCGTTGATCACCGGCACCCTGGTGCCTGCAGCCATCTCCTCGAGACCCGCCTGCGCATAGGTGCGCCACACGATCGCGGCGACCTGGCGCTCGAGCACCCTGGCCGTATCGGCCGGAGTCTCCTTGCCGCCGAGCTGGCTGTTCGCCGTCGAGATGATCAGCGGGGATCCGCCGAGATCCGCGATCCCGACCGCGAACGAGACGCGGGTGCGGGTCGAGGACTTGTCGAAGATCACGGCGACGGTCTGCGGACCGGCGAGCGTCTTGTCCGCCCAGCGGTCCTTCTTCAGCTCGAGCGCGAGATCGAGGATCTCGGTCTGCTCGAGCGCGGTCAGGTCGTCATCGCGCAGCAGGTGGCGGGTCATACTGATGTCTCCGTGAGTGCGGTGGCCGCGACCTCGGCGAGGGCGGCCGCGAACAGTTCGGTGAACTCGGCGATCTCGGCGTCGCCGATCGTGAGCGCGGGGGCGATCCGGACCGAGGACGGGTTGGCGGCGTTGATGACGAGTCCGAGGCGCTGCGCGACGGCGACGACATCGCCGGCGACCGGGGCGGCCAGTGCCACGCCGATGAGCAGACCGCGGCCGCGCACGCCGGCGACGAGCGGGGATCCGATGCCCTCGACGGCTTCGCGCACCTGCGCACCGCGGTCCCGTGCGTTCTGCACGAGGCCGGAATTCTCGATCTCCTCCAGGACCGCGTTGCTGACGGCGGTGGCGAGCGGGTTTCCGCCGAAGGTGGAACCGTGCGATCCGGGCTGCAGGAGCGCCGCGGCCGCGCCGAATGCGACGAGCGCGCCGATCGGGAAACCGCCGCCGATGCCCTTCGCCAGGGTGATCGCGTCGGGCACGATCCCCTCGTGCTGGAAGGCGAACCAATCGCCCGTGCGGCCGGCGCCGGTCTGGATCTCGTCGACGATGAGCAGCGCACCGTGCTTCGCAGTGAGCTCGCGTGCTGCGCGGAGGTAGCCCTCCGGCAGTTCGAGCACGCCGGCCTCGCCCTGGATGGGCTCGACGAACAGCGCGGCGACGCGGTCGTCCATCGCCGCCTCGAGCGCCTCGATCGTGGCGGGGATGTGCTCGACGCCGCCGGGCAGAGGCTGGAACGGGTCGCGCATCGACGCCTTCGCCGTGAGCGCGAGCGCACCGATCGTGCGGCCGTGGAAGGCGTTGTCGAGGGACAGGATCCGCGGGCGCTCGGTGCCGCCGTGCAGGCGGGCGAGCTTGAACGCGGCCTCGTTGGCCTCGGTTCCGGAGTTGCCGAAGAACACGCGCCCCTCGTCTCCGGTTCCGGCGAGCCGCTTCAGCCGCGCCGCGAGCTCGAGCTGCGGAGGTGTGGCGAAGTAGTTCGACACGTGCGCGAGCGTGCCCGCCTGGCGGGACACGGCCTCGACGAAGACGGGGTGGGCGTGCCCGAGCGCGGTGACCGCGATCCCCGCGAGGAAGTCGAGGTAGCGTCGCCCCTCACCGTCCCACAGGTGCGATCCCTCACCGCGGACGAGCAGTTCGAACCGCGGCCCCGCATTCAAGATCAGGTCGCGATCAGCGCTCTGCTGCCATGTTCCCTCGGCCGGCGACGTCATCCCGCCACCACCTCCGTTCCGATTCCCTTGCTGGTGAAAAGTTCGACGAGCACCGAGTGCGGCACCCGTCCGTCGATGATGGCCGCCGCATGCACGCCCGATTCCACGGCCTCCAGGCACGCGGTCATCTTCGGGATCATGCCCGACTCGAGCGACGGGAGCATGGTCTTCAGCTCTGTCGTGGTCAGATGCGAGACCAGCGAGTCGCGGTTCGGCCAGTCCGCATAGAGCCCCGCGACGTCCGTCAGGATCACGAGCTTGACCGCGCCGAGAGCCGTCGCCAGCGCCGCTGCAGCCGCGTCCGCGTTCACGTTCAGAGACTGACCGGGGTGATCGAGATCCGGCGCGATGCTGGAGACGACCGGCACGCGCCCGGCGGCGAGATGGTCATGGACCGGCGTGGGATCCACCTCGACCACGTCGCCGACGCGGCCGAGGTCGACCTCTTCCCCGTCGATGATCACGCCCCGCCGGCGACCTCCGAAGAGCCCCGCGTCCTCACCGCTCAGTCCGGTCGCGATCGGACCATGCGAGTTGATCTTGGAGACGAGCTGCGGGTTCACCTGTCCGGTGAGCACCATCCGTACGACACTGATCGCCTCGGTGTTCGTGACCCGGTAGCCGCCTTTGAACTCGCTCGGGATCTCGAGCCGCTCGAGCATGTCGGAGATCTGCGGTCCGCCGCCATGGACGACGACCGGCTGCACGCCGACATAGCGGAGATAGGCGATGTCCTGCGCGAACGCCTCCTGCAACTCGTCGCTGATCATCGCGTTGCCGCCGTACTTGACGACGACGATCTGGTCGCGGTACCGCTTCAACCAGGGCAGCGACTCGATCAGCGTCTGCGCCTTGATCGCGGCTTCCTCGGGCGCTGTGTCCTGAAGATCGCTCATGAGGAGTACGCGCTGTTCTCGTGCACGTAGTCGTGGGTCAGGTCGTTGGTGCGGATCGTCGCCGCCGCTTCGCCGACCTTGAGATCGATCAGCACGTGCGTCGCGCGCGGAGCCAGATCGACCTCCTCGCGGGGCCGGTCGGGACCGCCGGCGGTGCACACCCGTACGCCGTTCATCCACACGTCCACGTCGTAGGGATCGAACGCGGCCCGGGTGGTGCCGATCGCGGCGAGCACGCGGCCCCAGTTCGGGTCGTTTCCGAAGATCGCGGCCTTGAACAGGTTGTTGCGCGCGACCGCGCGACCCACCTCGACAGCGTCCTGTTCGCTCGCGGCGTGCGCGACCTCGATCGAGATCGCGTGGCTGGCGCCCTCGGCATCGTCCTGCAGCTTGCGGGCCAGTTCGTCGGAGACCTCGGTGAGCGCCGCCGCGAAGTCGTCCAGATCGGGCCGGATCCCGCTCGCGCCGTTGGCGAGCAGCGTCACCTGGTCGTTGGTCGACATGCAGCCGTCGGAGTCGAGCCGGTCGAAGGTCGTGCCGGTCGCGCGCCGCAGCACGGCGTGGGCCTCCGACGCCTCGAGGTCCGCATCGGTGGTGAGCACCACGAGCATCGTGGCAAGACCCGGGGCGAGCATGCCCGCACCCTTCGCCATTCCGCCGATGGTCCAGCCGTCGCGGCTCACGACGACGGTCTTCGCGACCGTGTCGGTGGTCATGATCGCCTCGGCCGCGGCCTGTCCGCCGTCGGCGCTCAGCTGCGCGACACCGGCCTCGACGCCCGCGAGCACCTTGCCGCGGAAGACCTCGTCCCCCGTGCCGATGAGACCGGTCGAGCAGACCACCACGTCGCCGGCGCTCACGCCGAGCAGCTCGGCGGCGCGCTCCGCCGTGAGGTGACTGGTCTGGAAACCGAAGGGACCCGTGAAGCAGTTGGCTCCGCCGGAGTTCAGCACGACCGCCTCGACGACGCCGTCCTTCACCACCTCCTGCGACCAGATGATCGGGTTGGCCTTGGCGCGGTTGCTGGTGAACACCGCGGCGCCGACCTTGCGCGGGCCGCGGTTCACCACCAGCGCCACGTCGGGCCTTCCGGTGGACTTGAGACCCGCGACGACACCCGCCGCCTCGAATCCCTGGGGTGCGGTCACACTCATGGGGCGACTCCGTTGATGCTGAGCGCCGTGGTCTCGGTGAGGCCGAGCGCGATGTTCATGGACTGGATGGCGGCGCCCGCCGTGCCCTTGACGAGGTTGTCGACGGCGGTGACGACGACGACGCGGTTCGCCGCGCGGTCGATCGCGAGGCCGATGAGCGCCGTGTTGGCGCCCAGCACGTCGGCGGTGCGCGGGACGGATCCCTCCGGCAGCAACTGCACGAAGGTCTCGTCGCCGTAGGCGGCCTGCCACGCGGCGCGGATCTGCGCGTCGGTGGCGCCGGGGGCGATGGGCGCGGTCGAGGTGGCGAGGATTCCTCGAGCCATCGGCACGATGACCGGGGTGAACGAGATCCGGATCCCGTCCGGATCGGCGCCGGACGCGGCCGCGAGGGCCTGCCGGATCTCGGGGATGTGCCGATGCGTGCCGCCGACCGCATACGGGTTGGCGGATCCGAGGATCTCGCTTCCCAGCAGGTGCGTCTTGAGGCTCTTGCCGGCGCCGGAGGGGCCGACGGCGAGGACCGTCACGATGTCGGACGGGTCGATCACGCCCGCCGCGACGCCCGGCGCGAGGCTCAGGCTCACGGTGGAGGCGTTGCAGCCGGGGGCCGCGATCCGGCGGGCGCCGCGGAGATGCTCGCGCTGCTTCACGGAACCACGGGAGGCAGGCTCGACCAGGAGCTCGGGGACGCCGTACGCCCACGGCTCGTGGAACGCGCCGCCGTAGAACGAGTCCCACGCGGACGGCGAGGTGAGCCGGTGGTCGGCGCCCGCGTCGATCACGAGCGGGACCTCGCCGAGCGCGTCGGTGTACTGACCCGACTGGCCGTGCGGCAGCGCGAGGAACACGATGTCGTGCCCGGAGAGGATCTCGGGCGTCGTGTCCTGCAGGGTCAGGTGCGCCAGGGAGCGCAGGTGCGGCTGGTGCTCGGAGAGCTTCTGTCCGGCGTTCGAGTGCGCCGTGACGGTGCGGATCTCGACGTCGGGATGGCTCGCGAGCAGGCGAAGGATCTCGCCGCCCGCATAGCCGGATGCGCCGGAGACGGCGACGGAATACGTCATGCTTCCACCTTAACGGTCGGGCCTGTCGACGACGCCCAAGAAGGCGGCGTGCGGCAGCAGTGCAGATGCGGGGCCGGAGGCGGCGACACCGGCACCCCGCCGTCATCGACGCGGGAGCGCAGGGTCGCCTAGAGTCGGCGGTCGCCCGTACGGCGTCGACGCACCACGGCAGCACCCTTCGGGGTGGTCGTGTGCGGAGCCGGAAGCATGCGGCGACGATATCGCGCGGTGGGGCCTGCGACCAAATCGTCCTCGTCTCGCATAGCGGTCCCTGAGCGAGCCGAAGGCGAGACGAAGGGCGCTCAGGAACCGATGATGGTCCCTGAGCGAGCCGAAGGCGAGACGAAGGGCGCTCAGAGCGCGGCGGCGGCGAAGAATGCGCGCTCGTGCTCGCTCGAGCGCGTGAACGCGATCCGCATCCGCTCTCGGGTCTGCACGTCGGCGGCGGCCGCATGCGCGGTGACGATCCGGATCGCCTCCTCGGTCGCCTCGGCGAAGCGCGGGTCCGCGTACTCGTCCAGCCAGGGCGCGAACGGGTGCGCAGGGTCTCCTCCCGCCTGCGCGTGCAGCCGCATGCCGACATCGGCGTAGATCCAGAAGCACGGCAGGAGCGCGGCGATGAGCACCCGGTAGTCGCCGTCGAACGCCGCGCCGCGCAGGTGGTCGAGATAGGCGACCGTCGCAGGGGCGGGATCCGCGCGGAACGTCTCGGCACCGACCCCCTCCGGCGACAGCATGCTCGCGTGCAGCTGCAGCTCGCCGATCACGGACTGCTCGGCGGAGTGCGCCCAGAAGGCCTGCTCCGCCGAGTCCGGTGCGATGCGCGCCGCCTCCGCGAGAGTGCGCGCGTAGTCGCGCAGGTAGAGCGCGTCCTGCGCGAGATACCAGCGGAACGCGGTCTCAGGCAGGCTCCCGTCCGCGAGACGCTGCAGGAACGGCAGATCGTCGATCGCCCGGCGGATCGGAGCGATCGAGGACCACCACTCCCCGGCGATCGCCTCGCGGCCCGGAGCGGCGTCGAGGCCTCCGCGCCGCCACAGCCCCGCGAAGTGGCTGACCGGACCGTGACCGGACCCGACCTGCAATCCGGCACCCGCGACGATCGACTCGCGCAGCCACGACCGGACCTCGGCCACCGCGTCGCGCCAGTCGTGGTCGGCCGCCCGACGGGTCGCGAGCCCCGCGGAGAGCGAGCAGCCGGTGCCGTGCGTGCTCGTCGTGCGTATGCGGGATCCGGGGTATTCGCGCACCGGCCCGGAGGGACCGACGAGTGCGTCGGGCGCCTCGTCGCCGCCGAGATGCCCTCCCTTCACGAGCACCAGGGCGCCGGTCTCGGCCGAGAGCCGCCGCGCCTGGGCGAGGGCGCCGGTCCAGTTCGTGGCCGCGGGTTCGCGCGCGAGGACGGCCAGCTCCGGCAGGTTCGGCGTGAGGAGATCCGCCAGCGGCAGCAGGGCGCGCAGGGCCTGCTCGGCATCGGCGTCCAGCAGCCGGTCGCCGCTGGTGGCGATCATGACCGGGTCCAGGACGACGGTGGGCGGCCGGTGCTCCCGCAGCCAGGATCCGACCTCCTCGATCACCGCGGATCCGGCCAGCATCCCGATCTTCACGGCGTCGATGCGCACATCGTCGGCGATCGCGTCGAGCTGAGCGCGCAGGAACGCGGCGGGCGGCACGTGCACGCCCCTGACCCCCCGGGTGTTCTGCGCGGTCAGCGCGGTGATCGCGGCCATGCCGTAGCCGCCGTTCGCGGCGATGGCCTTGAGGTCGGCCTGGATCCCGGCCCCGCCCGACGGGTCGCTTCCGGCGATCGAGAGCACGCGCGGCACCCCGCCCGCACCCCAGGCGCGGAGCATCTTGCGGGCGGCGACGCGCGGATCCGGCGCGGCGCACAGCGCCGACACCACCGCGACCCCGGCCGCTCCCGCCGCGCGGAGCGCTGCCGCGTCGGCCCGCTCGATGCCGCCGATCGCGACGCACGGCAGCGGGCTCGCGGCGGCGAACGCGGCGAACCCCGCCACACCGAGGGGCGCGGGGTGATCGGCCTTGGTGCTCGTGGGGTGGATCACGCCCACGCCGAGGTAATCCACGGCGCCTGAGGGCAGGGCCCGCACGGCGTCGAGGTGCGCAGAAGTGTTGGCGGTGAGGCCCACGATCGCGTCGGGGCCGAGCACCGAGCGCGCCAGGAGCGGCGAGGCGTCGGACTGGCCGAGGTGGATCCCGTCCACGCGGGCGCCGCGGCGCCGCGCCTCCACGACCGCGTCGAGGCGGTCGTCGACGACCAGCAGCGCCCGCCCCGCGATGACCTCGGAGAGCTCCATCAGCTGCTCCACGATCGACGCATCGTCGGCGTGCTTGTCGCGCAGTTGGACGAACCGCACGCCGCCCGAGACCGCTGCGTCGACCACGGCCGTCACGCCGCGCGCCCCGCTCAGCACGCGATCCGTGACGAGGTAGAGGGCGAGGTCCTCGACCGTCAGCCTCCTGCGCGGCCCCGCCAGGAGCGTGCTCACCGGCCGGGAGGCGGCGGCGAGGCCGGTCGGCGTCATGCCGCGACTCCCGCCGTCTCGGTGTTCCCCGCCTCGACGCGAGCGCGGGCAGGGAGGGTGTCGGGCCGGATCGCGGCGAGGGCGTCGAGCAGCGCGACCGCGAAGGATCCGGGACCCTCGGACCGCGCCGCGGCGTCCTCGGCGGCGATCGTGTACGCGAGTGTGGCCGCGGCGGCGGCGACCAGCGGGCTGTCGCCCGTCCGTCGCGCGGCGCCGAGGAACGCGGCCATCACGGCGCCGAGCGCGCAGCCTCCGCCGGTGACGCGGGTGAGCAGGACGTCGCCGTTCGCGATGCGGACCCCGCGATCCGCGTCGACGAGGAGATCGACCGGGCCGGACACCGCCACCGCTCCCCCGGTGATCCTGGCCAGGTCTCGGGCCGCGTCGGCCGCGGCCTCGGTGCCGTCCAGCGCATCGACGCCGCGCCCGCCCTGGCTGCGGCCGGCGAGCGCGAGGATCTCGGAGGCGTTGCCGCGGATGAGAGTGGGGCGCAGGTCGAGCAGATCCTGCGCGAGCGCGGTGCGCACCGGCAGTGCGCCGACCGCGACCGGATCCAGCACCCACGGGGTGCCGGCCGTGCGGGCGCCGCCGACGGCCTCGAGGCTCGCGGAGCGCTGCTCGGGTGTGGGCGTGCCGAGATTCACCAGCAGCCCGGACGAGATCGCGGCGAACATGCCGGCCTCGCCCGTGATGTCCACCATGGCAGGCGCGGCCCCCAGCGCGAGCAGCACGTTGGCGGTGAACCCGGTGACCACCGAGTTCGTGATGCAGTGCACGAGCGGGGGCTCCGCCCGCAGCTCGATGAGAAGGTCCGCGGCGGATTCCCCCACGGATTCGGACGACATTTCCAGACGCGCGCTCATCGCGACATCCCTTCGCTAGTACGACCTAGATCAGGTTCGACGGGTGTGTTCTCAGCCGCGGATGCGGCACCCCGTGTCACTGCCGGTCAGTCTAGCCAGAGAACGCCTGCGCGATGGATCCGCGGATCCGTCGTGCAGGCGTTCTCTGTCGTGCGTCGCGTCTCGTCTCAGTAGCGGATCTGGGCCCCGAACCGCTCGGCCGCGGCGGCGACGCCGGCGAGCTTCGCCTCGGTCGCCTCGGCGGCGGTCAGGGTGCGGTCATCGGCCCGGAAGCGCAGCGCGAAGCTCAGGCTCTTGGATCCGTCCGCAACGCCTTCTCCGCGGTAGTCGTCGACGAGGCGGACCGACTCGAGGAGCGCGCCCGCCCCCTCGGACAGGGCCGCGCTCACGTCGGAGGCGGGCGTCCCCGCGTCGACCACGAGCGACACGTCCTGCGTCGCGGCCGGGTAGGTCGACAGCGAGGCCGCGACCACGCGCTCGCCCGCCAGCGCCAGGAGGCCGTCGAGGTCGAGCTCGAGCACCACCGCGCGGCCCGGCAGGTCGGCGTCGGCCGAGACCTGCGGGTGCAGCTCTCCGACGTAGCCGACCTCGGTCGCCGAGCCCGTCGACGCGTCGCGCACTCGCAGCACGCCGGTGCGTCCCGGGTGCAGAGCAGCGCGGGTCCCCTGCACGACGTCGATCTCGACGCCGGCCGCATCCGCGATCACGCGCACGGCGTCGAGCGCCTCGCTGAGACCGTACTCCTCGGCGGCGCGCCCCGGCTGCCGGGGGGTGACATGCCCCGTGAACAGGGCCGCGACGAGGCGGGCCTGCGGCGGGATCGAGGCGTTCAGGGCGGCGAGCGTCTCATCCGAGGGCCTGGCGCCGAGCGGCGGCACCTCGTCGGTACCGTAGACGACCCCCGGCTCGGGCAGGAACACGACGCCGGTCTCGAAGATCGCGAGATCCACGAGCCCGCGGGCGATGTTGCGGTGCGCGATCTGCAGCAGGCCGGGGAGCAGCGAACGGCGCAGGAACGGCGCCTGCCCGTCGAGCGGGTTCGCCAGGCGCACCCCGGGGATGCTCTCCCCCGCGGCCGAGCCGTGCAGGTCGTTCTGCTCCTGCGTCGTGAACGGGAACGACGGGGTCTCCACGAGCCCCGCGGCGGCCAGGGCGTTCGCGACGCGACGACGGCCCTGCTGCAGGTCGGTGAGCCCTCGGCCGGACGGCGGCGTCGGCAGCACGGACGGGATCCGGTCCAGTCCGTGGATGCGCGCGACCTCCTCGGCCAGCGACCACTTGTCGGTGAGGTCGGGGCGCCAGCTCGGCGGAATCACGGTCCAACCGGTCCCTGAGCCTGTCGCAGGGTCGGCGGCCGTCACTTCGGCGCCGATCGTCTCGAGCGCACCGGTCACCTCTTCGTCGGTGTAGTCGACGCCGATCAGGCCCTGCACGAAGCCCGCCGGAAGGTCGATGCCCTCGATGAGGACCTCCGTGAAGAGCGCGCCGCCCTCATCGGTCAGCGTGCCGCCGGCGAGGGAGACCATGAGGTCGGCGACGCGACGCGCGGCGGCGAAGGGGATGAGCGGATCCACACCGCGCTCGAACCGCTTGGACGCCTCGCTGGGCAGCTTGTGCCGTCGGGCGGAGCGCGCGATCGTGATCGGGTCGAACGTCGCCGCCTCGATCAACACGTTGCGCGTGGTCTCGCTCATCTCGGTCGTGCCGCCGCCCATGACGCCGGCGAGGCCGATCGGACCCGATCCGTCGGTGATGAGGAGGTCCTCGGCGTGCAGGGTCCGCTCCTGGCCGTCGAGCGTGACCATCTTCTCGCCCTGCGCAGCGCGGCGGACCACGATGTCGCCGTCGAGCTTGTCCAGGTCGTAGCCGTGCACCGGGTTGCCGAGCTCGAGCATCACGTAGTTCGTGATGTCGATCAGCACGCCGAGCGACCGCATGCCCGCGAGGGTGAGGCGGGCGATCATCCACGGCGGGGTGGGACGAGACGGATCCACGCCGCGCACCACGCGGGTGACGAACTCGCTCGCGCCGGTGGCGCCGCGGATGGGAGCGGCGTCCTCGACCACGGCGGTGCGACCGCTGCCGGGCTGCAGCTCGGCGAAGTCGCGGTCGGCCGGGTCGCGGAAGGCCGCCCCGGTCGCGTGCGCGTACTCGCGGGCGATGCCGCGCAGCGAGAAGGCGTAGCCGCGGTCGGGCGTGACGTTCACGTCGACCGCGACGTCGTCCAGGCCCAGCAGCGCGATCGCGTCGGTGCCGACGGGGGCGTCGACGCCGAGCTCGGAGAGGATCAGGATCCCGTTGTGCTCGTCGCCGAGACCCAGCTCGCGGGCGGAGGCGATCATGCCGTCCGAGACGTGCCCGTAGGTCTTGCGCGCGGCGATCGGGAACGGGCCGGGCAGCACGGCGCCGGGCAGGGTCACGACGACCTTGTCCCCGACGGCGAAGTTGCTCGCGCCGCAGACGATGCCGCGGACGCCGCCATTCGCCCCGGCCACGTCGACCTGGCACCAGCGGATGGTCTTGCCGTTGGACTGGGGCTCGTCCTCGAAGGAGAGGACCTGTCCGACCACAACCGGGCCCGAGATGTCGAAGCCGTGCAGCTCCTCCTCCTCGAAGCCCACGGAGACGAGCGCCGCGAAGACGTCGTCCGGCGTGGCCGTCTCGGCCACATCCACGTACTCACGCAGCCACGAAAGCGGGACGCGCATCACACCACCATCCCGAACTGCTCGCTGAAACGGACATCGCCCTCGGCCATGTCGCGCATGTCCTGCACGTCGCTGCGGAACATGAGCGCACGCTCGACGCCCATGCCGAACGCGAAGCCGCTGTACACGTCGGGATCGATCCCCGCTGCGCGCAGCACGTTCGGGTTGATCATGCCGCAGCCGCCCCACTCGATCCAGCGCGCGCCGCCCTTGAAGGTCGGGTGCCACAGGTCGAGCTCGGCGGAGGGCTCCGTGAAGGGGAAGAAGTTGGTACGGAAGCGGGTCTTCGCCTCCGGGCCGAAGAGCTGACGCGCGACGTGGTCGAGCGTGCCCTTGAGGTGCGCCATCGAGATGCCTTTGTCGACGACGAGGCCCTCGAACTGGGTGAACACCGGCAGGTGCGTGGCGTCGAACTCGTCGGTGCGGTAGACCCGCCCGGGGCACAGCACGTAGATCGGCACCTCGCGGTCGAGCATCGAGCGCACCTGCACCGGGCTGGTGTGCGTGCGCATCACGAGGTGGCGGGAGGGCGGATCCACGTAGAACGTGTCCTGCTCCTGACGCGCGGGGTGGTCGACGTCGAAGTTCAGCGCATCGAAGTTGAACCACTCGTGCTCGAGCTCCGGGCCTTCCGCGATCTCCCACCCCATCCCGACGAACACGTCGCTGATCTGCTCCTGCAGCAGGGTGAGCGGGTGCCGCGCGCCGACGCGGGTGCGCGAGGCGACCGCGGTGATGTCGACGCGCTCGGCCTCGAGCCGCGCGGCGGTCTCGGCCTCGGCCAGCTCCGCCTCCTTCGCGGCGAGCGCCTGCGTGACGCGCCCGCGACCCTGGCCGATGAGCTTTCCGAAGGCGGCCTTGTGCTCGGGCGCGACCTGGCGCATGGACGCGTTGAGGGCCGCGAGCGGCGACCCCTCCGCGACGTGCGCCGCGCGTGCGGCCTTGAGCTCTGCACTGTCGGCCGCGGATCCGATCGCGGCGAGCGCGGCCGCGACGGCCGTCTCCACCGCCTCGGGGGTGATCTCAGATGTGGTCTGTGCGTTGTCGGACACGAGAACCGAGTCTACCGGCGTGCCGGGGACCGTCCTGCTCCCTGCCGACCGCTCAGAGCGGTCCGAACATCGCGGTGCGTCCATCCGGCCTCCACGACAGCCGCTCCCGCTCCAGGGTCGCCGCAAGGCGGGGGTCCTTCTGCGTCTGCCGCCGCAGGGTCAGCCGGCTCCGACCGAGGATCGCGGACGGCACCACGAAGGCGGAGGTGAGCAGGAGCACCATGCCGAGATCGACGAGAACCATGACCAGCACCCGACCGGTCGTCAGCGCCCCGATCACCAGGAACACGTTGAGCAGGAACAGGATCCCTCCCGCCGCCCACAGACCGCCTCGCAGGTTCCCCGGACCTCGGACCGACAGGGAGGTTCTGGGGCGCGGCACCCAGCGACGCACCCGGCTGAGGAACAGTGCGCTGACGGCGGCGAGCACCACCCCGACCGCGATCCACGGCACCGTGGACGCCGCGCGCCCGGTGACGGCGAGCAGCACTCCCGCGAAGAGGATCGCCGAGACGCCGAGACTCAGGAACGCCGCCCACATCGCGGCGAGCGCCGCCCGCGCATCCGCGATCTCCCGCAGCCGCGTGCGGAGCTCCGGCTGGTGCGTCGTCCCGAGCCCGGGGTCGAGCCACTGCTCCAGCGTCCGGCTCGAAGGGGGCGGGTAGGCGGAGACGGGTTCGACGTGCACCATGATCGCGAGGCTACAGGGCACTCCGCCTTGCCCGGCGGGTACCGGCGCGCTCAGCCCCTCGCTGAGCGCGCCGGAGTCAGCGCGGCCCGCCGCCGGCGTCGAGGTTGCCTGCGCGGCTCTGCAGCGCGATGACCTCGGTCAGGGTCGACTCGTCGTCCGCTGCGGAGTTGCCGGCGTTGTGGAGCACCTTGGGCGAGCGCCGGGTGCGCACCTCGAGCCACTTCGCGACCCCGGAGAGGATCAGGCACATCGAAATGTAGATGACCGCGACGATCAGGCCCGCCTGCAGGAGCGGCCGACCCGGCTGCCCGCTGAGGTACTTGGCGTAGTAGATGAGCTCGGGGTAGGTGATGATGAAGCCGAGCGCGGTGTCCTTCAGCGTGACCACGAGCTGGGACACGATGATCGGGAGCATGGCCCGCAGCGCCTGCGGCAGCAGGATGAACGCCATCACGCCGGACTTGCGGAGCCCGATCGCGTAGCCGGCTTCCTTCTGACCCCTCGGCAGCGCCTCGATGCCGGCGCGGAGCGCTTCGGCGAGCACGGATCCGTTGTAGAGCACGAGCCCGATCACGACCGCCGCATACGGCGTCATCCGGAAGGTGCTGCCCGGGATGGAGTTGATGCCGTAGTAGAAGATCATCATCATGACCAGCACCGGCACGGCGCGGAGCAGCTCGATCACGACGGTGACGGGCACCCGCACCCAGGCGTGCTCCGAGACGCGGCCGATCGCGAGCACGAAGCCGAGGACGAGGCTGCCGACCGCAGCGGCGAGGAACGCGCTGACCGTGGCCCACAGCGCCTGAGCCATGCCCTGCCACACGAGGCTGTACGTGAACAGGTTCCAGCGCGCGGCGTCGAACTGCCCGGTCACCGCGAAGCGGTAGACGACGAACCCGATCACTGCGAGGACGACCAGCACGGTCGCCACGCCGAGGAGCAGGTTGCGCCGGACGGCCTTGGGGCCGGGAACGTCGTAGAGAACGGATGCGCCGCTCATCGGACGATCCTCCACTTCTTCTCGAAGTGCCGTTGCACAAGGCTCAGCAGGAACACCAGGACGATGAACACGACGGCGACCCAGAGCAGGATCTCCATGACCGTGCCGGGACGGTCGCCCGAGTCGGCGACTGTGGCGCGAAGCGCTGCAAGCTCGGCGACTCCGAACCCGGCAGCGATGGTGGTGTTCTTCAGCAGCGCGATGAACACGCTCATCATGGGCGGCACGACCGAGCGGAACGCCTGCGGCATGATGACCAGGGTCATGACCTGCCCGAAGGACAGCCCGATCGCGCGGGCGGCCTCGGCCTGCCCCACCGGCACCGTGTTGATACCGGCGCGCAGTACTTCGGCGACGTAGGTCGCCGTGTAGATGCCGATCGCGATGATCGCGAGCGGCAAGGCGGGAATGTCCGGCAGGTCGAGCTTCGGATATCCGAAGACGAAGAAGAAGAACACCAGGGTGAGCGGGGTGTTGCGCACCAGGTTCACGTACGCCGTGCCCACGCCGCGGGCGATCGGCACCGGCGAGACCCGCATGGCGCCGACGATGGTGCCCAGCACGAGCGCCAGCGCGCCGCCGCCGACGAAGAGCAGGACCGTGTTCAGGGTCGCCTGCCCCCACAGGTCGAGATTGCCCAGGAGTGCGTCCACGCGATCTCTCCTTCCGGTTCGGGGACGTCCGAGGACGTCGGGGAAGAAGCGGCCGACGGGATCAGGCCCGCCGGCCGCTTCGGAATCACTTCTCGACAGCGGGCTGCGTGACCTTCATGCCGCTCGCGCCCAGGTTCTTCTCGAAGATCGCCTTCCAGGTGTCGCCTCCGTCGGTGAACATCGTGTTCACGAAGGTCTGGAACGCGGTGTCCCCCTTGGCGAGGCCGACGCCGTACTTCTCGGTCGTGAACGGCTCGCCGACGACCTTGAGCTCGTCCGGATCCTGAGAGGCATAGCCGATCAGGATGGCCTGATCGGTCGTGACCGCGTCGACCTGCTTGCTGATCAGCTGGTCCACGCACGCGGAGTACAGGTCGAGGCCGACGGTCTTGGTGTCGGGGAAGTTCGCCTGAATGTTCTGCAGCGGCGTCGATCCGGTCGCGGAGCACACCGTCTTGCCGGCGAGGTCCTTCTCGCTCTTGATCGTGTCGTCGCTCTTGCGGACCAGCAGGCCCTGGCCGGTGACGAAGTACGGGCCGGCGAAGTCGATCACGGCCTTGCGCTTGTCGGTGATCGAGTAGGTCCCGACGTAATAGTCGATGTCGCCGTTCACGATCGACTGCTCGCGGTTGGCCGAGGGGATCGGCTTGAACTCGATCTTGTCCTCGCTGTAACCGAGCGACGCCGCGATCCATCGCGCGATGTCGATGTCGAAGCCGCTCCGCTGACCCGTGGTCGCGTCCTTGAAGCCCAGGCCGGGCTGGTCCTCCTTGACCCCGATGGTGATCTTGCCGTTCTTGGTGATCCGGTCGAACGTCGGGCTGCCTTCGAGCTTGACGTCCTTGGCGACCTCGAACAGCGGCTTGTCGCTGGTCGGAGTCGTGCCCTCCCCCGTGGCTCCGGGGCTCGTGGGACTGCCGCTGTTGCAGCCCGTGAGGGCGATCAGGGCGACGGCAGCGATGCCGAGGCCGGTGAGGATCCGTGACTTTCGCATGTGCTTCTCCTTCGGTGCAGGTGCTGTGGTGCGGGGATCAGGTCAGTGGGTGAGGAGCTTCGACAGGAAGTCCTTGGCGCGGTCCGACTGCGGGTTCGTGAAGAACTCCTCGGGCCCGGCCTCCTCGAGGATCCGGCCGTCCGCCATGAACACGACGCGGTTCGCCGCCTTGCGGGCGAAGCCCATCTCGTGCGTGACAACGATCATCGTCATCCCGCTCGCGGCCAGCTCGATCATGACGTCGAGCACCTCGGTGATCATCTCCGGGTCCAGGGCGCTCGTGGGCTCGTCGAAGAGCATGACCTTGGGGTGCATGGCGAGGGCGCGCGCGATCGCGACGCGCTGCTGCTGGCCGCCGCTGAGCTGTGCGGGGAGCTTCGAGGCCTGAGCCGCGACGCCGACCCGCTCGAGCAGCTGCATCGCCTCCTTCTCGGCGTCCGCCTTCTTGAGTCCGCGCACCTTGATCGGCCCGAGCGTGACGTTCTCCAGGATCGTCAGGTGGGCGAACAGATTGAAGGACTGGAACACCATGCCGACATCGGCGCGCAGCTGGGCCAGGCCCTTGCCCTCCGCGGGCAGTTCGTTGCCGTCGATCGTGATCGATCCGCTGGTGATCGTCTCGAGGCGGTTGATCGTGCGGCAGAGCGTGGACTTGCCGGACCCGGACGGGCCGATGATCACGACCACCTCGCCCTTGTGCACGGTGAGGTCGATGTCGGTCAGCGCCTGGAAGTCGCCATAGTGCTTCTGGACGTGGTCGACCACGACGAGAGGGGCGCCGACGGAGGCGGGGCGGGAATCGGGCATGTCGGAACTCCGTGAGGACGAGCGGGGCGGATGAGACCGCGGGGTGCCGATGACGCTATTAGCTCGACGGCAGCCGGAGCGCCGCGCTTGAGGATTCCTTGAGGGTTTCGTCACCCCCGTTTCCGGGCTGTTTCCTGCATGCGACCGCGATGTTCCGCGGAAGGATCCGGTCAGTCGTGAGTCTCGCGGTAGTAGCGCACGGCGCCGGGGTGCAGCGCGATCGGGTCGGTGAAGATCGCCTGCCGTCGATCGAGCAGCGCGGCCGCCGGCGCGCGCCGGGCGATCGTCACGCGTTCGTCGAACAGCACCGCGGTCGCATCGTGGATGAGCCCCTCCGGCGCATCGGCGCGGGCGACCAGGTAGTTCGGCACGGTCATCGTCACCGTCGAGGTGTCGATGCCGTAGCCGCCGATCGGGAAGTCCGCCTGCCGGTAGGCCCCCGCGTGCGCCGCGTTGACCGCGTCGACGACGGACGGAGGGATCGACAGCAGCCGGATCGGGGTGTCGGCCGCGAGCGTCGCGATGCCCGGTGTCGGCAGCCCGCCGACCCAGAAGAAGGCCTCGATCTCGCCCCTGCGGAGGGCGGCGATCGAGCCCTCCAGCCCCAGCTCGGGGTTGCGGATCGTGGCGGCGTCGACATCGGCGGCCGCGAGCACGCGGCCGGCCACGAGCTCCACGCCCGATCCGCGCGCACCGAGGGACACCGCGCGGCCGGCGAGGTCCCGGAGGTCGCGCACGTCGGACCCCTCCCGGACCACGATGTGCACGTACTCGTCGTACAGCCGCGCGACCGCGACGATGGGGACGGCCTCGGGGAAGGCGCCCGTGCCGGCCACGGCGTCGGCGACCGCATCGCCCTGGGCGAAGCCGAGCACCGCCCGTCCTGACCCGACCCGCTCCAGGTTGTCCACCGATCCGTTGGTCTGCTGTGCGGCGAACCTGGCCCCCAGGCGCGCGGTGAGCACCTCGGCGAACTGCTGGCCGTAGGCGTAGTACACGCCGGTCGCTCCCCCACCCGCGATCGCCTGCGGCTTGTCCGCCCAGCTGCGATCCTCGGGCGCGCACGAGGCGAGCGCCGACGCGCTCAGCACGCACAGCAGGAGCGCGAGCAGCATCCGCACCGTCGCTCGCGGGGATCGCCTGGTCATCGCACCTCCGCCGCAGGGAGCATCAGGACCACGCGCAGCCCGCCGCCGTCCGCCGCTTCGACGCGCACTCCGGCATCGACCGTGGCCAGCAGATCCGTGGCGATCGCGAGTCCCAGGCCGGTGCCGGGGATCGCGCGCGTCCGGTCGCTGCGCCAGTGCCGGTCGGTCGCGTGCGCGAGCTCCTCCTCGGGGATCCCAGGGCCGTGATCGCGCACCGACAGCTCGCAGCCCGCCTCGCCCCGCGCCGCCGTGACCTCGATCGCGGTGCCGGCGGGCGAGAACTTCACGGCGTTGTCGATCACGGCGTCCAGTGCGCTCTCCGCGATGGTCTCGTCCGTGCGGGAGCGCACGGGGCCTTCGATGTGCAGCACGAGCGCGACGCCCTTCGCGGCCGCCGCATCCCGCCAGGCCGCCACGCGGCGCTCGGCGAGGGCGGCGAGATCGATCGGATCCTGCAGCGGCGCCGGATCCGCCCCGCGTGCGAAGGACAGCAGCGTGTCCAGGATCCTGGTCATCCGCCTGCCCTCCTCGCGCGTGGCCTCGATCTCCCGGTCCCAGCCGCGATCCAGGCCCGTGGCGAGCGATTCCACCCGCAGCAGCAGAGCGCTGAGCGGATTGCGCAGCTCGTGCGAGGCGTTGAGCGCGAACTCCTGCTGACGCGACACGACGCGCTCGATCTCCTCCGCCATCCGGTTGAAGAGCAGAATCATGCGATGCAGCTCCGGAGGGCCGGTGTCGTCGGCGATCCGCGCCTCCATGTCGCCGCGCTCGATCGCCTCCATCGCCTCGTCCACACGATGCACGGGCTTGAGCACCCACCGCGCGAGACCCAGCACCACGAGAAGGCCGACCCCGATCGCGATCACGCTCACGACGCCGAGCAGGACCCACTGGCGCACGATCTCGGCCCGCGGCGCCTCCACGCTCGCCGACATGACCACGGCTCCGATGACGTCGCCCTGGTCGAAGATCGGCTCCACGAGGGACTGCTCGGCGAACTGCCACGGCAGCAGGACCGGTTCCGGCAGATCGCTGCGCCGCCCGGAGAGGGCGAGCTTCACCTTGTCGGCTGTCGCGTCGTCCAGCACCGGGGCGTCGCCCTGCTGGGGCGACCACGGCCGACCGGAACGGTCCACCACGATCACGCGGGTGCCGTAGAGCTCGTGGTAGCGCCGCAGCTCACCGTCCAGCACCTCGGCGCTCCCGGACAGCAGCGCCTGCCGCGCACTCGTCACGAAGGTGCCGATGTCGCCGACCTGCTGCGTGTAGAAGCTCTGCTGCACGCCGCGCGAGGCCGTCCAGCCGTAGGCGCCGCCGAGCAGCAGCAGCACGGCCGCGAGCGGCACCAGGAACACGATGAACAATCGCTTCCGCACGGGTCACAGCCCCGTCAGGCGGTAGCCCACGCCGCGGACCGTCTCGATGAGCGCGGGCCGCCCGAGCTTGCGGCGGATCGAGGCGACGTGCACCTCGAGCGAGCGGGCGAAGCTCTGCCAGTCGGTGTTCCACACCTCGCGGATGAGCCGCTCCCTCGGCACGGGCACGCCCGGATAGCGGGCCAGCACCGCGACGATGTCGAACTCCTTGCGGGTCAGCTCCACGGGTTCGCCGTCGACGAGCACCCGGCGCGCGACCAGATCGATCCGCACGCCGTCGATGTCGATGCCCACCGGCCCGACCTCGGCGCCGATCGCGTGGCTGCGGCGGGTGACCGCCTCGATGCGGGCCAGCAGCTCCTGCACGTCGTAGGGCTTGACGAGGAAGTCGTCGGCGCCGGCCCGCAGCCCCCGAATCCGCTCGTGAACCTGGCTGCGCGCCGTGGCGATGAGGATCGGAACCCCGCTGACCGCGCGGATGCGCCGGCACAGCTCGATGCCATCGATGTCGGGGAGGCCGAGATCGAGGATCACGGCCTCGGTGTCCGTCCCGAGCATGTCGAGGGCGCCGCGCCCGTCCCCGACGCGCTCGACCGCGTAACCGGCGCGGCCGAGGAAGCCGGCAAGCGCATCGGCCACGCGTTCGTCGTCTTCGACGATGAGGATCTTCATACCGGGGGCGTGTCTCCTGGTGCGCCTAGGCCCGCTGCGCGAACGCGCTCTCGTACAGGCACACGCTCGCGGCGGTCGCGAGGTTCAGGGATTCGGCGCGGCCGAAGATCGGCAGCCGCAGCGCGCGATCGGCCAGCTTCAGCGCAGGCTCCTCGAGCCCTCGGGCCTCGTTGCCGAACAGCCAGGCCGTCGGCCGGGCCAGCGCACCCTCGGCGCGGGCCGCGAGCAGGTCGTCGCCCTTCACGTCCGCCGCGACGACCTGCAGGCCCGCCGCGTGCGCGCGTGCGACGACGTCGGAGAGCTCTCCGCCGACCGAGACCGGCAGATGGAACAGGGATCCGGTGGTCGAGCGCACGACCTTCGGGTTGTACAGGTCGACCGTGCGGCCGGTGAGCACGACCGCATCGGCACCGGTCGCATCGGCGGCGCGGATGATCGTGCCGAGGTTGCCCGGATCGCGGATCTCCTCGCAGATCGCGACGAGGCGCGGCGACGCGGCGAAGATGTCCCGCACCGAGGTGGGCGTCTGCCGGGCGACCGCGACCACGCCCTGGGGCGTGACGGTGTCGGCCATCGCCGCGAGCACGAACTCTGTCACGTACTCGAAGCGCACGTCCGCGTCGGCCGCGGCCTGACGCAGGTCGCCGTGCTTGTCCCACGCGGTCGGCGTCGCGAAGAGCTCGACGATCGCCTCGGGCCGATAGGACAGCGCCTCGCGCACCGCCTGCGGTCCCTCCAGTAGGAACAGGCCGGTCTCGGTGCGGGCACTGCGCTTGGTGAGCTTGGCGACGGCGCGCACGCGCGGGGATCGGGGATTCTCCAGCACCATCACAGTCTAGGGACACGGAAGGGGCGCCGTCCTCGCGGACGGCGCCCCTTCGACAACAATCGGTCGCTGAGCCTGTCGAAGCGCTTACGCAGCCGACTTGGGCGCGTTGACGTCCGCCGGCAGAGCCTTGCGGGCCGTCTCGACCAGAGCGGCGAAGGTCGCCGGCTCGTTCACCGCGAGCTCGGCGAGCATGCGGCGGTCGACCTGGACGCCGGCGAGACCGAGGCCCTGGATGAAGCGGTTGTACGTGATGCCGTTCTGGCGGGCAGCGGCGTTGATGCGCTGGATCCACAGACGGCGGAAGTCGCCCTTGCGCTTGCGACGGTCGCGGTACGCGTAGACGAGGGAGTGGGTGACCTGCTCCTTCGCCTTGCGGTACAGGCGCGAGCGCTGGCCACGGTAACCCGAGGCGCGCTCGAGGATGACGCGGCGCTTCTTGTGAGCGTTGACGGCGCGCTTGACTCTAGCCATTTTCGTGTATTCCTATCGTGCGATCGGCGTCAGCGGCCGAGGAGCTTCTTGGCGACCTTGGCGTCTGCCTTCGACAGCACCTGGTCCTGGTTGAGGCGACGGGTGCGACGGCTCGACTTCAGCTCGAGGTTGTGGCGCATCCCGGCCTGCTGCTTCTTCAGCTTTCCGCTGCCGGTGATCTTGAAGCGCTTCTTGGCACCCGAGTGGGTCTTCTGCTTCGGCATCTTCTCTTCCTTCGTATGGCGCCCAGCTGGGCGACAGGGTTCTGCCCGTCGTGCGGGAGGTCTGTGTGGGGCTGTCGGATCCGGGGATCACTCAGCCGGAGCGGCCGGGGCGGCCGGGGCTGCCGCTTCGGCCGGGGCGCCGGGCGCCTTGGCATCGCGGGCGGCCTGCTTGTTGGCCGCGCGCTGTGCGTCGCGCACGGCGTTCTGCTCGGCCTTCGCCTCGGACTTGTTCTTCAGCGGGGCGACCACCATGACCATGTTGCGTCCGTCGATGGTGGGGTTGGACTCCACCGTGCCGAACTCGGCCACGTCCTCCGCGAACTTGCGGAGGAGTCGCACGCCCTGCTCGGGACGGGACTGCTCCCGGCCGCGGAACAGGATCATCGCCTTCACCTTGTCGCCCGCCTTGAGGAAGCCCTCGGCGCGCTTGAGCTTCGTCGTGTAGTCGTGCGCCTCGATCTTCAGACGGAAGCGCACCTCCTTCAGGATCGTGTTCGCCTGGTTGCGGCGAGCTTCCTTCGCCTTCTGCGCGGCCTCGTACTTGAACTTGCCGTAGTCCATGATCTTGACCACGGGAGGCTTCGAGTTCGGGGCGACCTCGACGAGATCGAGGTCGGCTTCCTGCGCAAGACGCAGCGCCGCCTCGATACGGACGACGCCGATCTGCTCACCCGCGGGGCCGACGAGGCGGACCTCGGGGACGCGGATGCGCTCATTGGTGCGGGGATCGCTGATGCGGACTCCTTAGACGATGGTTTCAGCCACCGTGATCCGGACAGATCACGGGCGAAATCAGAATCGTCCCACCCGCCGGCATTCAGACGCCGGCGGCACCCTGACCCGCTGCGCAGCCTTCGCTGCACAGCGGCTACCGACGTGAATCGGCGGAGTGCTGAACCCGGTAGCCTTGAGCGGCAAGCGCGGGTGGGAAGTGAATCCTCTTTCGTGCCGGGACATAAGCCCCGGAGCCCGCAGAAGTCTATCAGAAGGCAAGACCTTCGGAAAGCCGGCACAGTGAGCACTCCCGCGCCCGACGGCCACGAGCACGTCACCCCCCTCTCCCCCGACGCCTCAGGAGCCGCGCGCGACATCGCGGACGTCGCGGCCGTCGAGGTGATCACCACCGCCGCCGTGCACCTGCTGAGCGCGGCCGCGGTCAAGGTGGGCCTCGCGGACGACCCCGAGACACAGAAGGACCTGGACGAGGCGCGCAAGCTCATCAACGCCCTGGCCGGACTCATCACCGCCGCCGCCCCCGAGATCAGCGACATGCACGCGCGCTCCCTGCGCGACGGCCTGCGCTCCGTGCAGCTCGCCTTCCGTGAGGCCTCCGTCATCCCCGACCCGATCGGGCAGGGTCCCGGCGAGAAGTGGACCGGTCCGGTCACCTGAGGCCGATGCCGGCGGGGGCGAGTGCGCTCGCCTCCGCCGTCAGGCGCTCGCGCGCAGGCGCACGGTGAGCGAGTCGACGAGCACCGCGATGCGGTCGTCGGCCGCCCAGCGCTGCGCGAGGCGGGCGAGCACCGCATCGAGCGTCTCGCGGTCCAGCCCCTCGACGAGCTCCAGCGTCACGACGAGCTCCGGCCCGCGCAGGCGCGCATCGGGGTCGCCCGCGGAGACGGCGACGTCGATCACGGCGAGCTCGCTGCCGACGCTCTCCAGGAGCCCCGCGTAGACCTCGGGCGAGAGGAAGCTCGGCTCCCACTGCTGCCCCTGCGCGATCGCCCACACCGCGGGGCGGCGCAGGACGAACTCAGTCGCGGATCCGGGATCCAGCACGATCAGCTCCGCATCGCCCGACGAGGCGGACAGCGCCACGCGGGTGGCCTCGACAGGGATGGGGCGCGCGACCGGATCCCAGGAGCGCATGGCGTCCACGCTCGTGAAGGCCGGCTGCACTGTGCGCCCGTCGGGCGCGGCGACCGTGACGAGGGAGAGCTCCTGCGTCTTGTCGACCGTGAGTCCGGACGGCGCCACGCCTTCCTCGCCCTTCTCCGCGACGAGCGGCACCAGCACGCGCGCCGCGCGGAACGCGTCCACGACCTCGGCCTGCGAGCCGTCTCCGCCCCGGAAGCGCGTCAGCGCGTCCCAGAGCGCCGGATCCGCGGATCCGTCGTCGCTCGCGCGGGTGTTCTCCTGGAAGGAGCGTCCCGCCCAGGGGACGCCCGCCGAGTCGCCCGTGTTGCCGTGCGCGCCGTGGTCGTGGTCGCACGCCCCGGACGCGGCGTGGTCAGGATCCGGCGACATCCAGCGCCTCGGCCAGGGTGAACGCGCCCGCGTACAGCGCCTTGCCGACGATCGCGCCCTCGACGCCGAGAGGCACGAGCTCGCGGAGCGCGGCGATGTCGTCGAGGTTCGCGATGCCGCCCGATGCCACGACGGGCTTCGGGGTGCGTGCGGTGATCTCGCGGAGCAGGTCGAGGTTCGGGCCCTTGAGCGTGCCGTCCTTGGTGACGTCGGTGACGACGTAGCGGCTGCAGCCGGCATCCTCGAGGCGGTCGAGGACCGTCCAGAGGTCGCCGCCCTCCTTGGTCCAGCCACGGGCCGCAAGGGTCGTGCCGCGCACGTCCAGGCCCACCGCGACCGCGTCGCCGTAGCGGGCGATGACGTCGGCCGCCCACTCGGGGTTCTCGAGCGCCGCGGTGCCGAGGTTGATGCGGGAAGCGCCCGACTCCAGCGCCGCCTCGAGGCTCGCGTCGTCGCGGATGCCCCCGGAAAGCTCGACGTTGACGCCGCGGAACTGCTTGATCACGCGGCGCAGGATCGCGGTGTTGCTGCCGCGGCCGAACGCGGCGTCGAGGTCGACGAGGTGGATCCACTCGGCGCCCTGATCCACCCACTCCGCGGCGGCGTCCATCGGATCGCCGTAGCTGGTCTCGCTTCCGGCCTCGCCCTGCGTCAGGCGGACGGCCTGCCCGCCCGCGACATCCACGGCCGGGAGGAGGGTCAGGGAGGGGGACTGCGCGAACTCGTTCATGTCGTCCTTCGGGTCACGATGCACCGCGCGCTTCGAGCGCGGCACGAGAGAAGAGAGTAGTCCGCGCATGGTCGGGGCACCAATCCCCCGCCGTCACACGGACCACACGGATCAGAGCGTGGAGATCCAGTTCCGCAGCAGCTGGATGCCCGCCTCGCCGGACTTCTCCGGGTGGAACTGCGTGGCGGAGAGGGGGCCGTTCTCGACCGCGGCCAGGAACCGCGAGCCGTGCTCGGCCCAGGTGAGGTGCGGCTGCGGGAACGGCGGAATGACATCCAGCTCCCACGTCTGAGCGGCGAAGGAGTGCACGAAGTAGAACCGCTCGTGCTCGATCCCGCGGAACAGCACGCTGCCGGGGTCGGGCTCCACGGTGTTCCAGCCCATGTGCGGCAGGACCGGCGCATCGAGCTCGGTCACGATGCCGGGCCACTCGCCGAGCCCGTCGACCTCGGCGCCGCGCTCGACGCCGCCCGCGAACAGAACCTGCATGCCCACGCAGATGCCCAGCACGGGGCGGCCGCCGGCCAGGCGCCGCTCGATGATCTCGTCGCCGCCGTGCGCCGCCAGCGCCTCGCGGACGGCCGCGAAAGCGCCGACGCCGGGCACCACGAGCCCGTCGGCTTCGAGCGCGGCCGCGCGGTCGCCGGTCAGCTGCGCGTCGGCGCCGGCGCGGATCAGCGCCTTCACGGCGGAGTGCACGTTGCCGGATCCGTAGTCGAAGACCGCGACGGTCGGACGACGTCCCTCCGCGCCCTCGGTCACAGCGCGCCCTTGGTGGAGGGCACGCCGACCACGAGGGGGTCGAGAGCCTTGGCCTGACGGAACGCACGCGCGAACGCCTTGAACTCGGCCTCCGCGATGTGGTGCGGGTCGCGGCCGCTGATCACGCGCACGTGCACGGTCAGGGCGGCGTTGTACGCGATCGCCTCGAAGACGTGTCGCACGAGGGATCCGGTGAAGTGGCCGCCGATGAGGTGGTGCTCGTAGCCAGCCGGCTCGCCCTCGTGCACGAGGTAGGGACGACCGGAGATGTCGACGACCGCCTGCACGAGAGCCTCGTCCAGCGGGACGAGCGCGTCGCCGTAGCGGGAGATGCCGCTCTTGTCGCCGAGCGCCTCGCGGATCGCCTGGCCGAGCACGATCGCCACGTCCTCCACGGTGTGGTGCGCGTCGATGTGGGTGTCGCCCGAGGCGCGCACGGTCAGATCGGTGAGCGAGTGCTTCGCGAACGCCGTCAGCAGGTGGTCGAAGAACGGGACCGAGGTGTCGATGTGGCTCTGCCCCGTGCCGTCGAGGTCGAGCTCGAGCTCGATCGTCGACTCGGACGTGGAACGGGTACGGCGCGCGGTCCGGGCCGCAGCAGGGGTCTCAGCGGTCATGAGGCCGATCCTATCGAGGCGAGGGCGTCCAGGAATGCGGTGGTCTCGGCCTCGGTGCCGGCCGTGACGCGCAGGTGGCGCGGGATGCCGACATCGCGGATCAGCACCCCCTTGTCGTACAGGGCACGCCAGGTCGCGGCGGGGTCAGCGACCCCGCCGAACAGCACGAAGTTGGACCAGGACGGGTGGGGGTCGTACCCCAGGGCCTCGAGCGTGGCGGAGATCCGATCGCGCTGCGCGACGATCTCGTCGACCATCGCAAGCATGATCGGAGCATTCCGCAGCGCTGCGATCGCCGCCGCCTGGGTGAGCGCGCTCAGGTGGTACGGCAGGCGCACCAGACGCAGGGCGTCGATGAACGCCGGATCCGCGGCGAGGTAGCCGACCCTCGCTCCCGCGAACGCGAAGGCCTTGCTCATGGTGCGGGAGACGGCGAGGCGCGGCCGTCCTTCGAGCAGCGTGAGCGCCGACGGCGAATCCTTCGGGGCGAACTCCTGGTACGCCTCATCGACGATCACGATGCCTCGCGCGGCCTCGTACACCGCCTCGATCACGTCGAGCGGCAGCGGGGTGCCCGTGGGGTTGTTCGGCGCGCACAGCAGGATCACGTCGGGATCGTGCTCCCGGACCTGCGCGACCGCCTCGTCGACGGTCAGCTCGTAGTCGGGGTGGCGGACGCCGGCGACCCAGGTGGCACCCGTGCCCTGGGCGAGCAGCGGGTACATCGAGTAGGTCGGCGCGAATCCGAACACGGTGCGGCCAGGACCTGCAAAGGCCTGCAGGATATGCTGGAGAACCTCGTTGGATCCGTTGCCCGCCCAGATGTTCGCGGCCACGAGATCGTGGCCGAGGTAGCCGGCGAACGCCTCACGGAGCTCGGTGAACTCGCGGTCCGGGTAGCGGTTGACGTCGCGCAGCGCGACGGCGATGTCGTCGAGGATGTCGCTCGCGACCCGCTCGGGAACCGGATGCGTGTTCTCGTTCACGTTCAGCGCCACGGGCAGAGGCGCCTGCGGGGCGCCGTAGGGGCGCAGCCCGCGGAGGTCGTCACGAAGGGGTAAGTCGTCGAGCGAGACAGTCACCCTGCCATGCTAGGCGGCCCGGCTGTGGCCGATCGCACAGATGACCGCGGTTGCTGAGCTCCGTCGAAGTAAGATCAGCGTCCGGTCGCGCCGTACTCCGCGGGGATGGCCAGGTGCTGCCCGACCTCGATCACGCCGCCGTCGACGAGGTTCAGCTGGGAGATCTTGGCGACGACATCGCGCGGGTCGGCGTTCGGAGCGACCTCGCCCGCGATCGACCACAGGGTGTCGCCGGGCTGCACGGTGATGGTCGTGAACGTGTTGCCCGTCGTCTGCTCACCGGAGGCGAGCGCGGATCCGCCGCTCAGCGCCGCGAACGCGATCGCCGCGGCCACCGGGAGCGCGACCAGCGCGGCGAGCACGCGCCGACCGCGTGCGGTGATCCGCAGTCGCGTGGCGGGAACCGGACCGGCAAAGGTGATGCTGCTCATGGTGCTTCTCCTCAGTGTCTGTGTCGGTCCGCCTCTCCCCGGATCGGGATCCCGTGTGGAGGATCTTCGAATCCGGGCCTCTGGAGAGGCGAACCTACGTACCGAAACTACTTTCGAGTTCGAACATCTGTCAAGCGGTCTTCGAATATCGGTTCCGATGATTCGCCGACACGCTCGAACAGATCTATCGATTCCGCCCCGATCTCGGATACGGTTTCGATACGAAGACCCCATCACGGACCACCGACATTCGAATCGCCGCCCGCGAATCCATGCCGATCCCCGGATCCGTGAGGGCCCGACGCACACGAAGGAGATGGCATGAGCGACGGTGCGAACCTCGGCTCCGAGGCCCCGCGGACGCGGCGCCGCAAGAGCCTCAGTGCGAAGCAGATGGCGATCCTCGAGGTCATCCAGACCTCGATCGCCCGGTACGGCTACCCGCCGAGCATGCGCGAGATCGGCGACGCCGTGGGTCTCAAGTCCCTCAGCAGCGTGACGCATCAGCTCGGTCAGCTCGAACTCAGCGGCTATCTGCGCCGCGACGCGGGCAAGACCCGCGCCATGGAGGTCCTGATCGACCTGCCGGGCCTCTCGACCGAGAACCCCGCCGACGCCGCCCCCTCGGTCGGCGATGCCGCGCTCGTGCCCCTCGTGGGCAGGATCGCCGCCGGCGTGCCGATCACGGCCGAGCAGCAGGTCGAGGAGATCTTCCCCCTTCCCCGTCAGCTCGTCGGCAAGGGCGACCTGTTCATGCTCAAGGTCTCGGGCGAGTCGATGATCGACGCCGCCATCTGCGACGGCGACTGGGTGGTCGTGCGCTCGCAGGGCACCGCCGAGAACGGCGAGATCGTCGCAGCCATGCTCGACGGAGAGGCCACGGTCAAGACGTTCCGCCGCCGGGACGGCCACGTGTGGCTGCTCCCCCGCAACAGCGCTTTCGAGCCGATCCTGGGCGATGACGCCACGGTGCTCGGCAAGATCGTGGCGGTGCTGCGCGCCGTCTGATCCCACCCCGTCCACGTCGAGGCCCCCTCTCAGCACCGAGGCCCCCTCTCAGATCCGTATCTGAGAGGGGGCCTCGGTGCTGCGAGGGGGCTTCGGTGAAGACGCCCGACGCGGAGGGATCAGACGGCGACCGACACGTCCTCGCGGACGCGGCGGGTGGCCTCGACGATGTTGCGCAGCGAGGCGTTGGTCTCCTCGTAGCCGCGCGTCTTCAGGCCGCAGTCCGGGTTGACCCAGAGCTGACGCGTCGGGATCTCCTCGACCGCGCGGCGCAGAAGCGCCTCGACCTCGGACGCGTCCGGCACGCGCGGCGAGTGGATGTCGTACACGCCGGGGCCGATGCCGTGGTCGAAGCCCGCCGCGGCGATGTCCGTGACGACCTCCATACGGCTGCGGGCGGCCTCGATCGAGGTGACGTCCGCGTCGAGCGCACGGATCGCGTCGATCACGACGCCGAACTCCGAGTAGCAGAGATGCGTGTGCACCTGCGTGGCCGTCTCCGCACCCGCCGTGGAGAGGCGGAACGAGGCGACGGACCAGTCCAGGTACGCCGGCTGGTCGGCCTTCTTGAGCGGCAGGAGCTCGCGCAGTGCCGGCTCGTCGACCTGGATGACGCCGATCCCGGCGGCCTCGAGGTCCGCGATCTCGTCGCGCAGCGCCAGGGCGACCTGGTTCGCCGTCTCGGCGAGCGGCTGGTCGTCGCGGACGAACGACCACGCGAGGATCGTGACCGGACCGGTCAGCATGCCCTTCATCGGCTTCGCGGTGAGTGACTGCGCGTACTCGGACCACGCGACGGTGATCGGCGCCGGACGGGAGACGTCGCCCCAGAGGATCGACGGGCGCGTGGCGCGGGATCCGTAGGACTGCACCCAGCCGTTCTCGGTGACGTCGAAGCCGTCGAGGTTCTCGGCGAAGTACTGCACCATGTCGTTGCGCTCGGGCTCGCCGTGCACCAGCACGTCCAGGCCCAGCTCCTCCTGCAGCGTCACGACCCGGCCGATCTCCTCGCGGAGGAAGCCGTCGTACTCGTCCGCGGTGATCTCGCCCTTGGTGAACTGCGCGCGGGCGCGACGGATCTCGCCCGTCTGGGGGAAGGATCCGATCGTCGTGAGCGGCAGCGCCGGCAGGTCGAGCGCGATCGACTGCGCGGCCACTCGGGCCTCGTAGTCGCCGCGGTCGAAGTCGGCGTCCGTCAGCGCCGAGGTGCGCGCGCGGACGGCGTCCACCCGCACGCCGGGAGCGCTGAGCCGGTCAGCCAGGGCGGCGGAGGCGGCGTCGAGCTCGGCGGCGATCGCGGCGCGACCCTCGGCGAGGCCCCTGGCGAGGGTCGTGACCTGAGCGACCTTCTGGTCGGCGAACGCCAGCCAGCTCACGAGGCGGGCGTCGAGCTTCGTCTCGTCCTCGACGTCGTGCGGCACGTGCTGCAGCGAGGTGGAGGTGGCCGCGGCCACGCCGGCCGCGCCGAGACCGCGCAGGGCCTCGAGGGTGTCGAACGCCGCGGAGAGGTCGCCGCGCCAGATGTTGTGGCCGTCGACCACGCCACCGACGAGCACCTTGTCGGCGAGACCGGGGACGGATGCCGGCACCGCGCCGCGCACGAGGTCGAGGCCGATCGCCTCGATCGGAGCGGCGGCGAGGACCGCGAGGTTCGCGTCGAGGGCCGCATACGGGGCCGCGACGAAGATCGCCGGGCGCTCCGCGAGACCGCCGAGGACCGCGTACGCGCGCTCCGCAGCCGTGCCGAGCGCGGCGGTCGAGGCGGGCAGCGACTCGCTCACGAGCGCCGGCTCATCCAGCTGCACCCACTCGGCGCCGGCGGCCTTGAGCGCACCGAGCACCTCGGCGTAGACCGCGACGAGGTCGTCCAGGCGCGACAGCGGGTCGAAGCCCTCCGGCGCCTCGTCGGCGGCCTTGGCGAGCGCGAGGAACGTGACGGGGCCGACGAGCACGGGGCGGGTGCGGAAGCCGGCCTCCGCCGCTTCCTGCACCTGACGCACGACACGGTCGCTGGACAGGGAGAAGACGGTGTCGGGACCGATCTCGGGCACGAGGTAGTGGTAGTTCGTGTCGAACCACTTCGTCATCTCGAGCGGCGCGCGCTCGCCCTCGCCACGGGCGACGGTGAAGTACGCCGGCAGGCCGATCGTGCCGTCGGCGGACCGCAGGTCCTCGAAGCGGGCGGGGATCGCGCCCACGGTGACCGCGGCGTCGAGCACCTGGTCGTAGTACGAGAAGGACTCGGGGATCGCCGAGTCGGAGCGGCCGAGGCCCTGCGCGGCGAGGCGCTCGCGCGTCGTCGCGCGCAGCTCGGCCGCGGTGCGCTCGAGCTCGGCCTCGTCGATCCGTCCGGCCCAGAACGCCTCGACGGCCTTCTTGAGCTCACGGCGACGGCCGATGCGCGGGTAGCCCAGGACGGTGCCCTCGGGGAATGCGGTCATGACGGTCCTCTCTGACGGAAGGGGGGAAGGATGCGGCCTAGTGCGCGCCGCGGGTCTCTGCCAACGGGAGGGCGGCGCCCGTGGAGGACGCCGCCGAGCCTTCGGGGAGGACCCCGGCGGCCGTGAGCACGTCCAGCACGGTGCGGTGCTGGTTGAACGCGTACAGGTGGATCCCCGGCGCCCCGCCGTCCACGAGCTCCCGCACGAGCTCCGACGCATGCGCGACGCCGATCTCGGTGCGGCCCTCGGCGGTCGGCTCGACCTCGAGGTCGATCGACAGCTCGGCGGGAAGCTCCTCGCCGCTGAGTTCCAGCACGCGGCGCAGGCGCGCGGGCGACGTGATCGGCATGATGCCGGGCAGGATCGGGATCGTCACGCCCGCGCGGCGCGCGCGCTCGACGAAGGCGAAGTAGTCGTCCGGGTGGAAGAACAGCTGCGTGATCGCGAGTGTCGCCCCCGCGGCCTGCTTGGCCAGCAACGCGTCGATGTCCTGGTTGCGGTAGGTCGAGCGCGGATGCCCGTTGGGATAGGCGGCGACGGCGATGTTCACCTTCCGGCGCGGCGTGACCTGCACGGCTCCGGGAACGCCCGGGATCGGTCGTTCCTGGTACGGCGCCCGCTCGGCCTGCGCGCGGTCGATCAGCTGCACGAGCTGCGCCGAGCTCTCCAGGTCTCCGAGGAACGGCTGGCTCTCGTCGAGCGGCGGGTCGCCGCGCAGGGCGAGGAAGCTGAGGATCCCCGCGTCGAGGAACTCCCGGATCAGCCGCGAGGCTCCGGCGTACGTGTTGCCCACGCAGGTGAGGTGCGCGAGCGGGTCGACGGACGTGTGCTCGCGGATGTAGCGCAGCACGTCGAGCGAGCGCCCGCCGACGGATCCGCCCGCGCCGTAGGTCACCGAGATGAATCGCGGCGCGGTCGAGGCGAGCTGCTGGATCGTCTCGTGCAGCGCCTCGATGGGCGCCGTGGTGCGCGGCGGATACAGCTCGAAGGAGATCGGGACGCGCGGAACGACGGCCCCCACGGGGGCGAACGGCGGCGCGTCGAAGGACATCTCTCTCCTGGGTCGGGGCGGTCACCCCACGCTAGGCGGCGCCGCCATGCGACGCATGCTGTGTTTCGCCATGTGTCGGCGCCCCGGGCGTGCCCGGCACGCGGCGCCGGATGAGACCGCGAGCGCCTGTTCTCCTAGGCTCGAATCATGACGACTCCGTACGGATCCTGGCCTTCCCCGCTCTCCGCGGCCGACCTCGCCGTCGCCGGCACGAAGATCGACGGCGCCCGCTACGCCGCGGGCGGGATCTGGTGGAGCGAATCCGTGCCGCAGGAGCGAGGGCGCATGCGCGTGATGCGCCGCGACGGCGACGGCGGCGCGCGCGAGGTGCTGCGCGCGCCGTGGAGCGCGCGCTCCCGCGTGCACGAGTACGGCGGCGGCGCGTGGACGGTCGCCGAGGACGGCACTCTGCTCTTCGTCGACGGCGAGGATCAGCGCGTGCACCGGCTGGATCCCGAGACGGACGCGCCCGTCCCGCTCACCGCGCCGGGTCCGCGGTACGGCGGGCTGCGGGTGCAGCAGGGGCGTCTGTTCGCGGTGCGCGAAGATCTGCGCGCCGACCCGCACGAGCGCGCGATCGTGGAGATCCCGCTCGACGGGTCCGCGGCGGAAGACGACAGCGCTGTCACCACGATCCTCGACGACGATGGCTTCTTCGCCCATCCGGCGCTCTCTCCTGACGGGACCAGGCTCGCACTCGTGACGTGGGATGTGCGGCGAATGCCGTGGGAGGCGTCCGAAGCGCTCGTCGTGGATCTGGTGACGGGATCGCGAGCCACTATGACGGGCTGCGCCGCGCTGCAGCCCGAGTGGCTCAGCGACCACGAGCTGCTGTTCAGCCATGACGCGACCGGACGATGGAACCTTTACCGCGCGACACCCGGCGGCATACCCACCGCCGTCTCGCCCGCCGACGCCGACACCGGCGGCGGACTGTGGGTGCTCGGCCAACGATGGTTCCGGGTGCTCGAGGACGGCAGGATCCTGGCCGTCCGCACGAACGGATCCGATGCACTCGTGCTGCTCGACGCCGACGGCGCGCTCCTGCGTGAACTCGACGTGCCCTTCGACGGCGACCTCAGCCTGGAGGACGCGCAGGGGTCCCGCGTGCTGATCACCGGACAGGGACGACGGGTCACACCGGGCCTCTGGGAACTGGATATCGATGCGGGCGTCGCGCGCGCGATCCGCGGCGGTGATCCCGTCGACCCCGCGTGGGTGCCCGGCGCGCGCGCGGTGACCTTCGATGGACCGCACGGCCCGGTGCACGCGTTCGACCACACGCCGGCCAACCCGAATGCCGATCCGGATCCGGGTTCGCTGCCGCCCTACGTCGTGCAGGTGCACGGCGGGCCGACGGCCCACTCCTCGGGCGCACAGGCGGGATGGATCACGTACTTCACCAGCCGCGGCATCGGCGTGCTCGAGGTGAACTACGGCGGATCCACCGGCTACGGCCGGGAGTACCGCACACGGCTCGACGGCGAGTGGGGCGTCGTCGACGTGGACGACGTGCTGGCCGCGGCTCAGGGACTCGCGGACGCCGGCCTCGCCGACCCCGCCCGCATCGCGATCCGCGGAGGATCCGCCGGCGGCTGGACCGTGCTGTCCGCCCTCGTCCGCGGCGGGATGTTCGCCGCGGGCCTGGACCGGTACGGCGTCGTGGACCTTCGCCTGCTCGCCGAGGAGACGCACGACTTCGAGCGCTACTACCTCGACGGCCTGGTGGGACCGCTGCCGGAGGCCGAGCAGACGTACATCGACAGATCCCCGCTCACCCACGCCGATCGCATCGACGTGCCCGTGCTGATCCTGCAGGGTGCCGACGACGCGGTCGTGCCGCCGTCCCAGTCGGAGGCGATCCGCGATGCGCTCGCCGCGCGCGGGGTGCCGCACGAGTACGTGCTGTTCGAGGGCGAGGGGCACGGATTCCGGCAGGCGGACACGATCATCGCGGCGGCCGAGGCCGAGCTGCGGTTCCTCGGTTCGGCGTTCGGATTCGACCCGGCGCCGTAACCGGCTCCGATCCGACCCGGTGGCGTGGGTTACTCCCCGAGGCGGTTGCGCGAACGCATCGCGCGCTCCGCCTCGCGGGAGTCCTGACGCTCGCGCAGGGCCTGTCGCTTGTCGTACTCGCGCTTGCCCTTCGCGAGGGCGATCTCGACCTTGGCGCGCCCGTCGGAGAAGTACAGCCGCAGCGGGATGAGCGTGTAGCCGCCCGCGGAGACCGCGTGCGAGAGCTTCGCGATCTCCTCCTTGTGCAGCAGCAGCTTGCGGATCCGCTTGGCGGAGTGGTTCGTCCAGTGCCCCTGCGAGTACTCCGGGATGTGCACGGCGTCGAGGAACGCCTCGTCGCCCTTGATGAACGCGTATCCGTCCGTCAGGTTCGCACGCCCCTGGCGCAGCGACTTCACCTCGGTGCCGGTGAGCACGAGCCCCGCCTCGTACGACTTCTCCAGGTTGTAGTCGTGACGTGCGCGACGATTGGTCGCGATGACCTTCTCCCCGCGTTCCCTGGGCATGGTTGTCTCCTGCTGTTCGTGTGACGGATCCGGCACGCGCCGGTCAGGCCCGAGAAGGCCAGCCCGCCAGTCTATACACGGAAGGGCTCCTGCCGCACGGTCGGCTCAGGCGCGCAGCCAGCGGCGGATCGCGAACCCGGCGCTGAGCGCGGCGAGGATCACGCCGATGCCGATGAGCACCGGCACCACGAGCATCGCCTCGTTGAGCCCGACCCAGGTCGTGATGAAGGAGACCCGCTTGGTGAGGTAGTCCTGCACGCCGAAGTGCACGCCCAACAGCACCGCGGCGCTCGCGAGCACGGATCCGATCACGGCCGCGAAGACGCCCTCCAGGACGAACGGGGTCTGGATGAATCTGTTCGAGGCGCCGACGAGGCGCATGATCCCGATCTCCCGCCGTCGCGCGTAGGCCGACAATCGGATCGTGGTGCCGATCAGCAGCACCGCGGCGATCAGCATCAGCACCGCGATCCCGACGGCGATGTAGGTCGCGACGGTCAGGGCGTTGAAGAGCGGATCCAGATACTCGAGCTGGTCCTTGACCTCGTCCACGCCCTTGACGCCGCTGAAGGCGTCGGCGATGACGGCGGATTGGGTCTGGTCCTTGAGGTTGACCTTGAAGACCGCGTTGACCTGATCGGCGGTGAGCACGCCGGCATAGTCCTTGCCGACGAGCTTCAGGGTCTCCTGATAGGCCTGGTCGGCGGTCTGGAAGCTGCTCTGGGAGATCAGCGGCTTGAGGGTGGAGCCGTCGAGCTCCGCCTGCACGGCCTTGATCTGGTCCTCCGTCGCGGTGCCGCCGATGCAGCCCGGCGACGTCGAGACCGACGAGCACATGTAGATCGCGACCTGGGCGCGGTCCTGCCAGTAGGCGCGCATCGTGCCGATCTGCGCCTGCATCAGGATCGCCGCGCCCACGAAGGTGAGCGAGACGAACGTGACGAGCACGACCGAGATGACCATGGAGGCGTTGCGGCGCAGGCCCGTGAGCGCCTCGCCGAGGATGAGTCCGAACCTCATGACGTCGGACCCACTTCCTCGTCGTCGCCGGTATCGAGTCCGAGCCGGTCCGCCACGCCCAGTTCGGCCAGGTCGACGGCGGGGATCGTGATCGGATGCGTCGCAGGACGCGCGTCGTCGGACGGCTTGACCGTCGCCTGCTGCGGTGCGGCGGTCGCTGCCGCCGCGTGGTGGTCCACGGCCGGAGCGGGCGCGGAACCCGGATCCGCGATCGCGGCCTCCGTCTGGCGGTGCACCTCGCGCACGGTCTGGAGGGCGGCGGTGGCTGCGGCTCCGCGGATCGCCTCGGGCTCCAGGCGCGGGACGTTGGACGTGTCGCCGTAGCCGCCGCCGACCTCGTCGCGCACCATCTCGCCGTCGCGCAGCTCGATCACGCGGCGCTGCATCTGGTCGACGAATGCGGCCTCGTGCGTGGCCATGAGCACCGTGGTGCCGCCGGCGTTGATCCGGGCGAGCAGCTGCATGATGTCGACCGAGGTGCCGGGGTCGAGGTTTCCGGTCGGCTCGTCGGCGAGCACGATCTGCGGACGGTTCACGATGGCACGGGCGATCGCCACGCGCTGCTGTTCACCGCCGGAGAGCTCGTGCGGGAGGCGCTTCTCCTTGCCGCTCAGACCGACGAGCGCGAGCGCCTCCGGCACCGCCTGCTGAATGAATCCGCGGGAGGCGCCGGTCACCTGCAGGGTGAAGGCGACGTTCTGGTAGACGGTCTTGGAAGGCAGCAGGCGGAAGTCTTGGAAGACGGATCCGATGCTGCGGCGGAAGTACGGGACCTTGCGGTTCGCGATGGACTTCAGGTCGCGCCCGAGTACGGCGACGCGGCCGGACGTGGGCGACTCCTCACGGAGGATCAGCTGCAGGCAGGAGCTCTTCCCGGATCCCGACGCGCCGACGAGGAAGACGAACTCGCCTCGCTGCACCTCGAAATCGACCCCGGACAGCGCGGGACGCTTGGTGCCGCGATAGCGCTTGGTGACGTTCTCGAATCGGATCATGGCGTGTCGAGCCTAAACGGGCACCGCACGCAGCCCGCGAGCGACACCCCACCCCGGCGGGTTCCCCGGCTATGAGGTGCCTGGGATGGGTCCTCGCGCGTCAGAGCCGGATGAAGATCGGCGGACCAGAGCTCGCCCAGGGCGCGTGGTGCTCGACGTAGCGGCCCCAGTCCGGCGCGTCGATGATGCCGCCCGCGCCGTCCCAGATGCCGATGTGCCGGCCGGGCCACCACACCAGGTCGCCGGCGCGCGCCTCGTCGGCGGAGATCACCGTGCCCAGCGCCGCCTGGTTGTCGGCGCCGCGGGGAAGGCTGATGCCGAAGCGCCCGTACACGTACTGCACGAGCCCGTCGCAGCCGAAGGAGTCGCTCGGATCCGCGCCCCAGCCGTAGGGGACGACGCCCACGAACGTCTGCGCGTACGCGACGACCGCGTCCCCGGAGAACTCCTGCGCCGGAGCCGCGGATGCCACGGACGTCGGGGAACTCGCGGCGGGCGCAGGTGCGGCGCTCGGCTCGACGACCGGCGCCGGCGGGGTGTACAGCACGTCGAAGACAGCCCTCGTCGTACCGGGCTCCTGCGCGGCGGACGCGACCGTGTAGGTCTGCGGCGCGACGACGAGCGACACCGTGTGCGCCGGGGACGCCGATGCTCCCGGTGCGAAGGCGTACGCAGCCGTCGCCGCCACCGGGACGATCAGCGCCGCGATCGCGCAGCCGGCCGCCGTCTTCCGTGTCACAGTCATCGGGGTTCTCCGTGTCACAGCCATCGGGTCACCACCCTATGACACGCGCGGACGCCACGCCCTGGAAAGTCGCTGAATCGACGATACCGAAGGTCAGTCGTCGTCATCCTTGCGCTTGCGCCAGCGGATCCCCGCGGAGATGAAGCCGTCCAGGTCTCCGTCGAACACGGTCGCCGGGTTGCCCGACTCGTGTCCCGTGCGGAGGTCCTTCACGAGCTGCTGGCCGTAGAGGAAGTAGGAGCGCATCTGGTCGCCCCAGCTCGCGGTGATGTTGCCGGCGAGCTCTTTCTTCTTCGCAGCCTCCTCCTCCTTCTGCAGCAGCAGAAGGCGGGTCTGCAGCACGCGCATGGCGGCGGCGCGGTTCTGGATCTGCGACTTCTCGTTCTGCATCGAGACGACGATGCCGGTCGGGAGGTGCGTGAGGCGCACGGCGGAGTCGGTCGTGTTGACCGACTGGCCGCCGGGGCCGGACGAGCGGAACACGTCGACGCGGATGTCGCCCTCGGGGATGTCGACCTCGGTCGCCTCCTCCATGAGCGGGATGACCTCGACCGCGGCGAACGACGTCTGCCGCTTGTCGGCGGATCCGAACGGGCTGATCCGGGCGAGACGGTGCGTGCCGGCCTCGACCGAGAGCGTGCCGAACGCGTACGGCGCGTCGACCTCGAACGTCGTGGACTTGATGCCCGCACCCTCGGCGTAGGACGTGTCCATGATCTTGACGGGGAACTTGTGGCGCTCGGCGTAGCGCAGGTACATGCGCAGCAGCATCTCGGCGAAGTCGGTGGCGTCGTCGCCGCCCGCGCCGGAGCGGATCGTGATGATCGCGGCGCGCTCGTCGTACTCGCCGTCCAGCAGGGTCTGCACCTCGAGCTGGTTCACGGTCTCGGTGAGGGAGGCGAGCTCGGCGCGCGCCTCGGCGGCGGAGTCCTCATCCTCCATCTCGTTGGCGAGCTCGATGAGCACCTCGAGGTCGTCGAGACGCTGCTCCACCTCGGTGACGCGCTTCAGGTCCGCCTGGCGGTGGCTGAGTGCGCTCGTCACCTTCTGGGCCTTCTCGGGATCGTCCCAGAGGTCGGGCGCGCCGGCTTCCTCGCTGAGGCGTTCGATGTCGGCGCGGAGCCCCTCGACGTCGGCGACCTCGCGGATGTCGCCGAAGGTCTGACGGAGGGCCGCGATTTCGGCGGAGAGATCAAGTTCGAGCATGGCACCTCAGAGTATCGCGCGCGGCGACGCCCTGACGACCCATCGGCCTCTCCCCCTCCGGAAGAGGCCGGGAACGACCGCCGGGGCAGGCGTCGAACCCTGGCTTTGTTCGCACTTTTGTACTATACTCGGATCATGGAGAACATCGACGATCCGGCCCCGCGACTCGCGTCCGCGGCGGAGATCGTCGGCTTCGTGCTGGGCGATCTCGCCCGCCACGACCATGAGGTGAACCGCCGGGCGGCTCTGCGCGCGGAGCGGATCCTCGAGGTGATCGAACTGGCGCGCCGACACCCCGACCTCTACACGGCCGACGCGGATCCCGGTTTCGCCGAGCGGGCGGCGGTGCTGGACATGGCGTTGCGGCTGCAGCTCTCCGAAGACCAGGTGCGCACCATGCAGGCGACCGCCGAATTCGCGATGACGCTGCTGCCGAACGTCTGGGAACGCGCTCGTTCCGGTTTCGCCTCCCCCGCGGCGGTACAGGACGTCGTCTCTCGCGTGCGGGTGCTTCAGGCGCCGATCGATGCACCGGACGACGTCCGGGCGGAGGCGCTCACGGCGATCGCGGCCGCCGACGAGGCGGCCGCCGACTGGGTGCTGACCTGCCCTCCGGCGATGCTGCGGCGCAAGGTCCGCACCCTCGTGGACAGGCTGCTCGGCGACCGCACCGTGCGCCATCATGCGCGGGCGATGGAGGACAGGGCGGTGACGTTGACCGAAGCCGGTGACGGCATGTCGTGGCTGAGCATCTACGGTCCGACCGCCGACCTGCACGCCGCCTATCACCGGCTCTCGACGACCGCGAAGCACATGCAGAAGGCGGAGCGGGGCGACCGCACGCGGGATCAGCTCCGTGCGGACCTCGCCGCGGCCTGGCTGAAGGGCGACGGCACCCCGACGGCGGTGACGACGAAGGTGTTCGTCACGGTGCCCGTGCAGCTGCTCGCGGGCGAGCGTCCTCCGGCAGAGCAGGCGGAGATCGTCGGCGTCGGTCCCATCGACCCGCTCACGGCCGCGCAGATCTTCCTCGACGCCGGATCCTTCCACCGCGTCATCACGGATCCGGTCAAGGGCGTCATCGTCGACATGGATCGCCGCACCTACCGTCCTACCCGGGCGCAGCGCGACTGGCTGATCCTGCAGCACGGCACCTGCTCCCGCGACGGCTGCACCCGCCTTGCGCTCGATGCCGACATCGACCACGACCGTCCCTGGGCCGACGGCGGGACCACCGATATCCGCCTGCTGCGGCCCCTCTGCCCCCGGGATCATCGCCTGAGACATCGCACGCGAGCGAGGTATCGCACCCGCCCCGAGGAGCGCACGGTTCAGGTCATCACGCCGACCGGGTTCCGCACTTCCGCGCCTGCGCCGTTCTGAACGACTCGGCCGCTCCGCCTCGGACGGTGCACGGGTCTACCGTGGAGACGTGGCGGAACGGTCGATCTCAGTGCTCTGGAAGTTCGGCCCGATGGTGTACCTGCCGACGCTGCTCTTCTCGCTCGGCGAAGGCGCGGTCCTGCCGCTCATCCCCGTGATCGCGGCGAGCCGGGGCGCGTCGCTCGCCTCCGCCGGCCTCATCGCCTCGGCCCTCGTAGTCGGACAGCTGTGCGGCAACATCCCCGCGGGCTGGCTGGTCGCGAAGGTCGGCGAACGCCTCACGATGGTCATCGCGGGTATGCTCTCGCTGATCGGGGTGATCTCGGGAGCCCTGGCGTCGAGCCTCGTCGTGTTCACGATCGCGGTGTTCGTGGTCGGCATGTCGGCCGCGGCGTTCGGCCTCGCCCGCCACGCCTTCATGACCACCCGGGTGCCGCTCGAGTTCCGCGCCAGAGCGCTGTCGCTGCTCGGCGGATCCTTCCGTGCGGGCATGTTCGTGGGCCCCTTCCTCGCCGCCGCGCTGCTCGCACTGTTCCACACCGAGAATGCGACCCTCTGGTTCTTCGCCGTCCTGCTGGTCGCGCTGATCCTGCTCGTGCTGTTCGGGCCGGATCCGGAGGCGCAGGCCGCGGCCGCCGACCGCGCGCCGGACGCGGTCGAGGACACCGGCGAGCCGGTGAGCGGGTCGATCCCCACGATCGAACGCGCGGGCGTGTTCCGCACGATGTGGCGCAACCGCGACGTGCTGGGCCGCCTCGGCCTCGCCGCGGCGAGTCTGTCGGCGGTGCGCTCGGCCCGGCAGGTGGTGCTGCCGCTGTGGGGCGTCTCGATCGGCCTGGACGCCTCCTCGATCGCGCTGGTCGTCGGCGTCTCCGGCGCGATCGACTTCGCCCTCTTCTACGCGAGCGGCCAGGTCATGGACCGCTTCGGCCGGCTCTGGGCCGCGCTGCCGGCGATGGTGCTGATGGGGGCGGGCTTCCTCGTGCTCTCGCTCACGCACGATGCATCGACGAACGTGCTCTGGTTCGGCATGATCGCCGCCGTGCTCGGCGTCGGCAACGGCCTCTCCAGCGGCATCCTGCTCACGCTCGGCGCCGACGTCGCCCCGCAGTCGGAGCCCGCGGCGTTCCTCGGCTCCTGGCGCACGCTCACCGATGCCGGAGGCGCCGTCGCTCCCCTGCTGTTCTCCGGCATCGCCGCGATCAGCTCCCTCGCGATCGGCGCCGCCGTCATCGGCGCAATCGGCGTGCTCGGCGCGGTGGGGTTCCTGCGGTGGATCCCGCGGTTCGTGCCCCGGCGGCCCGCGGCCTGACAGCAGCCCGTACCGCCTCCGCACCGACGTCACTCCAGTGCCGTGCGACTGGTGCCGGTGGACTGGATCATGACCATCGACGGTACGAGCTCGCTGAGCAGCGGGGGCGACCACGCCGCGCGCACCGTCACCCGCGCCGAGCGCCCGTCGGGGCTGCCTGCAGAGACCAGCTCTGCGCCGCCGCCGACGATCCCGATCACCGCGTTCGCCTGATCCGCGATCTCACCATCGTCGAGCTCGGCGCGGATCGCCTCGCCCTCGACCTGCAGGCGGAAGCCGTCGGCTCCGGCGAGCGCGGCCGCATCTGCCACGGAGTCGAGTCGCTTCTGCGCGATGTACAGATCCGTCGCGCACACGCACACGTAGATCACGGCGATCGCAAGCACGAGGTAGCCCAGGATGAGCGGCATCGTGCTGCCACGGTCGTCGTCGAGCAGATGCTCCTTTGCCCCCACCGCGCTCATCCGTCCGTCCAGGTGCGCGAGACCTTGTAGGCCGAGGACGCCTGCACCCGCACCCTGCTTACGCGATCCAGGCCGAGCACCGGCGGCACGAACGGCAACGCGACCTCCGCCGTCACGGTGACCACGACAGTCGCGCCGGCAGCCGGGCATTCGGCGGCGACCGGAGCGCATCGGATGGCGACGTCGACGGTGGCCGCGTCCATCCCGTACTCCTCGATCGCGGACCGCACGGCGGCATCCGCCCGAGCGGTGGCCTCGGCCGAACCCCTCGCTGCGCTCGTCGTGCGCGCCGTGTGCCGTGCCGCGGACTCGACCCCCAGCATCTGCCCCTGGATCGCGCCGAGCGCGAGCACGAGGTACACCAGCGGCACGAGCAGGATCACCCCGAGCCCGATGAACTCGAGCGCCGCGGATCCGGTCTCGTCCGATGCCGGACCGGCGAGGTCACCCCTCATCTGTGAACGACTCCACCGGAGCACGGCCCACCACCTCCAGCCCCGAGGGCACTCCCAGCAACCCGATGAGCGGCAGCGTCGTGCGCACGGTGACCTCCATCGTCGGCATGCCCAGCACGGTCGTCTCGCGCACCGTCACACCCTGCGCGTAGTCCGCTCCGATGGCGCGCCCGATCACCGTCCGGGTGCGTTGCACGCCCTCACCGGGCTCGGTGTCGGCGAGGGCCGCGACGTGCGCGCCCTCGACAGCGGCGTCGTGCACGACGTTGCGCACGTAGACCGCCAGGGCGAACTGCAGCACGCCCAGCGTGAGCGCGGTCAGCAGCGCGCCGATGAGCACGAACTCGACCGGGCTGGATCCTCGGTCATCGATCCTGCCGATCCGTCCCGCAACATGACGCATGGCGTGTCAGAGTCCGCTCACACGCGCGATCGCCTGCTCGAACAGGTTCGTGAGCGCCGGCCCCGCGACGGCCCAGATCAGCACGACGAGCCCGGCGGTCATGAGTGTGATCAGGACCCAGCCGGGCACGTCTCCGCGCTCCGGGTCCTCGCGCGCATCGAGACGCAGCGAAGAGGGACGGAGCGACAGGCGATCTGCGGACATGAGGGGTTCCCTTCGAAGAGGCGGAAGACGAGGACGGTGTCAGCCGATGCCGAGCCGCAGAATGAAGACACCGGGGAACACCGCGAAGAGCACGCTGAGCGGGAGGATCAGGAACACCAACGGGAGCATCATGAGGATCTCTTTGCGCCCGGCCCGCTCGATGAGATCCCGCTTGGTCTCGTCGCGCGCATCCGATGCCTGCGCCTGCAGCACCGCAGCCAGCGGGGCGCCGCGCTCGAGAGCGGCGATGACCTGATCCATGGCGCGGGTCAATGGCGGGACCTGCAGCCGCTGCCCGCACTCGCCGAGCGCATCGGCGAGCGAGGATCCCGTGTTGACGGCGAGGATCACGCCCCGCAGCTCCCCGCTCAGCTCGCCCGATCCGGCCTGCCCCACACGGCGGAGCGCATCCGGAAGCCCCTCCCCTGCCGACAGGCACAGCGCCAGGAACTCCAGCACCGTCGGCAGCTCCTCGGTGAGCCGGCGGACGCGCGCCTTCGCCCGGACGCCGAGCAGCGCATCGCAGCCGGCTCCGGCGGTGGCCGCGGACATCACCGGGAGGAACACGGCCGGCGCCGACAGCCGACCGATCAGCACGAGCAGGACCGTCGCACCGGCACCCGCTCCGAGTCCGCACAGCACCCAGACCAGCTGACGGCGGCGGAAGGCGCCGGATCCGCCGGACAGCCCCGCCTGACTCATCCGCCGCGCGACGCCCGCGTCACCACCGCCGAACAGCGCGAACGCTCCGGTGATCCGCACGGTCCAGGATCCCCCGGCGGGCATCCGCCACGGCAGCCGCGCGGTCGGATCCACGAGGTCGGCGACGTCGCGGACGTACGGTGCGATCCGCATGCTGAGGTTCGCCCACCGCCAGCGGGGGAAGGCCGCGAGCGTGAGCAGCAACCCCGCGGCCAGGAGGCCGCCGAGCAGGACCGAGACGGCGATGTCGGACAGCGAGCTCATCGGAACCACCGCCGTGGCTCCGGCAGGCGGCCGATGCGCAGCATGACCTGGAAGGCGACGAAGGACACCGCGGCACCGGCGAGGATGAGCGCCACGCCCTCGGGGGTCGTGTACGCGCGGGCGCCCTCGGGGCGCAGAAGAAGCAGCACGAGGATCACCCACGGCGCGATCGCACCGAGCACGGCGGCGCCGCGGATCCAGGACTGCCGGGCCTCCACCTCGGCGCGCAGGGCGGCCTCCGCCCGTACCGAACCCGACAGCGCGCGCAGGACCGCAGTGAGCTCGGTGCCGCCGACCTCCCGCGCCATGCGCAAGGTCTCCACGATCCGATCTCCGACGGGATCCGCGAGCGCCTCCTTGAGCTGCGCCGCTGCCGCGTCGAACCGGCCCGTCGCGTGCAGGTCGCGCGCGAACGCCGCGAACGCGGGGCGCAGCAGCGCAGGGGCGGCCTCCTCCAGCGCGGCGACGGCATCGGGCAGCGGCATCCCCACCCTGATCGACGCGATCAGCAGGTCGCAGACGTCGGGCCACAACCCGCGCCGCAGCCGGAGCAGCCGATGACGCCGGGTGCGCAGGAACACGACCGGCATCGCGGCGCCCGCGAGTGCGAGCACGAGGGCGAAGGCAGGTGTCCCCGTCATCAACCACGCCACGGACCCTGTCACGAGCCCGACCGCCACGACGCTCACCACGAGCACGCGCGCATCCGACCGGAACCCGGCTTCCCGGAGCAGCCGGGTCGCAGCGCCCCGGCGCGGAGTGCGCACCGTGCGTTCCCTCGCGGGCCACAGCCACGCAGACACCGCCAGCACCACGCCTGCAGCGAGCAGCGCGCCCAGCAACAGGGTCATGCGACGCCCCTGCGACTGAGCATGCCCGAAGCGGCATACGATTCCGGCTCTGTGTGGATGACGCGGTGCGTGATGCGCCCGGCGGCGTCGATGCCGAGCGGTTCGATCACCTCGGCGACGCGTCGAGCGCCGTCCTCCTCCCGACGGCAGTGCACGACGAGGTGCACGGAGGCGGCGAGCGCCGGTGCGATGAACGCCCGGTCGATGTTGCGCCCCGCGAGCAGGGGCAGCATCGTCAGCTTGTCGAGCGCCTCCGCAGCCGAGTTCGCGTGCACGGTGGCCGCACCGGGTACGCCGGTGTTGAGCGCGAGCACCAGATCGAGTGCCTCGGCATCGCGCACCTCGCCGATGACGAGCCGGTCGGGCCGCATCCGCAGCGCCTCCCTCACGAGACGTCGCAGCGTGATCTCCCCCGTGCCCTCGAGGCTCGCCTGACGCCCCTGCAGAGCCACGAGATCCGGTGCCTGCACGCCCAGCTCGAACGTCTCCTCCACGGTGATCACCCGCTGCGGGCCGCATTCGGCGACGAGCGCGGCCAGGAGCGTGGTCTTGCCGGCATGCGTCGGCCCGGAGACCACCACGCTGCGGCCCGCGCGCATCGCGTCGGACAGCAACGCACCGACCGATGCGGGGACCATGCCCTGCGACACCAGTGCGTCGAGGCTCCGGTACCGCGGGAGGAAGCGCCGGATGTTGACCGCCCACGATCCGCGCACGACATCCGCGATCGCGACGTGCAGCCGGGATCCGTCCGGCAGGGACGCATCGACGAACGGCTGCCCGATGTCGACCCGCCGCCCCGCGGAGTGCAGCATCCGCTCCACGACATCGCGCAGCTGCGCCTCGGTCAGGGTGATCGGCACGCGCTCGCTGCGCCCCTCTCGGGCGATGAACACGCGTGAGGGGCCGTTGAGCCAGATCTCCTCGATCGTGTCGTCCTCGAGCAGCGGCTGCAGCGGCCCGTAGCCGGCGACACCGGCGAGGACGTCCCGCACGCACGCCGCCTCGTCATCGATCGTGGCGGTGCCGCGGGCGAGCGCCTGATCGTTGTGCCGGCGCACCTCGAACTGCGCGATCCGCCGCGCCTCATCGGGATGGGACGAAGGATCCGTCCGCTCGGCACGCAGCCGCGCACGCACCCTCTCGGCGACGGAGGCAGTGGTCGGGCTCATCCCCGCATCGTCGCAGGATCCGCGGAGCTGCCTCGGAAGTTATCCACAGGCGCCGCGGCTCAGCGCGCCGGACGCGCGTCAGCCGACGCGGGCGACGTCGTGCAGCGCGTCGACCATCGGCAGCAACTCGGGCTGCTCCGCGGCATCGGCGAGCACGCGCTCGAGCGTCTCGTCGTGCACCGGTCGGGCGCGCTCGTACAGCTTCTGCCCGCTCGGGGTGAGCTCCGTGTAGATCCCGCGACGGTCGTCGGCGCAGAGGATCCGGGTGAGCAGTCCCCTGTCCTCGAGCCGGTTCACCAGGCGCGTGGTCGCGCTCGGGCTGAGCGCCGCGGCACGGGCCAGCTGCTGCATGCGCATGTGCCAGCCGTCCTGCCGGCTCAGCGCCTCCAGCACGGTGTACTCGACCACGGAGAGCCCCGCCTCGGTCGACAGAGCACGCTCCAGCTCGGCCTCGATCATGGCGTGCAGAGCGGCCATCGTGCGCCATCCGCGGGCGCGGATCTCGACGGCGTCATCGGCGATGCCCATGGATCCTCCAAAGGTAGTTGCTTGCGCTTTTTATTTGCGCGTGCAAGTATTGTGATCACCGACGCAACAACCCGCGCCTGCAACTATCTCACTGTACCAGGAGTTCCCCCATGCCTCTCGGCCTGATCGCCCTCGCCCTCGGCGCCTTCGGAATCGGCCTCACCGAATTCGTCATCATGGGCCTGCTGCCCGAGGTTGCCGCCGACTTCGGCGTCACCGAGGCCGCCGCCGGCTGGCTCATCTCGGGCTACGCGCTGAGCGTCGTGGTCGGCGCGCTGTTCCTCACCGCCGCCACGACGCGACTTCCCCGCAAGCCCGTGCTGCTCGGCCTCATCGTCCTCTTCGTCATCGGCAACGCGCTCACCGCCCTCGCCCCCGGCTACGGCCTGGCGATGGTGGGCCGCATCGTCGCCGCCCTCACGCACGGCGCGTTCTTCGGGATCGGATCCGTCCTCGCCGCCTCGCTCGTGCCCGCCGCGAAGAAGGCCGGGGCGATCGCGATCATGTTCACCGGCCTCACCGCCGCGAACGTGCTCGGCGTTCCGTTCGGCACCTTCCTCGGCCAGCAGTTCGGCTGGAGGGCCACGTTCTGGGCGATCGCGATCATCGGCGTCGTCGCCTTCGCGGGGATCGCCCTGCTCGTGCCCACGGCGCATGACATCGCCCCCACGCGTCTGCGCGACGAGCTCGGCGCCTTCCGGTCGAGCCAGGTGTGGCTCTCCCTCACCGTGACGGTGCTCGCCTACGGCGGCATGTTCGGTGCGTTCACCTACATCGCGTACACGCTCACCGAGGTCAGCGGCTTCGCGTCCGGCATGGTCCCCTGGCTGCTCGTGCTGTTCGGGGCGGGCCTGTTCCTCGGGAACTGGGCGGGCGGCAAGGCGGCGGACCGGTCGATCGACGCGACCCTCATCGTCTTCATCGCGGCTCTCGTCCTCGTGCTCGTCGGCTTCGCGCTCGTGGCGTCGAACGGCGCCGCGACCACCGTCGCCCTGTTCCTCATGGGCGGCTTCGGGTTCGGCACCGTGCCGGGCCTGCAGTCCCGGATCATGGGCTACGCGTCCTCGGCTCCGACACTCGCCTCCGGCGCCAACATCGGCGCGTTCAACGTCGGCAACGCCCTCGGCGCCTGGGCCGGAGGAGTCGGCATCGCCGCGGGATTCGGATACACCTCCCCCATCTGGATCGGCGCCGGGATCACCGCACTGGCGCTCCTCGTGATGATCATCGCCGCGATGCTCGCCCGGCGCGGATCCGCACGACCCGGCCCCGCAAGCGCGCCCACCGCCACGAATCCGATTCCCGTCGCCGCGCGCTGATCCACCCCTCCTCCACTCCGCAACGACAGAGAAAGACGAACGACATGACCGTCCCCTCCCTCACGCTCAACAACGGCATCGCGATGCCCCAGCTCGGCTTCGGCGTGTTCCAGGTTCCTGACGACGAGACCACTGCGGCCGTCGCCGCCGCCCTGCAGACGGGCTACCGCAGCATCGACACCGCCGCGATCTACGGCAACGAGCGCGGCGTCGGCCGCGCGATCGCCGAGTCCGGCATCGCTCGGGACGAGCTGTTCATCACCTCGAAGGCGTGGAACGCCGAGCAGGGATACGACGCGACTCTGCGCGCCTACGACGCGAGCCTCGACAAGCTCGGCCTCGATGCGCTCGACCTCTACCTGATCCACTGGCCCGAGCTCGGCGATGGCGACTTCACCGGCACCTGGCGCGGACTCGAGGCGCTGTACGCCCAGGGCCGCGTGCGCGCGATCGGCGTCTCGAACTTCGAGCCCATACATCTCACGCGCATCCTCGAGACCGGATCCGTCGTGCCCGCGGTCAACCAGGTGGAACTGCACCCCGCCTTCCAGAACCGCGCAGTGATCGATGCGGATGCGGAGGCGGGCGTGGTGACCGAGGCGTGGAGTCCGCTCGCCCAGGGCGCGGTGCTGCAGGATCCTGCCATCGCGGCGATCGCCGCCCGGCACGGCCGCAGCACTCCGGCCCAGGTGGTACTGCGCTGGCACCTTCAGCAGGGGCGCGTCGTGATCCCGAAGTCGGTGACGCCGAGTCGCATCGCGGAGAACTTCGACGTGTTCGGCTTCGAACTGGACGCCACCGAGCTCGCGGCGATCGATGCGCTGGACCGCGACGGCCGCAGCGGCCCGCATCCGCACGAGTTCCACGGCTGACGGATGCGCGCGTTCCCGGGGCCGGCCACGCGGCCGCCACCGGGAACGCGCCCGTGTGCGGAAGGTGGGACTCGAACCCACACGCCCGAAGGCACAGGAACCTAAATCCTGCGTGTCTACCGATTTCACCACTCCCGCGCGGCGATCCCCAGTCTATGTCGAGCCCCCGCCGGCGCCGAGCCCCCGGCACCCTCTCAGGCACTGCTGGCGGAGCCCGCTCTAGACTTCAGGGACGCCGAGATCTCGGCGGTCATTCCAGCGACGACTCCACGGACGGGAACCACCTGTGCACCACGCCGCCCTCATCCCCTGGCTCGACCCGAACGTCATCATCAACGGCGCCGGCCCCTGGGCACTCGCCGTGGTGCTGTTCATCATCTTCGCCGAGACGGGCCTGCTCATCGGGTTCCTCCTCCCGGGCGACACCCTGCTGATCATCTCTGGCCTGCTGACCCACACGAACCACGTGTTCGGGGTCGACATCTGGGCGGTCGGCCTGCTGATCGCACTGGCGGCGTTCCTCGGCGGCGAGGTCGGCTACCTGATCGGGCACAAGGGCGGACCCGCGGTCTTCGAGCGCAAGGAGTCCGGGCTGTTCAGCCGGAAGAACGTGGAACGCACGAACCACTTCTTCGAGCGCTTCGGCGGCCTGACGGTGATCATGGCGCGCTTCGTCCCGGTGGTGCGCACCTTCGCGCCCGTCGCCGCAGGCGTCGGGCACATGCCGTGGCGCAAGTACAGCCTGTACAACCTCATCGGCGCGCTCATCTGGGGCTTCGGACTCACCTACGTCGGCTACCTGATCGCGTACATCCCCTGGATTGCGGATCTCGTCACCAAGTACATCGACGTGATCCTGCTCGGCGTCGTCGCGCTCACGCTCGCGGTCACCGTCTGGCACTACCTCAACGAGCGCCGCAAGGCGAAGAAGGAGGCGGCTGCCGGGATCCCGGCCGTCGAGCCGGAGACCTGACCCGGGCTCAGCCGGCGTCGCGGGCGGCTCCGTCCGCGTCGCCCTTCGCGGAGGCCGCGGCCCGCGCGGCCTTCGATTTCTCGACGCTCGCCCGCAGCGCCTCCATGAGGTCGATGACCTCGCCGCCCTTCTCGGCCGGCGCGAACGTCTCCTCGGTCTCGAAGGCCTCGCCCTTCTCGATCTTGGCGTCGATGAGCGCGCGCAGCTCGACCTGGTACTCGTCGACGAACGCGCTCGGATCGAAGTCCGCGGAGAACCCGTCGACGAGCGACGCCGACAGCTCCAGCTCCTTGTCGGAGACCGTGACCTCCTCCTGCAGCGCGGGGAAGTCGGCCTCGCGCACCTCGTCGGCCCACAGCAGGGTCTGCAGCACGAGCACGTCGCCGCGCACCCGCAGGGCCGCAAGCCGCGTCTTCTGGCGGAGAGTGAAGCGCACGATCGCGGTGCGGTCCGTGGCTTCGAGGGTCTTGCGCAGCAGCACGTAAGCCTTGGGCGAGGTGGAATCCGGCTCGAGGTAGTAGGCCTTGTCCAGCGTCAGCAGATCCACTTGGTCGGACGGCACGAACTCCACGACGTCGATCTCGCGGCTGCGCTCGGCTGGCAGCGACTCGAGGTCGTCCTTGGTCAGCACCACGGTCTGCGACTCATCCTGGTAGGCCCGATCGATCTCCGAGTAGGCGACGGTCTGCCCGCAGATCTCGCACACCCTCTTGTACCGGATCCGCCCGCCGTCGGCGTCGTGCACCTGGTGCAGCGCGACGTCGTGGTCCTCCGTCGCCGAGTACACCTTGACCGGCACGTTGACCAGGCCGAAGGTGAGCGAGCCCTTCCAGATCGTCCTCATGGCACCAGTACACACCACCGGCGCTCACGACGGATACCTCCGTGCGCACTACTGTGACCACATGGCAGACGGCCCGCAGTTCGTGCGCATCGGAGAGCGGCGGCTGCGCGTGACGAACCTCGACAAGGTGGTGTACCCGGAGACGGGAACCACCAAGGGCGAGGTGATCGACTACTACGCGCGGATCGCCCCGCGGCTGCTGCCCGTCGTCGCCGGACGCCCTGTCACCCGCAAGCGCTGGGTGGAGGGCATCGGCACCGCGGCGGATCCGCAGGGATCCTTCTTCGCGAAGCAGCTCGAACCCGGCGCGCCGGGGTGGATCCCGCGTCAGGAGATCCCGCACTCGGGCGGCGCGAAGGACTACCCGCTCGTCGACGAGGTCGCGACGCTCGTCTGGATGGCGCAGGTCGCCGCGATCGAGCTGCACATCCCGCAGTGGCGCTTCGCCCCAGGCGGCGGCCGCGGCAACCCGGATCGGCTGGTGCTCGACCTCGATCCGGGTCCCGGCGTGACGCTCACCCAGTGCGCCGAGGTCGCGCTCCTCGCCCGAGGGATCCTCACCGGCATGGGCCTTGATGCCGTCCCCGTCACGAGCGGGAGCAAGGGGATCCACCTGTACGCGCATCTCCCCGGCGATCGCACGAGCGACGAGATCTCCGGCTTCGCGCACGCCCTCGCCCGCGCGATCGAGGCCGATCGTCCTGACCTCGTGACGAGCGTCATGACGAAGACCCTGCGCGCGGGCAAGGTCTTCCTGGACTGGAGCCAGAACAACGGCAAGAAGACGACGATCGCGCCCTACTCGCTGCGCGGCCGGCCGCAGCCGTGGGTCGCTGCCCCGCGCACCTGGGCCGAGCTGGAAGACCCGGACCTCCGTCAGCTGCGATTCGACGAGGTGCTCGAGCGCGCGGGGCGGGGCCTGGATCCGTTCGCGGCGATCACGGCCGCGACCGATGCGACTCCGGCCGGCGCGACTCCGGCTCGCGCGACTCCGACCGATGCGCCTTCGGAGCCCCGGCCGGACGCGCGCGAGCGCGGGCCAGCCCCGATTCGGGGAACCGGAGGATCCCCCGTCCCCGTGTACTCCCCCATGCTGGCCGAACGCGGAACCCCCGGCACGGCCCGGGGACTCGGCTGGGCCGAGATCAAGTGGGACGGTGTTCGCGCGATCGGCAGCTGGTCCGAAGGGCGCTTCCGGCTGCACGCCCGCAGCGGCACCGACATCACCGACCGCTACCCCGAGCTCACCGCGGACGGCGCGCCGGGATTCCCCGTCGGCGAGGCCGTGGTCGACGGCGAGATCGTGGCGCTGGATGCGGCCGGCCGGCCGAGCTTCCACCGACTGCAGGACCGGATGCACCTCACCCGCGCGCGAGAGATCGAGCGCGAGGTCGTCCGCACCCCCGTGCGTTACCACCTGTTCGACCTCCTGCACCTCGAGGGCCACGACCTCACCCCGCTCCCGCTGCGCGACCGGCGCGAGCTCCTGGAGCAGATCGCCGCGGATCTGCCCGCCCCGGTGCTCGTGCCGCCGGTGTTCGACGACGTCGACGCGGCCCTCGCCACGAGCGCCGCACTCGACCTCGAGGGGGTCGTCGTGAAGGATCCCGCCTCGGCCTACGCGTCGGGCGGGCGCTCCCCGCGCTGGCTCAAGATCAAGCTCACCCGGGCGCAGGAGGTCGTGATCGTCGGCATCCGGCCGGGCAAGGGAGACCGCGCCGGGCGCATCGGATCTCTGCTGCTCGCGATCCCCGAACCCGCGCTGCCATCCGGGCTGCGCTACGTCGGCCGGGTCGGCACGGGCTTCACCGACCGGGTGCTGCAGGACCTCGGCGCGCGGCTGGAGGCGCTGCGCACGCCGTCGGCGTCCGTCGACGGCGTGCCCGTCGCGGACGCCTCGGACGCGCTGTGGGTGAGGCCGGAGCTCGTCGGCGAGGTCGAGTTCGCGAACTGGACCGACGACGGCGTGCTGCGCCACGCCCGATGGCGGGGGCTCCGTCCCGACAAGCGGCCGGACGAGGTCGTCGTCGAGTCCTGACCCCACAGACTCAGGCGCACGGCTCAGGTGTGCACGGCCTCGCAGTCGCCCGCGTTTCCGGCGCCGCTCGCATCGGGCTCGATCTGGAACGTGGAGTGCTCCACGTCGAAGTGCTGCGCGAGGCAGGTCTGCATCTGGACGAGGAGCGCCGCCGCTCCCCCGCCGGCGAGCACCGCGGGCTGCACCGAGACGTGCGCCGTGAACACGGGTGCGCCGCGCGTGAGCTGCCACACGTGCACGTCGTGCACGCCGGTCACGCCCGGGTAACCGAGCAGATGCTGACGGATCTCGCTGACCGCGGTGCCCTTCGGCGCCGACTCGGCGAGCACCGAGAACACCTCCCGCATCAGCGCGATCGCGCGGGGGATGATCATGGCGGCGATCACGAGCGAGGCGATCGCGTCGGCGGGCATCCAGCCGGTCGTGATGATGACGATCGCCGCGACGATGACCATGGCGGATCCGATCAGATCCCCCATGACTTCGAGATACGCCCCTCGCACGTTGATGCTCTCGCGCTGCGCGGCGCTGAGCAGCCACATCGAGATCGCGTTCGTGACGAGGCCGACTGCGGCGACGATCAGCATGAGGGATCCGGCGACCTCGACCTCTCCCGGGTTCACCAGCCGAGTGATCCCCTCGAACGCCACCCAGGCGGAGAGCAGGATGAGGATGATCGCGTTGATCAGCGCGCCGAAGACCTCGGCGCGCTGATAGCCGAAGGTGCGCCGATCGTCGGCCGGGCGCGCGGCGACGGTGCTCGCGATGAGGGCGATCACGAGCGCGGAGGCATCCGTGAACATGTGCGCCGCGTCCGCCAGCAGGGCGAGGGAGCCGCTGAGGATCGCGCCGACCACCTGCACGATCATGATCACGGACGTGAGCGTCAGCGAGATCGCAAGCAGGCGGCGGTGGCCTGCAGAGCGGATCCCCGTGGCGGGTGCGTGGTCGTGCATGCTTCAAGGGTAGAGCCGGGATCTCCCGGTCGGAGGCCTTTTCGCCTAGTCGGGAATGGGGATGATTCTCACTTGCGCCCCACGTCGCACGCAAGGTCTCGCGCCACTGACCCCGACCGGACAAGCTGGACTCGTGGAGCGGATCACGGTCTGGGCGGAGCGCCATCAGGTGACGCTCTACCTCGCGGCGATCGTGCTCGGGGCCTAGCAGGGATCCTGGTGCCGTCGGGCGCCGCGCTGCGCCCGCTCGCGATGCCGGTGCTCGATGTCCTGCTGGCTCTCTGCGTGGACGACGTGATCGTGTTCACAGGACCCGCCGGCCGAGCGAAGGACCGTCTGCTCGCGTTGTGCAGACTCGCGGAGCCGCTGATCATGGTCACAACGGTGCGACCATGCCGCGGATGATCCGCTGACAAGGATCCGGCGGCACGAAGCGACTCAGTCACTTCCCGAGACATGTTGAACGGACCCAACCCTGTGCCGCGAGCTTCGCAGCTTGCGTCCCCTCTCCGCGGGGAACGCCGACTCCCGGCTCCATCGGGCCGTCCAGCTTCTCGCCATTGCGGTTCATGAACCACGCAGTGGTGAGAACGATCTCTGCTCCGTCCTCCAACGGAAAGACCTGGTTGCTCGTCGTCATGCCCGCGCTGGGCTGCCCGACACGCACCGTGTCGGCCTGACGGTCGAATGCGGCGAGAACCATCTCCGCGGCGCTTCTTGTCACCCCGCTGGTGACGATCGCAACCGGCCCGAGGCCATGCGGAGCGTCGTCGCCCTGAGGCGATAGCCACTCTTCGCGCCCATCCGGATAGCGGAGCCCAATCGCCTGGTCGGTATCCAGCAGCGGCCCGATGACATCCAGCATCGTGAGCCCATTGCCTCCGCTGTTGTCGCTGAGGTCCAGCACCCAACCGCACGTCGTCGCTGCCGCGTTGGCGGTGATGGCCGTTCGTCCGGCCCGCAGGTAGGACTCCGCGTCGTCGGATCCGTTCGGTGCCGCAAGGGCGGGAAGATGCAGGACCGAGATTCCGTCCTGCGTTTCGACGTTCGGCACCGCAATCGGTTCTTCAGAAGCCGGGGCTGGTGCGCTCTCACCAGGCGTCAAGAAGAACGAATGCACACCGCCTGCCTTGCGGACGGCCTCGCGCAGCAACGCATAGGCAGCCGACGGCGAATCGATATCACCTGCTCGGTCCCGCGCGCGTGCGAGTTCGTCGCGCCATTGATCGGAGTCTCGATACAGGCCACGTTCGTCCATGACGGCGAGGGCCGAGTCGACATACCCATCAAGAGAACTGGAGCTGGGCGAGACTGTCGCAGTAGGCGCTACGGGTGCCGAGCATCCTGAAGCAGCCAAAAGGCCCACGAGCACCAGCCCCGAGAAGACCGAAACAACGCACCGCTGCAACGGATGAGCGGCCCGCGGATTCATGCTGCGATCCTGTCAAGACCGTCAGCACGGGTCAACCAAGACCGCCAGACTTCGCTCCCGAGGCGGCCGAGCCTCAGAGCTCGGCGAGCAGCGGCACCAGCGCCACGAAGGCGCGGGCACGGTGCGACTGCGCCTGCTTCTCCTCGGCCGTGAACTCACCGACCGTGCGCTCGAGGCCGGTCTGCCCCTCCGGCAGGAACACGGGGTCGTAGCCGAAGCCGCCGTCGCCGACGGCGGCGTGCGCGAGACGGCCCGGCCACTCGCCGCGGACCGTCCACTCGCGTCCGTCCGGGAGGACGAGCGCGATGACGCTGACGTAGTGCGCCGCGCGACGCGGATCCGCGATGTCGCGCAGCTGGTCCAGCAGCAGTTCCCGGTTCGCGACGTCGTCCTTCTTCTGGCCCGCCCAGTAGGCGGAGAAGACCCCGGGCGAGCCGCCCAGCACGTCCACCGCGATGCCGGAGTCATCCGCGAGCGCCGCGAGACCGGTGTGCGCGGCCGCGGCGCGCGCCTTGATGAGCGCGTTCTCCTCGAACGTCACGCCGTCTTCGACCGGTTCCGGCCCCTCGTAGCCGACGACCTCGAGATCGGGGCGTGTGGCCGCCACGATCTGCCCGAACTCCGCGATCTTGTGCGCGTTGTGGGTGGCGAGGACGATCCTCATCACTCGGTCCCTGAGCCCGTCGAAGGGGCGAGCACCGCGAGCTGGCGGTCGCGCAGATCGGCGCAGCCGTTGACGCCGAGCTCGAGCAGCGCGTCGAGCTCGCGCTTGTCGAAGGGCGCGCCCTCGGCCGTGCCCTGCACCTCGACGAACAGACCGCGGCCGGTGACCACCACGTTCATGTCGGTCTCGGCGCGCACGTCCTCGACGTAGGCCAGGTCGAGCATGGGCTCGCCGTCGATGATGCCGACCGAGACCGCAGCGACGGAGTCACGAAGGACCTGGGCCTTCTGGCCGATGAACTTCTTGCGCCGGCCCCACTCGATCGCGTCCGCGAGCGCGACGTAGGCGCCGGTGATCGCCGCGGTGCGGGTGCCGCCGTCAGCCTGCAGCACGTCGCAGTCGATCACGATCGTGTTCTCGCCGAGCGCCTTGGTGTCGACGACCGCGCGGAGAGCCCGGCCGATCAGGCGCGAGATCTCGTGCGTGCGCCCGCCGATGCGGCCCTTCACGCTCTCCCGGTCGTTGCGGTCGTTCGTGGCCCGCGGCAGCATCGCGTACTCGGCGGTGACCCAGCCCTTGCCCTTGCCCGTGAGCCAGCGGGGCACGCCGTTCGTGAACGACGCCGTGCACAGCACCTTGGTGTTCCCGAAGCTGATCAGCGCGGATCCCTCCGCCTGGGCACTCCAGCCGCGTTCGATCGTGATCGGGCGGAGCTGGTCGACGGTGCGGCCGTCCTTGCGGATGGTGGACTCGGTCATGGGATCTCCTTGAGGTGGGGAAGGTCGATGACACCGGTCTGCACGAGCCGGACGCCCCGCACCTCCTGGCCCATCAGTCGGTTGGCGAGGGCGGTGAAGTCGTCCGCGGACGCACCGGTCGCCTCGTACACGTAGCGGGGGCGGGCATCGGCGGTGGCGAGGAGGTCGCCGCGCACGAGTTGGCGGTAGACGTCGCCCGCGGTCTCGTCGTCGCTGGAGACGAGCGAGACGCCCTCCCCCATGACGTAGCCGATCGCTCCGCGCAGGAACGGATAGTGCGTGCAGCCCAGCACGAGGGTGTCGACGTCCGCGTCGCGCAGCGGCGCCAGGTACTCCTCGGCGACCCGGAGCACCTCAGGGGTGTCGGTGATGCCGGCCTCCACGAACTCGACGAAGCGCGGGCATGCCGCCGTGAACACCGCGAGGTTCTCGTTCACCTCGAGCATGTCCTGGTAGGCGCGGGAACCGATCGTGCCGACCGTGCCGATCACGCCGATCCGGCCGTTGCGGGTGGTCGAGATCGCCCGGCGGACGGCGGGTCCGATCACCTCGACGACGGGCACGTCGTAGCGCTCGCGCGCGTCGCGCAGCATCGCAGAGGACGCCGTGTTGCAGGCGATCACGAGCATCTTCACGCCCTGATCGACGAGGGTGTCGAGCACCTCGAGCGAATAGCGCCGCACGTCGGCGATGGGCTTCGGCCCGTAGGGCGAATGCGCGGTGTCGCCGATGTAGACGAACGACTCCCTGGGCAGCTGCGCCCTGATCGCCCTCGCGACGGTGAGCCCGCCGACCCCGGAGTCGAAGATCCCGATCGGCGCGTCGTTCATGATGCTCCAGCCTAGTCGGCGCACGAGTCAGCGCGCTCCGCACGGGCCGTCGCCCGTATGCTGATCGCCATGACCGCGTCCAGCGCCCTGAAGACCGATCGTTACGAGCTCACGATGCTGGAGGCCGCGCTGCGCGACGGCACCGCCGCGCGCCAGAGCGTGTTCGAGCTGTTCTCCCGCCGCCTGTCCGGCGGCCGACGGTTCGGCGTCGTGGCCGGCACCGGGCGCCTGCTCTCCCTGCTGCGCGATTTCCGCTTCGGCGAGGATGAGCTGCGCTACCTGCGCGATGCGAAGGTCGTGGACGCCGCGACGCACCGCTACCTCGAGGGCTACCGCTTCACCGGGACGATCCGCGGCTATCGCGAGGGCGAGCTCTACTTCCCCGGATCCCCGATCCTCACGGTCGAGGGCACGTTCGCCGACGCGGTGATCCTGGAGACCCTGGCGCTCAGCGTGCTCAACCACGACTCCGCGGTCGCGACCGCTGCCAGTCGCATGAGCATCGCCGCCGGAGAGCGCCCGCTGGCCGAGATGGGGTCGCGACGCGCGGCCGAGGACTCCGCGGTCGCCGCCGCCCGCGCCGCCTTCATCGCAGGGTTCGGCGCCACCAGCAACCTCGAGGCCGGCCGCACCTGGGGCATCCCGACCATGGGCACCGCCGCGCACTCCTGGACGCTCCTGCACGACAGCGAGGAGGACGCCTTCCGCGCCCAGATCGACGCCCTCGGCACCGGCACCACGCTGCTCGTGGACACCTACGACATCCGGCGCGGGGTCGAGACGGCGATCCGCGTGGCAGGCACGGAGCTGGGCGGCGTGCGCATCGACTCCGGCGACCTCCCGATCATGGCCGCCGAGGTGCGCGCGCAGCTCGACGAGCTCGGCGCGACCGGCACGAAGATCACCGTGACGAGCGATCTGGACGAGTATGCGATCGCCGCGCTCGCCGCCTCCCCGGTGGACGCGTACGGCGTCGGCACGTCCGTCGTGACCGGATCCGGCTACCCGACCGCGAGCATGGTCTACAAGCTCGTGGCGCGCCAGGGATCCGACGGCGGCTGGGTCGCCGTGGCCAAGGCGTCGGCGGACAAGGCCTCGAAGGGCGGCCGCAAGGCCGCGTTCCGGATCCTCGAGAACGGGGTCGCCCGGTCCGAGCGCGTGCTCGTCGCGGACGGCTTCGAGGAACTCGGCGTCCAGGAGAGCTCGGATGGGCGGGCCCTCCAGGTGACACTCGTCGAGGGCGGCGAGATCGACACCGCGTACGAGGGACCAGTCGGAACCGTCGCGGCGCGCGAGCACCACCTCAAAGTGCGCGAGGAGCTGCCGGTGCGCGCCCTCGCGCTCAGCAAATCGGATCCGGCGATCCCGACCCTTTTTGAAGACGTCCGCTAGGACCGACTCGGTTCCTGAGCGAGGAGCGGAGCGACGAGACGAAGGACGTCGACGTCGCCTGAGGTCGGTTTCTGACTCTTTCGGGGGTCAGCCGACCATCGACTCGTAGATCTCCTTGCATGTCGGGCACACCGGGAACTTCTCCGGATCCCGTCCCGGAGTCCACTTCTTGCCGCACAGCGCCCGCACGGGCTTGCCGGTCAGAGCGGACTCGAGGATCTTCTCCTTCTTCACATAATGGGAGAACCGCTCGTGGTCTCCCGGCTCCTGGAGCTCCTCGTTGAGGAGCTGCTCGAGTTCGCGATCGAGGGTGGCGACGCCGCCCTGGTCCGGGGCATCCAGCGGGGTACTCATGACCGCGAGTCTAATCGTGCGCAGGCGCACCGGCGCCGCGATCACGCGGATCTCTCACACCGTCTCGACGAACTCCATCAGCTGCGCCCCGCGGCGCTCGAACGTCCGGCCTCCGATCTGGACGCCGAGGAACAGCACCGCGGCACCCATCAGCAGTCCCGTCCAGAGCACCGGCGCCGTGGAGACCGTGTCATCCGCCAGCGCGGGCCAGGCCAGAAGCAGTGCCGGAAGGCTCAGAACGACCGCGCCGAGGAGCGTCCCCGCCTGCCCCAGCAGGCCGCCGCGGGCGCGCTGCGGCTGCTGGAACGGGCTGTCGCCCGGACGCGAGACCGCGTAGGGCGCGACCGCCGACAGGACGCTGGACAGGCCGAGGCCCGACAGCAGCAGGCTCGCGACCACGCCGACGAACAGCGGCAGCAGCGTCCACCGCCCGATCACGGCGAGCGTGATCGGGATCGCCACGGCGAGGGTCGGCACGGCGATCAGGAGCACGGGGATGAGACGGCCCAGCCGGTCCGGCACTCCCCTCACTCCGCTCGCGACGTGGATCCAGAACGCGGTCGAGTCGTAGGCGACGTCGTTGTGCGGCAGCCAGCCGAAGAACAGCGCCATCACGGCGACCGGCAGCGCCGCCGCGATCTCGAGCGGCACACCGGCGACGAGGAGCGGGACGACCGTGAGCACGCCCGCGATCGGCACGATCACGAAGTTCATGATGTAGCGGCGGTCGCGCAGCCAGTAGACGAGGCTTCGTGCCGCCACGGCGCCGAAGGCGTTCGACGGCAGCAGAGCGAACCAGCCGAGTCCCGGCCGCTCGCGCACCGTGGTCGGCCGCTCGGTGGTGCTCAGCGCCCGTCGCGCGAGCACCAGCCAGCCTGCCGTGACGACGACAGCCGTCGCCACGGCGACGATCGCCGCGACCCACGCTCCGCCGGCGTGATCCGACAGGGCGAGGAAGGGCATCGCGGCGGAGGCGCCGAGCGGCGTGAAGCCGAGCACTCCCGCGACGGTGTGCAGGACCGGCGGAACCGCTCCCGCCCAGCCCAGCGAGGCCACGAACACGCACACCGGCACGGCGATGACGATCACGGCGAGCGCGAAGAGCGACGTGAGCTCGCGGGAGCGCCGCTCCGGCAGCAGCCGCGCGCTCAACGCCATCCCGACCCGTGCGGCCAGCACGGCCGTCCCGAGGGTCAGCAGCCCTGAGAGCACCGCGAGGATCCAGGGAACCCCGAACGTGATCGCCACGCTCACCACGGCCGCCTCCACCACGAGCAGCGCCAGGCTCGGCACGCTCACGAAGGCCGCGAGGGTGAGGACCAGGGGAAGCCGACGCTCATCGACGCCGAAGACCACGAAACGTCGCGGATCCAGCTGGTCGACGGATCCCGCCAGGATCGGCGCCACGAAGAAACCCAGGACAACGGCGGAGCTGCCCAGCACGATGACCGTGTGCGCGGCGGCTCCTGAGGTCTGCGCGAGGCTGCGGATGGCGACGACCGCCACCGTCGTCGCCGCCGCGGTGAGCAGCAGCGCCACGACGGTGCGTACCACCCGACTCCGGTCGCCGCGCAGCGCGCCGAGCGCGAGCATGAGCCTCAGTCGGAGAACGTGTGCAACCACTCGAGCCCCTCCACCTCGGCGCCCGCGCCGGACAGCTCCACGAAGCGCTGTTCCAGGGTCTGCCCCGCCCGCACCTCGTCGACCGTGCCCTCGGCGAGGACCTCGCCGCCGACGATGATCGCGATCCGGGCGCACACCTGCTCGACCAGATCCATGCCATGGCTGGAGAGGATGACGGTGCCGCCGTGCGCGACGTAGGCGCGCAGGATGTCCAGGATCACTCCCGAGGACACCGGATCCACCGACTCGAACGGCTCGTCCAGGACCAGCACGCGCGGCGAGTGGATCATCGCGCCGGCGAGCATGATCTTCTTGGTCATTCCGGCGGAATAGTCCGAGACGACGCGGCTGAGCGCGCCGGTCAGATCGAACGCCCTCGCCAGATCCGCGACGCGCTTCTCGACGACATCCGAGGGAAGGCCCCGCAGCAGTCCGTAGTAGTGCAGCAGCTGACGCCCGGTGAGCCGGTCGAAGGTGCGCAGGCGATCGGGCAGCACGCCGAGCGCCCGCTTCGCGGCAGCCGGATCGGCGGTCTGGTCGATCCCGCTGATCCGCACGGTTCCCTCGTCGGGACGCAGCAGGCCGGCGATGATCGACAGCGTCGTGGTCTTTCCGGCGCCGTTGGGGCCGACGATCCCGTAGAAGGAGCCGGCGGGGACCGTCAGATCGATGCTCGCCACCGCCACGGCGTCGCCGAAGCGCTTGACGAGGCCGCGCACGACGAGCGCCTGCCCGTCGGCATCGGCGTCAGGATCCGGCGCGACGGCGGCGGCATCCTCGACATCCGTCGTGGCCGCCGCAGGTGCGGTCTCGGCCTCGACCTCTACGGTCGCGACATCCTCGTTCTCGATGACGGCGACCGTGGACGGGACGGCTTCGATCTCGACGACCTCCGCGGCGATCGGCTCGACCTCCGCGGCTCCGGTCGTGACGGATCCCGCCGCCCCCGATTCGCTGTCCACAGGAGCATCATGCCCCGTGACGGCGGGCTGTGGGGAGACCTTTGCGCCCGAGTCCTCGGTCGGTTCGATCGCGGCTTCAGCGACGATCGGCGGGTTCACCACCTCCGCGACGGCAGCGGCGGCCTGCGCGGCGACGGCAGCGGGTGCCGTCCGCGCTCCCCCTGCGGCCTTCGCCCGCGGAGCACGCTTCGTGGCCGTCGTCTTCGGCGCGGTGTTCTTCGCAGCCGTCGTCTTCTCCGCGGCGGCCTTCGCCGTGGCGGCCTTCGCCGTGGTCGTCTTCGCGGCCGCGGTCTTCGCCGCCGCCGTGCGCGCGGTCCGGGCGGTCGTCGTGCGCTTCGGCGCGGACTCGCTCGCTTCCGAGTCCTTGACGCCCCCCGACGCCTCGGTGCCCGTAGCGGCGGTCTCTCTCTTCGCCGCCGCCGCTGTGCGCTTCGTCGTCGTGGCGGTCTTAGCCGCCCGCGGCGCGCGTGCGGTGCGCGGTGCGGCGGCCTTGACCGCGGCGACCTTGGCGGCGGATTCCTTCGCGTCCTCCGCGGCCGCCTCCGCCTTCGCGGCGCCGGCCTTCTCCGCCGCGGCCTTCGCCGCCGCCGTGCGTGCCGCGCTCGTCCTGGCGGCCGTGCGCTTGGCCGCCGCGGCTCGCGCCGCCGATGCCTGCCCCTCGGCCTTCACGCGCGCCGTCTGCGCAGCCGTCGTCCGAGGACTGGCGGACGCGGGACGACGGGCCTTCGTGGGTGGGGAAGAGTCCTTGGGCGCGCGGGGGTCATTGGGTGCTCCGGTCATGCCCTTCACGGTATCAACCGAGGAGCCCGCGAACCCTGACGACGACCCGAAGTGACGGGATCCGAAGCACGTGATGTCGCCTCCGGTGAACCTGGGAATGACCCGAGCACTCGATAACGGAATGGCATCGCGGTCGATCTGACCATGATCCGCCCAGGGTCGGTCGATAGCATGAACTCCGGCACGAGGAAGTGTCCCATCGGTGACGTAACCGTGAACACAAGTAACAGGAGCATTTCTGTGACTCTTCAGACCATCATTCTCGCTGCCGGGATGGGCTCGCGCCTCGGGCGCTCCCTCCCGAAGCCGCTGACCGAGCTCAACGACGGGCGTTCGATCATGCGGCAGCAGCACGACAACATCCACGCCGCGTTCGGCGACGACGTGCGCATCACGACGATCGTCGGCTACCGCGCCGAGACGATCATCGAGGCGTTCCCCGATGTGAACTACGTGCACAACGAGCGCTACGACGAGACCAACACGTCGAAGAGCCTGCTGCGCGGCCTCGCCGCCACCGGCCGCAAGGGCGTGCTCTGGATGAACGGCGACGTCGTCTTCGACCCGCGCATCCTCGGTCGCGCGATCCCCTTCATCGAGCGCGACCAGTCCTTCGTCACCGTCAACACCGCCAAGGTGAGCGACGAAGAGGTCAAGTACACCGTCGATGCCGAGGGCTACATCAAGGAGCTCTCCAAGACCGTCAAGGGCGGCATCGGCGAGGCCGTCGGCATCAACTACATCTCTTCGCGCGACAAGCAGGCGTTCATGCGCCAGCTGCAGCGCGTGGACGATCAGGACTACTTCGAGCGCGGTCTCGAACTCGCGATCGTGGAGAACGGTCTGCTGCTGGAGCCGATGGACATCTCCGACCTGTATGCGGTCGAGGTCGACTTCGCCGAGGACCTCGAGCGGGCGAACCTGTTCGTCTGACCCTCCCCTGCAACGCAGAGAGCCCGTGCCGCGCCCGTCGCGCGCACGGGCTCTCTGCGTTGCAGGCGTTCTCGCAGCGCGGCGGACATAGGCTCTGCTCCATGGGGCGAAAAGAAGGCAAGGACGACAAGGCCATCCACCGGATCCACTCCCTGCCCGACGATGCGCCGTGGGCGGGCGGAGTCCCGCCGGCCGGATCCTCGGAGCACCCGATGCACATCCGCGGTCTCGATCGCGTCCTGGCCGTGCAGCGGCCGCTCGTGCTCGCGCACATCCGCAGCATCCGCCTGCGCCACCCCGATGCCACCCCGGCGCAGGTGATCGCGCTGCTGGAGCGCCGCTACCTCGCCGCCGTCACGACCGGGGGTGCGGCCGTCGGAGCGACGGCGGTGATCCCGGGGATCGGCACCGGAGTGACACTCGCTCTGTCCGGCGTCGAGACCGCCGGCTTCGTCGAGACCACGGCGCTGTTCGCTCAGTCGATCGCGGAGGTCCACGGCGTCACCGTGACCGACCCCGACCGGGCCAGGGCCCTCGTGATGACCCTGATGCTCGGCAAGGAGGGCGTCGACCTGATCCGCCAGCTCGCGGGCCAGGCGGGCGGCAAGGGCCTGGGCAGATCCGCCTACTGGGGTGAGCTCGTGACGAAGTCGCTGCCGCGCGCCGCCGTGGGGCCGCTCGCCGACAGACTGAAGAGCATGCTGATCAAGCAGTTCGCCGGCGTGGGCGGCGCGTCCCTCCTGGGCAAGGCGCTGCCGTTCGGCGTCGGTGCCGTGATCGGGGGTGCGGGGAATCACGTGCTCGGCCGGCGCGTGCTGACCAGCTCGCGTCGCGCCTTCGGCCTTCCTCCCCAGTCTCTGCCCGCCGAGCTCGAACCGGTGCCGGGCGCGCAGCGCATCGAGAGCCGGATCGCGCGCGGCGCGCAGCTGGCGGGAACCGCGGTGGCCGGAGCCGCCGGCAGCGCCGCGCGCGGCGTCGGCATCGTCGGCCGGAAAGCCGCCGGCGTCGTGCGCCGCAAGCCCGTCCCGATCTCCGCCCCGGAAGGCCCCGGCCCCGAACTGCACCCCTCGCCGCCCGGCGAGCAGCTCTGATTCGATCCGCACAATTCCCCGAGCGAGGAAGCTCTGCACAGCCCTCGTCGCGGCGAGGGCTCTGTCCCCGCGATCGTCGGCGCCCGCTCCTAGCGTGGGGACATGAACCGCTCCCCCGACCCGCCCTCGGCACGACGCCCCGAGCCGGCGTATCCGGTTCCCTGGGTCGTCGATCGGCGCGACAGGACGCACCCGATGATCACCAACGGCGGCGGAGAGATCCGCTTCGTCCGCGTCTTCGCCCGAGCATCCTCGGATCCGGGTCGCACTCAGCTCTGGGGGCATGTGCGCGGGGGCGACCAGATGGAGGTGTGCCTCTGCGATGCGGATGTCGACGACATCGTGATCACCCTCGCCTGGTTCCGCCCCGAGGACGGGCTGGAGTACGTGTGGCGGTTCGTCGTCTGAGACGCGGATCCCCCGGTGTACGCTCGAATGCCCTCCCTGGGAGAAACCTGAACAGAAGGACCGGACCATGAGCTCGGCACTGACCGGCACCCGGCGCACGACCCGCCTGGCGATCCTCGTCGGCGTCGCGGCCGCGACCGTCGGCATCATCTACGGCTACGACTCGTCGAACATCGGCGGCGCGATGCTGTATCTCGCGAAGGACTTCCACCTCGACGCCGCCGCGCAGTCGTGGGTCACCACGACGGTCGTCGTCGGCGAAATCCTCGGCGCCCTGTTCGGCGGGGCGCTGGCGAACAGGATCGGCCGAAAGCCGACGATGGTCGCCGTCGCATCGTGCTTCGCGCTGTTCTCGCTCCTCTCCGGCCTTGCTCCCTCGCTGTCGGTGCTCGTGATCGCACGGTTCCTGCTCGGCCTGACGATCGGCATCTCCGTGGTGGTCGTGCCGGTCTTCGTGGCAGAGTCGGCGCCCACCCGCTCGCGCGGCGCATTCCTCGTGCTCTACCAGGTCGCCACCGTCTCCGGCATCATCCTCGGCTATCTCGTGGCGATGGCGCTCGCTCCCACCGAGAGCTGGCGCTGGATGCTCGGGCTCGCGGCGATCCCCGGCGTGATCATCACGGTCCTGCTGCTCCGGCTGCCCGACACCGCGCGCTGGTACGTGATGAAGGGCCGCACCGAGGAGGCCCGTACGACCCTCGCCAGGATCGAAGGCCCGGAGGTCGACGTCGATGCCGAGATCGAGACGATCACGGCGGGCTTCGCGTCCGCGCACACCTCGTCCTGGCGCGATCTGCTGCGCAAGCCCTTCCTCCGCGCGACGCTGTTCGTCGTGGGTCTCGGCTTCTTCGTGCAGCTCACCGGCATCAACGCGATCGTGTATTACAGTCCGCGCATCTTCGAGGCCATGGGCTTCACCGACGACATCGTCAAGCTCGGTCTCTCCGCCCTGGTGCAGGTCGCCGGCCTCGTCGCGGTCTTCATCGCCCTGGTCGTGATCGACAGGATGGGCCGCCGTCTCGTGCTGCTCATCGGCATCGGCACGATGGTGCTCGCCAACCTGCTGCTCGTCATCGTGTTCGTGATCGGCGGCGGTGACTTCGACGGCGCCCTCACGATCGCCGGATTCATCGGCCTCGTGCTGTTCACCGCCGGCTTCACGTTCGGGTTCGGATCCCTGGTCTGGGTGTACGCCGGCGAGGCGATGCCCGCGCACCTGCGCTCGCTCGGGGCGAGCGTCATGCTGACGAGCGACCTCGTCGCCAACGTCATCGTCGGAGCGTTCTTCCTCACGATACTGAACGCCCTGGGCGGCGCCGGCGCCTTCGCCGTCTTCGGTGTGATCGCGATCCTGGCGTTCTTCTTCGTGGTCTGGCTGGCGCCCGAGACCAAGGGCCGTCCGCTCGAGGACATCGGGACGTACTGGAAGAACGGCGGACGCTGGTAATCCGGCGCGCCCGGCCCGTGCACCCTGGGGGCGCGCAGGTGCGACGTGAAAGGATCGACGGGTGAACCATCGCGAACAGCTCTCCCCGGACGCGGGCGCTCCGCTGTCCGGCGCGGGCGTGTCGTTCGTGATGCCGGTGCTCAACGAACGCGCATACCTCGAGCACGCCGTGGCGTCGGCTCTGGCGCAGGACGTGGACGGCCCGACCGAGCTCGTGCTGGCGCTCGGCCCCTCCTCCGACGGCACCACCGCGCTCGCCGAGCGCCTGGCCGCCCAGGAGCCGCGGCTGCGGATCGTGCACAACCCGGCCGCGGACATCCCTGTCGGTCTGAACGCCGCGATCCGGGCCAGCAGGTATCCGACCGTCATCCGCGTGGACGCGCATTCCGAGCTCTCACCGGGATACGCCGCCCGCGCCCTGGCCACGCTCGAACGCACCGGAGCGGCGAACGTCGGCGGCGTCATGCGCGCCGACGGGCGCACGCCGTTCCAGGCCGCGGTCGCGCGCGCGTACAACTCCCCGGTCGGCCTCGGCGGCGGCAGCTATCACGGCGGCACTCGGGAGGGCAGGGCGGAGTCCGCCTACCTCGGCGTCATGCGTCGCACCGTGCTCGAAGAGGTCGGCCTGTTCGACGAGTCCATCCGTCGCGGTGAGGACTGGGAGCTGAACCTCCGGATCCGCCAGGCGGGGCACACCGTGTGGTTCGATCCGCAGCTCGCCGTCACCTACTGGCCACGCGAGAGCTGGACCCGGCTCGCACGCCAGTTCCGCTCCACCGGCGCCTGGCGCGGCGAACTGGTGCGCCGTTACGGCCGCAGCAACGGCGTGCGCTTCTTCGCTCCGCCCGGGCTGCTGGTGATCCTGGCGCTCGCGGTCGTCGTCGGCGTCCTGCAGCTGACCGGGGTGCTCTCCGGCATCGGCTCCGTGATCGCCTCGGCCGTGTATCTGCCGCTCGTCGCCTACGCGGCGCTGGTCATCGCCATGGCTCTGATCCCGGCTCGCCCATCGGATCCGCCGCGCAGCCCCCGGGAGCGGTTGTGGACGCTCGCCGTCCTGCCGACCATGCACCTCTCGTGGGGGCTGGGCTTCCTCATGGGCGTCCTGCGCGGGGCGCATGACACGGTCGACACCTCGCGGCTCGGCACCCGGAACACGCCCCTGCCCTGACCGGCGTCGCCGACGGGTGTCAGCCGTCCAGCCAGCCGAGGTCCAGGATCCTGTCGACCACGCGCGCCGAGGCGGAGCCGTCGTCACGACCGTTGAACTGGGCCTGCCAGGCCACGTACTTCGGCGCGTGCTCGGCGACCGCGGACATGTCGGAGAGAGCCGCCACCAGTTCCTCCTGGGTGCGCAGCAGCGGACCCGGCGCCCGGGTCGCGAGGTCGAAGTAGAAGCCGCGCAGCTTGCCCCGATAATGCTCGAGGTCTGGCACGAGGAAGTACATGGGCTTGCCCGTGGCGCTGAAGTCGAACATGACCGAGGAGTAGTCGGTCACGAGCGCGTCCGCGACCAGCAGCAGCTCCGCGGTGTCCGGGTAGCCGGTCACGTCGATGACGCGGGATCCGGCCTGGTCCCGCCCTGGTCGGATCGTGCGGGAATGCCCGCGCACGAGCACGACGGAGTCGGTGTCCGCGGCGAGCGCGTTCGGATCCACGAAGTCGACCATCTCCGAGCGGTCGTCGCGCCAGGTCGGCGCATACAGCAGCACGCGCTCGCCCTCGCCGACCCCGAGAGCGGTGCGGACGCGCGCCGCGTCCCCGGTCGTGAGCACGTCGTTGCGCGGATAGCCGTCGACCCAGATGGGCTTGCGCAGGAACGCGTAGGCCTTGCGCAGCACGCGCTCGGCATAGGGGTTCTGGGCGAGCAGGACGTCCCAGCGCCGGGACTCGCGCACGACCGCGAGCCACCGCCGCGGGTGCAGTCCCGGGCGATGCAGCGCGAGGCGCTTGAGCGGGGTGCCGTGCCAGGTCTGCAGCACGCGCTGTCCCGGCTTGCGGTCGAAGCGGCGGCGCAGCCAGTCGTTCACGACGAGGAGCCGCGCGTCGGCGCGTGCACGCCACCATTCGGGCGATCCCTCGACGACCGCGACGGCGCCCTCAGGAACCGGGACGGAGAGGTCCACGACGCTCCAGTAGCGGGTCACTCCGGGAGCGCGCCGCGCGAGCTCCCGGTCGATCGCGCCCGGATTGCACCCGCTGGACTGGCCGTAGAACGACTCGAAGAACACGGCGTTCTCCTGTGCGCCCGGCAGCGCCGCATAGCGGCCCTCGAGTGCGAGCCTTCCCTCGGCGGTCTCGTAGACGGGATCGACCGGAGGCGCGATCCGGACCGTGCGGTCCGACGCGCTGACGCGGAGACCGGCGAGCAGCACGGTCTCGATCGCCAGGTCGCCGACCGGGGCGCCGTCCACGGCGAGCGCGTAGTCCCCGCTCGGCAGGGGCAGCTCCGCACCGCCCCAGCGCGAGGCGCGCAGCGGCAGCACCGCGTTCCACGCGTCAGGCCCGTCCTCGACGATGCGCCCGACCGCCACAGCGCGGCGACCGGCGAGCTCGACCTCGGCGGGAGCGGATCCCTTACCCGCGATCAGCAGCGTCTGCTGCTCCTCGTCGACGCGGACGGAGCTGACGCGGGGGGTCGTCATTCGGTTCCCTTCGGAGCGGGGGCGGGGGATGCGGGGTGCGGCGCGGCGGCGCCCGTGCGGGCGAGGATCGCGGCGAGCACGCGCGCGGTGTTCCGGCCGTCGCGGTGCGCGTGCATGCGGGCGCTGAGTTCGCGGGAGAGCCCGGCACGCCGCTCGAACTCCTCATGGTCCTCGAGCGCCGTCTGCAGCTGCGCGGACGCGGCGGTCCAGTCGGCGGCGGGATCCGGGCCGGAGACTTCGGCGTAGTCGCCGTAGAACCCGCGCGTGCGGGCGTACTCGGCGGGGTCGGGGGCGAGATAGATCACCGGCATCGCGAGCAGCCCGACGTCGTAGGCCATCGACGAGTAGTCGGTGACGAGCACGTCGATCGCCGGAAGCACCGGCGTGATGTCGGGCACCACGGCGGACCCGATCGCGCGCACCCGTTCCGTGGGGACGGGAGGACGGTACTCCCCCTCCCCGAGAGGATGCGAGCGCACGAGCAGCACGCTGTTGGTCCGATCCAGGACATCGAGGATCCGCGCCCATTCCGCGTCGTCCGGAACGGCCGGGTCCGGTGCTCCGTCGCGCCAGGTGGGCGCGTACAGCACCACACGCGCGCCGTCCGGGATCGCCCCCACCGCCGCGTCGCGCAGCGCGGACGCCTGCGACCGGCGTGAGGAGGAGGCCCCTGCCGACAGCACGTCGACGCGGGGCTCACCGGTCACGAGGACCTGCTGCACGCCGAGCCCGAACGCCGACTCGAGGCGGCCGCGCGAGCGATCCGAGGCGGCGGGCAGCACGTCGATGCGCCGGGTCTGGGCCCGGTAGAGCAGGCCGAGCAGCTTCTGCAGCGGGACGAAGCCGGGCAGGAACGCGCTCTGCACGGTGGCCGGCGAGTCGAGGCCGATGCGCTTGAGCGGGATGCCGTGCCAGAGCTGCACGAGGTAGGCGCCCGAGGTCGCGTAGCGGTTGACATCGCCGAAGCCGTGCGTGACCACGACCACGCGGGCTCGGGCGGTGGCCCACCAGCCGCGGAGGCCGTTCTTCGGGACGGCGCGGATGCCGAGGGCGGAGGCGTCGCTCTGTTCGCGGGCGGATCCGGTCAGCCAGAGCGGATCGAGCCCCGCATCGACCGCCGCCTGCCAGAGGGCGAGGGCGCCGTCCCCGATTCCTGCTCCGCAGCCGATCACCCAGCCGCGCCCGCGCGGGACGATCAGAGTCCCCAGTCGCCCGAGCAGGTACAGCGGGATCCTCAGGAGCTTGCCGGCGTTGCCCGCGCGGAAGGAGAAGGACGCCACCCCGCGAGCCTACCGGTCGGCGGAGCAGGCGAGGAAAGAAGGACGCCACCTCGCGATCGCGTCGCGAGGTGGCGTCCTTCGTCAGATGCAGGGTTCAGGAGCGGTGGGTCACTGGGCGAGCGTGCCCAGGGTGACCTTGATGTCCTGCGACTGCCCGTTGCGGTTGACCGTGAGCGTCGCGGTGCTGCCGCCCGCGACCGAGCGCACCTGCGCGGTGAGGTCGCTGGCATCGGTGACCGGGTCGCCGTTGAAGCCGGTGACCACGTCGCCGGCCTGGATGCCCGCGTTGGCCGCGGCCCCTCCGCTGGAGACGGAGGCGATGGCCGCGCCCACGACCGTGGCACCCTTCTGGCCGCTCGCGTCCTGCACCGTCGCCCCGAGCAGGCCGTGCGTGGCCTTGCCATCGGCGATGATGTCGTTCGCGATGCGCTTGGCGACGTTCGACGGGATCGCGAAGCCGACGCCGATGTTGCCCGTTTGCCCCGACGAGGAGGACGAGGATCCCGCGCTCGCGATCGCGACGTTCACGCCGATGAGCTTGCCGTCGCTGTCGACGAGCGCGCCGCCGGAGTTTCCGGGGTTGATCGCGGCGTCGGTCTGGATGACCGAGATCGAGATCGTCGCCGCCGCGTTCTGGGATCCGGATCCGCGACCGGGGATGTCGAACTGGAACGGCTGCTGGGAGCCGTCCGGGTTCGGGCTCTGCTGCTGGTCCCCGTTGGAGCCCTGCGACGGCGCGGCGGAGGACTGGATCTGGATGCTGCGGTTGAGCGCGCTGACGATTCCGGTGGTGACCGAGTTGGCGAGGCCCAGCGGAGCCCCGACCGCGACGGTCATCGACCCGACGTTGAGCTTGGACGAGTCGGCGAACTCCATCGGGGTGAGGCTCGAGCCGTCCTTCACCTGGATCACGGCCATGTCGTAGGTCGCGTCGACTCCGACGACGGTGGCGTCGAGGATGCGGCCGTCCGAGGTGGTCACCCGGATGGTCGGATTCGAGACCTCGCCGTCCAGGGTCACCACGTGCGCGTTGGTGAGGATGTGGCCTTCCTTGTCGAGCACGATGCCCGATCCGGAGCCGGCCGCGCTGGATCCGGAGACCTCGATCGTGACGACCGAGGGCACGGCCTTCGCGGCGATCGCCGTCGCCTCCGACACCGACTCCGGGTTGTTCACGGTGACGGTGCTCGGTCCGGTGCCGGTCTTGGTCGAGGAGGAGTTCGACGAGGTCAACGCCCCGTAGCCGACGGCTCCGCCGACGCCGGCGAGGCCGCCGACGAGGGCTGCGGCGATGATGATCGCGGCGATCTTGCCGCCACCGACGCCGTTCTTGGTCTTGCGCTCCGTGTTCGGGGCCGCCGTCGCCGCGGCACCGAACGCGGCGCCGGTGTGCGCGCCCGGCTGCCCCGGGTCCAGGGGCAGGGTCGGGTGCGCCTGGCCCGGGACTGCGTAGCCGCCGGTGGGCGGGATCGGAGTCGTGGGGGCGGTGGCGCCCTCCGCCGCGGGGGCGCCCGAGGGGACGGGGGTGGACGAGAACGCCGGGGGCACGGAGTGCCCGGCGTCGGGGTGAGGCGTCTGCTCGTTCATGTCTGCTCCTTTGAACCTTGCCCTTACAGACTGACGGCCATTTCTGTGTTTTTCTTATGCCCGCTGGGAGATTCCGCTATGGCGTTACCCTGGGCGGCATGGGAATCCTGCCGGGCGCCTGGCGCCGTACGGCGGCCGGTGCCGGGCTGCTCTCCGCAGCCGGCGAGGTCGCCCCTACCATCTTCGCCGAGATCTCCGCCCTCGCGGGCCGCACGGGGGCGATCAACCTCGGGCAGGGCTTTCCCGACGAGGACGGCCCGGCCGAGGTGCTGGAGGCCGCCCGTGCCGCAATCCTCGGCGGCGCCAACCAGTATCCGCCCGGGCGCGGCGTGCCCGACCTGCTGCGGGCGGTCTCCGAGCATCAGCGCCGCTTCTACGGGCTCGACGTGGATCCCGACCGCGAGATCGTCGTGACCGCGGGCGCGACCGAGGCCATCGCCGCAGCCCTCCTCGCGCTCGTGGACGGCCCGGAGGACGAGATCGTGGTGTTCGAGCCGTACTACGACTCCTATGCCGCCATCGCCGCCCTCAGCGGCGCCACACTACGCACGGTGCCGTTGCGCCTGCCCGACTTCCAGCCCGATCCGGAGGAGCTCGCCGCCGCGGTCACCGATCGCTGCCGGGTGATCCTCGTGAACGATCCGCACAACCCCACCGGCGCGGTGCTGAGCGAGGCGATCCGCGCCGAGATCGTGCGGCTGGCGCACCAGCACGATGCGGTCATCGTCACCGACGAGGTGTACGAGCACCTCTCGTTCTCGGCGCCGCATGTGCCGATCGCGACCCTTCCCGGCGCTGCGGAGCGCACCCTCACGATCTCCTCGGCGGGCAAGACGTTCTCGGTGACCGGGTGGAAGATCGGCTGGATCCATGGACCGGCCGAGCTCATCACCGCGGTGCTCAGCGTCAAGCAGTTCCTCACCTACGTCAGCGGCGGGCCGTTCCAGCCCGCGGTCGCCGTCGGCCTGCGCCTTCCCGACGCGTTCTTCGCGGATGCGGCCGAACGTCTGCGCGCGAAGCACGACCAGCTCGCGGCGGGCCTCGAGGCGGCGGACTTCGAGGTGCACCGCCCGGACGGCGGCTACTTCACGGTCGCGGACGCCTCGCCCCTCGGCGGAGCGGATGCCGACGCGTTCTGCCGGTCGCTTCCGGAGCGGATCGGCGTCGCGGCGATCCCGCTCACGGCGTTCGTGCGTCCCGAGCACCGCGACGCGTACCGCGGCCTCGTGCGCTTCGCCGCGTGCAAGCGCCCCGACGTGATCGCCGAGGCGGCCGGGCGCCTGGCCGGCCTGCGCGCCGGTGTGTGAGGGAGATCAGCGGGGTACGACGCGGTAGCGGCGCAGCCGCAGCACCGGGTTGATCTCGCGCACGCGGGCGACGGCCGCGGCGTCGAGCTCGGCGACCGCGATCCCCTCCCCCGTGCCGACGCCGGCGATCGCGACGCCCTGCGGGTCGATCACGGCCGAGTGCCCCACGCCGAGCGGGGCCGGGTGGTCTGCCGCGACCACGTAGGCGGTGCTCTCGATCGCGCGCGCTGCGAGCAGGGTGGTCCAGTGGTGCTCCTTGAGCGGGCCGCGGACCCACTCCGCGGGCACCACGAGAGCGTCCGCGCCCGCGTCGACGAGCGTGCGGGCGACCTCGGGAAAACGCAGGTCGTAGCAGGTCATCAGCCCGAACGTCATCCCGTCGACGGTGAAGGTCGCCGCTTCGCCGATCTCGCCCGCCTCGATCCAGCGCGACTCGGACTGTCCGAAGGCGTCGTACAGGTGCTGCTTGCGGTAGACGGCGAGCAGGCCCGTCCCGTCCACGGCGACGAGGGCGTTGCGGATCCGGCCGGCGTCCGCGCGCTCGACCAGGCCCGCGACGATCACCACCCCGTGCCGCTCCGCCAGCTCCCGCAGCCGCGCCGTGAAGGCGTCGTCCAGTTCCTCCGCATTCGCGGCGAGCGTCTCGTCCATCGGATCGACGAAGTAGCTGGAGTACTCCGGCAGCACGACGAGCCGTGCGCCGCGCTCCGCAGACCGCGCGACGAGGTCGCCGATCCGCTCCCTGTTCGCCGCGCGGTCGCCGACGGGCGCGAACTGGCACACGGCGACGGACACGGTTGCGGTGGTCATGGCTCCATCATCCCGCACCCCGTCCGCCTGGACGATCGGACCGGCTCGAACGGATCCTCCGGATCCCGCGATACGCCCGGCCGATCGGAGGACAATGGAAGCACTGGCCCGCGGCACGTCACCGGAGCCGGAGGAGGCGGTTCCCATGATCCCGCTCGTCACCCTGATCGTCGTGGTGCTCCTCGCGATCATCCTGTTCTTCATGTCCGCGCGGATCGTGCGGCAGTACGAGCGCGGTGTGGTGCTGCGCTTCGGACGGCTGCACAACGTGCGCGAGCCGGGGATCCGGTTCATCTTCCCGATCGTCGACGTCCTCATCCCGGTTTCGCTGCGGATCGTGACGATGCCGATCCAGTCGCAGGGCATCATCACGAAGGACAACGTGACCGTCGGCGTCTCCGCGGTCGCCTACTACCGGATCCAGGATCCGGTGAAGTCGGTCATCGCGATCGAGAACGTCCGCGCCGCGATCGATCAGATCGCGCAGACCACGCTGCGCCGGGTCGTCGGACAGCACCACCTCGACGAGATCCTCTCCGACACCGCCGCGCTGAACGCCAACATCCGCGAGATCCTCGATGTCACCACGGTCGAGTGGGGTGTCGAGGTGACCCTCGTCGAACTCAAGGACATCCTGCTGCCCGACACGATGAAGCGCGCGATGGCGAAGCAGGCCGAGGCGGAGCGCGAGAAGAGGGCCAAGATCATCGCCGCGGAGGGTGAGGCGCTCGCCGCCGCCCAGCTGGGCGCGGCGTCCGACACGATGATGTCGCATCCGCTCGCGCTTCAGCTGCGCACGCTGCAGACGCTCGTCGAGATCGGCGTGGACAAGAACACGCTGGTGATCGCCCCCGCACCGCTCGTGAGTTCGATCGGCGATGTGATGAACCTGATCGACAGGGAGGCCGCCGTCGCGCAGATGCGCGCGCACTGAGCGCCGCCTGACCGACGGCTCCTGAGACGCGGATCGCGCCGTTCCATGACGCGACTTCTCCACTATTTCTGCGATCGAACGGGGTACGCGCGAATACAGAGCTAGCTCATAGGTTCGTGCCCCACGATCCGTGGCGGGGACGTTGGTCGCCCGCGGCACGGGACGACCGTGCGGCGAGATCGCATTGGGGAGAAATCACATGGGGAAGTATCTGGTGCTTTACCGCTCGACGGTGTCCGCCGCTGAGCAGATGCAGAACCCGGACGCGGAAGCCGCGGCCGACGGCATGAAGGCGTGGATGGACTGGGCGCAGAAGGCAGGAGACGCGATCGTCGATCTCGGGACGCCGACGCAGACCGTGGACGGCGCGGACCCGAGCGCGTCGTCATTCATCGGCGGATACTCGATCGTCGAGGCCGACTCGCTCGCAGCACTCGACGCCCTCTTCGAGGGCCACCCGCACCTCGCGTGGGGAGGAACGATCGAGGTGCTCGAGCTGCTGAGCATCCCCGGTCTGGGCTGAGCCCGGTGCTGAGCACGGAACGCACCGTTCGGATCGACAGGCCGGCGCACGTGGTGTTCGACTTCCTCGCCGACGGGTCGAACGCACCGGAATGGCGGACCGGAGTTCGATCGATCTCCCTCCGCTCCGGCGTCGGAGGGCAGGTGGGCGCCGAGTACGCCCAGCAGCTCGTCGGCCCCGGGGGACGCAGCATCCCGGGAGATTACCGGATCACCAGATCGGATCGGCCTGGACGGCTCGAGTTCGAGGTCATCGCGGGCCCGTTGCGGCCCCGCGGCGTGTATTCGGTGTTGACGAGCGGCGCCTCCTCCGTGGTGACCTTCGCACTCACCGCTGAGCCCACGGGGTTCATGAGGCTCATGACGCGGACGATCCGCAAGACCATGGCCGCCGAAGTGGCGCAGCTCATGACCGCCAAACGAATCCTGGAAGAGACGCCGACCCCGTAGAGGGTTATAGGCCAGAACGTGTGGATGGGATGTCGATCTAGCCGCGGAATGATGCGGTGAGATGGGGATGCGTATGGTCCGCGACGCTTAGGCGTGGACCTTCACCCGAATCAGGCCCTTTGCGTGATATGCGCGGCTCGACTCGTGAAGAACGGCAAGACCGCCGCGGGCACGCAACGGTGGCGGTGCCCGGGCTGTGGTGCTTCGTCGGTACGTGAGCGCCGAGACGTGACGGAGCGGGAGCAGCTGCGACGCTTCCTGAGATGGCTGACGGGCAAGGCGTCGCAGATCGAGGCGACAGGCAACACCGGCCGCTCGTTTCGCCGAGACACCGCCTGGTGCTGGGAGCTCGAGCCGCGCATGCCGGTCACCGGCGAGGTCCACGAGGTCGTGCTGGTCGACGGAGTCTGGATCGGATCCTGGTGTCTGTTGATCGCGCAGTCAGACACCGGGAACGTGATCGCCTGGCAATGGGCGGCCCGTGAATCGACCGCAGCCTGGACGGCCCTGTTCGAACAAATCCCGCCGCCGACCGTGGTCGTGACCGACGGAGGGTCCGGGATCCGTTCCGCGCTCGCATCCTGCTGGCCGGACACAGCGATCCAACGCTGCATCTTCCACCTGCAACTGAACGTCACCCGCGAACTCACACGGAACCCGCGCACACGGGCCGGCAAAGACCTCCGACAGGTCGCCCTCGCTCTGAGCACCGTGACAACGATCGATGACGCCATCACCTGGAGGCTCACCCTCGAAGCCTGGTGGCAGGCACACGGACACCTCACCCGACAGCGGACCATGTATCCGAACGGGCAATGGGGTTTCACCCACGACCGGCTCCGCAAAGCCTGGGCCGTCCTGCACCGCGCCGCCGAAACCGGACACGTGTTCACGAATCTGCAGCACGAGAACCCGAGAACAACATCACGGTTGGAAGGCCTGAACAGCCAGATCCGACACCTGCTCCGAAACCACCGCGGCATGCCGATCGAACACCGCCGCCGCGCCGTTGAGTGGTTCCTCCTGCTACACGAGATCCCCATCGACCACGCTCACCGCCACACAGCAAAGCCCACACCCGCACCCACGCTCAACGAGACCGACGAACCGATCGGCCCGGCCCTCTACGACAACGGCCTCGACGCCAACGAAGGCCTCTGGCACCGCACCGGATCGCTCCGCAACCGATGACACACCCGAGCCATCCACACGTTTTGGCCTATAAGCCCCCGTAGACGTCGACATCGGGAAAGGCGAAGGCCCCCTGATCAGGATTTCTCCTGATCAGGGGGCCTTCTCTTGTTGCGGGGACAGGATTTGAACCTGCGACCTCCGGGTTATGAGCCCGGCGAGCTACCGAACTGCTCCACCCCGCGGCACAAGAGATAGCCTAACACGGGATTTCGCACGGCGCGAATCGAGCACTACTTGGTGGTGCTGCCGCTCCCCTCGAGCGCGAGCAGCCGATTCACGGCGTCGGTGAGCTTCTGGTCCTGCGCGGCGAACTCCGTCAGGTTCCCGGCCTTCAGCGCCGCATCGCGGGCGAGCATGGCCGCCTTGGCGTCGGCCAGAGCCGCCTGGAACGCCGCGTCGCCCGTGGGCGGCGTGGTCCCGGTGCCGGGGGTCGGCGTCGGGTTCGGGGTGGGCGTGATGTTGTTGTCGCCGCCGGCCGCACCGGAGTCGCCGCCGAACAACTGATCCAGCGCCTCGGTCAGCGTGTCGGCGAACGCGATCTTGTCGCCGAAGGCGACGAGGATCTTCTGCAGGCGCGGCACCTGGGTGCCACCCGACGACTGCACGAACACGGGCTGCACGTAGAGGAATCCGCCGCCGACCGGCAGGGTCAAGAGGTTACCGTGGGTCACCTTCGACTGGCCCTGCTTGAGCAGGTTGAGCTGCTGGCCGACCGTCGGATCCGAGTCGAACGAGTTCTGCACCTGGCCCGGGCCCGGCACCGTGGTGTCGGCATCGATCTCCAGCATCCGCAGCTTGCCGTAGGAGTCGGACTTCTTCCCCGCGGTCGAGCCGGCATCGGCGTCGACCGAGAGATAGCCCATCAGCACGTTCCGGCTGTTCGAGCCCTGCGAGGCGGGGATGAAGCTCGTGTACATGGAGAACTGGGACTGTTCCTGCCCCGGCATCTTCATGGTCAGGTAGTACGGCGGCTGCAGCTCGGGGTTGGCCGAATCGCTCTGCGGGTCGTTCGGGGTCTCCCAGAGGTTGTCCTGCCGGGCGAACGAGGCCGCGTCGTTGACGTGGTACGTGCCGAGCATCGCGCGCTGCACCTTGAACAGGTCGGTCGGGTAGCGCACGTGGCTCATGAGCTGCCCCGACATGTCGCTGATCGCCTTCAGGGTCCCCGGGTAGATCTTCTGCCAGGTCTTCAGCACCGGGTCGGCCGGATCCCACGCGTACAGGGTGACCTTGCCGTCGTAGGCGTCGACGGTCGCCTTGACCGAGTTCCGGATGTAGTTGATGTCATCCGTCACGAAGCCGGGCTGCGTGTTCACGGAGTCGCTGATCGCCTTGGGCAGGTTGACCGTGGACGAGTACGGGTAGCTCGAGCTCGTGGTGTAGCCGTCCACGATCCACACGATCCGCCCGTCCACGATGCTCGGGTACGGGTCGCTGTCCAGCGTCAGGTATGGCGCCGCCTTCTGCACCCGCAGCGCCGGGTCGCGGTCGTAGAGGATCTGGGAGTCCTGGTTGACGCTCTCGGAGAAGAGGATCTGCTCGGACTGGAACTTCAGCGCATAGAGCAGCTTCGTGAAGAAGTTGCCGACGCGCGGTCCCCCGTCGCCCGTGAACGTGGTCTTCGTCTGATTCTCACTGGAGTCCGTGCCACGGGGGTAGTCGATCTCGATCGGCGAGGTGCCCTTGGGCGCTCCGACGATCGAGTAGTCCGGCGAGTTCTCGCCGAAGTAGACCCTCGGCTCGAACTTCTGGCCATCGGTCAGCACGCCGGAGGTGGGGATGCCGCGCTCCAGGAAGACCGGCTCCCCGTCGTCGGTGCGCTTGTTGCCGGCCGCGGCGACCAGGCCGTAGCCGTGCGTGTAGACGAGGGTGTTGTTGTTCCAGGTCTGGCTGCCGATGCGGTTCGTGTCGATCTCGCGCACCGCGACGACGGCGTCCTGGGTCTTGCCGTCGATCGTGTAGCGGTCGACATCGAGCTTCGAGGGGAACTTGTAGTAGCTGCGGTACTGCTCGAGCTGCTGGAACGTCGGGCCGATCACGTTCGGATCCATGATCCGGATCGACGCGGTGGTGTCGGCGTCGCTGCGCAGCTGCCCCGTCTCGGCCGTGGTCTGCGCCTTGAACGGCGTGGTGTCGACGCCGTCGATGCCGTACGCCGTCTTGGTCGCCTTGAGGTTGCGCTCGTAGTACTGCGCCTGCAGCTGGTTCTGGTTCGGCTTCACCTGGAACGTGGTCACCGCCCACGGATAGGCGATGCCGAGCACGAGGGCTGCGACGATGAGCAGCGCGGTGGCCGCCAGCGGGAAGCGCCAGTGCCCGATCACGGCCGTGACGAAGAACAGCACGGCCACGAGCGCGGCGATGATCGCGAGGATCGACAGGCCGGGAATCACGGCGTTCGCGCCCGTGTAGGCCGCGCCCGTGATCTTGTCCTCGGTCGTGGTGAGGGTCTTGTACCGGTCGACCCACAGGCTCACGGCCTGTGTGAGCAGGTAGACGCCGGCGATCACGGCCAGCTGCACGCGCGCCGCCTTGGAGATCCGCAGCTCGCCCTGGCCGATCCGCACCGAGCCGTACAGGTAGAGCACGAGCGCCGACACGAGCAGGCACAGGATCAGCACGGCGGAGATGAAACCGAGGAGCGCCTCGTAGAAGGGCAGGTCGAACAGGTAGAAGCCGGTGTCCAGGTGGAATTGCGCGTCCTTCTGGCCGGTCGCCGTGCCGTTGGCCCACTGCCACACGGTCTCCCACTGCCCGCCGGCGGCGAAGCCGGAGAACAGGCCGAAGAAGACGGGCATCCCCCACATCGCCAGGCGGCGCAGCGGCTCCACGACCTCCTGGTACCGGTCCAGCTGCGAGCTCAGCCGCACGTAGACGGGCCGCATCCGGTACGCGAGCTGGATGGCGATGAACATCGGCACCGCCATGCCGAGGAACCCGATGACGAACATCGTGGCCGTCGCGATCCAGCGGGTGGTGAGCACCGGCGCGAAGTTCAACTGGTCGTACCAGAGGAAATCGGTGTACATGGACGCGAACACGAAGAACGCGGCGATGAGCACGGCGAGGATCACCACCGTCGCGAGGACGATGCGTCGGGCAGTACGGGGCGCGGCCGGTGCAGGTGAGGTGGTCACCGTCCCATCCTAGGTCGGGCCCTTCGCGGGATCCTGAGCCGGGCGGTTCCCGGCTTCGCCCGTCGCGAACGCGCGCTATTTCTTCACGTCGGCGGCGGTGCAGGTCGGCAGCGCCGCGACGTCTCCCCCGTCCGCGATGACCTTCAACGCGTCCAGCGACTGCGTCAGGTCGTCGGTGCGCACCACGGTGAGGCCGGAGGGGACGTGCCCGTACACCTCATCGCAGTTGGATCCGGGGGCGAGGAAGTAGTCCGCGCCCGCCGCGCGCGCGCCGTAGAGCTTCTGCCGGATGCCGCCGATCGGGCCGACCGTGCCATCGCCGGTGATGGTGCCGGTGCCGGCGACCTGCTTGCCGCCGTTGAGCGCGCCCGGCGTGAGCGTGTCGATGATGCCGAGCGCGAACATCATGCCGGCGCTCGGACCGCCCACGTCGTCCAGCTGCAGCTTCACGTCGATCGGGAAGTGGTACTTCTGCTGCAGCGTGATGCCGAGCAGCCACCGGCTGTTCCCGCTCTCGGTCTGCTCCTTCGGGGTGACCGACACCTCCTGCTGCGTGCCGTCGCGCTCGATCGTGAGCGTGACCGGCGATCCTGCCGACTGCTGGATCTCGGCGCGCATCGCGTCCGTGTCCGCCGGATTCGCCCCGTTCACCGCGATCACCGTGTCGCCGGCCTTGAGGATCCCGTGCGCCGCTCCGTCATCCGTCACCGATGCCACCTGGATCGTGACCGGGACGTCGTGACCGAGCTCGCGCAGCGCGGCCGCCGTGGCCTCCTGTTGCGAGTCGACCATCATCAGCTGGTTGGCCTGGTCGCGCTGCGTCGAGGTGACGCCCTGCGGGAACACCGCGTCCACCGGGACCACGGCCTTGGACGGCTCGAACCACGCCAGCACGAGCTGCATCCACGACGGCGGGTTCTCCCGGTTTCCCACGACCTGCACGGTGGTGAGGTCCAGCGCGCCCTTGGTCGGATACGTCTCCGCTCCGGTGACCGAGATCAGCGGAACGCCCTTGCCCTTCGCGTCCTTGACCTCGCCGAGCGTGTTGAAGACCGGGCCGGGCTGCTCGATCACGTACGGCAGCGGAAGGAAGGTCAGCACCAGCAGGGCGGCGAGCGAGGCGATGAACGCGATCAGCCCGATCCTGGTCCGGCGGGAGGCGCGCCGCGCGGCCCTGGACGCGAACGCATCGGGGACCTCGTGCCCGGTCTGCTCGGGACCGCTCGACGCGGGACTGATCGTCACAGGGCCTCCAGGGCGGGGTATCGGATGCTCGTTCGCGAGCGGCGTACAGCGGAGCGGTCCGTTCCCGGCGCATCCTGTGGTGGTGCAACTAGCGTAGTCAGGACGGGCTATACACGTGCTGAGAGGGCTTCCGATGGCTGAGAACGACCCGAACTCCGACGACTTCCTGCAGTTCCTCCGCCGCATGCTCGGCGGATCCGCGGAGGACTTCGACCTGAGTGCCCTGCAGGGCATGGAGGGCCTGAACCTCGACCCCGCGATGATGCAGCAGATGATGCAGCAGATGCAGAACGCCATGAGCGGCGACCCCTGGGAGACCGCGCTCCGGCAGGCGCTGCACATCGCCAACCGCGACGGGCTCGGCATCGACACGGGTTCCCGCTCCTCGATCGCGGACGCCTTCGCCCTCGCGGACCTGTGGGTGGGCGAGGCGACGACGATCTCCGAGCTCGGCTCGGCGCCGCGGCCCCTCACGCGCGGCGAGTGGGTCGAGCAGACCTTTCCGATCTGGAAGGAGGTCGCCGCACCCGTCTCCACGAGCATCGCCGACGCGCTGATGAGCGCCCTCGAGGGGCAGACTCCCGAGGACATGCAGGGCATGGTGCAGGGCGCGGGACGCCTCATGCGCGGGATCGGCAGCTCGGTGTTCGCGATGCAGTTCGGGCATGTGCTGGGCAACCTCTCGCTCGAGGTCGTCTCCGGCGGCGATGTCGGCATCCCCGTGCTCCCGGCGGGCACCGCCGCCGTCATCCCGCAGAACCTCGCCGCGTTCGGCGAAGGGCTGGAGATCCCCGAGGACCAGATCGCGCTGTACCTGGCCGCGCGGGAGATCGCGTACGCGCGGCTGTACCGGCACGCGCGCTGGCTGCACCTGCACGTGATGACCCAGATCACCGAGTTCGCGAAGGGCGTGACGGTCGACGTCGACAAGCTCGAGGACGTCGCGGGCCGGCTGGATCCGTCCAACCCCGAGGAGCTCCGCGAGGCGATCGAGGGCGGGGCGCTCCTTCCGGAGCTGTCGGACGCGCAGCGCGAGGCGCTGGAGCGGCTGGAGAATCTCATCGCGACGATCGACGGATGGGTCGACGTGGTCACCACGCAGGCCACCTCGCGGCTGCCGGACAGCGTGCGCATCGCGGAGGCGGCACGCCGTCGCCGCGCCGCGGGCGGGCCGGCCGAGGACGCGCTGGGCGCCCTGGTCGGGCTGAAGATCCGTCCGCGTCGACTGCGCGAGGCCGCCGCGATGTGGCGTGCCGTCACCGACGCGGTCGGCGTGGAGGCCCGCGACGCCCTGTGGGACTACCCGGATCTGATGCCGGACGCCTCGGACATCGACGATCCGGCCGCACTCGTGGCGCGGCTGCAGGCGCGTGCCCGCGGCGAGCAGCCCGCACCGGACGAGATGGACGAGGCGCTCGAGCGGCTGCTCAGCGGCGAGGACTTCGGCGAGTCGGACGATACGGACAGCACCGCCGAAGGCAGTCCCGACGAAGCCGATCCGGGCGAAGCCGGCGGGGCGGGCGACGGGTCCGGCGAGAAGCCGGTCTGAGCGAGTTCTCCACCGATTCCGGATCGCGCTCCCGAGCGGGGCGCGGATCCGGTCATGATCGGGCATGCCCACGATCCGACTCGATCCCGCGCACCCCGTGCTGTGGCGCGACGCCGACACCGTGCAGCTCGGAGCCGACGCGGTCCTGACGCTGCCCGTCCGCGCCCCCTGGATCCCCCTCATGCTGCAGGAGCTCGCGCGGGGGATCCCCGCACGAGCCTTCGAGGTCGTCGCGCACGGGATCGGCGCCCCGCTGCCCGCCGCCCGCCGGCTGCGCGCTCAGCTCGCGCCCGTGCTCGTCGAGGTCCTCCCCCGGCACACGGCGCGGTTGCTCCCGTCCCCCGTCGTCGGCGCCCGCACGCTGCTCCGCCTCGAGGAGGCGCTCGCCGATGCCGGGGTCGACGTCGTGGATCGCCCCGATGCGGTCGCGGTGATCGTCCGGCACAGCGCCGTGCCCGCGCGGGACGCCACGGCGCTGCTCTCCGCCGACAGAGTGCACCTGCCCGTGGCCTTCGACGCCGGCGGATCGACGGTCGGTCCCCTGGTGACGCCGGGGCGCACACCGTGCCTGTCCTGCCGCGACTCCCACGATCGCGACCGCGATCCGGCCTGGGCGGCATTGCACGTGCAGCTGCTCGAGCGGGATCCCGGCCGGATCCCGCTGGGCGGGATCGCGGCGGCCGCTCAGGCGATCGCCGATCTGCTCGCCGCGCGGCGCGAGGCGGTGCGCGACGGATCCGGCCGGATGATCCGGATCAGCCCTGCGGGGCGGCGATCATCGCGGACGGCCGGATTTCACTCAGACTGCCTCTGCCGATCTCCGCAAGGAAGCGCGACGGACGCCGTCCTGCACGATCGACGTCTCTGGACCACGTCATCGTCAGCGTTCTCGCGGCCCGCGTGACCCCGACATACGCCAGGCGCCGCTCCTCGTCGATCTGCTCGAAGCCGGTCGCATACGAGATCGGCAGCAGCCCCTCCGAACAGCCGATGAGGTAGACGTGCGGCCACTCCAGGCCCTTCGCGGCGTGCAGCGTCGACAGGGTTACGGTCCGCAGCACGGGCTCGTGCTGATCCTTGGCGCGCGCGAAGAGGTCGTCGGCGAAGTCGCGCATGGTGGTGCCCGCGGGCGCGTCCTCGGCCAGGCGCAGCACCGCACGGCGCGCCTCCCAGGCGTCGCGCAGCGCGCCCCCTGCCTCGGGCGGATCGTCCGTGTAGCCGAGTCCCCGCAGCACGTCGCGCACGGCGCCGAGGAACGAGTGCTGCTGCGGGGCGACCGCGGAGGCGCGCAGCGCCTGCACGGCCTGGCGCACCTCCGGCAGGTCGAAGAAGCGCTTGCCGCCCAGTACCGTGGCGGCGATTCCGGCCCCGGCGAGCGCCTGCAGCACGGCCGCCGACTGCGAATGGGCGCGGTAGAGCACCGCGATCTCCTCGGGCGATGCGCCCGCGGCGATGCGCGCGGCGATCGCCGCGGCGACGCCTCTGGCCTCCTCAGCATCGTCGTCGAACGCCACCACGACGGGACCCGGCGCGGTGACGGCGGGTGGCTCGGCGACAGCCGGAGCCGCGGCGGGGACGAGCTCGAGCGCGCCGGGACGGCCCTTCATGAGCGCGTTCGCGACTCCCAGCACCCCCGCGGCCGAGCGGTAGTTGGTCTCGAGCCGCACCACGGTCGCATCCGCATGGCGGCGCTCGAAGTCGAGCAGGAAGTGCTGGTCGGCACCGGCGAAGGAGTAGATGGTCTGCGAGGCGTCGCCGACCACGCACAGGTCGCCGCGGTCGCCGAGCCACAGCTCGAGCAGGCGGTGCTGCAGTGGTGAGACGTCCTGGAACTCGTCGACGGTGAAATGCCGGTACTGCTCGTGCACGGCGGTGGCGACCCTGGGTTCCGCCTCGAGCATGCCCGCGCACGCGAGCAGCACGTCCTCGAAGTCGAGCTGATGCCGGTCGTCCTTGAGCGTCTCGTAGGCGCCGGAGAGCTCGGCCACCTGCCCGGCGTCCAGACGCCCGATGGACCGCCCTCGCCGGGCCGCCTCCTCGATCGACATCATGGAGACCTTGCGCCACTCGATCGCCGAGGCCAGGTCTCGCAGCGTCGCCGTGTCGGGCCGCAGACGCAGCATGTCCGCGGCCTGCGCGAGCAGCCGCACCTTGTTGTCCACGATCGCGGGAGCCGGGGATCCGGCCAACTGCGGCCAGAAGAAACCGAGCTGGGAGAGGGCGGCGGCGTGGAAGGTGCGCGCCGCGACGCCCTGCACGCCGAGCGCGCGCAGCCGGCCGCGCAGCTCCCCCGCGGCCTTCGCGGTGAACGTCACGGCCAGGACCCGCGACGGCGTGTACGCACCGGTCTCGACGCCGTGCGCGATCCGGTGCGTGATCACCCGGGTCTTGCCGGTCCCGGCCCCGGCCAGCACCGCCACCGGTCCGCGCAGCACGGATGCGGCCTCCCGCTGGCGTTCGTCGAGGCCGTCGAGCGCGCTCACCGCCGATACCAGTCGACGATGAGGCGGTGCGCGATGGACGCCTCTCCGGGAAGCCCGACGGGCCCGTTCCCGGCGAGAGAGGATCCGATCTCGGCGCGGGTGAGCCAGCGCACGTCGATGATCTCCTCGCCGTCTCCGCGCGCCTCGTCCTCGTCGACGGCGGTGGCGTGGAAGCCGACCATGAGCGAGCGCGGGAACGGCCACGGCTGGGAGGAGAAGTACGCGAGGTCTCGTACGCGCACGCCCGCCTCTTCGAACAGCTCGCGGTGCACCGTGGTCTCCAGCGCCTCTCCCGCCTCGACGAATCCGGCGAAGCAGGAGTGGAAACGGCCCTTCCACTGCGCGTTGGCGCCGAGCAGCAGGCGCTCGCCGTCGGCGCTCTGCACCGCCACGATCACCGCGGGATCCGTGCGCGGGAAGTGCTCCCGCCCGCACGAGCCGCAGTGCCGGGACCAGCCGCTCTGCCGCAGCTCGGCCGGGTTGCCGCAGGCGGGGCAGAACCCCGCATCGCGCAGCCAGCCGGCCAGGGCGATCGCGGCGACGACCAGTTCGGCGTCGGCCGCGTCGACCACGGGAAGCGCCTCGCGCAGGTCGCTCCAGCGCGGCGCCCAGGATCCGTCCGCGTCGGTATCGTCCTCCGGATCCTGCAGCGCGAGGAGCAGACCGGTGCCGTCGGGACGGCGTCCGAGCAGCGCCCATTCGCGGGTGCGGGCAAGCACAGGGTCCCCCGCGCGCAGGACGATCAGGCCGTCGCCCAGGGGTACACGGCGCTCGCGCACCACGAGCACCCCGGTGCGGGCGTCGGCGCGGAGCCGGTCGATCATCTGGGGATCGACGCGCCATTCCGCCGCCCGGTCGAGCACGGCGGCATCGAGGACAGTGGCGCTGTCGGCGTTCGGTTCGGGGACGGTCTCCGGCACGGTCTCGACTCCCCTTCTCACAGGCGTGGCGGGCCCTGTGCGGACGAGGCTCGACCTACCCTGGTGACATGGCTCGCTCACCCTTCACTCTAGCCGCGGCGGTCACGGCGGCGGTGCCCGGAGCCGATGTCGTCGGCGCCCGCGCCCTCTCGTCCGACGGCGACGCCCGTTTCGACTCCGCCGTGGCGACGCTGGCGGACGGCACCGAGGTCGCGATCCGCGCGTCGAACGACGACGACACCGCCTCCGAACTCGCCAAGGAGAGTCTGGCGCTGCGCGCGCTCACGCCCGGCGCGCGCTCGATGCTGCGCTTCTCCGCCCCCGAGCACCTCGGCGACGGACGCGTCGGCGACACGCGCGCGCTGGTCACCACGCTCCTGCCCGGCTTCCAGATCGACGCCGCGGACGTGCCGTCCGGCCCCGGCGCCGCCGTCGCGATCGGCAAGGCGATCGCCGGCGTGCACGCCCTTCCGGTGTCGGTCGTGCGCAACGCCGGCCTCGCCGAGCGGACCCCGGCCGAAGCGCGCGACGATGTGCGCGTCCTGATCGATCGTGCCGCCGCCACCGGGCGTGTCTCGGCGCGTCTCACGGTGCGGTGGCGCGAGGCCGTCGAGGCCGACGACCTGTGGCGCTTCGAATCCGCGGTCACCCTGGGCGGTGCGCACGCGGAGTCGTTCCTGTTCGCGGATGACGACGAGCGCGGCCCGCGGGTCACGGGCATCGTGGGATGGCATGCGCTGTCGATCGGCGACCCCGCCGTCGACCTCGCCTGGCTGACCATGGCCGCCGACGCGCGCTCCGATGTGCTCGACGCGTACGCGTCGGCCACGCTGCGCGCCCCCGACGCGGGCCTCTCCACCCGCGCGCGGCTGCTCGCCGAGCTCGAGCTGGCGCGCTGGCTTCTGCACGGACACGACACGCACCGCGCCGACATCGTCGACGATGCCGCGCAGCTGCTGGACGCCCTCGCCGACGGCATCCACGACGACCTGGCCCCGCGTGCGGGAGCCGGTGCCGGCGTGGATGAGGCGATGTCCGCACTCGACCGGGTGCCGGCCACCGGCGCGACCCGGATCGACACCTCGATGCAGACCGACACCTACGACGCGAGCGCGTTCGCCGGGATCTCGATGGACGACACCTCCGCCTTCGGCCCCCGAAGCGCCGCACGCGCGGCGGCCGAGGCCGACGAGGAGGCCGCGCAGCGGGGTGAGCAGGATCACGCACCGGACGATGCCGCGCGAGAGGATCTGACGGCGACCGGCGCGATCGAGGACCTGGATCCGAACGCCACCGAGGATCTCGGCGCCCTGCGCGAGTCCCTCTCCTCCACGGACAGCGGCCCCCAGGAGAGCCTCGCGGACGAGGAGGACGACGAGGATCGCCCGACCCGCCCCGGCACGCTGCTGCCGAGCGAGGGCGGCATCGCGGGTTCGGACTCCGATGTCGCCGAGGCTCACCGCGCGGCGCGGGCCGCGTTCCAGCGCTGGACCAGCGCCTCCTCCGAGTAGACGGTGTCGCCCCGCAGCACGAGGTCGTCGGCGACGTAGAACAGCGCCACATCGATCTCGTCCAGGGGCACGCCGAACCGGCGGTGGTAGGCCAGCCGGTACAGGGCCAGCTGCAGCATGCGCTCCTCGCGCTCGGCCGCCGTCACCGGGGGCCGGCCGGTCTTCCAGTCGACGATCTCGATCCGCCCTCCCCTGTCCTCGCGACGGTAGACGGCGTCGAGTTTGCAGATCACGATGCGCGCCGGCTCGCCCTCGCCGACGGGCAGGGCGAAGTCGATCTCGGTCTCCACGGCGATCGGCTGGAGGGGCGCCCATTCGCTGCGCTCGAAGATCTCCCGCAGGCGCGCGAGATCTTCGGCATCCGCGCGGGCGATCTCGTCCCCGTCGTCGCCGACAGGACTCGCGTCTCCCCCGGGCAACGAGGCGAGATCGTCGTCCAGATCCCACAGCGCGTCGTCCAGAGACGTTCCGACCCCGACGGATCCCGAGCGGTGCTCGACCCAGGCGTGGAAGAGCGTGCCGAGCCTGGTCTGCCGGTAGGGGCGCTCCGGCATGGGGCGGGCGATCGTGCGGATCGTGCCGCCGTAGTCGGTGACGTAGTCCTTGAAGCGCGACGCGGGCACGCGCGTGGGCGCGTCGGCGATCGTGCCGCGCTGTCGTGCCGCCCGCTCGGCGAGCAGCCTCTCGAGCTCCTCGCTCGGCGCGGGCGCCGCCGGATCCGCCATCGCCCGGCGCACGTCCTCGGCGGCTCCCGCGACCCGCTCGCGGCGGCCGCCGAGCGGATCCATCGGCCACACGCTCGTGCGGGCCGCCCCCTCATAGGGGTTGTCCTCGGACTCCGGGGCGGGAAGCGGGTCGAGCCCGAGCTCCTCGATCGCCTCGAGCAGATAGGGGCTCGGCTTGCGCATGTTCTTCTGCCCCGACCAGTGCGAGCCGGTCAGCAGTAGATCCGTGCGCGCCCTGGTGACCGCGACGTAGGCGAGTCGGCGCTCCTCGGCGCGCTGGTAGTCGCGGTAGTCGTCCTTGAACCGGCGGAGCGCGCCGCCGTGCGGGTACGCCTTGGTGACGCCCGCGGCGAGCGAGTCGAGAGCCGCCTTCTCGCGCTTGCGGGGATCGTCGTCGGCCGCGTCCCTGGCGGCCTGCGGATCCCACGTGAACCGCGGCAGCGCATCGCTGTCGCCGCGCAAGGCGAACGGCACCACGCCGAAGCCGAACCAGCCCTGCGCGTCGGAGATCCGTCCCGGCAGCTCGTCCTCGACGAGCCGCACCACCGCGACCGCGTCCCACTCGAGCCCCTTGGAGCCGTGGATCGTGAGCAGCTGCACCACGCCGGGCTCCGGCGGCTCGGTGCGGGGCATGAGCTCGTCCGTCATCTCGGCCTTGTCCAGCCAGGCGAGCAGGCTCGAGATCGTGCCGCGGTCGTCCGCGACCAGGAAGGCGCGCACCTCGTCGCCGAAGGCGCGCAGCTGGGTCGCCGCGACCCTGGCCGGTCCCCGTGTCTCGTTGACGGCCAGCTCGATGTCCAGCCGCAGCTCCGACTCGATCGTGCGGATGAGCTCAAGGATCGGCTGCCCGGCCGCGCGGCGCAGTCGCTCCAGCATCTCCCCCGCCGCGCGCAGTCTCGCGCGCCCGGTGGGGCTGATCCGCTCCAGCAGCCGGTAGTCGTCGCGGGCGGAGCGGACGAAGTCGACGGCGTCGACGATCGAGACCGCCTCGTCGGCGCCGCGCGAGGACCGCAGGCGCTGCTTCAGCTCGTCGGCCAGCGGCGCGAGCGAGCCGTCCCGCACGGCGAGCTCGCGCGCCAGGTCGTAGAGCGCCGCCATGTCGGCGACCCCGATCGCGAACCGCGGCCCGACGAGGAGCCGGATCAGCGCGGATCCCGCGGTCGGGTCGTGGATCACCCGCAGCGCCGAGACCACGTCGACGACCTCGGGCGTCGCCAGGAGCCCGCCGAGGCCGAGGATGCGGTGCGGGATCCCCTGCGCGGCGAGGGCTCCCGCGAACGTCTGCATGTGCCGCTTGGAGCGGAAGAGGATCGCGCCCGTGTGCTGTCGAGCATCGTGCGGGCTTCCCGCCTGCGCCTCGTCGTGCGCGGCGCGGCGCTGCGCGAACCAGGTGGCGACCGCCGCAGCCTCGTCGTCCGCGGTCTCGCCGTACTGCACCTGCACCCGCCCCGCCCCCGATCCGGGCCGCGGCTCGAGGGCCGGGACGTCGAGCCCAGGGCGCTGCAGCGGGAGCAGCAGACGGTTGGCGACGTCGAGGATCCGCTCGTCATTGCGCCAGCTGGTCATCAGGCTGTACGTCTCGGCGGTCCGCTCCTCGGCGAACGTGCGCCCGAACGCGTACAGATTGTCGGCGCTCGCGCCGCGCCACCCGTAGATCGACTGGTGCGGATCCCCCACCGCCATCACGGCACCGTCGCGGAACAGCGCCGCCAGGAACCGGGTCTGGATCACGGAGGTGTCCTGGTACTCGTCGAGCAGCACGACCCGATGCTGTGCGCGCAGCTCCGCACGCACGTCGGCGGAGGCCTGCACGATGTCGAACGCTCCGCCGACCTGGTCGGCGAAGTCGAGAACGCCGCGTCGCCCCTTCTCGGCGATGTATTCGCGCACCAGATCCGCGAGGATCGGCATCGTGCGGAGGTTCTCCGCGGCCTTGGCCACGTCGGCGTTGCCGCGGTAGGGCTCGAAGTCGTCAGCCTGCTCGACCGCGATGCGGACCATCGCGTCCAGATCGACGCGATGATCGAGCACGTCGCCGGCGAGACGCTGCACGGCGTCGATCACGCCGTTCAGCGAGCGGTCCACCTCGTCGAGCCCCGGAAGATCCGCGCGGAGCACGACGGCACGGGCGATGAGCCACGATGCCGACTGGCTGAGCATCGCGGAGTCGGGATCCCGGCCGATGTGCGCCGCGTGCTCGCGCACGATGCCGTCCGCGAACGCGTTGTAGGTCGACACGCGGGGCCGGATGATGAGGTCCTCCGCAGCGCGGGGCGCCGAGGGATCCCACCCGGTGTCGAACCGCACGGCCAGCTCGTCCAGCACCTCGCGCTGCACCGCCGCACGCTGTGCGGGACCGGTCGCCGCGGAGACCCGGTCGAGCGCACCGGTGCGGACGATCTCGGGAAGATGGGGCAGCAGGCCGCGGCGGCCGTATTCGTCGATGCGGTCGAGGCGCAGCGCGATCCGCTCCGCCAGCTCGCCGGCGGCCTTGCGGGTGAAGGTGAGACCGAGGATCTCGTCCCGCTCGACATGGCCGTTCGCGACGAGCCAGACCACGCGGCCCGACATGGTCTCGGTCTTGCCGCTGCCCGCGCCGGCCACGACGAGCGCCGGGGTGGGAGGCGCTTCGATCACGCGCTGCTGCGCCAGGGTCGGCGTGGGCAGCCCGAGTGCCGCGGAGATGTCGGTGGCGGCGATGCCGTGCCCGCCCTCCCAGGCGTCGATGCTGCGGTCGCCGACCGTGGAGGCGGCCTCGATCACCTGCTCCGCCGCGCCGCTCATGCGCTCACCGCCGGGATCGTGTGGATCCGACACGGGCTGATCCGCACCTGGGTGTCGGCGCAGTGCGCCTCGACCTGAGCCGTGAAGCTCGACGCGGCCATGCCGCGTCCTGCCTCGGCCACGCGCTCCAGGAAGGCGGCCCGCGCCTCGTCGCCCAGCCGGTGCTGGTGCGCGACGCGGTAGGGGCTCTGCCCGATGGTCTGCGCGACGAGAACGAGGCGCGCCCCGGCGAGTGCGGCGGGATCCGCGTCCTCGACCTGCCCCTGCTCGACCGCGAGCTGATACGCGGCCAGCTGGGCGTGCTCCGCCACCAGCGCCTCCGTCCCCGGCTCGTACTTGCCCGTCTTCAGATCCACCACCACCACGCGCTCTCCGCCGACGCCGTCCGCCATCGTGCTCCAGGTGCGCCCGCGGGCCGCCTCGTGCTCCCCGCCGCCCGCCGGATACGCCTCGACACGGTCGATGTAGCCGCTGACGATGGCCTGCTGGGCGGGCTTCTCGGCATCGACGGGGTGCGCCGCGGGCTCCGCGGCGAGGTCGACGGCGAACCGGAATCCGCCCTCTGAGGCGACCACCCGCCCGCCCTCGCGCCGCACCTCGGCCAGATAGTCGTGCAGGCGCTGCAGGTAGAGGTCGGCCCTGCGGCGCTCCTTGGCGTCGATCCACGGCGTCTCGAAGTCGAGCTCGCCCCAGCGCTCCTCGAGGATGCGGCGCATGGCCTCGAGATCGCCGTCGGGCACGTGCTCCATCGCGGCGTGCACGATCGTGCCGATCCCGGCCGACGGCGGTGCCACGGTGTCGCCGCCGAGCGCGGACACGACCCAGTTCACCCCGCACTCCTCGAAGGCCTCGAGTCGCGAGGGCGAGACCGGCACGGATCCGGTCTCGAGGTCGCGCAGCGGCCGCTCGTCGGACGGCGGGCGCACGCCGAACCACTCGTCCGGATCCGCACCGGGGACGTCGGCCTCGGCCAGCAGACGCAGCTGGCCCGCCGCCTCGGATCGCGCCCCCGGATCCGTCGACGTCGTCAGCACCCTGCGGTGCTTCGCGACGAGGCCGCGCAGCGTCAGCGGATGCGCGTGCCGCTCCTGAGGCGGCAGCGGATCCGGCAGGAAGCCGAAGAACGCGCTCGGGCTCTGGTCGTCGTCGTCGACCGCCGTGACCAGGAGCCGGTGGCGGGCGCGGGAGAGCGCCCGCACGAAGAGCCGCAGCTCGTCGTGCAGCGCCGCCCGACGCCGGTCGAGCGTGGAGTGCTCGTGCTCCGGCTCGCCGGAGCGGGCGGCGTTGACCGCCTCGCCGAGCCGCCAGGTCTCCAGCAGCCCGCCGCGCAGCCGCACGTTCGGCCAGACCCCGTCCTGCACGCCCGCGATCACGACGGCGTCGAACTCGGTGCCGAGCGCGGTCGCCGGCGTCATCAGCGTGACCGTGGCCGGACGCTCGGGAGCGGACAGGGAGTCCTCCGGCACCTCGCTGTCGAGGATGTCATGGATGAACGCCTCCGGCCCCTTCTCCGGCGCACGCTCGACCGAGCGCTTGGCCGCGTCGAACAGGGCGACCAGGGCGTCGAGGGCGCGCGCGGTCTCGGCGCCGGAGGGCGAGCTCGCGCTCTCCTGCCAGGAGAGCGCGAGGCGCCGGCCGTCGGCGGCGCGCGACGAGTCCCATACCCGCCAGAGCAGCTCGTGGATCGTCTCCCCGCGCAGCCCGGCCTCGCGCACCTCGTGCAGCACGGTACCGAACCGGTCGGCGATGCGCGCCTCGGCGGTGTCCAGCCGGGCGAACCTGGCAGGTTCCGCGATGCCGTCGCGCAGCAGAAGTCGTGCCGGGGCGGATCCGCCGGCCTCGAGCTCAAGGTGCCGCAGCCGCGCGCGCAGCCGCCGCAGTCCCACGCCGTCCAGCCCGCCGAACGGCGTGCGCAGCACCTCCGCGAGCAGCTGCGGATCCCGCTCCGCCGGCTCGGCGAGGGCCAGTCGCACGATCCCCACGATGTCGCGGACGACCGTCTCGCTGCCGAGCGGGCGCTGCACGCCCGCCGCACGGGTGGGCACCTCGCGCGCCGCGAGCTCGGCCTCGAGCGCCGCGACCTGGCGGGTGTCGTGCGCGATCACGGCCATGCGCTCCCAGCCGACGCCGTGGAGCAGGTGCCACTCCCGCAGCGTGCGGGCGATGAGGTCGTGCTCCTCGTGCGGCGACGGCGCGATGAAGGCCTGCACCGCGTCCCCGGGGGCATCGGCCGCCGCGGAACCAGGGGCGCGGCGGTGCTCGATCCGGCCCGAGGCTCCGATCGTCTGCACCACGGTGCGGGTGAGGGCGGTGAGCGGCGGATCCTGCCGGTGCGCCTCGTCGAGCACGTGCACGTCGCCGAGCATGGACACGAGGCTCGCGAACAGTTCGGGCCCTGCACCGCGGAACGCCCCGGAGGAGATGTCCGGATCCCCGAACGCGAGGACGGAGATCCCACGGCTGCGGAGCGCCGCGACCAGGGCCACCCCACCCGCGGTCAGCTCCTGCGCGTCGTCGATGAGCACCGCGCGCAGCCGGCCGAGCGGTCCCAGCATCTCCGGCTCCGCGGTACGCAGGATCGCAGCGGCCTCGGCCAGCAGGTCCGCGGCGTCGCGGTGCGCGGCGCGGGCGCGGTCGAGCACGCTCCGGTACGACAGGGCGAAGGACCCGACCGCGCGCCAGGCCGGACGCTCGGAGCGCTCCAGCTCGGCCGGGGTGACGCCGAGCTCGGTGCACTCGGCGAGGAACGCGCGCAGCTCGGAACGGAACGCCCGCGACGAGCGCACCGCGGCGCCGAGGTTCTCCGGCCAGCGGCTGCGTATCCCCTCGCCCTCGTCCTCCGCCTCGCCCGCGAGCAGATCCGCGATGATGCGGTCCTGATCCGCACCGGTCAGCAGGGCGGGCGGCTCCTGCCCCGCGTGCACCATCGTCCCGCGCACCAGCTGGAACGCGAACGACCCCAGCGACCGGGCGAGCGGGCCCGGCGTCGCGACGCGCACGCGCACACCGATCCGGTCGCGCAGCGCGGTGGCGGCCTGCCTGTTCGGGGTCAGCGCGAGCACCTGCTCGGGGGCGAGGCCGCGCTCGATGAGCGCCGCGACGCGCTCCACGAGCGCGTGCGTCTTGCCGGTGCCCGGGGCGCCGATCACCGTGCCGACCGCAGCCGAGGGTGCGTCGATCACCGCCGCCTGCGCAGGGGTGGGGGCGGGCTGTGCGGGCATGCTCCCACGCTATCCGGCGCGACCGACATCGCCCTCCGCACCCGGCGGTGGGTCAGGGCAGCCGGCCGATCCGTGCCCCGCCCGGCGACGCGTTCCGCAGGAGAAATGCACCTCTGCAGGAGATTCGGCACGGATCCGCCCTCGGAAGTTGCAAACGTCCTCCAGACATGACCGGGCGGCGCGCGTCCGACGCCCCTCCTGAGGATCCGATCCGGCCTCGCATCGCCCTCGGCGAACACCGCCGCGCACGCGGTCCTCCCCCGCGGACCCCGCGATAGAGTGACGAGACCTCAACCTTTCAAGGAGCATTCCCGTGGAGATCCGCATCGGCATCATCAACACCGGCCGTGAGCTCAGCTTCGAGACCTCGGCCTCCGCGGACGAGGTGCGCGCGCAGATCGCCGGCGCCCTCGACCAGGGCGCGAGCCACGTGTCGCTGAGCGACACCAAGGGCAACTCCTACATCGTGCCGACCGCGAACCTCGGCTACGTGGAGCTCGGGACCGAGGAGTCCCGCCGCGTCGGCTTCGTGGCCTGACCCGAGGCCGGCCGCGTGTACATCCTGCTCGCGCTGATCGCCGCCTGCGCTCTCGGCGTCGTGGTGCACTACGCGATCCCCCACCGGGATCTCCGCGGAGTGGCCCTCGTCCCTGCAGTCGCCACCGCCGTCGCGGCCGCCGCCTATGCGCTCGGCCAGTGGGCCGGGCTGAAGGAGTCGAGCGTGTGGCTGTGGCTGCTCGCCCTGGGCGGCGCCGTCGTGGTCTCCGCGGCCGTCGGCATGATCCTCACGCGGGCGCGCCGCCACGGCGACGCCGTGCGCCGCGCCGAGCTCGGCGTCTGAGCCGAGGTGGCCGCCTCCTCCGGCGGTGAACGTGCGCGCACGCTGCGCGGCATCCGGATCTGCCTCGGCGTGATCCCCGTCGCGATCGCCTGGCGGCTGACCCGGCGGCTCGAACGGACGACCCTCGACGTCCGCTGAGCGTCGCAACGCCCGACCGGCGCCAGAGCGTCCCGGATCAGGCGAGCGAGAGGAAGAGCTTCTCCAGCTCCTCCGGGTTCGGCGAACCCTCGGCGCCCGGATCCGTCAGGCACTCGCGCAGCGCCGTCGAGATCACCAGGAAGCCGGCGCGGTCCAGCGCTTTCGTGACCGCCGAGAGCTGCTGTACGACCGTGCGGCAGTCCTCTCCGGATTCCACGGCGCCGATCACGGCCGCCAGCTGCCCGTGGGCACGCCGCAGACGGTTCGCGATCTTCCTCGTCGCCTCCGGGTCGTGCGTTGCGATGCGCGGCCCGTCCTCGGCGATCCCCTGGGTCGTGTCGGTGCTGCTCATGCCGGCAAGTATACCCCGGGGAGTATGTTACGGTGATACTCCCCGGGGTATCCGAGACCGCCCGGGACGAGGAGCAGAGATGTGCCGTGCAGTGACCTGCAAGACCTGCGGGAAGACCACCTGGGCGGGATGCGGCCAGCACGTGTCCGACGTCAAGCGCGCGGTGCCGGCGGCGCAGTGGTGCGAGGGCCGGCACACCCAGGCCGAGATCGATGCCGCCGCCCCCGCCAAGGGCGGGCTGCTGTCCCGGATCTTCGGGCGATGAGCGCCCCCGGGACGGACCGCCCGCGGCGCATCGTGATCGTCGGCGGCGTGGCGGCCGGGATGAGCGCGGCCGCGCGCGCCCGGCGTCTGGACGAGCAGGCGGAGATCGTCGTGCTGGAGCGCGGTGCGCACGTCTCCTTCGCCAACTGCGGTCTGCCGTACTACGTGGGCGGCGAGATCGAGGACCGGGGCAGCCTGCTCGTGCAGACGCCGGCGACCCTGCAGGCCGCACTCGATCTCGATGTCCGCGTGCATCACGAGGTGACCGCGCTCGACGCCGCCACCAGGAGCGTGACCGTCCGCGGCCCCGAGCGCGAGGAGCAGCTGGCCTACGACGCGCTCGTCCTGGCTCCGGGCGCGATCGCGGTGCGTCCCCCGCTGCCCGGACTCGACTCGCCGCGCGTGAGCACTCTGCGCACCGTCGAGGATGCGGTGCGGTTGCGCGAGCGCATCGAGGACGGCGCCATGGCGTCCGTTCGGCGCGCGGTCGTGCTCGGCGCCGGGTTCATCGGCGTGGAGGCGGCCGAGGCCCTGCGCCGACAGGGGTTGGAGGTCGATCTCGTCGGGCTGGCATCCCACGTGCTGCCACCGCTCGAGGCCGAGATCGCGACGCCGGTCGCCGCCGAGCTGCGACGCCTGGGCATCCGGCTGCATGCCGGGATCGCCGCCGGATCGGTCGAGCATCACGAGGACCACGACGTCGTCGTGCTCGCGAACGGGGAGCGCCTCGAGGCCGATGCCGTCCTCCTCTCGGTCGGCGTGCACCCCGACACCGCGGCCTTCGAGGCGGCCGGGGTCGCCTGCGAGCGCGGAGCGATCCTCGTCGACGAGCACGGACGCACGAACCTGCCGGACGTCTACGCCGCAGGCGACGCGGTGCTCTCCGTGGATGCCGTCACCGGGCTGCGCCGACCGGTCGCCCTGGCCGGTCCCGCGAACCGGGCGGGACGCGGGATCGCGGACCACATCCTCCGTCCGGACTCGGCGAGACCCCTCCCCGCGCCCGTGGGCACGGCGATCGTCCGCGTCGGCGAACTCACGGCCGCCCTCACCGGAGCGAACAGTGCAGCCTTGAGCGCCGCCGGCATCGAGGCGGACACGCTGCATCTGCACCCCACGCAGCACGCGGGGTACTTCCCCGGCGCCGCGCAGATGGCGCTCCTGGTGCACATCCGCCGCGGGGACGGGCTCCTGCTCGGCGCTCAGGCCGTCGGCCGCGACGGGGTCGACAAGCGGATCGACGTGCTGGCCACGGCGATCAGGGCGGGATTCACGGCGGCCGATCTCATCGACCTCGACCTCGCCTACTCCCCCGTATACGGCAGCGCGAAGGATCCGGTGAATCTCGCCGGCATGGTCGGGGCCAACGTCCTCGACGGCACGCTCGCGCTCTGGTACGCGCAGGACTGGGAGCGTCTTCGCCCTGAGGCACTGATCCTCGACGTGCGCAGTGCGGCGGAGTACGCCGCGGGGCATCTCCCCGGCGCGCTGCACATCCCGCACACCGAGCTCCGCGATCGCCTCGACGAGGTGCGCGAGGCCGCGGCGGGTCGCCCCGTCCGCGTCCTGTGCGGATCCGGCGTGCGCTCCCACATCGCGCACCGCCTGCTCGTGCAGTCGGGTTTCGACTCGGCATCGCTCTCGGGCGGGATGCTCACCGCGCGCGCGGTGCTCGGCGACGACGTCCTCGTGTCCTGACCGCCACGGCTGGTCGTGGCGCGCCCGTCGCTACGACGCGAGACCCATCGCGTCCATGCGGCGGGCGTGCGCGCCCATCAGCTCGGTGAACACGGGCTCGAGCCGGTCGTTCTCCGCGCCGGGGAGGTGCGGGCGCAGCGCCGTCCTGGCGACCAGGATCGTGTCGCCGACGAGCCGTCGTCCCCACATCGACAGCAGCGAGCGCCATTGCTCGTCGCTCGCGATCGTGGCCTGCACGATCCCGATGATCTCGTGCCGGTCGTCGGCCTCAGAGAGGATCCGGGCGACCTCCGCTCCGATCTCCCCGTAGCTGGACGCGAGTGCGATGTAGAAGTCGTCGAGCATGCCGGCGGTCAGGTACACCGCGAGCATGGTCTCCGCGATGCGCGGCCCGAGGGTCTTGCGCCGGAACGCGTCCAGCTGCTCCCGGAACGGCAGCATCACCTCGGTCGGCCGATCGCCGTGCGCAGCGATGATCGCGACGATCGCGTGGTGCTTGGCGAGGGCGGCGCCTGCGGCGCGGGAGAGGATCTCCTTCTCCGCGAGATCGTCGGTGGCGCGGATGAGACGGGTGAGCGTCTCGAAGTAGCCCAGCTGCAGATACGCGGCCTGCCCGAGGAACGTGTTCAGCTCGGGCGCCAGCTCGGCGAAGTCGACGCGGGTCGCGTCGCCCACGTCGCCCCGGGAGCGGAGCACCAGGGTGCGTCGGGGCGCCTTGTCGCGCTGCCAGAACCACCTCACCACGCGCCCAGCCTAGTGGAGCCCCTCGGCCGTGACGGGGGCGGCGCGCGCCCCGCGTGATCCGATCCCGAGGACGCGGGCCCGCTCCGGTAGGCTGGAACCCGCTCCGGCGACGGATCGGAGCCCCGCGCCTGTGCATACGGATTCGGCGTGGACCCCATCAACGAGGCGGCGCCGCGAATCGCAAGGCCCGCCGGACAGGCAATCAAAGACTGTGACTTCTTTCGCCGAACTCGGCATCGATCAGGACATCGTGGACGCCCTCGCGGCGAAGGGCATCGTCGACGCCTTCCCGATCCAGGAGCAGACCATCCCGCTGGGCCTTCCCGGCCAGGACATCATCGGACAGGCCAAGACGGGCACCGGAAAGACCTTCGGCTTCGGCATCCCCGTGGTGCAGCGCCTGGGCCTCGACCCGGAGCACGGCGTCAAGGCGCTCATCGTCGTGCCGACCCGCGAGCTCGCGGTGCAGGTGTACGAGGACATGGATCTGCTGACCGGCAACCGCTCGACGAGCGTGGTGGCGATCTACGGCGGCAAGGCCTACGAGGGCCAGATCGACCAGCTCAAGGCCGGCGCGCAGATCGTCGTCGGCACCCCCGGCCGTCTCATCGACCTCGCCAACCAGCGCCTGCTCGACCTCTCGCATGCGACCGAGGTCGTGCTCGACGAGGCCGACAAGATGCTCGACCTCGGCTTCCTCGCCGACATCGAGAAGATCTTCTCCAAGGTCCCCGCGGTGCGCCACACGCAGCTCTTCTCGGCGACCATGCCGGGGCCGATCGTGGCGCTGGCGCGCCGGTTCATGACGAACCCGATCCACATCCGCGCGAACGACCCCGACGAGGGTCTCACCCAGGCGAACATCAAGCACCTCGTCTACCGGGCGCACTCGCTCGACAAGGACGAGGTCATCGCCCGCATCCTCCAGGCCGAGGGCCGCGGCAAGACGGTGATCTTCACGCGCACCAAGCGCGCGGCGCAGCGGCTGGTCGACGAGCTGAGCGACCGCGGCTTCAACGTCGGCGGCGTGCACGGCGACATGGGCCAGGATCAGCGCGAACGCTCGATGGCCGCGTTCAAGGCGGGCAAGAGGGACGTGCTCGTCGCGACCGACGTCGCCGCCCGCGGCATCGACGTCGACGACGTCACCCACGTGATCAACCACACGATCCCGGACGAGGACAAGACGTACCTGCACCGCGCGGGCCGCACCGGCCGCGCGGGCAAGACCGGCATCGCGGTCACGTTCGTGGACTGGGAGGACCTGCACAAGTGGGCCCTGATCAATCGCGCGCTCGAGTTCGGCCAGCCCGAGCCCATCGAGACATACTCGTCGAGCCCGCACCTCTACGAGGACCTGAACATCCCGGCGGGCACCAAGGGCCGCCTGGTCACCGCGCCGGTGTCCGAGAAGCCCGCCCGCAAGCAGCGCGAGCCGCAGCGTGCCGCCGACGCGGCCGCGGAGGGCACGAGTGACGGAGCCACGCGCCGCCGCCGTCGTCGCCGCAACGCGGAGGACGAGGTCGGATCCACGTTCGCCGAGGGTGCAGAGGCTCCCGCCGCCAAGCCCTCCGGATCCGGTGACGCCGATCGCGCCGCCGAGGGATCCGGAACGCACGACGGTCAGGGTGCGGAGCACCACGACGGCAAGCCGGCCGCACAGCGCCGTCGCCGGCGTCGCCGTCGCCCCTCGGGCGGCGCCGCCGGCGGCAGCGCCCCGCAGCCCGGGGCCTGACCCCGCCCCGCGCCTGCGCCCGATCCGCGCTCATCTCTGACCGCGAGACTCCATCTGGGCGACGAGACTGCACTTCACAGGTGCAGTCTCGTCGCCCATTTGAAGTCTCGCGGGCAGTTACCGGGCCCGGATCGGGTAGACCGGGGCGGATCCGAATCCGCTGTCGATGATGCGCTGCAGCATCGCCGGATCCGTGGTGTTCTCACCGGGGACGTTCGGCTTGCCCGCACCGTGGTAGTCGCTGGATCCGGTCACGATGAGGTCGTTCTCGGCGGCGATGCCGCGCAGCCAAGCGCGCCCCTCCGCCGTATTCTCGCGGTGATCGATCTCGAGCCCGGCCAGGCCCGCGTCGATGAGACGCCGCAGAGTCGCATCCGTCATGCGCTCGCGCCCCGCCGGGTGCGCGATCACCGGCACTCCCCCGGCCCCGACGACGAGTTCGATCGCCGTGAGCGGATCCGGCGCGTAGTGGGCCTCGTAGTACCCCTGACGCGGGTGCAGGATCCCGTCGAACGCCTCCCCGCGGTCGCGCACGATCCCGCGGGCGACCAGCGCGTCTGCGATGTGCGGCCGTCCCACGGTCGCCCCCGGATCCGTCTGCTCCAGCACGTCCTCCCAGCGCAGCGGATAGTCGCGCGCGATGCCCTTCACGATGCGCTCGGCCCTGCCGATGCGGTCCTCGCGGATCCGGGCGGTCTCGGCGGCGAGATCCGGATCCGTCGGGTCGAACAGGTAGGCCAGGACGTGCACGCTCCGCCAGCCGTCCTTGGCGGACAGCTCCATACCCGGGATGAACGTCATGCCGTGCGCCGTCGCGGCCTCGGCCGCGTCCACCCATCCGGCCGTCGTGTCGTGGTCGGTGAGCGCGATCGTGCCCAGCCCCTCCTGCACGGCGCGCTCGACGAGGGTCGCGGGATCCTCCGTGCCGTCGGAGCGGTTCGAATGCAGATGCAGATCGATCGGCCCGTCGAACAGGGCGGGGCGTGACGTCGGATCGGCATCGGTCATCCTCCGAGCGTAGCGATCCCCTGCGCCCGGAGACCGTCCCGCGCCGCCGCGCTCGTCCTGTGCGGATCCAGGGCCGAGCACCAGAACCCTCACAGATCCGCTCGCCTAGGCTCGAAGGCGATGTTTCGACTGATCGGGATCCTCCTCACCGTCCTCTTCGCGATCGCCACCGCGGTCGTGACCTGGCCGCAGTTCTTCCACCTCGAGCAGACGTTCCCGATCACGCAGATCGTGGCCTCGCGCGCGGTGCTCGTGCTCGCGTTCGGCGCGATCCTGGTGCTGGCGCTCCTGCTCCTCCTGGCCCGCCCGCTTCGCGGCTTCGCGGCGTCGATCGCGCTCGTGGCGCTGCTCGGCGGCGGCGCGTCTGCGGCCATCCTCGCGCTGCGCGGCGTCGACACCGCCGACGCCCTTCCGGAGAAGACCGCGACGAGCGTGCGCGTGCTCGCCTGGAACACCGCAGGAGAGGCCGTCTCGGCCGGCGACATCGCGAACACGATCGTCGCTCAGAAGGCCGACATCGTGGCGCTGCCGGAGATGACGGAGGCCGTGGGCGAGGAGATCGCGCTCACGCTGCGCGAGGCGGGGCACCCGATGTGGGTGCATCACGTGCAGTACCGCCCCGAGGTCACCCAGGGGCCGGACTCGTGGCAGACCACGGTGCTCATCTCGCCCGCGCTCGGCGACTACTCGGTCATCCCCTCCTCCGCCGACGGATCCAGCAACACGTCCTCGGTGCCGAGCGCCGTCGTGATGCCGGTCGAGGGCGACGGCCCCACCGTCGTCGCGGTGCACACCGTCGCGCCGCGCCCGCAGGAGATGACGGACTGGACGCAGGATCTGCGCTGGGTCGCCGACCAGTGCCCCGCCGGCAAGAACGTGATCCTCGCCGGCGACTTCAACGCGACCCTGGATCACATGGGCGGGCTCGGCACCGACGGCGGCGACCTCGGCGCCTGCCGCGACGTCGCATCGCGCTCCGGCTCCGGCGGCGTCGGCACCTGGCCGACATCGGTGCCGGTGCTCCTGGGCGCTCCGATCGACCACGTCATGGCCACGTCCCACTGGCGGGCGACCGGATCCGCGGTCCTTCCCGCCGGCTCGGGCGGCAGCGACCACCGCGCCCTCATCACGCAGTTGGAGCGCGCGACCCCCTGACGCCGGCGCTGGAGCCGGCACGGGTCTGAACCGCTCAGCGGCGAGCGCGCCCCCGGGCGACGAGCGCGGCGATCCCCCGCCAGCCCACGAGGAACATCAGCAGCGTCACGGTGGCGACGATGATGAACGCGACCGCGGTCGTGCCGCCGCTCACCACCCGCAGGGTCATCCCCAGCACGACGGTGATCACGACCAGCGCCACCCCGGTGCGCAGAGGCGCGGCGGGCGCCCTCCAGGCCCGCAGCACGAGCCAGCCGACCGCGAGCCCGACGAGGAACGGCCAGGCCGTCTCCCGCACGCCCAGCGCGTCGATGCCGTGCTCGTGGCTCGCGCGCCCGATGGCGGCGAAGACGATCACGAGCACGGCATCGATCCCCACCGCCCACGGCCAGGACAGGGCGGATCGGCGAGCAGGGACGGCTTCGGTCATGCCTCCACGCTAGCCCGGCGGCCGATGCGCCGTGGTGCGGGAGCTTCAGGATCCGGATCCGCTCCTACCCTGATATCCGGCTATCAGCAAGCATTGAAATGGCTGGGAGAGGCAAGTAGAAACGTTGCAGGGCCATCCGCCCGCGCCGACCTGGTCGGCACCCACCCCCACGAGAGGACCCTCACTGATGAGGATGCCAAACGCCCACCGCTCGTTCCGCACCATCGCCTGCACCGTCGCAGCGCTGGGACTGGTCCTGGCGGGCTCCGTCAGCGCCACCGCGGCCACCAACGAGCCGTCCACGCCCGTCCCGATCACTCCGCCGGACGGCACCGTGATGAGCTACGTGGTCAACATCGGCCAGGCGAACCCCGGCCAGACCCGCAAGGCGGAGAAGGCCGTGACCGAGGCCGGCGGCGTCGTCGTGCAGAGCTGGCCCGAGATCGGCGTCATCGTCGCGCAGTCCGACCGCGCGGCGTTCCGCGACACCGTGAAGGCCAAGGGCAAGAACGTCGTCGCCTCCGTCGGCGCGACGCGCACGGTCGAGGTCAAGGACAAGGTCACCGGCCCGCAGGCGCCGTGGGGACCTGGCTCCTCCGGCTGGAAGCAGGGCAAGAACAAGCCTGTCAACGGCGACGAGCCCACCGAGCCGGTGCCCGCGGCCGCGTCCGATTCCCTCGAATCCCAGCAGTGGGACATGACCATGATCCAGGCGGATCAGGCGCACCAGGTGACCGACGGCAACCGCAACGTCCTCGTGGGCGTGCTGGACTCCGGCATCGACCCGACGCACCCCGACCTGCAGGCGAACATCGACGTCGCGGACTCCGTCAACTGCACCGCCGGCGGACGGCCCGACCAGGCCGAGGGCGGCTGGTACCCGACCACCTCCGACCACGGCACGCACGTCGCGGGCACGATCGCGGCGGCCCGCAACGACGTGGGCATCGTCGGCGTCGCCCCGAACGTGCGTCTGGCGTCGGTGAAGGTCGTGAACGACGACGGGTTCATCTACCCCGAGTATGCGGTCTGCGGCTTCATGTGGGCCGCGCAGCGCGGGATGGACGTGACGAACAACAGCTACTACATCGATCCCTTCGAGTTCTGGTGCGATGACCAGCCAGACCAGGCGGCGGTCCGCGAGGCCGTGGCCCGTGCCGTGAACTGGTCCAACTCCCAGGGCGTGGTGAGCGCTGCGGCGGCCGGCAACTCCGGTCTCGACCTGACGGTGAACACCCGCGACGAGGGCAGCCCGGACGACGCCGCCGAGCCGACTCCGCGCACGATCAACCAGGGCTGCAAGGACATCCCCGCGCAGGTCCCCGGCGTCGTGACGGTCTCCTCGCTCACGCAGACCGGTCAGCTGTCGTACTTCTCCAACCGCGGTCTCGGCGAGATCGACGTGGCGGCGCCCGGATCCCGGATCCTCTCCACGATCCCCGGCGCGAAGTACGGCCTCAAGAGCGGCACCTCGATGGCGTCCCCGCACGTCGCCGGCGTGCTCGCCCTGATGAAGTCCGCGCACCCCGAGCTGACACCCGCGCAGATGGTGCAGAAGCTCGAGGACGACGCGACGCCGACCGCGTGCTCGGCTCCGCAGTACGACGAGGGAGCCGCGTGCGTGGGCACTCCTGAGCTGAACAGCTACTACGGCCACGGCATCGTGAACGCGCTCAAGGCCGTGCAGTGATCTGAACCGGATCGACCGGAGGGGCCCGGATCGCCGAAACGGCGGTCCGGGCCCCTCCGTCGCCTCCCGCCCGGGATCCTTCTCGCACCGGCCGGTGAGAGGATGGATCCATGACCTCCGAGCACGACACGATCGAGCAGCAGGGCGATGCCGCCGCCGCGACCACCTCGACGACCACCAACCGCCGCCAGCCCTTCCCCCAGGGCTTCCTCGACACCATCTCCACGGGCTGGGCCGAGCGCCCGGAGTCCCTGCCCGCTCCGCGCGCGCAGGCGCCGTACGCCGCAGCGCGGAGGGCGGCCGTCTCCGCGGCCTTCCCCGGCAAGCGCCTCGTGATCCCGGCCGGATCCCTCGCGCAGCGCAGCAACGACACCGACTACCCGTTCCGCGCGCACTCGGCGTTCGCGCACCTCACCGGGTGGGCCGCCGACTCCGAGCCCGACTCCCTCCTCGTCTTCGAGCCCACCGCGGACGGTCACGACGTGACCCTGTACTTCCGCGAGCGCGCCGACCGCACCACGAGCGAGTTCTACTCCGACGCCACGATCGGCGAGTTCTGGATCGGGCCGCGTCCCGCGCTCGCCGGCGTCGCCGCCGATCTGGGCGTGGCGACCGCGCACCTCGACGACTTCGCGGCGGGCGATCACGACCTCGTGGTCGACGAGGACGGCGAGCTCACCCAGTTCGTCTCCGAGCTGCGCCTCGTCAAGGACGCCTACGAGATCGCCGAGATGCGCCGCGCCGTGGAGATCACTGCGAACGGCTTCGACGACATCATCCGCGACCTCCCGCGCGCGATCGCGCACCCGCGCGGCGAGCGCATCGTCGAGGGCGTCTTCCACCAGCGCGCCCGCAGCGACGGCAACTGGGAGGGCTACGACACGATCGCCGCGTCCGGCCCGCATGCCTGCTACCTGCACTGGACCCGCAACGACGGCGCCGTGCTGCCGGGCGACCTGATCCTGGTCGACGCCGGAGCCGAGGCCGACAGCCTCTACACCGCCGACATCACCCGCACGCTCCCGGTGAGCGGCACGTTCAGCGACGTGCAGCGCCGGATCTACGACACCGTGGTCGAAGCCGCGGACGCCGCCTTCGCCGCCGCGAAGGTCGGCGTGCTGTTCCGCGAGGTGCATGCGGCCGCGATGGACGTGATCGCGCGTCGCACCGCCGAATGGGGTCTGCTGCCGGTCACCGCCGAGGAGGCGCTCGACGCCGACAACGGCGGCCAGCACCGCCGCTACATGGTGCACGGCACGAGCCATCACCTCGGCATCGACGTGCACGACTGCGCCCAGGCCCGCCGCGAGATGTACTACGACGGCAGGATCGAGCCCGGCATGGTGTTCACGATCGAGCCCGGTCTGTACTTCCAGATCGACGACCTGACCGTGCCGGAGGAGTACCGCGGCATCGGCGTGCGCATCGAGGACGACATCCTGATCACCGCCGACGGCCCCGTGAACCTCTCCTCCGCCATCCCCCGCACCTCCGCCGAGGTCGAGGCCTGGATCGCCCGCGTGCAGGGATCCGCGTCCTGACAGCCGGCAGACGCTGACGCCCACCGGCGTCGAGGCCCCCTCTGAGTGCCGAAGCCCCCTCGCAGTTGCGCAACTGCGAGGGGGCTTCGGCGCTGCGAGGGGGCCTCGACGGAAGACGGCCCGCCCGAGGGGCTCAGCGCGCGGCGTGCTCGCGCAGCGCTTCGGCCATCTGGCGCACGGCCTGCTCGATCACGGGACGGGGCGTCGCGAGGATGAAACGCAGGTAGCCCTCCCCCGCGACGCCGCAGGCGATTCCGTCCGTCATGGCGACACCCGCATGTTCGCGGAAGAAGGCGGCGGGCGAGCCCTCGATGCCGAGCCCGCGCGCATCCAGCCACGCGATGTAGGTGCCCTCGGGAGCGCGATAGCCCATGTCCGGGATGTGCTCCGCGAGGAGCTCCCCCAGCATCCGGCGGTTGCCGTCGAGGTAGTCGAGCGTCCCGTCGAGCCACTCCCGGCTCTCGTCGAAGGCGGCCGTGGTCGCGATGACGCCGAGGTTCGCCGTGCCGTGCTCGGCCCAGGCGACCTCGGGCCGCGCCCACGTCTCGGCGTCCGCGTCGTTCGTCAGGATCACCTGGGCCGCCTTGAGGCCCGGCAGGTTGAACGCCTTCGAGGCGCTCACGGCGGTGATCGTGTGTCCCGCGGCGACCGCGCCGATGCTCGCATAGGGCACTTGCCGATGGGGCGCGAAGACGAGCGGCGCGTGGATCTCGTCCGAGAACACGCGCGCGCCGTGCCGTGCGACGACCTTCGCGACCGCTTCGAGCTCGGCCCGCTCGAACACGCGCCCGAGCGGGTTGTACGGGTTGCACAGGATCAGCAGGCCACCGCCGTCCGCGAACGCCCGGTCGATGCCGTCCAGGTCGTAGACGTGGCGCCCGTCCTCGACGAGCATCGGCACCTCGATGATCTCGCGATCGTGCATCGCCGGGATCGTCAGGAACGGCATGTACGCGGGCGTGGGCAGCACGATCTTCGAGCCGGGCGCGGTGAAGAAGTCGATCGTCGCGCGCAGCGCGGTGAGCACATCGGGCACGGGGCGGATCCGCTCCGCCGGCACGTCCCAGCCGTAGCGGTCCCTCTGCCACCGCGCGGTCGCCTCGGTCATGCGCGTCCGCACGGCTGCCGGCAGGTACCCGGTCAGCCCGTCGTCGATCGCGCCCTTCATGGCGGCGGCGATCGCCGGGGCGGGCGGGAAGTCCATCTCGGCGACGAACGCGCCGATCGCCTCGGGGAACACCGACCACTTCAGGCTGCCGATCTCGCGCAGCCTGTCGATCCCGATCGCGTCCAGCTCCTCCGCCGTGCTCATGCGTCTCCCTCTGCGTCCTTCCCGGATGCGTCCGGCACGGACGCGTCGATCATGAAGCCCGACCGCGCGAAATCGGCGACGAGCGGCGCCAGCTCCGCCCCGATCTCCTCGGTCGGGCGCTTGCGGCCCTTCACCTCGAACGAGTGCCCGCCGCCGTCGATCCAGAGGATCCGCGCATCCCGGCAGGACGCGACGGCTTCCTCGAGCTGCGACAGCGGCTGCACGAACGGGTCGCTCGTGCCCTCGACGAAGAGCTGCGGCTGCATGACGGCCGGCAGGTGCTCGATCCGGGGCTTCTCCGGCTTGCCCGGCTGATGCAGCGGGTAGCCCAGGTAGACCAGCGCGTCCGCGTCGAGGCCGGCCTCGTCGGCGGCGGCCATCGACGCCATCCGCCCGCCATAGGACTTGCCGCAGGCGACGACGGATCCGGATCCGCGCTCACGCGCCGCGGCGATCGCGGCACGCCAGGTGAGGATCGCGTGCGCGGCGGGGCCCGGCATGCGCCGCCCCGCCTCGAGGTACGGGAAGGTGAACCGCAGCGTGTGCAGGCCCGCGGCCCGCAGCGCGGCGGAGAAGCCGGTGAGGAACGGATGGTCCATGCCCGCCCCCGCCCCGTGCGCGATCACCACGAGCGGCGCGCCGGCCGTCGCGTCGATGTCGCCGCGCGCGGGGCCGAACACCGCAGAGACCTCGACCGTCCCGGCGGGGAGAGGGACCGGAAGACGGAACCGCTCCTCGGGGAGCACGGTCATCGCGCGGCGCCGTCGCCCGCCGGGTTCTCGCGCTCGGCGGGGTTCGCGCCCTCGGCCGGCTCGTCCTCGACGGCCGCACTTTCCACCGGCTGCACCGGGGCGACCGGGGCGACCGGCGGAGCGGGCGGCAACGGAGGGCGCTGCGGCGCGATGCGCTCTCCGTAGCGCGGCGGCTCCTCGATCCGCTCGCCGTACTGCGGAGGCGCGGCCGCGGGACCTGCGAGGGGGCCGGCGGCCGGGGCGGCGGCCTGTCCGGACGGCGGGACGGGTGTCACGGCGCGGCCGAGCACCTGGCGCGCCTTGCCGACGGAATCCGGCAGCACGGTCACCTCGTAGTGGTCGGCCTTGAGCTGCATGACGCTCGCGTAGTCGCGGCGGCGGCGCACGATCGCGTACGTGATGAGACTCAGGATCATGCCGATCGCGACGCCGACGAAGAGGATCCCGATGAAGGCCTGCATCGGCACGGAGGGATTCCCCAGCACGAAGATCGCCGAGAGGAAGAGCCCGATGAGCACGCCGTTGACCGCGCCGGAGCGCGCGGCGTTCGCATAGCCGAGGCGGCCGGTGACCCGCTCCACGGTCTGCACGCCGACCCCGACGATGGCGATCGCCCTGGCCGGGATCTCCCCCGCGATCAGTTGCGAGACGAGCTTCTGCGCGGCCTCGTACTCGGTCACCGTGGCGACCGTCTCGCCGATCTCGCCCGCGGGGCCTGACGTGTTGAGCATGCTCATCGGTCCATTCTTCCATGCGGTCGCGTCCTGGCCGCCAGAAGCCGTCACCCGCCCCGGATCCCAGGGTCGCGGACAGTACGCTGGAACCATGAGCACACAGCGGGTTTTCGTCGCGCGCCTGGCCGGGTGCGCCGTGTTCGACCCCGCCGGCGACCGGATCGGGAAAGTCCGAGATGTCGTCGTCGTGTACCGAAGTAGCGCGGCCCCGCGCGTGATCGGCCTGGTGTGCGAGATCCCCGGCCGTCGGCAGGTGTTCCTCTCGATCGGACGCGTCGGCTCGATCAGCACCGGACAGGTCATCACGTCCGGGTTGATGAACGTGCGCCGGTTCAAGCCGCGCAACGGCGAGGTGCGCATCATGGCCGAACTCGTCGGCCGACGGGTCGACTTCTCCGACGCGTCCGGCACCGCGGTGATCGAGGACGTCGCGATCGAGCCGAACCGGCTGGGCGAGTGGTCCGTGAGCCAGCTGTTCCTGCGCAAGCCCAAGACCAGCGCCTCGCCGTTCGCGAAGGGGCCGACCACGTTCGCGACGTGGAACGAGGTGCACGAGCACAACCGTCCTGGTGAGGCGCAGTCGGCGGAGCAGCTCGTCGCCACCTACTCCGAGATGCACCCCGCCGACCTCGCGAACACCCTGCTCGACCTGCCCCAGCAGCGCCGTATCGAAGTCGCGGAGGAGCTGCCGGACGAGCGGCTCGCCGACGCCCTCGAGGAGATGCCGGAGGACGACCAGATGGACATCCTGGATCGCCTCGGCGATGAGCGCGCCGCGGACATCCTCGACCAGATGGAGCCGGACGACGCCGCCGACCTGCTCGCGCAGCTGCCGCAGGGCCGCCTGGAGCACCTCCTCGAGCTCATGGAGCCGGAGGAGGCGGAGGACGTGCGCATGCTGCTGCGCTACAGCCCCGACACCGCGGGCGGTCTGATGACCCCGGAGCCGATCATCCTCTCCGCCGATGCCACGGTCGCAGAGGCCCTGGCCCTGATCCGCCGGCACGAGCTGCATCCCGCTCTGGCCGCCGCGGTGTTCATCACGCTGCCGCCGTTCGAGACGCCCACCGGACGCCTGCTCGGCGTCGTGCACTTCCAGCGCATGCTGCGCTATCCCCCGCACGAACGGCTGGGCGCGATCGTCGACGACACGCTCGAACCCGTGCCCGCGACCGCTTCCGCGGCCGAGGTGGCGCGCATGCTCGCCAGCTACGACCTCGTCTCGCTCCCCGTCGTGGATCAGGCGCACCGGCTCGTCGGCGCGATCAGCGTCGACGACGTGCTCGACTATCTGCTCCCCGACGACTGGCGATCGCACGACGCCGATGACCACAGCGGATCCGCGCGCTCCGTCCCGACGCAGGGAGCGGCGGGATGATGGCGAAGTCGGGCCGTCGCGGGCTGGATCTGCCCCGCGGCCGCTCCGGCATGCTCGGCCGCGGCTCCTCCTCGACGCCGTCGAGCGACACCTTCGGGCGGTTCTCCGAGGCGTTCGCGCGGGCCATGGGAACCTCCGGATTCCTCATCGGGATGTCGGTGTTCGTCCTGGTCTGGCTGTGGTGGAACATCGCGATGCCCGAGGAGTGGCAGTTCGACCCCGCCGCGACGAACTTCACACTGCTCACGCTGATCCTCTCGCTGCAGGCCTCGTACGCCGCCCCCCTGATCCTGCTCGCGCAGAACCGACAGGATGACCGCGACCGCGTGCAGATCGAGCAGGACCGGCAGCGCGCCGAACGCAATCTCGCCGACACCGAATACCTGGCCCGGGAGATCGTCGCGCTGCGCATGGCGCTCGAGGAGCGCTCGGCCCAGGGCATCACCCGGGAAGTGCTGCGCGCCGAGCTCAGGGCGATGCTGGCTGAGCTGCGCGACGAGGATCCGGCGGAGCAGACTCCGTGACCGGCGACCTCGCCGATGCGGTCCGTCATGCGGTCGGCGCCGTCACCGATCCCGAGCTGCGCCGTCCGCTGGCCGACCTCGACATGCTCCGCGACATCACGGTGGACGGCACGGTCGCGCACGTCGGGATCGCACTGACCATCGTGGGCTGCCCCGCGGCCACGCGGATCGAGTCCGACGTGCACGCGGCCGCGTCCGCCGTCCCCGGGATCGAGGCCGTCGAGGTCGCGGTCGGCGTGATGACGCCCGAGGAGCGCCGCGCGCTCACCGAGCGCCTGCGCGACGGCAGGCCGCCCCGGCAGATGCCGTTCGGCCCGAACTCGCTCACCCGCGTGATCGCCGTCACGAGCGGCAAGGGCGGGGTCGGCAAGTCCACGCTCACCGCCAACCTCGCGGTCGCGCTGGCCGCCCGGGGCCGCAGGGTCGGCCTGATCGACGCCGACGTGCACGGGTTCTCGATCCCCGGCCTGCTCGGAATCGCCCCCGGCACCCAGCCCACCCGGATCGACGACCTCATGCTGCCCCCAGTCGCGCACGACGTGAAGGCGATCTCGATCGGGATGTTCCTGCGCGAGGGCGAATCCGTCGTCGCGTGGCGCGGACCCATGCTGCACCGCACCGTCCAGCAGTTCCTCACCGACGTGTTCTTCGGCGATCTGGACGTGCTGCTCATCGATATGCCGCCCGGCACGGGCGACATCGCGATCACGCTCGGCCAGCTCCTGCCCCATGCCGAGGTGCTCGTCGTCACCACGCCGCAGGAGGCCGCCTCCGATGTGGCGATCCGCAGCGCCCTCGTAGCGCGGCAGACCGGGCAGCGCGTGATCGGGGTCGTGGAGAACATGGCCGCCCTGGCCCTGCCGGACGGGACGATGCTGGATCTGTTCGGCTCCGGCGGCGGGCAGGCCGTGGCGGACGCGCTCTCGCGGGACGCGGATCCGGTCCCTCTGCTGGCTTCCGTGCCGCTGAGCCCCGCGCTGCGCACGGGCGGCGACGCCGGTCTGCCGGTCGTGCTCGGCGATCCGGAGGATCCTGCGGCGCGCGCGATCCTCACGGTCGCGGACGCCGTCGATCAGGCGGGCCGCGGCCTCGCCGGGCGGCGCCTGCCGGTCAGCCCTCGCTGAGCGGGGCTCAGGTGGCTTCGCTGTCGTACGGGGGAAGCTCCTCGGCGGAGAAGACCTTCGGCCCCTTCGAGGCCGGCGCGGCCTCAGCCGATGCCGATGCGGCGTTCATCGCGGACGCCGAGGCGAGGAGGGCGGCGGCGGATCCCGCGGCCGCGGGAGCGGCCTCGACCGCGGCCGGTGCGGCCGCCGGGGTCGGGGCGGCAGGGCTGTCGTCCAGCAGCGCATCGCGGATGATGCGCCGCGGGTCGTACTGTCGCGGGTCGAGCTTGCGCCAGTCGAGCTCATCGATCTCCGGCCCGACCTCCTCGCGCATGCGATCCTTGGCGCCGCGCATGTAGTCGCCCGCCTTCTTGACCAGGCGCGCGAACGACTCCGCGTACCCCGGAAGGCGCTCAGGGCCAACGAGAAGGGCAGCGATCACGCCGATCACGAGCAGCTTCTCGATGGTGATGCCGAAGAACATGTCATAAGGGTACCGCCGCGCCTCGCTCACGCAGACACGCGGGACGCTTACGCTGAGGGAACATGCGGTGCACTGAGCGACCGCCAGGGAGTCGAAGTGAGCGAGCAGGACGCCAACGCACGGTACGTGCGCGAAGCCATCATCGAGCCGGATGAGATCGCGCGGGCGCGCGCGCACGCGGTCGAGCTCGGCGCGCAGCCCATCAGCGCCGCCGTCGGAGCCCAGATCGCCGTGCTCGCCGCGGCCACCGGCGCGCGCTCGATCGTCGAGATCGGCACCGGCGCCGGCGTCTCGGGCCTGTGGCTGCTGCGCGGCGCCCCGAAGGCCGTGCTCACCTCGATCGACAACGAGCCGGAGCACCTCGCCGCCGCCCGCAGCGCCTTCCAGGACGCGCGGATCGCCCCGACCCGCGCCCGGTTCATCGCGGGCAGGGCCGCCGACGTGCTGCCCCGCATGAACGAGGCCGCCTACGACATCGTCCTGGTGGACGCGGATCCCGAGAACGTCATCGAGTACGTCGAGCACGGTCTGCGACTCGTGCGCGCCGGGGGCACCGTGCTCGTGCCGCGGGTGCTCGCCGGCGGCAGGGTCGCGGATCCGGTGCAGCGCGACGAGGTCACGGTCGCCTACCGCTCGCTCATCCAGGAGACCCAGCAGTCCCCCGCCGTGCTCGCCGCGCTGAGCACGGTCGGAGAGGGCCTGCTGCAGCTGACGGGCATCGCGGAATGACGAAAGGCCCGCGGGAAGCGGGCCTTTCGAAGATCTGAGAAAGATCTGGATCTATGCAATCGTGCGGATCGCTCAGGCGGCTGCCACGACGTTGCTCAGCACGTCGTGAAGCTCCTTCGCCTCGGCGTCGTTGACGGAGACGACCAGACGCCCGCCGCCTTCGAGCGGGACGCGCACGATGATCAGGCGGCCCTCCTTCACGGCCTCCATGGGTCCGTCGCCAGTCCTCGGCTTCATCGCTGCCATCGCGGTGCTCCCTTTCCTCGGTGGTCTACGACTCCCATATTAGTGGGTGCCGGGACACCGCTTACCGCCGCGCGGCCGAGCCGCGCGGCGTTCGGCCCGGTTCAGGGCACGCGCCAGAAGGTGTTCGCGAAGCCGTACACGTTCGCGATCCACAGCGCCTGCAGGCCGATGCACACCAGCAGCACCGCGATCCGCAGCCACCAGGACCGGCGCCACCCGACCGCACCCCAGAGCGGGGCGAGCGGGAACAGGAGCCGCAGCGTGCTGGACTGCGGGAAGAACACGGCCAGCAGGTACAGCGCGTAGCTCGCCGAGAAGAGGCGGATCTCCGGTCCGAGTCGCCGCACGCCGGGGCCGAAGATCAGCGCTGCGGCGAACAGCAGGACGAGCAATGCCAGCACTACGAGCCCGAGCCATCCGGGCAGGCCCAGCAGCCGCGCCCAGTACGGCATCGCGCTCAGCCACCCCTCGAAAGGCGAGAACACGGCATGCCCGTCCTGCGGCATCCAGAATCCGCGCCAGCTCAGCTCGGTCTCCAGGTAGGCGTTCGGCACACCCGTCGCGATCCCCGCGATCGCCTGCCACCCGAAGCCCACGATGACACCGAGCGCGCCGAGCCCGAAGTAGTGCGCGATCTCGCGACCCGCGAGCGGATCCGCCTTCCGCCGCACCCAGCGCACCACGAGCATGAGGCCGAGCATGAGCGCGAACGCCAGCACGCCGGGCCGGGTGAAGCCCATCAGCACGATCAGCGGATACAGCCGCGCATAGCGGCGGCGGATCAGACCGTCCAGCGCCAGCAGCAGGAACAGCATGTTCAGGACCTCGGCGTACCCCACCTGGAACAGGGCGCCCAGTGGGCCGGAGGCGAAGAAGACGACCGTCCAGACGGCCGCCATCCGCCCGATCCTTCCGCGCATCATCCGGAACAGCACGAGGCAGCAGAGATATCCGGACACGAGGGAGACGAGTGCGGCTCCCACGCCCCAGCCGCCCGTGCCGAACGGGAGCGCGAAGACCTGCGAGACCCATGGGTACACCGGAAGGAACGCCCACGAGTTCTGGGTGATGTGCCCGTCCGTACCGAGCGGCAGGACCGTCGGATACCCGTACACGACGATGTACCAGTACCACTGCGCGTCCCATCCGGTCACGAACGACGCGATCGACGCCCCGTGACCGAACCGCGAGCCCGGAGCGCCGGACAGCGTGGTCGCCCAGAACATCAGGCCCGTGGTGATCAGCCGGGCGCCGAGGTAGATCGCGAGGATTCCCGCCCAGGCGGGCGTGCGCGCGTAGAACCGCGCGGCCCACCGCGGTGCCGCGGCGGCGTTGCGTCGGCGGGGCGCCGCCACGGCAGCGAGCTCAGACACCGCTGAGCCAGGAACGCAGGCCCCGTTCGGTGGCCGTGATCTGCGAGAGCGGCACCCGCTCCTCGTCGTGGTGCGCGAGATGCGGATCCCCCGGTCCGTAGTTGACCGCGGGGATGCCGAGCGCGGAGAACCGCGCCACGTCGGTCCACCCGTACTTCGGCTTCGGGGTCGCGCCGACGGCGGCGACGAAGTCCTGTGCGATGGGGGCGTCGAGGCCGGGGCGGGCGCCCTCGGCGACGTCGGTGATCTCGACCGCGAATCCGGCGAACACGTTGCGCACGTGGGCCTCGGCGTCGGCCGCGGACTTGTTCGGGGCGAAGCGGTAGTTCACCTCGACCTCGCAGGCGTCGGGGATCACGTTGCCGGCGATACCGCCGCTGATCCGCACCGCGTTCAGCCCTTCGCGGTAGTCCAGGCCGTCGACGGTCACCTCGCGCGGACGGTATTCGGCCAGGCGGGCCAGGATCGGCGCCGCCCGGTGGATCGCGTTCTCGCCGATCCAGGCGCGCGCCGAGTGCGCGCGCACCCCGGTCGTGCGCACGACCGCGCGCAGCGTGCCGTTGCAGCCGCCCTCGACCTCGCCGTTCGAGGGCTCGCCGAGGATCGCGAAGTCGGCCTCGAACAGGTCCGGCCGGTGCTCGGCGAGCAGCTTGAGGCCGTTGCGGGCGGCCTCGACCTCCTCGTTGTCGTACCACATCCAGGTGATGTCGACCACGGGCTCGGTGAGCTCCGCGGCGAGCTTGAGCTGCACCGCGACACCGGCCTTCATGTCGACCGTGCCCCGTCCCCGGATCAGCGCCTCGCCGTCGATCTCCACGTCGCGCGTGGGCACGTTGTCGTTGATCGGCACCGTGTCGATGTGCCCGGCGATCGCGACGCGCTGCGCGCGGCCCAGGTTCGTCCTGGCGACGATCGTGTTGCCATCGCGGAGCACCTCGAGATGGCCGAGCGGGCGCACGGCCTCCTCGATCAGGTCGGCGAGAGGCTTCTCCTCCCCCGAGACGCTGGGGATGTCGCAGATCGCGCGGGTGATGTCCGCCGCGGAGGCGGTGAGATCGAGCGGCATGGTCCCCACCCTAGCGCCGCGTCATGAAGGGGAAGCTGGGGGCGGGCGTTCGGTAGCGTGGAGGCATGACCGACGCGCGCATGATCCACGGCTCCGGACTGACCACCATCGCCGGCGACGGCACCGTCCTGGACGCCTGGTTCGCCGAGATCAGCGCGATCGCGCCGTCCGCAGAGGACCTCGCCGCCTCCGCGCTGACCTTCGAGGCTCTGGTCGGCCCGGACGAGCGCCGCAACGTCACCATCGAGGCCGTCCAGTTGTCGATCGACCTGGACGCCGCTCCGACCTCCACCGCCGACGCCTACCTGCGCCTCCAGGCCCTCTCGCACCTGCTGGTGCGCCCCAACGAGCTGAACCTCGACGGCATCTTCCGCCACCTGCCCAACGTCGCGTGGACCAGCGCCGGACCGATGCTCCCCGCCGACGCCGCGCGGCTGCGCCCGCTGCTGCAGCGCGCGGGGATCCAGATCTCCGGCGTGGACAAGTTCCCGCGGCTCACCGACTACGTGCTGCCAGAAGGTGTGCGCATCGCCGACGCCTCCCGGGTGCGCCTGGGCGCCCACCTGGCCCCCGGCACCACGGTCATGCACGAGGGCTTCGTGAACTTCAACGCGGGAACGCTCGGCGCCTCCATGGTCGAGGGCCGCATCTCGCAGGGCGTCGTCGTCGGCGACGGATCCGACATCGGCGGAGGCTCCTCGATCATGGGCACGCTCTCCGGCGGCGGTACGCACCGCGTCTCGATCGGCGCACGGACCCTGCTCGGCGCGAACGCCGGCATCGGCATCTCCCTCGGCGACGACTGCATCGTCGAGGCGGGGCTCTACGTCACGGCCGGCACGAAGATCGTGCTCGCCGACGGCGCTCCGCTGGCCGACGGCGGCCGCCCTGTCGTCAAGGGCGCGGAGCTCAGCGGCGAGAACGGGATCCTGTTCCGCCGCAACTCGCTCTCCGGCGCTGTCGAAGCCGTGCGCCGCGCCGGCGTGGGCGTCACGCTCAACGAGGCTCTGCACGCCTAGGAGCGCAGCGACCCGATCGCGAGGCCGAGCACGCGGCGGCGCTGCTCCTCGTCGTCATAGGCCACCGCGCTCACGCCGGCGATGAGCTTGACGACATCGGCGATCGCGATGCCCGCCTTGACCGCGCCGTCCTCCTGTGCGCGTCGCAGCAGCGGCTCCCCCGCGCCCAGCATCACACCACGGCACTCCGCGAACACCGACGATTCCCGGTTCAGGCCGTCCAGCAGCACGTGCTTGGTGCCCACGTACTCGACGAAGCGGCCCAGCCAGGCCTCGAACGCCGGCCACGGCGCCAGGTCGGCCACCTCGTCAGCGGCGTCGGCGAGCGCGGCGACCTCACGGAGGTAGAGCGTCTCGATCAGGTCGTCCCTGGTCGGGAAGTTGCGGTACAGCGTGCCGATTCCCACGCCCGCCCGACGCGCGATGTCCTCGAGCGAGGCGCCGGAGCCGTCCTCGGCGAACGCCTCGCGCCCCGCGGCGACGAGGGCGTCGAAGTTCCGTGCGGCGTCGGCGCGGCGTGGTCGCCGCTCCTCCAGCGTCGTCGTCGCCCGGTTCTGGCCACCCATCGTGCCGTCCTTCCCAAAAGTCTCGGTAGACCCCTTGCAAACCGGAGGAACCCTCCGGTAATCTCAATCCGGAGGCATCCTCCGTTCGGAGGTCTCCCTCCACTTTACCCCTCTTCTCCAGGCTCCGGAAGGGAACTCATGTCCCGCTCATCCACCTCGATCCTGGTCGCGATCGCCGTGGCGGTCTCCTCCATCGCACTTCTTCAGAACCTCGTCATCCCGCTCGTGCCGCTCATCCAGGCGGAGTTCGGCGTCACCGCGGATGCGGCCAGCTGGACCATGACGGCCTGGCTGATCGCGGCCGCCGTCGCGACCCCGACGCTCGGACGCGTCGGCGATCTGCGCGGCCGGCGCACGACGTTCCTCATCACACTGGGCGTCACGGCGGCCGGCGACGTGCTGGCCGCCATCGCCCCGACGCTCGAGGTGCTCATCGTCGCCCGCGTGCTGCAGGGCGTCGGCGGGGCACTGTTCCCCCTCGCCTACGGTCTGCTGCGCGACGCCCTGCCGCGCAAGCGCGTGACCGGGGCGATCGGCGTGGTGAGCGCCGTCATCGGCATCGGCGGCGCCGCGGGCACGGTGCTCGCCGGACCGCTGGCCGACCTCGTCGGCTGGCGCGGCACGTTCGCGGTGCCGTTCCTGGTGGCGGCGCTCGGTGCGTTCCTGACGCTCGCCGTGGTCCGCGACAGCGGCGTCCGCGCACAGGGGCGGGTCAACACGCTCTCCTCCGTGCTGCTCTCCGCCTGGCTCGTGGCGCTGCTCGTGCCGCTCAGCACCGGCTCCCGCTGGGGCTGGACATCGCCGGCCGTACTCGCGCTGTTCGGCGTCGCCGTCCTCGCCTTCGCCGCGTGGATCGCCTGCGAACTCCGCGCGAAGGAGCCGCTCGTGGATCTGCGCCTGCTGGCCTCCCCCGCGATCTGGCCGGTGAACGCCGCATCGCTCCTGATCGGGGCCGGCGTCTTCGCGTTCTGGGGCTACCTGCCGCAGTTCCTGGAGCTGTCCCCGTCCGCTGGCGGTGCAGGCCTCACGGTGCGCGATGCCGGGCTCATGCTCGTCCCGATGCTCATCGGCATGAGCGGTGTCGGATTCGCCACCGGCGCACTGAACCGCATCCTGTCGCTGCGCACCCTGCTTGTGATCGGCTCGCTGCTCATGGGCCTCTCCGGCGCATCCGCCGCGCTCGCGCACTCGGCGCCGTGGCAGCTGGCCCTGGCCGGCGCCGGCTTCGGGATCGGATGCGGGCTGGCCTACGCGGCCTCCGCAGGAATCGTCGTGCAGAGCGTGCCCGCCGCGGTCACCGGCGTCGCGACCGGCGTGAACGCGAACCTCCGCACGATCGGATCCGCGATCGGCTCGGCCGCGACCGGCGCGATCGTGTTCGGCGCAGCCCCGCACGGCACCGGCTCCGGCTTCGCCACCGCGTGGGGGCTCGTCGCCATCGCCACGCTCCTCGCGGGTGCGATCGTCTGGGCGGTGCACACCCGCCCCGCGGTGACCACCTCGGCGACCCCGCTCCCCGAGCTCGTCGAGGCCTGAATCGAGGATCTCTTCGGCACCTGAACCGAGGATCAGGGGATCCAGGATAGGATGGACGGGATGTCGGATCTTCCGGCATCTCGTCGCCATCCCGGATCCTCTGGCCTTCTTTGAGACCAAAGGGATCGCATCCCTGGAAGCGGAGCCCAGCTCCCCCTCGCGATCCGGTTCTCGAGCGGCGACCTCTCGCGTCGAACAGACGCCCTTATGCGGCCGGACGATCCGGTCCAGGAGATATCCATGCCCACCTTCCTCGATCTCGGCGTGCCCGCCGAGCTCGCCGCCGTGCTCGAAGCCGACGGCAAGACCGAAGCGTTCCCGATCCAGCAGGGCACCCTGCCCGACTCCCTCGCCGGCCGCGACCTGCTCGGCCGCGGCCGCACCGGCAGCGGCAAGACCCTCGCCTTCGCGATCCCGCTCGTGGCGCGCCTGTCCGGCACCAAGGCCCGGCCGCAGCACCCGCGCGGCCTCGTGCTCGCACCGACCCGCGAGCTCGCCTCGCAGATCGCCGCGACCATCGCACCGCTCGCCAAGGCCGCGAACCTGCGCGTGACCACGGTCTTCGGCGGGGTCAGCCAGCGCCCCCAGGAGGAGGCGCTGCGCCGCGGCGTCGACATCGTGGTGGCCTGCCCCGGCCGCCTCGAAGACCTCATGAAGCAGGGCGTCGTGCGCCTCGACGAGGTGCGGATCACCGTGCTCGACGAGGCCGACCACATGGCGGACCTCGGCTTCCTGCCCGGTGTGACGCGCATCCTGAACGCGACGCCGAAGGACGGCCAGCGCCTGCTCTTCAGCGCCACCCTCGACAACGGCATCGACGTGCTCGCGCGCCGCTTCCTGCCCAACCCGGTCAGCCACGAGGTCGACGAGTCCAGCGTGCCGGTGGGCGAGATGACCCACCGCGTGCTCGAGGTCGCCGACGCCGACGTCAAGAAGGTGCTCGTGCAGACGCTCGCCTCGGGCGCCGGACGACGCATCCTGTTCACGCGCACCAAGCACCAGGCCAAGAAGCTCGCCAAGCTGCTCACCACGGCCGGGATCCCCTCCGTCGACCTGCACGGAAACCTCTCCCAGGGCGCGCGCGAGCGCAACCTCGCCTCGTTCGCCGGAGACCCGGCCGACGGCGGTGTGCGCGTGCTCGTGGCCACCGACGTGGCCGCCCGCGGCGTGCATGTCGACGACGTCGATCTCGTCGTGCACGTGGATCCGCCCGCCGAGCACAAGGCGTACCTGCACCGCTCGGGTCGCACCGCGCGCGCGGGCGCCGCGGGCACGGTCGTCACCGTGCTGCTCCCCGAGCAACGTCGCGATGTGAAGGACCTGCTGCGCAAGGCGAAGATCACGGCCGCGATCGAGCCGGTCTCCGCGTCCTCCCCGGCCGTGGCCGAACTCGTCGGCGAGACCGCCGCGTACGTGAAGCCCGAGCCGAAGCCGGTGCAGCAGCCGCAGCGTCAGGCGCCGAAGAAGAAGCCCGCATCGCAGGCTCAGAGCCGGCAGCCCCAGTCCCAGAACCGGCAGGCTCAGGCGCAGAACCGGCAGGCCCAGGGACAGCGCCGCACGGCCGGATCCGCAACCGGTGACGTCGCCCCCGCCGCTCCGGCCCGGCGCCGCCGCCGTCGCTCGTCGCGCCCCCAGGGCACCCCGACCGCCCGCTGACCCCGCGCCGCCCTTCCTGACCGCGAGACTCCAACTCCGCGACGAGACTGCAGTATCAAACCGCATTCTCGTCGCCCAGATGGAGTCTCGCGGTCAGAGGAGTCGGACGAGGACCGAGCCGGCGTGAGCCACGATCCGCGGGTCGCGGCTCACGCCGGTTTTGCGTATCCCTTCACTCCCGTGTCGACGAAGACGCAGGCGGTGTCGCCGACCGTCCAGGCGTCGTGCCCGGGGCTCAGATCGACCACATCGCCCGGACCCATGTCGAGCTCGGTGCCGTCATCGAACCGCACGGTCATCCGCCCCTCGAGGCAGATCCCGGTGTGGTGCGTCTGGCAGGACTCCGTGCCCGCGATCGGCTTGACGTCGTTCGACCACCGCCAGCCGGGCTCGAAGACCCCTCGTCCCATCGTGAAGTCGCCCAGGGTCACGACGTCCATGTGACCGTGGGCTTGGAAGGGGCGCCGCTCGTGCGGCGTCTCGATGTTGTGCTTGTCGGACATGAGAGCACCTTCCGCAGGGTGATCGGGTGAGCGGCATCGGCAGCGCTCACCCAGGACGCCCGTGACACCGCGACGGACGCGGCTGACGCCGTTCGTGCCGCCTGAACCTCATCGTCGTTGCGGCGATCGCGATCACGGGCCCGGCCCACGTCGTCGACCGTCTCGCGGCGTCATCAGGTCGACCTCGACCGTCCTCACCGCCCCCAGTCATGTGATTCATACACCCGCCGGAATCCGCCGTCAAGAGCCTGCGCCCGACGGGATCCCGGACGGGGAAGCAATGGGAGGAGGATCCGATCCGGATCCTCCTCCCAAACGCTCTTGCGCCTGCTCAGCCGCGGCGGAACTCGCGCTCGCGCGACCCCGTGTACAGCTGCTGCGGGCGGCCGATCTTGGTCTGCGGGTCGAGGTTCAGCTCGCGCCACTGCGCCAGCCAGCCCGGCAGGCGGCCGATCGCGAACAGCACCGTGAACATGCGGGTCGGGAAGCCCATCGCCTTGTAGATCACGCCGGTGTAGAAGTCGACGTTCGGGTACAGGCGGCGCTCCTGGAAGTAGTCGTCCGCGAGGGCGATCTCCTCGAGCTCCTTCGCGAGGTCGAGGAGCGGATCCGTGACGCCGAGCTCGGTGAGCACCTCGTCGGCAGCGGCCTTGACCAGCTTCGCGCGCGGGTCGTAGTTCTTGTAGACCCGGTGCCCGAAGCCCATGAGCTTCACGCCGTCTTCCTTGTTCTTCACCCGCTCGACGAAGCGCTGCACGCTCTGACCCGATTCCCGGATCTGGCCGAGCATCGTCAGCACGGCCTCGTTCGCGCCGCCGTGCAACGGTCCGGAGAGCGCCTGGATGCCGGCCGAGATCGAGGCGAACTGATTCGCACCGGTGGATCCCACCAGGCGCACCGTGGAGGTGGAGGCGTTCTGCTCGTGGTCCTCGTGCAGGATCAGCAGCAGCTCGAGCGCCCGCGACATCACGGGGTTGATCTCGTAGGGCTCGCTGTGCACGCCGAAGTTGAGCTTGAGGAAGTTGTCCACGAAGCTCAGCGAGTTATCCGGATAGAGGAACGCCTGGCCGACGCTCTTCTTATGCGCGTACGCCGCGATCACGGGGAGCTTGGCGAGCATGCGCACCATGTTCAGCTCGACGTGCTCCGGGTTGTTCACATCCGTCTCGCCCTCGTAGTAGGTCGAGAGGGCCGCGACCGCGCTGGACAGCACGGACATGGGGTGCGCCGTGTGCGGCAGTGCGGAGAAGAAGTGCTTGAGATCCTCGTGCAGCAGCGTGTGCCGGCGGATCTTCTCGTCGAACTCCGCGAGCTCGGCGGGGCTCGGCAGCTCGCCGTAAATGAGCAGCCAGGCGACCTCGAGATAGGAGCAGGAGTTGGCGATCTGCTCGATCGGGTAGCCGCGATAGCGCAGGATCCCCTTGTCGCCGTCGATGAACGTGATCTCCGACTTGGTGGAGGCCGTGTTCACGAAGCCGTAGTCGAGGCCGGTGTGACCGGTCTGCCTGGTCAGGGTGGAGAAGTCGATGCTGGCGTGCCCGTCGGTGCCGTGCAGGATCGGGAACTCCGCGGTCTTGTCGCCTACTGTCAGCGTTGCCTTCGTAGGCCGCTCGCCCGCTGCGCTCACGCAGACCTCCTCATGCGTCTGTCTCGTGTGGGGGATGCGCGATCCGTGCCGGTGGGCCCGCGATCGCGTCGCTCATACAGCCTAGTCCGCGCGCAGACCTACTGTGAAAACGACCAAGAGTGACACCTGGACCCCTGTGGAAAGCTACGAAGCCATTCCACGCAGGCGTACCGCGGCCGCCTCGATCCGCTCGAGCGGTGCGGTCAGCGAGAGCCGCACGTGCTGCGGAGAGTGGTCGCCGTAGAAGGGCCCTGGACCGGCCAGGATCCCGAGGTCCGCCAGCACACCCATGGAGTCCCAGGCGTCGCGGCCCTGGGTGGCCCACAGATAGAGGCCCGCCTCCGAGCCGTCGATCCGGAAGCCGGCGTCGAGGAGCGCAGGTCGCAGCACGTCGCGCCGCTGCCGGTAGCGCTCCTTCTGCGCGGCCACGTGCTCGTCATCGCGCAGGGCGACGGCCATGGCGTGCTGCACCGGCGCGGGCGGCATGAGACCGAGGTGCTTGCGGGCGGTCAGGACCTCCCCCACCACGCGGGCGCAGCCGGCGACGAATGCGGCGCGATAGCCGGCGAGGTTGGACTGCTTGCTGAGCGAATACACGCTGAGCAGGCCAGCCCTGGTTCCTCCCGTGACGCGCGGATCCAGCACCGAGGGCACGGGCTCGCTCGCCCACGGGCCGTCCCAGCCGAGTTCGGCGTAGCACTCGTCGCTCGCGAGGATCGCGCCCAGCTCGCGCGCCCGGCGCACCGCCGCGGCGAGTTCGTCGACGCTCCAGGTGCGTCCGTCGGGGTTGCCGGGGGTGTTGATCCAGATGAGCCTGGCGCCCTGGGGCCAGAGCGCGGGATCGTCCTCGCTCACGACCGTCGCACCGACGACCTGCGCGCCGACCGCGTAGGTCGGATAGGCGACGCGCGGCTGCACCACGACGTCCCCGGCGCCGAGGCCCAGCAGGGTCGGCAGCAGCGCCACGAGCTCCTTGGAGCCGATCGTGGGCATCACGTTGTCCACGCGCAGGTCCGGCACACCGCGGCGCCGCGCGTACCAGTCCACGATCGCCTCGCGCACCGCGGGGGTGCCGACCGTCTGCGGATACGAATGCGCGTCGGTCGCCTCGGCGAGCGCATGGCGGATGATCTCGGGCGTCGGATCCACCGGGGAGCCGATCGCGAGGTCGACGATGCCGTCGGGGTGCGCGGCCGCACGCTCACGGAACGGGGTGACCGCGTCCCAGGGGTAGTCGGCGAGATCGCGGACGGACATGGCGGGGGCTACTCGCCCTGCGGCGGGAGCACGGCGATGACCGGGTGGTCGTGATGGATCACGCCGACCTTGGCGGCCCCGCCCGGGGATCCGATCTCGTCGAAGAACTCGACGTTGGCCTTGTAGTAGTCCGCCCACTCCTCGGGGAGGTCGTCCTCGTAGTAGATCGCCTCCACCGGGCACACCGGCTCGCAGGCGCCGCAGTCGACGCACTCGTCGGGGTGGATGTACAAGGATCGCTCACCCTCGTAGATGCAGTCCACGGGGCACTCGTCGACGCAGGCACGATCTTTCACGTCGACGCAGGGAAGAGCGATCACATATGTCACGAACTCAGTCTACGACCCGTCGGCGGGCGCTTCTCCCGCCACCCGCGCCCGGGCCGCCTGCTCCTGCTGGAGACGGCGGATCCGCGAGAAGTCCGGCCAGGCCGCGACCAGGAGCACCATCACCGCGACGGTCCAGGTCCAGGTCACGCCCAGCAGATCGTTCGGAACGATCACCGAGCCGCCGGGTCCGCGACCCGAGATCACGACCATGCCCAGGAGCATTCCGAGACCCGTCGCGAGCGCACCCCAGCGGTCGTGCAGCAGCAGCCGCACGGCGAGGAGCATCCCGCCGCACGCGACCGCGCCGAGCACCAGGCCGGCCCAGGGCAGCCCCCAGACCGAGGTCGCGTGCGTGACCGTCGTCGCGAGGCCGAACACCGCCCCCACCACGAACAGGGCCACCCACGACAGCGCTCTGCCGAGCCACGAACCACGCACGGTCCGAGCTTACGCGGCCCACCCTAGGAGCCGCAGGAGAGCCGCGACGACCGCGGCGGCGATCACCACGACGAGGAACGACTGCCGCAGCAGCAGGAGGCCCGCCGCGACGAGCACCGCGGGCACCCTCGCGTCCACGACGATGTGCGGACCGGCGGCGAGCGTCTGCACCGCCACGAGGGCGGCCAGCAGCGCGACCGTCAGCAGGTCCGTGATCCGCGCGGGCCGTGGCGCCTCGAGCACCGATGCCGGCACGAGATAGCCCACCCCTTTGAGCGCCAGGCAGCCGATGGCCGCCAGCAGCACGGCGTTCCACAGGGTCATGCCGCCCCCTCCCCCGACGTCCGGACGGCACCCCTCGGTGCGAACCAGTTGAACCACCCGACGACGATCGCGACGAACGCCGCGACGAGCACCGGAAGACCGGGGATCAGCACGGGCGTGAGCACCGTGGCGACAGCGGCGGCCGCGATCCCGACGGCGATGGCCTGACGCTTGCGCAGGCGGGGCCACAGCAGCGCGAGGAATGCTGCGGCGGCGGCCGCATCCAGTCCGTAGGTCTTCGGATCCCCCAGCACGTCTCCCAGCAGCGCGCCGAGCAGGGTCGTCAGATTCCAGCCGAGGTAGATCCCGACGCCGGTGATCCAGAACCCGACGCGGCGCGCCCGCGGCGAGCGCTGCGCGAGCGACACCGCGGTGGACTCGTCGATCGTGAACGGCGCGGCGAGAGCGCGCCGGGCGGCCCCCCGGCCGATCACCGGCGACATCCGCATGCCGTAGGCGACGTTGCGCACACCGAGCAGCAGCGCGGAGGCGATCGCGGCCGGCGCAGCGGCGAGCCCGCCCGCCCCGATCACGCCCACGAACGCGAACTGCGATCCGCCGGTGAACATCAGCAGGCTCAGCACACAGGTCTGCCAGACGTCGAAGCCGCTGGCCACGGCGAGCGCACCGAACGAGATCCCGTACGCGCTCGTGGCGAGGGCGACGCCGAACGCCTCCCGGCGCGCGACGCGCACCTCGGTGGCGGCCTCGTCCTCGGGCCCGCTCTCGATCGTTCGTTCCTCTGAACGCATGACGATCATTGTGAACAAGGGGAATTCGTTTGTCAAGGCGAACGATCGTTTGGAATACTGGCCGCATGGATGATCTCCGCGCGCGCATCTCCCGGTCCCTGCGTCGAGAGCGCGAGGCCGCGGGGCTCTCCGTCTCCGAGCTGGCCCGCCGGGCCGGCGTCTCGAAGGCGACCGTGTCGCAGCTGGAGAGCGGATCCTCGGGCCCCAGCGTGGAGACGCTGTGGGCGATCGCCGACGCGCTGGGGGTTCCGTTCGCCGCATTCGTCGAGGAGCGCACCAACGCGCCGACCCTCATCCGTGCGGGCGAGCATGCCGGGGTGCCCTCGGCGGCGGCGCCGTATCTGGCGACCCTCATCGCGGCCTGTCCTCCCGGCGCCCGCCGCGACCTCTACATCATCCAGGCGGAGCCGGGCGAGCCGCGCCGCTCACAGCCCCACCACGTGGGCACCACCGAGCACGTGGTGCTGATCGGCGGGCGCGCCCTGGTCGGACCCGCCGAGTCCGCCGAGGAGCTCCATCCCGGCGACTACCTCTCCTACCCGGGCGACGCATCGCACGTGTTCGAGGCTCTCGAGTCCGGAACCTCCGCGGTGCTCATCTCCGAGCTGCGCTGAGCCGCCGCACGCTGCCCACGATGCGTGCACCGCGTGCGAACGCCTCGCACGCGAAACGGCCCGCCTGCCGGGGCAGACGGGCCGTTTCGTGCGGACGCTCATCGGCGGTCACCGCCGATGAGCGTCGACGACTTACGCGTTGGCGTCCTGGCGTTTCTGGCGCGACGCCTCGCGACCACGGACGGTCGCATCCAGGATCACCTTGCGGATGCGCACCTTCTCGGGCGTGACCTCGACGCATTCGTCGTCACGCGCGAACTCGAGGCTCTCCTCGAGGGTGAGCAGGCGCGGCGGCGTCATGGACTCGAAGTTGTCGGCGGTGGAGGAGCGCATGTTGGTGAGCTTCTTCTCCTTGGTGATGTTCACGTCCATGTCGTCGGCGCGCGAGTTCTCGCCGATGACCATGCCCTCGTAGACCTCTTCGGTGGGCTGCACGAAGAACGACATGCGCTCCTGCAGGGCGATCATCGCGAACGGGGTGACCACACCGGAGCGGTCGGCGACGATCGAGCCGTTCTGACGGGTCGTGATCTGGCCGGCCCAGGGCTCGTAGCCGTGCGAGATCGCGTTGGCGATGCCGGTGCCGCGGGTCGTGGTGAGGAACTCGCTGCGGAAGCCGATGAGGCCGCGGGACGGGACGATGAACTCCATGCGCACCCAGCCGGTGCCGTGGTTGGTCATGTTGTCCATGCGGCCCTTGCGGTTCGCGAGGAGCTGGGTGATCGCGCCGAGGTGCTCCTCCGGCGTGTCGATCGTGAGGTGCTCGAACGGCTCGTAGGTCTTGCCGTCGATCTTCTTGGTGACCACCTGCGGCTTGCCGACGGTGAGCTCGAAGCCCTCGCGGCGCATGTTCTCGACGAGGATCGCGAGCGCGAGCTCGCCGCGGCCCTGGACCTCCCAGGCGTCAGGGCGGCCGATGTCGACGACCTTGAGCGAGACGTTTCCGATCAGCTCGCGATCCAGGCGGTCCTTCACCATGCGCGCGGTGAGCTTGTGGCCCTTGACCTTGCCCATGAGCGGCGAGGTGTTGGTGCCGATGGTCATCGAGATCGCGGGGTCGTCGACCGTGATGGCCGGAAGCGGACGCACATCCTCGGGGTCGGCGATCGTCTCGCCGATGGTGATGTTGTCGAAGCCGGCGATCGCAACGATGTCGCCGGGGCCCGCCTCCTCCGCGGGGTAGCGCTCGAGCGCGCGGGTCTTCAGCAGCTCCGTGACGCGCGCGTTGCTGGTGGATCCGTCCGCACGCACCCAGGCGACGGTCTGGCCCTTCTTGAGGGTGCCGTTGAAGACGCGCAGCAGCGCGAGGCGACCGAGGAACGGCGAGGAGTCGAGGTTCGTGACCCAGGCCTGCAGCGGCGCCTCGTCGTCGTAGGCCGGGGCCGGGACGTGCTCGAGGATCGCCTCGAACAGCGGCTCGAGATCGGTGTTGTCGGGCAGCGAGCCGTTGTCCGGACGGGTGCGGGACGCGGCGCCGGCACGGCCGGACGCGTACACGACCGGCACGTCGAGCAGCGCGTCGACGTCGAGGTCGGGCACGTCGTCGACGAGGTCGGACGCGAGGCCCAGCAGCAGGTCGTGCGCCTCCTCCTCGACCTCCGCGATGCGCGCATCCGGACGGTCGGTCTTGTTCACCAGCAGGATCACCGGGAGCTTGGCCTCGAGGGCCTTGCGCAGCACGAAACGGGTCTGCGGAAGCGGGCCCTCGCTCGCGTCCACGAGCAGCACGACGCCGTCGACCATGGACAGGCCGCGCTCGACCTCGCCGCCGAAGTCGGCGTGGCCGGGGGTGTCGATCACGTTGATCGTGATCGGGGTCTCGGTGTGGATGCCGTTGTAGGTGATCGCCGTGTTCTTGGCGAGGATCGTGATGCCCTTCTCACGCTCCAGGTCGTTCGAGTCCATCGCGCGCTCTTCGACGTGCGCGTGCTCGCCGAAGGAACCGGTCTGGCGGAGCATGGCGTCCACGAGCGTGGTCTTGCCGTGGTCGACGTGCGCGACGATGGCGACGTTGCGGAGATCGGAACGGAGGGCGTGCGCCATGAAGGAATCCAATGCAGCTGGGGTTTCGCCCGGGATTCCGGACTCTTCAGGATACATCACCGCTCCTGGACGTCCTCTGCGGGCGGATCCATACCCCCTCGCCGTACGCTCGACGCATGAGGATCGCCCTGCCCCCTCCCCCGTCGGACGCACTGTCGCGGGCACGGATCGGCGGGGAGATCGCGATCGTGCTCGGGCTCGGGCTCGGGCAGTCCGCCGTGTACGCGATCGTGCAGCTGCTGGACCGGTTGTCCCGGTCGACGCCCCTGGCGGATCAGACGGCGACGCTGAACCCTTCGCAGTCCAGCCGTGAGCTGTTCGACTTCCTCTATCAGGTGCTCGGGATCGGGTTCTCGGTGGTCCCGGTCCTTCTGGTGTGCTTCCTGCTCTGGCGCCCGACACGCCCGCACCTCGGCGCGCTGGGTCTGGACGGCGCCCGCGTCGGCCGCGACGCGGGCGGGGGCCTCCTGCTCGTGCTCGCGATCGGGATCCCCGGGCTCGCCCTCTATCTGGCGGGGCGCGCCACGGGCCTGTTCGTCGCGGTGGATCCGGGTGCGCAGAGCGCGTACTGGTGGACGATCCCCGTGCTGCTGCTGTCGGCCGCCCGTGCCGCCGTGCAGGAGGAGTTCGTCGTGCTCGGCTACCTCTTCGCCCGGCTGCGCCAGCTCGGCTGGGCTCCGTGGACGATCGTCCTCGCCACGTCGGTGCTGCGCGCGAGCTATCACCTGTATCAGGGACCTGGCGCGTTCATCGGCAACCTCGGCATGGGCCTGCTGTTCGGCTTCCTGTTCCTGCGCACGGGCCGGCTGCTGCCCTTCCTCGTCGCACACTTCCTCATCGACGCGGCCGTGTTCGTCGGCTACCCCTGGGCCGCCGCGACCTGGCCCGCCCTGTTCGGCCTCCCCGCCCACTGACCCCGCCCCCGCCTCCCTCTCTCTGACCGCGAGACTCCAACTGGGCGACGAGACTGCGGCTCAGCCGCGCAGTCTCGTCGCCCAGTTGGAGTCTCGCGGTCAGGTAGGGGGCGCGGCTCGCTCGGTCCGCACAGGTGGGCGGGGCGGGGAGTTCTGCGCGAGTCTCGTGAGGCGAGAACCATAGGGGGAGCCGTTCGTGGAGGATCGGCGCATGCCGAACTCGACTCTCCTGCCCGGGCTTGCACCATCGCCGATCGAGCTGATGCGTTCGCACGGTGCGGCGAACACGACCGTCCTCGACCGGGCCTGGCGGCAGGGCGATCTCGTCCGGGTCGCCCCCGGCGTCTACGCACCGGTCGGGCAGTGGGATGCCTCGGCGCCCTGGGACCGCTATCTGGCGCGCGTGCATGCCGTGAACCTCGCCCACCCCGGGTTCGTCTTCTGCGGCGCGACGGCTGCCGCCCTCCGCGGCGTGTTCCTCGGGCGGCAGGGCGATCCCGTCCTCATCCTGGATCCCGGGCGGACCAGCCGCGTCTCGGGTGTCGTCCGCGTTCTCACCTCCGCCGACCAGCGCATGATCGACGAGATCGACGGGATCCGGCTGACATCGGGGGCCGACACCGCCGTCGATGTCGCCCGCGCCTCGTCTCCCGGCACTGGTCTCGCCTACGCCGACGCGCTGATCCGCCGCACGCCCGGCCTCGCCGCCGCTCAGCTTCGCGCGATCAACGAGTCGCGTCTCTCTTCACGCAACCGGCGCAGGGCCCGTTGGGCTCTCGACCGGGCGAGCGGCGTACCCGAGAGTGTGCTCGAATCGCTCAGCCTCGCCGCGATGGAGTTCGCCGGCTTCGAACTGCCGGAGCTCCAGGTGACCTTCCTCACGGACGGCGCCGAGGACCGGGTCGACTTCTTCTGGCGCTCACGGGATCTCATCGGCGAGGCAGACGGCGTCGTCAAGTACGCCGGCGAGTTGAGCGACCCGACGGAGGCGATCCTCAAGGAGAAGCGTCGCGAAGCCAGGCTTCTGCGCCGCGCGTCGCGTCGGATCCGATGGGGTTGGCCCGAGTTGCGGGAAGTGGATCCGCTGATCGATATCCTCCGCACCGCGCGCGTGCCGCGGCCGCTCCCGGCCGACCCGTTCCTGCTCGCGTCCCTCCGAGACGCCCTGCACTGACCGCGAGACTCCAACTGGGCGACGAAACTGCGCACAAACCCCGCAGTCTCGTCGCCCAGTTGGAGTCTCGCGGTCAGAAGGGGCGCGCCCGTGCGGGGGCGCGGTCAGAATCAGCGGGTGACGGCCACGGCGATCGCGGCCCAGGCGAGGATCGCGACGAGGGCGCCGACCGCGGGCCAATCCCAGCTGCGGCGGATCGGAGCGTCGACGCCCTTCCCCGCAGTGCCGGCCGGCCGCTCGACCGCGTTCTCCCACCGGGTGCGCACCTCGGTGAGAGTCTGCAGGCTCTGCGGAACCTTGAGCTCGCCCGAGCGCCTGCCAAGCCGCGGCGACTGGATCCGGCCGGGACCACCCCAGCACGCGAGCTTCCTGCCGTCGTCGAGGGCGAAGTCCAGCTGCCAGCGCAGGTCGAGCTCGGTCACGCGGTGCCAGCCGAACGCGGTGCGGCGCAGGAAGTTCTGCACGGTCGCCCCGTCCTCGTCGACATGCACCATCGAGACCACGCTGACAACGTAGATCAACCACAGGACGAGCAGCACCCACGGCGCGTACAGCAGCATCTGCGCCCAGCTGCCGCGCACGACCGCATCGCCGAGCAGGAAGACGGCCACGACCGTGCACACCACCAGAACGGCGATGCCCGTGGACGCGCGGTACGTCCGCGCGCCCACGGGCATCTGATCCATCGAACTCACGCGCTGCGACCACCGAGGGTGATCGAGACGCCCGGGATGGCCTGGAGCAGGCGCTCCGTGTATTCCTGCTGCGGGTTGGCGAAGATCTCGTCCACCGTGCCCTGCTCGACCAGCTTGCCCTTCTCCATCACGCAGACCATGTCGGCCGCGACGCGCACGACGGCGAGGTCGTGCGTGATGAACAGGTACGTGAGGTCGAGCTCGTTCTGCAGCTCGGCGAGCAGCTTCAGGATCTGATCCTGCACGAGCACGTCGAGCGCCGAGACCGCCTCGTCGAGGACGACGATGTCGGGCTTGAGCGCCAGAGCACGCGCGATCGCGACGCGCTGACGCTGACCGCCGGACAGCTCGTTCGGGTACCGCGTGGCCAGCTCCTGCGGCAGCGAGACCTGATCCAGCAGCTCCAGAACACGAGCGTGCCGCGACGCCTTGTCACCGACGCCGTGGATGTCCAGCGGCTCCGAGATCGTGTTGCCGATGTTGCGCAGCGGATCCATGGACCCGTACGGATCCTGGAACACGGGCTGCATGCGGCGACGCAGCGCGAGCGTCTCCCGGCCGGAGAGGCTCGAGATGTCGGTCCCATCGATGGCGATCGAGCCCGACGTGACGTCCTCCAGCTTCAGCACCATCTTCGCCACGGTCGACTTGCCGGAGCCCGATTCGCCGACCAGCGCCAGCGTCTTGCCCTTCGGGATGTCGAAGGACACGTTGTCGACGGCACGGAACGGAATGCTGCGGAACTGGCCCTGACGGATCTTGTAGTCCTTGGTCAGGTCCCGCACCGAGACCGTCGGCGGGATGCCGGCGATGTCGTCACTCGTCTCGATGCCGCGCTTCTCGGCCACGGCCTGGATGCGCTGCGACGCGATGCTCGGGGCCGCGGCCACGAGCTTCTTCGTGTACGGGTGCAGCGGGTTCTCCAGGATCTCCCGGCTCGGGCCCGCCTCGACGATCTCGCCGTTCTGCATGACGATGATCTTCTCGGCGCGCTCGGCCGCAAGACCCAGGTCGTGCGTGATCAGGAGAACCGAGGTGCCCTTCTCCTTCGTCAGCGACGCGAGGTGATCCAGGATCACACGCTGCACGGTCACGTCGAGCGCCGAGGTGGGCTCATCCGCGATGAGCAGCTTCGGGTCGGCCGCAAGGCCGATGCCGATCAGCGCGCGCTGGCGCATTCCGCCGGAGAACTGGTGCGGGTACTGGTGCAGACGCTTGGCCGCGTCCGCGAGCCCCGCCTGCTGCAGCACCTCGATGGCCCGCGCCTCGATCTCCTTGCGCCCGGTGGCGAGGCCGTTCGCACGGATCGCCTCCTTGACCTGGAAGCCGATCGACCACACCGGGTTGAGGTTGGACATCGGATCCTGGGGCACGTAGCCGATCTCGCGACCGCGGAGCTTCTCCATCTGCCCCTCGGTGAGCCCGGTCAGCTCCTGCCCGTCGAGCATGATGCTGCCCGCGGTGACGTGTCCGGTTCCCGGCAGCAGGTTGATGATCGCGGACGCGGTCGTCGACTTGCCCGATCCGGACTCGCCGACGATGGCCAGCGTCTCCCCGGCGTACAGCTCGAGGTCGACCCCGTGCAGCACCTCCCTCGAGCCCTTCTGGGTGTCGAACGCGACCCTGAGGTCACGGATCCGCAGCAGCGGCGTGTCGGCGGTCGCGCTCATCGACGAGCCCTCGCTCTCGGGTCGAGGGCGTCTCGCACGAGCTCGCCCAGCATGATGAACGCGAGCACCGTGATGGTCAGCGCGATCGACGGGTAGATGAGCGTCATCGGCGCCACGCGCAGCGACTGCTGCGCCTGACTGATGTCGTTGCCCCAGCTCATCGTGCTGCTGCCGAGGCCGACGCCGAGGAACGACAGAGTCGCCTCGGCGACGATGGCGGCGGCGAGGCTCAGCGTCGTGACGACGAGCAGCGGCGCGATCGCATTCGGAACGACGTGCGAGATCAGCGTGCCGAATCGCGACTTGCCCAGTGCTCGAGACGCCATCACGAAGTCGGCCTGCCGCACTCTCAGCACCTCGGCCCGGACGACTCGCGCCGTGGAGGCCCAGGCGAAACCGCCGATCGCCAACGCCAGAGTGAACACGTTGCGGAACTGCGCGAACACGCTCATCACCACGACCGCGGCGAGGATGTAGGGGATCGAGAAGAAGATGTCGCCGATGCGCGACAGCACGGAGTCCAGCCAGCCGCCGTAGAACCCGGCCAGGGCGCCCATGATGAGGCCGATGATCGATCCGATCAGCGTCGCGATGATGCCGACCGACACCGACGTGCGTGCGCCCCAGACGATGCGGGCATAGATGTCGCAGCCCTGGAACGTGAACCCGAGCGGGTGTCCGCTCTCGGGGCCGGCGTTCGACGAGGACAGCTGGCAATTGCTGTTCGGCGGCGTCTGGGTGAACAGCGTCGGCCAGATCGCCATCAGGAGGATGACCAGGACGATGGCCATCGAGATCCAGAACATCGGGCGCTTGCGGATGTCCGCCCAGGCGTCGCGCCACAGGTTCGACGGCTTCTCCGCGATCTTGACCGCATCGACCGCCACGGTGCCTTCGGGAATGGGGGCGACGTAATGCGTCGCAGTGGTGTCAGACATAGCGGATCCTCGGGTCGAGCAGGCCGTAGAGCATGTCGACGACCAGGTTGACGAGCACGTAGATGATCACGAAGACGGTGACGAACGAGACGATTGTCGGGCCCTCGTGCTGAAGCGTCGCGTGGAACAGGGTGTTCCCCACTCCGGGCACGTTGAAGATGGCCTCTGTGACCGTCGCACCGACGAGGAGCACGCCGAAGTTCGTCGCGGAGTTGGTGATGACCGGGATCAGCGAGTTGCGCAGGACGTGCACCGGGATGACGCGTCGTCGCGGCAGTCCCTTGCTGTAGGCCGTGCGCACCCAGTCCTGGTTGAGCGTGTCGATGACCGAACCGCGCATCAGCCGCATGCTCGTGGCGTACAGGCTGACGCCCAGCACGATCGCGGGCAGCCACAGACCACCCCAGTCGTTGTCCGAACCCACGGTGGGCGGGAACCACTGCAGCTTCACAGCCAAGAAGTACTGCGCGAGGAACGCGATCACGAAGATCGGCAGCGAGATGAAGACCAGCGACACGACCAGCATCGAGTTGTCGAAGAGCTTGCCCTTGCGCAGGGCGGAGAGCGTGCCGATGACGATCGCGAGGACGAACTCGATGCCGATCGCCATCACCGCGAGGCGTCCCGTGACGGGCAGCGTCGCCGCCAGGACGTCGTTCACAGAGCGTCCGGAGAACGTGGTCCCCATGTCTCCCCGGAAGATGTCCACCAGGTAGTACCAGTACTGCACGATGAACGGCTCGTCCAGGTGGTACTGGGCCCTGAGCGCCGCGAGCAGTTGCGGGCTCGGCTGCTTGTCGCCGAAGAGCGCCGCGATGGGGTCGCCGGGCATGGCGAACACCAGGAAATAGATGAGCAGAGTCGCCCCGATGAAGACGGGGATCACCTGCAAGAGGCGTTTGAGGATGTAGCCGACCATCCGCCCCTCCTTTCAGATGAGGAGGCGCCTCGGGAGCCCGGCACGATCCGTGCGGGTGCGGCGCCTCACTGAGAATCGTGTCACGTGTTCAACGCGCACGACACCTTGGGTTTTTGCGCTGTGTTGACAGCGCGCGAGGCGGTGACGTGATCGTCACCGCCTCGCGGGTGTGATCCCTCAGGCTGGTCAGCCCTTGGTGATGTTGTAGTACAGCGGAACCGAGTTCCAGCCGAACACGACGTTGCTCACGTCCTTGCCGTAACCACCGGTGACGTTGTTGTACCACAGCGGGATCGCGGGCATGTCCTCGAAGAGGATCTCCTGCGCCTTCTTGTAGTCGGCCAGTGCCGCCGCCTGGTCGGACGCCGCCGCGCCGGAGGCGAGCAGCTTGTCGAACTCCGGGTTCGAGTAGTCGGTGTCGTTCGACGACGCCTTGGTGCCGTAGATCGGCTGCAGGAAGTTGTACTGCGACGGGTAGTCGGCCTGCCAGCCGGTACGGAACGCGGTCTTGATGACGCGGTCGTTGACATCCTTGCGCAGCGATGCGAAGTCGACGTACGGGTTGCCGGAGGCGTCGATGCCGAGGTTGTTCTTCAGCTGGTTCGAGACGGCGTCGACCCAGGGCTGGTGCGAGGAGTCGGAGTTGTACGCGATCTGGAACGTGCCGCTCCACGGGGAGATCTTGTCGGCCTCGGCCCACAGCTCCTTGGCCTTCTTGGCGTCGAACTTCAGCACGTCGGAGCCCTTGACGGAGTCGGACCAGCCCGCCACGACCGGCGAGGTGAAGTCGCTGGCCGGGGTACGGGTGTTGTTGAAGACCGTCTTGGTGATGGCCGCGCGGTCGATGGCCATCGAGATGGCCTCGCGACGCAGCTTGCCCTCGTCGCCGGTGAAGTGCTCGGCGTTGCCGGGGATCGAGAACGACTGGAAGATCGCGGCCGGCTGGTTGACGGCGCGGTCCCCGAGGTCGGATTCGAACGTCTGCAGCGCCGTGGCCGGAACGTTGTCCATCACGTCGAGCTTGCCCGCCTGAAGGTCGGCGTAGCCGGCGTCCTCAGAAGCGTAGAAGACGAAGGTGAGTCCGCCGTTCTTGGGCTGACGCGCACCCTTGTAGGTGTCGTTCTTGACGAGGTCGATCTGCACCTTGTGCTGCCACGCCTTGTCGTTGGCGAGCTTGTACGGGCCGTTGCCGATCGGGGCCTCACCGAACGCGGCCATGTCCTTCAGACCCGCCGCGGGCAGCGGGTAGTAGGCGGAGTAGCCGAGGCGGGACGCGAAGTCCGCGGCGACCGGGCTGGACAGCTTGATGCTGAACGAGTTGTCGTCGATCTTCTTCAGACCGGTCAGCTCGGAGTCGGCATCGGCGCTGAAGCCCTCGATGTCGGAGAACCAGGAGCTGTTCAGCTGCTTGTTCGAGAACTTGGCGCCGTACTGCCACGCGTTGATGAAGCTGTCCGCGGTGACCTTCTCGCCGTTGGAGAAGGTGTTGCCCTGCTTGAGCTTGATCGTCAGGTTGCTGGCGTCGTCGACCTTGATCTCTTCCGCCATGTCGTTGACGAGCTTGCCCTTGGCGTCGTAATAGGCGAGACCGGCGAAGAGAGAGTCGAGGATCCGTCCGCCGCCCACCTCGTTGGTGTTCGCGGGCAGCAGCGGGTTCTCCGGCTCGGTGCCGTTGGCGGTGACGATGGCCTTGGAGTTGCCGCCTGCTGAGGCGGTGGCGTCTCCGCCGCCGGACTTGCTGGAGCAACCGGCAAGGGCGAGTGCGCCCACGACCAGCAGCCCGAGGCCCGCGAGGGCGATCTTGTTGCGCTTCACGTTGTGTCCTCCTGTGGACAATTGACAGCAATCTGCACACTCGTCGTCGAGTGCTCAGGGATACCTGAGCCTAACCGCCGATCCGCCGATCGCACGAATGCGTACCGTTAACCGTTACTTACTGGTGACCTGACACGATGAGGCGCCCTGGGACCGTTCCCAGGGCGCCTCATCGTGCTTGCGGCTCGCGCGGATCTACAGCGCGAACGCCTCCACCGGCGGGCACGCGCAGACCAGGTTTCGGTCCCCGTACGCGTTGTCGATGCGGCGCACCGGCGGCCAGTACTTGCCCGCGATGAGCGCGTGCGTGGGGTACGCGGCCTTCTCGCGGGTGTAGGCGTGGCCCCACTCGCCCATCAGCAGCGACGCCGCGGTGTGCGGGGCGTGCACGAGCGGGTTGTCGTCGGCCGGCCAGACGCCCGCGGCGACCTCATCGGCCTCCGCCTTGATCTGGATCATGGCCTCCACGAAGCGCTCGAGCTCTCCGAGATCCTCGGACTCCGTGGGCTCGACCATGAGCGTGCCCGCCACGGGGAACGACATGGTCGGCGCGTGGAAGCCGTAGTCGATGAGGCGCTTGGCCACGTCGTCGACCGTGATCCCGGTCGCCTCCTTGAGCGGACGCAGGTCGAGGATGCACTCGTGCGCCACTCTGCCCTGCTCCCCCGAGTACAGCACGGGGTAGTGCTCGCCGAGGCGCGCGGCGACGTAGTTCGCCGCGAGCACCGCGGCCGCGGTCGCGTCGCGCAGGCCGTCGGCGCCCATCATCCGCACATAGGCCCACGAGATCGGCAGCACGCCGGCGGATCCGTACGGCGCCGCGGAGACAGGGCCGCCCTCGAAGACGTAGCCGCCCGCGTGCGCGGTGCGCTGCGCCTGCGGGTGTCCCGGCAGGTACGGCGCGAGGTGCGCCTTGGCCCCCACGGGACCCACGCCCGGGCCGCCGCCGCCGTGCGGGATCGCGAAGGTCTTGTGCAGGTTCAGGTGCGAGACGTCGCCGCCCAGGTCGCCGAACCGGGAGTAGCCGAGCAGCGCGTTCAGGTTCGCGCCGTCGATGTACACCTGGCCACCGGCCGCGTGCACCGCCGCCGTGATGTCGAGCACGTCGTGCTCGTACACGCCGTGCGTGGACGGATACGTGATCATGAGCGCGGCGATCTCGTCGGCGTGCTGCGCGATCTTCGCGCGCAGGTCGTCGAGGTCGACGTTGCCCAGCTCGTCCGTCGCGACGACGACCACCTTCATGCCGGCGAGCACCGCGGAGGCCGCGTTCGTGCCGTGCGCGGACGACGGGATCAGGCACACCGTGCGGTGCTCGTCGCCGTTCGCGAGGTGGTAGCCGCGGATCGCGAGCAGGCCCGCGAGCTCGCCCTGCGATCCGGCGTTCGGCTGCAGGGAGACCGCGTCGTAGCCGGTGACGTCGGCGAGCCACGCCTCGAGCTGGTCGATCAGCTCGAGCGAGCCCTGCACGTCGCCCTCGGGGGCGAAGGGGTGCAGCTGGGCGAACTCGGGCCAGGTGATCGCGGCCATCTCGGTCGCGGCGTTGAGCTTCATCGTGCAGGATCCGAGCGGGATCATGCCGCGGTCGAGCGCGTAGTCGCGGTCGGCGAGGCTCTTCAGGTACCGCATCATGGCGGTCTCGGAGCGATGCGCGTGGAACACCGGGTGCGTGAGGTACTCGTCCTGGCGGGCGAGGGCCGCGGGCACGCTCGTGACCGGGATGTACGCGAACGAGCCCTCGCCCGCGCCGAACACCGTCGCGACGGCGAGGATGTCCTCGTAGGTCGTGGTCTCGTCGGCGGCGATGCTCACCGTGTCCGCGTCGACGGGGTTCAGCAGGATCCCCGCCGCGTGGGCGTCCGCGACGATCGCGTCGGCTCGGCCGGGGATGCGCACCGTGATCGTGTCGAAGTAGTCCGCGTGCACGATCTCGGCACCGGCCTTCTCCAGCTGGGTGGCGAGGAAGCGTGCCTTGGACGCGACGCCGGAGGCGATCTCCTTCAGCCCCTCCGGGCCGTGGTAGACCGCGTACATCGACGCCATGACGGCCAGCAGCACCTGCGCGGTGCAGATGTTCGACGTGGCCTTCTCCCGACGGATGTGCTGCTCGCGGGTCTGCAGCGCGAGGCGGTAGGCCGGGTGGCCGTCCGCATCCTGCGAGACGCCGACGAGGCGACCAGGCAGCTGGCGCTCCAGCCCCGAGCGCACCGCCATGTAACCGGCGTGCGGGCCGCCGAAGCCCATCGGAACGCCGAAGCGCTGCGTGGTGCCCACGGCGACGTCCGCGCCGAGCGAGCCCGGCGAGGCGATCAGGGTGAGCGCGAGCAGGTCGGCCCCGACGACCGCGAGGCCGCCGGCGAGGTGAGCGGCGTCGATGACCGCGGAGGGATCCCAGATCCGCCCCGAGGCCCCCGGGTACTGCACGAACACGCCGAACAGGTCCTCGGGCAGCGTCTCGCCGCCCGCGAGATCGCGCTCGACGAGCTCGATCCCGAGCGCCGACGCGCGCGTGGCGAGCAGCGCCTTGGTCTGCGGCAGCGCATCGGCGTCGACCACGAACGTGTGGGACGCGGCCTTGGATCCGCGCCGCGCGAGCAGCATCCCCTCCGCGACGGCGGAGGACTCGTCCAGCATCGACGCGTTCGCCGTGTCGAGGCCGGTGAGCTCGGACACCATGGTCTGGAAGTTGATCAGCGCCTCCAGGCGTCCCTGGGAGATCTCCGGCTGGTACGGCGTGTACGCCGTGTACCAGGACGGGTTCTCCAGGACGTTGCGCTGGATCACGCTCGGCGTGAGGGTGCCGTAGTACCCCAGGCCGATCATGGGACGGTTCACCGTGTTGCGGTTCGCGAGGGAGCGCAGCTCAGCGAGGGCTTCGGCCTCGCTCGCCGCGGCCGGCAGCACGCTGACGCGGTCGGCGGCCGAACGGATGGAGGCGGGGACGGCCTCGCGCATGAGCGCGTCGACCGGACGCTCGTCGGCGCCGTACGAGATGCCGATCGCGTCGAGCATCGCCCGCTGGGCGTCGGCTGTGGTGCCGATGTGACGGTCGAGGAACGCGGTCACTCTCAGCCCTCCGTGTGGGCGACGTAGGCGTCGCGGTCGAGGAGACCGTCGACGGCGCCCGCCGCGACCGAGATCTTGATGAGCCAGCCGCCCTCGAACGGAGCGGAGTTGACGAGCGACGGGTCATCGATCACGGCGTCGTTGATCTCGAGGACCGTGCCGTCGACCGGCGCGTAGAGCTCGGAGACCGACTTGGTCGACTCGGCCTCGCCGAAGACGTCGCCGCGGCTGAACGAGGTGCCGACGGCGGGCAGCTCGACGAAGACGATGTCGCCGAGGGCGTCGGCGGCGAAGTCGGTGATGCCGATGGTCGCGGACTCGCCGTCCACGGCGACCCACTCGTGCTCTTCGCTGTAGCGCAGGGTGTTCAGATCGGTCATTTCTTCCTCCGGTAGAAAGGCAGGGCGGTGATGGTCGCGGGGATCTTGGTTCCGCGGACGTCGAGGAACAGGGGGACGGAGCCGTCGGCGACCGCGGGGTCGACGAAGGCCATGGCGATGGGATGACCGAGCGTGGGGCTCAGCGCGCCGCTGGTGATCTCGCCGATCACCGCGCCGTCCTCGGTCACGACCGCGTACTCGGCGCGACCGGCACGGCGGCCTTCCGCGGCCAGCCCGACCAGCACGCGCGCGCCCTCGGCAGGGGTCGTGCCGTCCTTGCCGACGAAGCTCTCCTTGTCGGAGACGACGACGCGGCCGAGCCCGGCCTGGGCCGGCTTGGTCTCGCGGTTCAGCTCGTGGCCGTAGAGCGGCATGCCGGCCTCGAGGCGCAGCGTGTCGCGGGCGGCGAGCCCTGCGGGGACGAGTCCGTGATCTGCGCCGGCGGCGACGACCGCGTCCCAGAGGGCGGCGGCGTCGTCCGCGGCGACGAGGAGCTCGAAGCCGTCCTCACCCGTGTAGCCCGTGCGCGCGAGCAGCAACGGCTTGCCGTTGTAGACCGCAGTCGCCCAGGCGTAGTACTTCTGCTCCGCCCAGGGGATCGAGACGTCGTCGATGCCGGGGGTGCCGGCGAGGATCGCCTCGGCGTTCGGCCCCTGCACCGCGATGAGGGCGTAGTCGTCGGAGACGTCCTGGACGACCACCTCGTGCTCCGTCGTACGGGCCAGGAGCGCCTCGCGCACGGCGTCGCGGTTGCCCGCGTTGCTGATGATGAGGAAGTCGTCGTCACCGAGCCGGTAGACGATGACGTCGTCCATGATCCCGCCGTCCTCGGCGAGCAGCAGCGAGTACTTCGCCTTGCCCACCGCGAGCGCGGACAGCCGGCCGGCCAGGGCGTAGTCGAGGTACTCCCCCGCGCCGGCGCCCACGATGGTGAACTCCGCCATGTGCGAGATGTCGAAGATGCCGGCACTCTCGCGCACCGCGTGGTGCTCGGCGAGGTCGGAGGTGTAGCGGACCGGCATCTGCCAGCCGCCGAAGTCGGTGAACGAGGCTCCGAGCGCCTCGTGGCGCTCCCGGAGCGGGGTGTAGCGGGGGTCTGTCATGGAGCTCTCCCGTGCGGATCGGTGAGGACCCGCACGGCGCGCGGATCCGAGAACTCCCCCTCTGTCATGGGCCTGAGAGTTTCGCCCGGCTCCTCGAGGGGAGCAGGGCTTTCACCGTCGGCGGATCCGTCGTGAAGCAAGAAGAGGTGGAGATCCGCGAGGGTCTGCTCACCGGGGTTTCGACTCGGGCGCCTTCGGCGGCCTCGCTCAACCTGATTTCTTGCTTCGCTCGAAATCACTTTCCAGAGCGGCCGGGTCAGCGCGGTGCGGTTACCTGAGAGATTGGCGGGGAGGCTTGCTCCTTCGGTGTCCGGCAGCGATCACCGGACTCTCCCGCACAGACCATGCGGCCACGTGTTCAGTTGTGCGCGCCCATCCTATCGTGACGGGGCCTTGTCGCGGCAGCACCGCGCACACCGGCGTGCGCGCTTCGTTACGTCATGGACTCGCCTTCTGGTCCGAATGACTCTAAGATCGGATCCGGAGGTTAGAGTCATGATGACCAGAAGCGGGGAATCCGAGGACGGCATCCGCGTCGCCGTCTCCACGGTGATCCTCACGATGCGCCGTGACGGCGGCGCCGCCCCGCGCATCGCGCTGCCTCTGGTGCGCCGCACGCGCGACCCGCATGCCGGGGACTGGGCGCTCCCCGGCGGATGGCTGGACGTGCGCGAAGGCCTCGCGGCCGCAGCCGCGCGCACACTCGCCGAGACCACGGGTCTCGCCCCGAGCTACCTCGAGCAGCTGTACGCGTTCGGCGCCGTGGACCGCTCCCCCAGCCGCGTGATCTCGGTCGTGTACTGGGCGCTCCTGCGCGAGGACCTCGTCGACCAGCAGCTCGCGGAACGCCGGTCGGCCGGCGTGGAGATCGAGAACGTCGAGTGGTTCGACGCCTCCGACCTCCCCGCGCTCGCCTTCGATCACGTGCGCATCGTGGAGTACGCCCTGTGGCGGCTGCGCAACAAGGCGGGATACAGCCGCGTGGCGCAGGGATTCCTGCCCCCGGAATTCACCCTGGCCGACCTGCGCGAGGCGTACGAGACCATCCTCGGACGCAAGCTCGATCCCGCGAACTTCCGCCGCCAGGTCGATGCGACGCGCACCCTGATCCCCACCAACGCGTTCCGCACGGGCAGCCATCGGCCCGCCCGGCTGTACCGCGATGCCACCGACGTCGAGCTCGCCGACCGCGGCCCGCTCGCCCCCGACGAGACGAGGACCTCATGAGCACCACCTCCCTTCGACAGGCTCAGGGACCGATTCGACAGGCTCAGGGTTCGTCCTCGATCGATCCCTCCGTCGACCACGCGCTGCGCCTGATCGTCACGGGGGCGTCCACCGAGGCGACCTGCACCACCGATCTCGCCGCCGGGCCGTGGAACTTCGACACGATCCCCGGCTACGGCCCCGGATCGTCCATGGGCGACGTGATCCCGACCGGCGCGCCCCGCCAGGGCGAGCTCCCCGCCTCCTACCGCGAGGCGGACGAGGATGAGCTGCACGAGCGGATCCGCACCGCCAAGGAGACGCTCGGCGAGCGCGTCGTGGTGCTCGGGCACTTCTATCAGCGCGAGGAGGTCGTGCGGCACGCCGATCATGTCGGCGACTCGTTCCAGCTCGCAGGGTTCGCGAAGCAGCACCCCGACGCGGAGGCGATCGTCTTCTGCGGCGTGCACTTCATGGCCGAGACCGCGGACCTGCTCTCCGGGGAGGACCAGGCCGTGATCCTGCCGAACCTCGCCGCCGGCTGCTCGATGGCCGATATGGCCGACATCGACCAGGTCGAGGACTGCTGGGAGCAGCTCGCCGAGGTGCTCGGCCCGCTCGACGCGCCGGACGCCGACGGGCTCGTGCCCGTGATCCCGGTCACGTACATGAACTCCTCGGCCGCCATCAAGGGCTTCGTGGGCCGTCACGGCGGCATCGTGTGCACCTCCTCGAACGCCCGGACCGTGCTGGAGTGGGCCTTCGCGCGCGGACGCAGGGTGCTGTTCTTCCCGGACCAGCACCTGGGCCGCAACACGGCGAAGGCGATGGGCGTGCCGCTCGCGCAGATGCCGATGTGGAACCCGCGCCGCCCGCTCGGCGGATCCTCCGCCGACGAACTGCAGGATTCCCGCGTCATCCTCTGGCACGGGTTCTGCTCCGTGCACCGCCGCTTCACCGTCGCCCAGATCGACCAGGCTCGGGCCGAGCACCCCGGCGTGCGCGTGATCGTGCACCCCGAGTGCCCGATGGAGGTCGTGGACGCCGCGGACGAGGCCGGCTCCACCGACTTCATCCGCAAGGCCATCGCCGCCGCGACCGAGCCCACGACCTTCGCGGTCGGCACCGAGATCAACCTCGTCCGACGGCTCGCGGCGGAGTATCCGCAGCACGAGATCTTCTGCCTGGATCCGGTGGTCTGCCCCTGCTCGACGATGTACCGGATCCACCCCGGCTACCTCGCCTGGGTGCTCGAGGAGCTGGTGGCGGGGCGCACTCCGAACCGGATCACGGTGCCGTCGGACGTGGCGGACCCGGCCCGGGTCGCGCTCGAGCGCATGCTGGCGGCGCGCCCTCCGGTGGCGGTGGCCTGATGCACGCCCCCGGCGAGTGCCGCGCCCCGGAGGTGCTGTCTGTGCTCGTGGTCGGCGGCGGGATCGCGGGCCTCACCGCGGCGCTGCACGCGCACGAGGCCGGCCACCGCGTCGAGGTCGTCGTGAAAGATGTTCTCGGCGACGGCGCGACCGCGCTCGCCCAGGGAGGCATCGCCGGGGTGTATGGCCTCGACGCCGACGGTGCGGCCGACTCCCCCGCGGCGCACGCCGCGGACACGCTCGCCGCCGGGGCCGGACTCTCCGATCCCGCGGTGGTCGACGTGCTCGTGGGTGAGGCACCGGCGCGGATCGCCGAGTTGGTCGCCCGCGGGGTGCCCTTCGACCGCGATCCCCAAGGGCGGCTCCTGCGCGGACTCGAGGCCGCCCACTCCGCGGCGCGCATCGCGCATGCCGGCGGCGACGCGACGGGAGCGGCGATCTCCGCGGCCCTCGTCCGCGCCGTGCGGGACGCGGGCATCGCGGTCCGCGAGCACACGATGCTCGTGGATCTGATCGTCGACGACGGGGCGGTGCGCGGAGCCCGGCTCCTCGCGGCCGGACGGATCGAGAAGGTCTCGACGGACGCCGTGATCCTCGCGACGGGCGGGGCGGGGCGGCTGTTCCGGCACACCACGGCCCCGGCGGTCTGCACCGGTGACGGCATCGCGGCCGCTCTGCGCGCAGGCGCCGCCGTCGCCGACCTGGAGTTCGTGCAGTTCCACCCCACGATCCTGGCGGCGCCCGGCCCCGCGTTCCTGATCTCCGAGGCGGTGCGCGGAGAGGGCGCGACGCTCATCGACGACGACGGGGCGCGCTTCGCGTTCGACGCGCACCCCGACGGCGAGCTCGCCCCGCGCGATGTGGTGACGCGGGCCGTGGTGCGCCGCGCGCGGGAACAGGGGCGCCCGGTGCGGCTCGACGCGACGGCGTTGGGCGCGGAGCGTCTCGCCCGCCGCTTCCCCACGATCGACCGGGTGACGCGGGAGCGCGGCTTCGACTGGGCCCGGGAGCCCATCCCGGTCACGCCCGCCGCGCACTACCTCATGGGCGGCGTGGTCACCGATGCGGAGGGCCGCAGCACGCTGCCCGGCCTCTACGCCGTCGGCGAGACCGCCCGCACGGGCGTGCACGGCGCCAACCGGCTCGCCTCCAACTCGCTGCTTGAGGGTGCCGTGTTCGGCGCCCGCGCCGCGGCCGCGCTGGGCCTGGTGCGCACTCCTCTCCCGGGGCCGTTGAGCGAGGACGCCGCAGGCGACCGAGACGAAACACCGTTTCCGAGGGGGCACCGCGTTTCGTCTCGCGGCTCCTTCGTCGCTGCTCGCTCAACGACCCCAGACGGGCATTTCTCTCGTACCGCTCTGCAGAACATGATGTGGGATCTCGTCGGGCCTCTGCGCACCACCGAGGGCCTGCAGGAGGCGCGGGCGATCGTCCGCTCCTGGCGGGCGCCGGAGGGGCTGACCCGCACCGCGGTCGAGGACCGCAACCTGCTCCAGGTCGCCGAGGCCATGGTCGATGCCGCGCTCGCGCGCCCGGCCTCGGTCGGCGCGCATCACCTCCTCACCTCCTCTCATCCGGTATCCGTCGCGGATCCGGCCCCCGCCCTGATCGGAGTCTGATGCTCACCCCCGCTCTCCTCACCCGCGTCGTCGGCGCCGCCCTCGAAGAGGACGCCCCGTGGGGCGATCTGACGAGCACTGCGCTGCTGCCCGCAGACGCGACGGCGACCGCCGACCTCGTCGCGCGCGAGCCCGGCGTCCTGGCCGGCGGCGAGGTCTTCGCCGCGGCGTTCACACTCACGGATCCGTCGACCGTCGTCGATCTGCACGTCGCCGACGGCGACGCCTTCGCGGAGGGCGACGTGCTCGCGACCGTCACCGGATCCGCCCGCAGCCTGCTCACGGCCGAGCGGGTGGCGCTGAACTTCACACAGCGCCTCAGCGGCATCGCGACGCTGACCGCCGCCTACGTCGCCGCGGTCGAGGGCGCCGGTCCCGACGGCAAGCGGGTGCGCATCGCGGACACCCGCAAGACCACCCCCGGGCTGCGCGCGTTCGAGCGGCACGCCGTGCTCGCCGGCGGTGGGCGCAACCACCGGTTCTCGCTGTCCGATGCGGTGATGGCCAAGGACAACCACCTCGCCGTGCTGAGCCGCGGCGGACGCGACCTCGCCACCGCGCTGCGCGAGGCGATCGCGACGCTGCCGCACACCGCGCACGTCGTGGTCGAGGTGGACCGGGTCGACCAGATCCCTGCGGTCCTGGAAGGCGGCGCGCACACCGTGCTGCTGGACAACTTCTCGCTCGAGGACCTGCGCGCCGGCGTCGCCCTGATCGACGGCCGGGCGACCGCGGAGGCATCGGGCGGAGTGAACCTCGACACGGTGCGCGCGATCGCGGCCACAGGGGTCGATGTGATCTCGGTGGGCGCCCTCACCCACTCCGCGCGGGCTCTCGACCTCGGGCTCGACGTGCGGATCGACGCCGGTCCGCGGATCGGCTGAGATGGCCGGTCCGCTCTATCTCGATCACGCGGCCACCTCGCCCGTGCGGGCAGAGGTGCTCGAGGCGATGGCCCCGTTCCTGACCCGGGCGTTCGGGAACCCCTCCAGCCACCACACGGTGGGCGAGGCGGCGAGCGCGGCGCTGGAGGACGCGCGCGCCCGCGTGGCCCGCGTGCTGGGGATGCGCGCCGGCGACATCGTCTTCACGGCGGGAGGCACCGAGGCGAACAACCTCGCGGTCAAGGGCATCGTGCTGGCCGCACGGTTCCCGAGCGAGGAGAGCCGCGACGAGACGAGGGGCGGCCGGGGCCGACGGCACGTCATCACCACGCCGATCGAGCACGAGTCCATCCTGGAATCGGTCGGCTACCTCGCCCGCTTCCATGACGTCGAGGCGACCCTCGTGCCCGTCGACGGCCGAGGACGGGTGGATCCAGCCGCCGTCGCCGCGGCGATCCGCGAGGACACCGCGCTGGTCGCGATCGGGCACGCGAACAACGAGATCGGCACGATCCAGGACGTCGCGGGCATCGCCGCGGCCGCCGCGGAGCACGGCGTGCCGCTGCACGTGGACGCCGTGCAGTCCGCGGGCTGGCTGGCGCTGGCGGGCCTCGGCGCCGATGCGATCGCGATCGCCGGCCACAAGCTCGGCGCTCCCAAGGGCATCGGCGCGCTCGCGGTGCGCGGACGCGTGCCGCTCGAGCCCCTCGTGCACGGCGGAGGACAGGAGCGCGGACGCCGCTCCGGCACCGAGAACGTGGCCGGCGCCGTGGCCCTCGCCACGGCGCTCGATCTGGCAGAGGGCGAACGCACCGAGGCCGCCGCCCGCGTCGGGGCGCAATCCGCACGTCTCATCACGGGGATCCTCGCCGCGGTGCCCTCGGCGCGCCTCACCGGCGACCCGGAGCAGCGACTGCCCGGCACGGCGAGCTTCACGTTCGCCGAGGTCTCGGGTGAGGCCGTGCTGCTCGAACTCGAGCGGCGCGGCGTGGTGTCGTCCAGCGGATCGGCGTGCGCGGCCGGCAGCGACGAGCCCTCACACGTGCTGCTGGCCTGCGGGATCGACCCCGTCGTCGCGCAGACCGCGGTGCGCTTCACGCTCGGACGCGCCGGCCTTCCCGATGACGGCCCGGAACGGCTCGCAGGACTCGTCGCCGGCGCCGTGGCCGCCGTGCGCTCCTAGACTGGCGAAGTGCCCGCTCCGCTCGTGACCGTGATCGTGCCCGGTCGCGACATCGCGGACTTCGCCCCCGCCGCCCTCGACTCCCTGCGTGCGCAGACCGAGACGTCCTGGCGGGCGATCCTCGTGGACGACGGCTCCCGAGACGACACGGGCCGGATCTTCGAGGCCGCGACGCACGAGGATCCCCGGTTCATGCTCCTGCGCCACGCCCGCTCCCGGGGTCTGGGTGCCGCCCGCAACGCCGCGCTCGACCTGGTCGACACCGAGTACCTCGGCTTCCTCGACGGCGACGACGAGCTCGCGCCGACGGCCCTCGAGCGGATGACGGGCACCCTCGCCGCGACCGGCAGCGACTTCGTGACCGGCGCCTATGTGCGCTCCCGCTGGGACGGACAGGGATATGCGGTCGGGCGCGTGCAGCCGTGGGTCGCGTCGGCGACGGATCCGGCGCGCCTCGGGACCACGATCTTCGCGCATCCGGCCGCGTCGGCGAACATCGTGGCGTGGTCGAAGGTGAGCCGCACGGCGTTCTGGCGGGATCTCCGGTTCCCGGAGGGCGTCGCCTACGAGGACCAGGTCGTGGCGCAGCGGATGTACACGACCGCACGCGCCTTCGACGTCATCCCCGACGTGGTGGTGCAGTGGCGGCTGCGTGAGAACGGCACCTCGATCACCCAGGGCAAGCACAAGGTCCGCGTGCTGCGCGACTATCTCGCGGCGCTCCGCGGCGGCGTCGAGGTGCTGCATCAGGCGGGCGCGCACGCCGCGGTTGCCGCTAGGCTCGACCTCATCCTCGCGATGGACCTGCCGCCGCTCCAGGAGATCGCCGGCACCCACCCCGACCCCGCGTATCCCGCGGCGGTCCGAGCGTTCCTCGAAGAGCTCGAGGCACTCCCCGAGTTCGCCGACGCCCGCGTGGATCCCACCCTCGCCGCCGCGTTGCGCTGGTAACCGCGGCCACTGCCCGGACGGCCGGCGCGCCCGCGCGCGCCGCGCCGCCCAGAATCAGGACGACCCATGAACGACTATCTCTCCGACCTCTTCTCCCTCGACGGACGCACCGCCGTGGTCACCGGCGGCAGCTCCGGGATCGGCCGAGGCATCGCGACCGCCCTCGCCCGCGCCGGCGCCGCCACGGTGGTCGTCGCCCGCGGCGCCGAGCGGATCGAGGAGACCGTGCGTGAGCTCACCGACGCGGGCTGCCGCGCGGCAGGCGTCGTCGGCGACCTCGGCACGCGGGACGGGATCCGCGCGGCGGGCGAGGCGGCGGTGCTGCCGTTCGGCGAGCCCGACATCCTCGTGAACTCGGCGGGCATCAACATCCGCCCCGCCTTCGCGGACATCACCGAGGCCGACTGGGACGCCACGATGACCGTGAACACGCTCGCCCCGTTCCTGCTCGGACAGAGGTACGCCACCGGCATGGCCGAGCGCGGCTACGGCCGCCTCATCCACATCAGCTCGCAGCAGGCGCACCGCGCCTTCGTCGGCAGCGGGATCTACGGCGTCTCGAAGGGCGCGATCGAGTCCCTGATGCGCTCCGAGGCGGAGGCATGGGGCGGCACCGGCGTGACCAGCAACACGCTCGTTCCCGGTTTCGTGCTGACGCCGCTCAACGCCCGCCTGCAGGAGGATCCGCAGCAGATCGCGGCGCTCGCCGCGCGCACGATGATCGGCCGCAACGGCCTGCCCTCCGACTTCGCGGGCGCCGCCGTGTTCCTCGCGGGCGCCGGCTCCGCCTACGTCACGGGGCACTCGCTGTTCGTCGACGGCGGGCTGAGCTCGCACTGAGCGAGCGCGGCTCCGGCCTCCTCGGGAGGTCGGAGCCGCGGGCGCCTCGCGCGATCAGACCGTACGGATGTCGTCGTCGATCCGGGCCGCGGCCACCTGCTGCGCGGCGAGGTCGGCGTAGAGCCCGCCCTGCGCGAGCAGCTCGGCATGCGTGCCGGACTCGACGATCCGCCCGTCCTGCACGACGTGGATGACGTCCGCGCCGATCACGGTCGACAGTCGGTGCGCGATGGTGAGCGTGGTGCGGCCCTTGGCGGCCTCGTCCAGCGCCTCCTGGACCACCCGCTCCGAGACGGTGTCGAGCGCGGATGTCGCCTCGTCCAGCAGCAGCACGGGCGGATCCTTCAGCAGCACCCGCGCGATCGCGATGCGCTGCTTCTCGCCGCCGGAGAGCCGGTAGCCGCGCTCCCCCACCACGGTGTCGTAGCCGTCCTCGAAGCCCACGATCACGTGGTGGATGTTGGCGGCCGTGCACGCCGCGACGAGCTCCTCCTCCGTTGCGTCCGGCTTGGAGTAGACGAGGTTCTCCCGGATCGTGGCGTGGAACAGATAGGTCTCCTGCGACACGATCCCGATCTCGTCGATGATCGACTCCTGCGTGAGGTCGCGCACGTCGGCGCCGTCGAAGAGCACCGCCCCCTCAGACGCCTCGTAGAGACGCGGCGCGAGGTAGAGGATCGTCGTCTTGCCCGCGCCGGACGGGCCGACGAAGGCCACGTGCTGGCCGGGCTCGGCCGTGAACGAGATCCCCTGCAGGGTGTCGCGCGCCGCCGGCGACGCATCGGGGTAGCGGAACCGCACGTCGCGGAACTCCAGCCGGCCGCGCGGTCCGGGCGCCTCCGTTGCGGACCGCGCATCCGGCGCGTCCTGGATCTGGGGCACCAGGTCGAGGTACTCGAAGATGCGCGCGAACAGCGCCTGCGATGTCTGCACGTCGAGCGCGACCCGCATGAGCCCGATCAGCGGCATGAGCAGGCGCGCCTGCACGGTCGTGAAGGCCACGATCGCGCCGGCGGTGATCGTCCCGGTGCCGCCCGCGACCAGGAAACCCGCGACGAGATAGATGATCGCCGGCACGCTCGACATCAGCACCGACACCACCGCGAAGAACCCCTGCCCGCTCATCGCGGTGCGCACCTGCAGGCGGATCTGGGTGCGGTTCTGCGCCTGATAGCGCGCCGACTCGGAGCGCTGGCGGTTGAACGACTTCGACAGCAGGATCCCCGAGACGCTGAGCGTCTCCTGCGTGATGGCGGTGAGCTCGGACAGCGACTCCTGCGTCTGTCCGGCGATCCGCGCGCGCACCTGACCCACCCGGCGCTGCACGAGCACGAGGATCGGCATCACGCACACGGCGATGATGGTCAGCCGCCAATCCAGCACGATCATCGCGACGAGCGAGGCGATCACCGTGACGGTGTTGCCGAGGATGCTCGTGACCGTGCTCGTGAGCACGCCGGAGACGCCGCCGACGTCGTTCTGCAGGCGGGACTGGATGACACCGGTCTTGGTGCGTGTGAAGAAGCCCAGCTCCATCGACTGCAGGTGCTCGAACAGTCGCACGCGCAGGTCGCCCGTGACGCTGTTGCCGACGGTGGAGGTGAGCCAGGTCTGCACGACGCCCAGTCCGGACGACAGCAGGTACAGGCCGATCATCGAGACGACGAGGACCACCAGCAGGTCGAGCTGCGGTCCGCCGCCGTGCGGGAACAGCGCGTCGTCGAAGACCTTCTGCACCAGGAGCGGCGGGACCACGCCGAGCGCTGCGCCGACGATGACGAGCAGGACCGTCATCAGGATCCGGTTCCGGTACGGCCGGAACAGCCCGACCACCCTGCGCCCGAGGTCGGGGATGCGGGGTGCGTCCGCGTTCTGCTTGCGCTGCGCCGCCTCGTCGACGGGGCGGCCGCCGCGCACGCCGCCCATCCTGGCCATCATGCTCATCCGCCCACACCCCTGACCGCCGCCGGTCGCCCGCGCCGTCGGCACCTGCCGTTCTCTGCTTCGGGGCAAGCGTATGTCCGAGCGGGGACGTCGCGGCGCACCGGCCGGGCTCTTCCGCTCAGGGCGCAACACCCGTGAGCGGGCGCTGCCCACCGCAGCGCGAGCGACTTCGGATCCGAGCCGGGAATGGAATGTCCGACCCTGTGGTTAGCCTGATAGTCGCTCGCCGTTCCGCGTAGCTTCCCCCTCGAAATGCTTTCCCGGAGGAGCGCATGTCCGCCACACACACCGATTCCGTGCCCACGAGCGCAGGATCCTCTCTCATCCCCCGCCGAGACATGGCGGTCATCTGGGTGCTGCTCGCCGCTGCCTTCGTCGCCATCCTCAACGAGACGACGATGAGCATGGCGATCCCGCATCTCATCGACGATCTCAAGATCACGCCCCTCGCCGCGCAGTGGGTGACGAGCGCGTTCATGCTGACGATGGCCGTCGTGATCCCCACGACCGGCTTCCTGCTGCAGCGCTTCACGACGCGGCAGATGTTCCTCGGCGCCCTGGCGCTGTTCTCCGCGGGAACGCTCATCGCCGCGCTCGCGCCCGGCTTCACGGTGCTGCTCATCGCCCGCGTCGTGCAGGCCTCCGGCACCGCGATCATGATGCCGCTGCTCATGACGACGCTCATGAACCTGGTCCCCGCGGCGAGCCGCGGACGGATGATGGGGCGCGTCAGCATCGTCATCTCGCTCGCGCCCGCGATCGGGCCGACGCTGTCGGGCTTCCTGCTCGATCACTTCAGCTGGCGCGCGATCTTCGTGGTGGTGCTGCCGATCGCGCTGGTCGCGATGCTCATCGGCTGGCGCTTCCTGACGAACGTCGGCGAGCGCACCAACGCGCCTCTCGACGTGCTGTCGATCGTGCTGAGCGCGTTCGGCTTCGGCGGTCTCGTGTTCGGGCTCAGCCAGATCGGCGCCCTCGCCGGCGGCGGCGGCACCGCCGCTCCCCTTGTGATCTCGCTGGTCGTGGGCGTGGTCGGGCTCGTCGCGTTCCTCTGGCGCCAGGTGATCCTGCAGCGCAAGGACGACGCGCTGCTCGACCTGCGGGTGTTCGCCTCGCGCGACTTCACCCTCTCGATGGTGCAGATGTTCCTGCTGTCGCTCGCGTTCTTCGGGACGCTCACGGTGATCCCGCTGTTCCTGCAGAAGGCGCTCGGTCTGGAGACCACGGAGGCGGGTCTCGTGCTGCTGCCCGGTGCGCTCGCGATGGGCCTGCTCGGCCCGGTGATCGGGCGGATCTACGACGCCCGGGGCACGAAGATCCTGCTGATCCCCGGCTCGATCCTCACCGCCGCGTCGCTGTGGTTCTACACGACGCTCGCCACCACCACCTCGGTGTGGATCGTGCTCGTCGCGCAGACGCTGCTGTCGATCGGGCTCGCCCTGTCGTTCACGCCGCTGTTCACCGCGTCGCTGGCGTCGCTCAAGCCGAAGTTCTACTCCTACGGCAGTGCGGTCATCGGCACCGTGCAGCAGGTGGCGGGTGCGGCCGGCATCGCGGTGATGATCGCGGTGTTCACGCTCATCGTGAACGCGAACGGCGGCACCGAGGTGCCCGATGCCGTCGCGGCCGGTTCGCGCAGCACGTTCGTGATCGGCGCGGTCATTGCGACCGTGACGATCCTCGGCGCGTTCATCATCCGCAAGCCCGAGGACCAGCCGGACGAAGCCGGCTCCCCCGAGGGCTCCGCCCCCGCGATGCACTGACCCCCAGGTCTCTCTCCATTCCGAGTCCATTCCGAGTCGTCCCCCTCAGCGCACGCCATAGGCGCCGCTGGCGGGGACGACTCGTCGGTTGAGGCAGCGTGTCCTGCGCTGCGTGGCACCGACTGGGGCCACGTTCCGAGTCGTCCCAGTGAGCGCACGCTATAGGCGCCGCTGGCAGGGACGACTCGGCGACGCGGGCACCCATATCCCGGGTCGTCCCCGTGAGCGCACGCCATAGGCGCCGCTGGCAGGGACGACTCGTCGGTTGTGGCAGCGTGTGCGGCTCCGCCTGGCGCGGACGGGGACCGTGTTCCGAGTCGTCCCCGTGAGCGCACGCTATAGGCGCCGCCGTCGGGGACGACTCGGCGACGCGGGCACCCTATCCCGGGTCGTCCCCGTGAGCGCACGCCATAGAGTGCGCTGGCAGGGACGACTCGGAGGTTGTGGATAGTTTCCGAGGCGACTCGCCTCCATGCGGCACTCTTGCGTGGCATGGGATGGCGCGAAGTCGCACACGCACAACAGGGACTGATCACCCGCGCTCAGCTGCATGCGCTCGGGGTGAGCCGAGGCACGATCCGGCATCGGATCTCGACGGATCGATGGGTCGCGCGATCGTCGCTCGTCATCGGCACGACCACCGGCGAACTCACCCGCGCGCAGCTCATGCGGCTCGGAGTCCTGCATGCAGGCGGCGCCTCGCTCGTCGGCGACCTCACGGCGGCGGAACTCGGCGGACTGCGCAATTGGCATCGCGAAGAGGTCACCGTGCTTGTCCCGCAAGGCCGCGAGCTCGGACCGCCGTTGCGCGGAATCCGCTTCGTCGAGACGCGGCGACCGCTGAAGACGATGAGACGACCCGACCTCGAGCTTCCCGTCTGCCGGTTCGAACCCGCCGTACTCCACTTCGCGGCGTATCAGCCGTCGACGCGCACGGCAGAAGGAGTCGTGGCGGCGGCCGTACAGCAGGGGCTCACGACGCCGGCGCTGCTGCGCGAATGGGTCGATCGCATGCGGCCCCTGCGGTGGGCGCCGATGTTCCGTCAAACACTGGCCGAGATCGCAGACGGATCCCAGTCCGTCGCTGAGCTCGACGTGCTGCGGATGTGTCGCGACCACGGCCTTTGCGCACCCCGGCAGCAAACCAAGCGTCGGGATGCGCGCGGTCGGATCCGGTTCACCGACTGCGAATGGCAGCTGCCCGACGGGCGAACGCTGGTGCTGGAGATCGACGGATCGTTCCACATGGACGTCGAGCACTGGGAAGACGACCTCGCCCGCCAGCGAGCGCTCGCCTCACATGACCGTGTGCAGATCCGCTGCACCGCGCGCGAGCTCCGCGAAACCCCGGCGGCCATCGCCCGCGACCTGCGACTCCTCGGCGTTCCCCGCGCCGCCTGACGTGGTCGCGTCCGGATCCCCGGAGATGTCTCCAACCCACTACCCCGAGTCGTCCCCGTGAGCGCACGCCATGGCCTCCGCTCACAGGGACGACCCAGAAAGTGCAGCACCACAAACCCGAGTCGTCCCGACAAACGCACGCCATAGGCTCCGCTCACGGGGACGACCCTGATGTGGAGGCACCCTGACGGGGACGGCCCGAAGACGGGGACGGCCCGAAGACGGGGACGGCCCGGAGACGGGGCGTCGACCGGGGACGCGAGGGGCGGTCAGGCCTTGGCGCCGGGGAGACGGCAGACGCCGTCGATGCACAGGCCGGCATCGGCGGCGCCGAGGCCCGGGAACAGCGCCAGGCCTCCGAGAGCGGCGCCCGTGACGTCGCCCGGAGCAGCGCCGTTCGTCGGACGCTCGGCGTCCGCGGAGGTCTGCTGCTCGGATTCGGCTGCGGTGGTCATCCCTCGATGCTACGCCCGTGCGCGGCAGCAGGCGCCGTTGAGGCGTTCGCCCCATGTCGCCGGGCACCCGCCGGGCGTAGTCTTCGCTCGTGCGCTGGGGTTCGCCGCCTGCGAGGACGCCCCGGCGCGGATGCGAAGGAGCTTCCCATGATCATCAGCACTCCCCCGGCCGAGACCGTCGAAGGAGCCGAGACCGTCGAAGGACATGCCGCCGACATGTACGCCGAGGACATCGCGGACGCGGGCTTCGTGTTCGCGTACACCCGGGCGATGGCGGTGAACCCGGCGGCGCACGAGGCCTTCATGGCACTCATCCGGGCGATCGTCCCGTCCATCGGCGTGCGCGTGTACGAGGCGGCGACGCTCGGCGCGGCCCGCGCGATCGGATCCCCGCACTGCCTGCTCGCCCATGGGCGGAAGTCACTGCGGGCCGAGGTGCTCAGCGACGACGGACTCGCCGCGTTCGCGCGCGGGGACGACAGCGGATTCACTCCTGCCGAACAGGCCGTGATCCGCTACGCCGAGGCGCTCTCCACGGATCCGCGTGCAATGGCCGACGCCGACACGCAGCGGCTGCGGGACGCCGGCTACGACGATCGCCAGATCGTGGACATCACCCTCGCCGCCGCCGCGCGCAACTACTTCAGCCGGTCGCTGCTCGCCCTCGCCGTGCCGACGGACGAGGTGCCAGGGCTGGATCCGGCGACGGCGGCGGCGCTCCGAACCGCCGCCGCCTGAATCCAGCGCCGCCCGAGCGCTCCCAGGTGGGAAGACCCTCCGAATCGGGGCGAATCGCCCCGCAGCGGTTGAGAGCTCGGTCCCAAAGAGGAATCGTGGCCCGGACACATGCCGTGACCTCGGCATGTCCGCAACCGGAAGGAGTGCCTCGTGCTCACCTTGACCGACAACGCCACTGCGCTGGTCACCACGCTCGTCCGTCGTCGTACCGACACGGAGGGCGCGGGACTGCGCATCCACACGGCCGAGACGCCGGGACAGGCGGGCGAACCCCGCCTCGCCGCCGACGTGGTCGTCTCGCCGGAGCCGGACGACCAGATCCTGGATCTGCCCGGCGCCCCTGTCTTCCTCGAAGGGGAGGCCGCCATCGTCCTGGACGACAAGGTCCTCGACGCGAACGTGAATGAGGAGGGCGCCGTGTCGTTCTCCCTGATGCCGAAGGTCGCCTGACCCTCGGCACCCCGAACGGACGCATGACCCGGACCCCGCGTCCGGTCATGCGCCCGTTCCCGTTCATGCGGAGTGCGGCATGCGCATCCCTTTACCGTGGACGGATGCTCAAACGCCTCGCCGCCCGCGCGTTCTGGTCGCTCAGCCGCTGGACGCTCGCGACGGAACCGGCACCGACGCGTCCGACCGTGCTGATCGGCGCCCCGCACACGTCGAACTGGGACTTCGTGCTCATGCTCGGCATCGCGTGGCGTCTCGGCATCGACGTGCACTGGCTCGGCAAGAAGAGCCTGTTCCACGGCTGGCGCGGCCCGCTCATGCGCCGCCTCGGCGGCATCCCGGTGGACCGGTCGGATCCCTCCCGCGTCGTGGATGAGGTCGTCGCGCAGGTGAACGGCGGCGCCGTGTTCGGGCTGGTGGTCACCCCTGACGGCACGCGCGGCGGCAACGAGTATTGGAAGAGCGGCTTCTACCGCATCGCCCAGGAGACGGGGATGCCGGTGACCCTCGGGTTCGTCGACCGCACCACCATGACGACCGGTCTCGGCCCCACCTTCGAACTCACCGGCGATGTCGCGGCGGACATGGACCGGATCCGCGCGTTCTACGCCGACAAGGCGGGTGTGCGCCCCGAACGACGCACCGAACCGCGTCTGCGCGAGGAACTCCCCGCCGTCACCCCAGTCCGGTGACGAGGTTGATGATCGTGCCGAGGATCAGCGCACCGAACACGTAGGCGATCGTCGTCTGTGCGATGACGATGCGTCGGATCGCGTTGCGCGTGACGTTGGTGTCCGCCACCTGATAGGTCATCCCGAGCCCGACCGAGAAGTAGATGAAGTCGGTGTACTCCGGATCCCCTTTCTGATTGAAGACGATCCCGCCGGATCCGTCGTAGTAGAGCTTCGCGTACCGCAGCATGTAGTCGGTCTGGATGAGCCCCCACGAGGCGGCGACGCTGAGCACGGCGCTCCCCGCGAGCGCGAACTGCGTCCATCCCTCGGCGTGCCGGGCCTGCAGCACCACGACGAGAACGGCGGCGATGCTGACGAAACTGCCGGTCAGCGAAATCACCCGGGCGGCGCCGCGTCCGGGATCCTCCTCGATCGCGTGCGCGTGCGTCTGCGCGGCATCCATCCGCCACACGACCAGCAGGATCCACACGACGCTGACGAGCGCGAGCGCACCCCATCCCGCGAGGATCCCCGCCGCGAGGCCGAGGAACGGCGTGACGACGATCCCGATGATGACGCCGACGACGATCGCGATGGTCGCGCGCACGCGCCAACGGTGTCGCAGAGGAAGCTCGCTCACCACCGAATGCTATCCCCGCGGTCGGTTCATGCCGCCGAGCGTTCGGGCTGGCAATGCGGACAGAGCTGCGCCGAGGCCCCGCCGAAGACGCGGTCGACGATCGTCGTGCCGCACACCGGGCATGCCTCGCCGCCGCGCCCGTGCACGGCCATCGCGGCGACCTTCGCCTGCTTGAGCCGATCGGGCCGCAGACCCCGGCGCTCCGAGAGCGCGTCCCTCATCACGTCGACCGTGGCGCGGAAGAGCCGCTCCCGCTCCTCGCCGTCGAGCAGGGCGGCATGCACCACCGGCGAGATCTTCGCGCGGTGCAGGATCTCGTCGGAGTAGGCGTTGCCGATGCCCGCGAGCGACGTCTGCTCCTGCAGCAGCGCCTTGATCTGCTTGCGCCGGCCGCCGAGCGCACGCTCGAAGGCGTCGCGATCGAAGTCCTCCGCAAGGGGATCCGGCCCCAGCGCCGCGATGCCGGCGACGTCCGCGGGCGCGTCGACGACGTTCGCGGTGACGGCCAGGAAGTCGCCCATGTCCACGAGCTGCATCACGGCGCCGTCGTCGAGCGCTATTCGCGCGACTTCCGGCACGGGCTCCGCACGCGGCGGATCCTCCGGGGCATGCCACCGGATCCAGCCGTTGCGACCGAAGCCGATCATCAGCCACCCGGCGTCGGTGTCGAAGCCGACGTGCTTGCCGAAGCGCTCCAGACCTCTGACGCGCGCACCGACCACCGACGCCGGCGGGCGATCCCGCGTCTTGACGATGCGGAACTCACCGACATCCAGGTCGGCGATCGCACGACCGCGGATCCGCTCGTCGAGGAATTCGACCAGCGCCTGCACCTCCGGAGACTCGGGCATGCGCCCATCCTCGCACCGGGGTCGGACATCCACCCTCTTCGCCGTTCAGGCGAGCGCGACCTCATCGTGCCGCACGACGGCGAACTCCTGGCCCGGATAGCGGAGGCCTGCGAATTACATGTTCGTGTGGGCGACGATCTGCTCACCGGAGATCCGGACGTGTCCACCGTCGCATCGATCGTGGTGCGCGCGTCGCGCACGAGCGTGACGTCGTAGCCCTCCGCGGCCGGGTGTCAGTCCCAGGCCAGGTAGTCCTCGATGGCGAACGCCGTGTCGACCGGGTCGCTCACGGGGAACAGGTGCCCGCCGCCCTCGATGGTCACGACGCTGGCGCGCTCCACCGCGGAGGCGCGCAGCTTCTCGCCGTTCGCCGGCGGCATGACGTCGTCCGCGGATCCCTGGATGATCAGGATCGGCACCGAGGGCGCGATCGGCACCTCGACGTCCTCGACGCCGAGCAGCAGCACGCCGAGGGCCCGATCCGTGCGCTTGGCGGAGAGCGCGCGGGCGACCGTGCCGCCCACGCCGTGGCCGCCGATCCAGGTCGCGCCGATGCCGACGTGGTCCATGACGTCGCTCGCGTCCTGCACCCGGTCCTCGAGCGTCACGTCGTCGTCCTTGCGGTTGCCGATCCGCAGGACGCGGATCCCTTCGCCGGCGAGGATGTGTGCGACCGATCCCAGCGCTCCGCCTTCGAGGCCGCGTCCCGGGATCAGCACCAGAACGGGTCCGTCACCCTCCGACATCTCATCGATGTAGGGGATCGCGCGGCCATCGGGTTCGAAGATGCTGTTGTTCTCGGTAGTCACCGAGACATCGTATCGAGTCTCACCGGGGCCTCCGCTGGGCTGTCGCCGGGGCGGGAGTGCCGCACCGGTTCCGCGTCGAGGCTCGAAAGCAGGACACCCCTCGGCGTACGATCGCGACACGGCCCGTGGCCGCACGGGGGATGCGAGGAGCACCGATGACGCAGTACATCATCTACTTCAACCAGCAGTGGGTGGGCGATCACAGCCCCGAGTGGTTCGCCGAGCGCGGGCCGCTCGCCAATGCCGTGGTGTCCGACATCAGGGACGCCGGCGCCCTCGTCTTCGCGGCGGGCGTGCACGAGGACGACGATGCGGCGTTCACCGCCGACGCGACCGGCGGAACGACGGTGATCGCATCCGGCCCCTTCGCCCCGACCGAGCAGCGCATCGGCGGCCTCACGATCATCGACGTCGCCGACGACAACGCTGCGAAGGCATGGGCAGGCAGGATCGCCGAGGCCTGCGGCTGGCCGCAGGAGGTCAGGCGGGTCAGCTGACCTGGTCTCCCTCATCGGGCTCGGCACGGAGCAGATCCGCGATCTCCTCCTCCGGGCGAGGCGCGATGTTCTCGTCCTCCTCGAGTTCGGGGATCGTGGGCTCACCCGGTTCCGGGACATGCCGGGGCGTGGAGTGCTCATCGGGATCGGACATGGCCGTGCCTCCTCTGGACGACACCGTCATCCTACGAGCCGCGAGACGCGAGGGGGCGCTCAGCGCAGGACCCGATCCACCCAGTCCCGGATCAGCGCGCGCAACAGTTCGGGCCGCTCGTGCGGAAGCGCGTGGCCGGCGCCATCCAGAACCGCCGCCGTCGCGTGCGGGTGGCGATCGACGAGATCGAGCGCGGCGGCGTATCCGACCGTCGAGTCGAGCCGGCCCGCCACCACCAGCGTCGGGCCGTCGAACGGCGCCCCCTCCCCTGGCTTCAGCTCCCAGCGTTCGGCGATCCGCTCCATCGCAGCATCGTCCGCGAGCTCCATTCCTGGCACGACGAACCGCTCGTACCGCTCGAGCATCTCCCGCGTCTGCACCACGAAATAGCCTCGGAACTCGTCGTCGCCGAGATCGCCGGATCCGACGACCATGCGATGCTCCGGAACGTCGCGGATGCCCGGCAGCAGCGGACAGACCAGGGCGAGGCCCGCCACGCGGGAGGATCGGCGCTCGGCCATCGCCAGCGCGAAATGCGCTCCCGCCGAATGCCCGACGACGAGACAGGGTTCGCCGCCGCCCACGAGCTCCGCGAATTCGAGGAGCACGGCCAGCACGTCCTCTGCACTGCCGATCCCCGCCGGCGCGGGCGTGCGGCCCATCCCGGGCAGATCCGGATAGATCCGCCGGATCCCCGTGGTCCCGGCGAACGCCGGTTCGAAGCAGGCCTCGGACTCGCGATGATCCACGCCTGCTCCGTGCAGGATCAGAGCGGGCCGGCCCGAACCGTGCTCGACGTAGTGCACCGTGGTCTTGCCTGTGCGCGCTTCCACGGCCCCACCGTAGTGCGTGCGGTCCGGCGAGGCACCCTTCGCGGCGATCTCGCCTCCTACCTCTCGCCCCCCGGTGCAACCGATCAGCGGAAGCCCCGTACGCTGGACGACGCCGCGAACTGCGCGCGAAAGGAAGGGTTCCATGAAGATCACCCAGCTTCGGCGGTTCGTCGCCGTCGCGGAGGAACTGCACTTCCCGCGCGCGGCCGACCGGCTCGGCATCCCACTCGCCGCCCTGTATTCGTCCATCGAGAAGCTCGAGGAAGAGGTCGGGCACCCGCTCGTCACCCGTGGAAGCTCGACCAGCCTGACCAGTGCCGGCCTTCTCCTGCTCCCCGAGGCGCGGGACAGGATCGCCGCGCTCCCGCCGCCTCCGCGGAAGTCGGACGCGCCGTCGGGCGGCAAGGCCAAAGCCTCCAAAGGAAAAGGCCGGGCTCCCGCCGTGAAGGGACAGCCCAAGCCCTACAAGAAGCGCCAGGGGCGCTGACGCGGACCGAAATCAGCCGAGCCGCGGCGAGCAGCTCGCTAGGCGTCTAGCGAGCTTCGAGCGTCACGCAGCCCTCAGCGGAGTGATCGCTGCGATGTGCTCGGCGGCCCGATTCTCAGCCAGGTCCAGCTCATGCCGCGTCTGCAGGTTGAGCCAGAACTGGGCCGAGACGCCGAAGTAGCGCCCCAGGCGGAGCGTGGTGTCAGCCGAGATCCCCCTCGCGCGGAGCGCGGTGTGAGCGAAGCGAGCACATGTATACGTGTTGGCTTGCTGGCTATCGCAGCGTACGGAGGCAGATCCTGTCAAGATTTGGGTAAGCCGACGAGATCCCTGACGCCGTATCGCCTGCACCTCATCGCATAGGTCGGGCATCTCTCCCCGACTCTCTGGGGCGTCGGCGATGCTCAGCTCACCAGATTCGCAGAGGCATTGGCGCTGGTGACCAAAGCCATGGAAGACGAGCCCTGCGACGTGCTCGGCAAGCTCTACATGCAGCTCGAGCTGGGGAACTCGGCTCTCGGTCAGTTCTACACTCCTTACTCGGTGGCGCAGCTGATCGCCGTGACGTTGCTGCCAGTCCGCAAAAGCAGCGCGGAGTTTATCGAGCATCGCTATACGTCGATGTAGGCCTTTTGGGGGACAAAGAACATCACGGGACGAGCCTGTCGAACGTCGATGTTTCGGTCTTTCAACGCGTCTGATACGTTGAAACTCATATCTGTGCGGGAGGGGCTTGCCCGCCAGATGTCGAAAATCCGGAGGAAAAGTGAAGAACAAGAAATCAGTCGTCTATTCAACATTGTCGCTTTTCGTTTGCGGGGTGATATTTACCCCCGCATTGTCTGCGGCCGCCGACGATAGTCCGTTGGATATCTATGACAGTAACGCCGTAGTACAGGAGCTTTCTCCCGAGATCACGAGCGAAACCGCTCAGGTCACAGATTCAGCCCTGGCACCCGTCAGATCAGGGGTGAAGGGACCTGACCTCGTCATCGACCCGCAGAGGGTCGAATCCGCAGCTTCCGGCAGAGTTGCACCTGGAGCGACCAAACTATCGACAACGCCCGTGATCACGATCACGCCCACCTATGTGACCGACAAGGTCAGCAATTCGAACGGGATGAGCGTGTGGCGCACGGATTCTGACTCCGCCGCGGCGTATGTCCAGCCACTCAGAAACGGCGTCAGGGTCCTCACAGCGATCTCGACCCCTGAAGCGTCGCGCACATACGATTACAAGCTCAGCGTTCCGAGCGGAACCACGCTGAGGGAGAACAGCGTGGGATACATGCTGATTGGCCCAACCGGAGCCAGTCTGGGTCAGCTCCTGTCGCCGTGGGCAAAGGACGCGAACGGCGCTAAACTCCAGACTTCCTACTCGCTTTCCGGGGACACGCTCACTCAGATTGTCGATCTGGACCGCAAGGACATCGCCTATCCGGTCCTCATCGATCCGGCATGGTCGTATTCACATACCGCGCTGATCGAGAACAAAACCCCATCTGGGATCAGAAGCAAGCTGATGAACTGCTTCAACTGCTACTTCCCCGTGGAGGGCGCACCCAAGTATTTCCCCTCCCTTGATCAGGATCTCCCCCTGGTGGTACGTCCCTACGCGGGTTCAGGCGTCATTTGGAACTTCCACTGCATCATGCAGACGACGAACTACTTCACCGATGGCAACAAGAGCTGGTTCGGATACTACTTCCGGGCCGCGGCCGATCATGTCGACGGCGAAGGGTCGACGATCAGCTTCGACTTCAACCCCAGGTGGGATGCCGGGAATCCCGATTACATCTATTCAGAGTTGGTCGTCACAGGGTGGATCAAGAACGATGACCCTGTCGCACTCGGGCAACCCGCGTACGTCCTCGCCGCCTCTGCCACCTGGAACAACTTCGCGCATAACCTGTATTACGCGTAACGCACAAGAACGGTAAGCGGAACAATGATAGTCAAACCATTCGGATTGTCCGTAGCGATATCGCTGGGCGGGGTTCTTCTGCTCAGCGTCATCGGCGGGGTTCTCGGGGTTGCCCTCGCAGGGGTTTCCATCATGGTGCTTCTCGCGCCGTTGGCGATCAGCTGGACAGGCATCTTCCTGGCGCGTGGGGCGGTCGACCGCAAGCCAGGAAGCGCCTGGCTGGTTCTTGCCGCCGGGTGGCTGTTCGCCGGCCTGGTGGGGGCCGCCGCAGGAGCAGTTCTTATCGGGTTGCCGTTCCACCTCGAATCTGACCTCCCCGTCTTTCCGAATTGGCTTTCATTCATGGCTCCGTTCGTTCTCGTGGGTGTGATCAGTGCCCTCCTCTTTCTGAAGTTCTCCCGCAGGCGCGGGTCTGTCACACATGCAGAACCGGGTGAGCTGAAGAGCTGATCCCTCCTGCCCGAAAATCGAGCAGCCAACGCCGGCAGCGGGCCCGCCGCCCCGGCGCCCGCGGGGGGTCCGGGCGGGCGGGGGGGGGGGGGGTGGGACGTGGGGGGGTGGGCGGTCGGGGA